>JAZQUY010000010.1:0-8426 GCA_045631525.1 Clostridia bacterium
GCTGACCATCTTGTCAATGTTGGATACAGTATAGTTAGTCCCACAGGTTCTCAAAAAGAAAATTAAAATATGTTTAGATGGGTATCGAGTGAATGGTTTGATAAGACGTAATATTTCATCGAAAATATACTGCATCTGTTATGAATATAAAAACAAAAGAAAAAACAAGTTCCAGACGGAACTTGTTTTTTTGGTGACTCCTAGGGGATTCGAACCCCTGTAGCCGCCGTGAGAGGGCGGAGTCTTAACCACTTGACCAAGGAGCCATATGAAATTTTGTTCCCTTGTACAAAACCCGTGTATAAAACACGGGTTTTAAAGGGTGGTAGCGGTAACTAGATTCGAACTAGTGACACTACGGGTATGAACCGTATGCTCTAGCCAACTGAGCTATACCGCCATATGCTTGTCCCGCTTGGGACCTTTCTATGTTACCACAAAAGATAGCGGTTGTCAATAGGAAAATAAAAATTTTTTAAGATGCTTTATTATTCACCAAAAGAATGTTCCTTGTAGGAGACATAAAAGTTTACAAGTAACAAAGTGATAACTGGGGCCAGTATCATTCCTGCTATGCCAAAGAAACGGAGTCCCACATATACGCTTATAAGGGTGAGAATGGGATGTATGCCGATTTGCTGACTGACGATTTTGGGTTCTGCCAGTTGGCGTACGATAAAGACCAGCACCTGAATGATAAGGAGCGCCGCAAAAGAATATATATCCCCGTATGCAAGGGAGGCGAGGGACCATGGAATAAGGATTATTCCTGTGCCAAAAAATGGAAGAGCGTCAACAAGTCCGCAGATAAGTCCCCACAAAAGGGCATAATCCTTTCCTATAATCCAAAGACAAACCGAAACTAAAACAGCGGTCAAAGACATCAGAATCAGCTGTGCTTTTAAATATGAAGAAAAAGCGTGGGTGAGAAAGCCTTTGGTTTTTGACAGCACCTTTATGGCTTTTTTAGGGAAAAGCTCGTGGAGAAAGTTTGTAATGAGATTATAGTCTTTGGTAAAGAAAAATGTCCCAAGGATAAACATTACAATAAAAAGTGCCATATTGGGAAGTGCCCCTGCAAAGCTCTTGGCGGCATCCAGTGCCGCAGAGGTCACTCGTAAGGATAATTCTCTCGAATAAGCCGCAAAATTCCCTGAAATTTTATCAAGAAAGGTTGTAACGTCAGGGGAAAGGCTGAGGCGAAAGACGTTATATTTTTCTGTTAAAAGTGAAAGCCGGTCTTGAAAGGAACGGATTGCGGCAGGCAAGGTGGTAATCAGATTTTTTGCCTGAGAAAAAAGCTGAAAGGATAAAAAGAGAACGGCACCTGTGCCTAATGCCACAATAAGCGCCGAGATAATTGCGGAACTGATACTGCGACTTACATGAAATTTACTTTCAAGCTTTTTGACAATTCTCTGACATGGGGTTGCCACAATAAATGCCACAACAAAGGGCGCAAAAAGTTTCAGCAAAAAAGGAAACAGGAACAGCCCAAGGGCTATTCCTGCAAGTGTTAATGTATATTTTATAACTTTTTCTGTTTTCACCGCAGGTTCTCCTTTTGCGGCAAAAAGTTATTTTCCCAAGAGCTTTTCCATAAGGGTGTAGCCATGTTCCACTGTGATGCCTGTTTTCTTTGCGTTTGCCTCGGTGTAAGAGGTGGGGCTTCCCTGGATAGCTGTGCCGCTTTTATATATTATATACGGCACGGGGTCAGAAGTATGCGTTTTGATTGCAAGTGGTGTGGGGTGGTCGGGCATAATCAACATAGAAAATTCCTCACCGTCTTCGCAGAGTGCATCAAGAATGGGTGCTACAATTTTTTGGTCAATCAGCTCAATGGCTTTCACCTTGTTTTCAATTTCGCGTCTGTGACCTGCTTCGTCAGGAGCCTCAAGGTGTACATACAAAAAGTCTGAGCCGCTGCGAAGTGCCTTTATGGCAGCTTCCGCCTTGCCGTCAAAGTTAGTATGCACATTTCCTGTTGCTCCTATAACATCAACTATTTCAAGACCTGCACCTGTACCAATACCTTTGATAAGGTCAACGGCTGAAACCACAGTGCCTTTTATGCCATAAAGGTCAGCATAGGTAGCAAGGTTTGGCTTTGTTCCGTTGCCCCAAATCCAGATGGAGTTTGCAGGGCGAAGACCGCGTTCTTTTCTGGCAAGGTTCACAGGATGGTCTTTCAAAATGTCATAGCTCTTTTTCATGAGAGCAAGGAGTGTTTCGTCTTTTGGAAGATATTCTGTAATCTTTCGGTCGGAAATGTCGTGGGGTGGTGTAAGGGAAAAATTGTTTTCCTTGTTGTGCCACACCAAAAGATGACGGTAGCTGATGCCGCTGAAGAATTCGTATTCGTTTGTTTTGAGTGCGTCGTTCACGGCTTTGATTAGTTGAGAGGATTCCTCGGTTGTGATCTCATCCGAGCTATAGTCCACCATGATTTTTTCTTCGTAGGGCTCGTCTTCTGACAGTGTCACGAGGTTTGTGCGGAAGGTAGTGTCAGTGAGTTCAAGATGCACACCCATTGAAAGAGCTTCAAGGGGTGAACGGCCTGTATAATACTTTTGGGGGTCATAGCCAAAGACCGCAAGGTTTGCAACGTCGCTACCTGGTGGGAGATTTGAGGGAACAGTGGTTACCATACCCATCTCGCCCATGGAGGCAAGGTTATCGATGTTTGGCTTTTTTGCCACCTCAAGGGGTGTTTTGTTTCCAAGCTCGGGAACGGGCGTATCCGCCGCACCGTCACAAAGGATAACTATATATTTCATATTTTTGTCACGCCTTTCAATTGATAAAATCGATAGATATATATAGATATATTATATATATAGGAAGAAAAAAAGTCAAGAGGGTAATCCTCTTGACCATTCCCTCAAGGGTTATTCTATTCAGAATCTTGTTTTTTCAAGGGGACGCTCGGCCCCTTGAACCCCCTTTGCCGCGTTTTCGCATCGGACATCTATAAGGTTTTCTCAAGGGGAAATGTTCCCCTTGAACCCCTTCTCTGCTATCAAAGTCTCGGCAGATGTAACTGTTCATCTTTTTCTGTTTTGCTGACGCTCGGAAGTTCAATATATATTGAACGCACTCGCTAAAAACGGCAGACGAAAAAGGGAACTGATGTCTGCCGTTTTTCACTAAAACAAAAAAATCTTCACAAACATCTGCGACTCGACTTTTCAAAAGCAGTTTTTCGGAGTCCGTCCTTGAGGGTGTTTAGCACGTCAGGGGAATACCCCAGCAAATATTCCGCTTTAGTTTGAGGTGAGTGACAGCTGTTTGCGAATGCCAAACAAAGGTGCAAAAATCGGCGGCACATTTACATCTGCTGGTGCCGCCGATTTAATGAGGCAAACAATGGGTTTGTTTTTCTGAATGGTTGTGCCTTTGGCTTGGGCTGAGCAATTACAGATGTCCAAGACGAAAACGCGGCAGAGGGGGCAGGGGGAATAATTCCCCCTGGAATAAAAAACATATTGTAATTTTAAAAAGATTGTGGTATAATAATGCTGCGACACAATCGAATATATTTTTGGCTGCCATGGGAAAATACTTTGGTAAAAGGTGTTTTCTCTATTCACTCATACCATGGCGGTGAAGATTGTGTCGCAGCAATGAGGGATTACACTTTTTCAGTGTGTTCCTCTTGGAGCACACTTTTTTATTTGAAGGAGAATCCCTATGGATAAGTATGAAGACCTTTTTTGCAAGCTTCTTAATACAATTACTGAAAAAATAGAAGAGATGGAGAGGATACGTGAAGAGGCTTTGTTGGATTTTTATAAAATAGAAATGAGCCGTCAGGAACGGTCAAGAATTATGGAAAAAATAAAACTTAGGGACACAAATTGTTTTAGGTAAAATTTTTTCAAAAAAAGGTTGACAATTTATTGTCATTATAGTATAATACTAAGGCGTGACAAAGACATACGATGATTCCGGAGGTAGCAAACCCTTGATTTATCTGGGGTTTGGAAATTTCGGAGGAGATTGTCCGGTTTTCAAAACAGGGCGGAAGGTCACACTTTCATATTGAATACAGCAAAAATTTCGGGCTCAGTATGCTGGTGAGCTCGGGTTGTGTTGTGTTTGCGCCCCGAAACCGCAGCTTTGTAAAAGCAGAATATGGTTCGGGTTTTATTATTTAGCTGTGCGAAACGCCCGGCACAGCGGAAAAATCAAAAGTAAATTTTGAAGGAGGGTACATCATGGCAGCAGAGAAGATCAGAATCAGACTTAAGGCTTATGACCACAATCTTATCGACCAGAGCGCTGAAAAGATTGTTGAAACAGCCAAGAGAACAGGAGCGAAAGTCTCAGGACCTATCCCGCTTCCTACAAAGAAAGAAGTCGTTACAATCCTCAGAGCGGTTCACAAGTACAAGGACAGCCGTGAGCAGTTCGAACTCAGAACTCACAAGAGATTGATCGACGTTTTGGCTCCCAACGCCAAGACAATTGACGCACTTAAGCACCTTGACTTGCCGGCAGGTGTTGACATCGAACTCAAGATCTAGTTTGAGTTTTCGGCAGAAAAAATTTTGGTCATGTTGGCAAAGAATTTGTCAACCAATAACCCGCATGTATGTTTGAATTCAAACCGATGCGTGTGAATAGGAGGAAAAAATTATGAAAAAAGCAATCTTAGGCAAAAAGCTTGGTATGACTCAGATTTTTGCAGAAGACGGTACACTCATTCCTGTTACTGTTATTCAGGCAGGTCCCTGCAGTGTAGTTCAGAAGAAAACAGCCGAAGTTGACGGTTACGTTGCTGTTCAGGTTGGTTTCGAAGACAAAAAAGAACAGAATGTAAACAAGCCTATGAAAGGTCACTTTGCTAAAGCAGGCGTTGCTCCAAAGAGATACCTCAGAGAGTTCAAGCTTGATGCAGCTAGCGATATGAATGTTGGCGACGAAATCAAAGTTGACATTTTCGAAGCAGGCGAAATTCTTGACGTTACAGGCACAAGCAAAGGTCACGGATACGCTGGCACAATCAAGAGATGGGGCACACACAGAGGTCCTATGACTCACGGTAGCCACTATCACAGAGGACCCGGTTCACTTGGTGCTTGTTCATCACCTTCACGTGTGTTCAAGGGCAAAAAGCTCCCCGGACATTATGGTGTTGACAAGGTTACAATCCAGAACCTCAGTCTTGTGAAGATTGATACAGAACGCAACCTTCTTTTGGTTAAGGGAAGTGTTCCCGGACCTAAGGGCGGATTGCTGGTGGTTAAAAACGCAGTTAAGGCTAACGCCTAATCGCGGAGAGGAGGATATAAGATATGCCAAAAGTAGCATTATATAACACAGACGGCAAGCAAGTCGGTGATATAGAATTAAACGAAAAAGTGTTTGGCGCAGAAGTCAGAGCTGACATTATGCACGAAGTAGTTGTTAACTACCTCGCAAACCAGAGACAGGGCACACAGAGCACAAAGACTCGTACAGAAGTAAGCGGCGGCGGAATCAAGCCCTGGAGACAGAAAGGCACAGGCCGTGCAAGACAGGGTAGTATCCGTGCTCCACAGTGGGTTGGCGGTGGCGTAGCGCTCGGTCCCAAGCCCAGAGACTACAGATACTCAGTTAATAAGAAAGTTAGAAGACTTGCTCTTTGCTCAGCACTTTCTTCAAAGGTTGCAGACAGCGAAATTATTGTTCTTGATAGTCTCAACCTTGATGAAATCAAGACAAGCCGCATGGCAGAGATTCTCAAAAATCTCAACGTAACAGAAAAGGCACTTATCGTTCTCGCTGACAATGACAAAAACGTTGTTCTTTCAGCAAGAAACATCGAAGGCGTTGATACAACATTTGTTGGCGCAATCAACACATACGAGGTGCTTGGACACACAAAGTGCATCATCACAAAGGATGCAGCTTTAAAACTTGAGGAGGTGTACGCATAATGAATATGACATCTCATGATATTATCAAAAGACCTATCATTACAGAACAGAGTATGGAAGGCGTTGCAGAAAAGAAGTACACTTTTGAAGTAGCAAAATCTGCTAACAAAATCCAGATTAAGAAAGCTGTTGAAGAAATCTTCAAGGTAAAAGTTCAGAAAGTAACAACCATCAACTATGACGGAAAAGTTAAGCGCATGGGCGTTCACATCGGCAAAAGAGCTGACTGGAAGAAAGCTATCGTAAAGCTTACCGCTGACAGCAAGACAATCGAGTTGTTCGAGAACTAATCGACACGAAAAATCGTAGATTAAGGAGATGTAAAAATGGGAATTAGAAAATATAATCCTACAACACCTTCGCTGCGTCAGATGACTGTTTCTACATTTGAAGAAATCGATAAAGTGGCTCCCGAGAGATCACTCCTTCGTCCTCTTCCTAAGAAAGCTGGTCGTAACTCATACGGCAGAATAACAGTTAGACACCGTGGCGGCGGTACAAAAAGAAAATACAGAGTAATCGATTTCAAGAGAAATAAGGACAATATGCCCGCAACAGTTCTCTCAATCGAATACGATCCCAACAGAAGCGCAAACATCGCACTTCTTCAGTATGAAGACGGAGTTAAGACATACATCATCGCTCCTCTCTCACTCAAGAAAGGTGACGTAGTTGTTTCAGGTAAGGGTGCAGATATCAAACCCGGAAACACATTGCTCGTTTCAGATATCCCTGTTGGTACACTTATTTACAACATTGAGCTTTATCCCGGCAAGGGCGGACAGTTGGTTCGCAGTGCAGGCACATTCGCGCAGCTTATGGCTAAAGAAAACGGCTATGCACAGGTAAGACTTCCTTCCGGTGAAGTTAGACTTGTAAGACTTGATTGTCGTGCAACCATCGGTCAGGTTGGTAACACAGATTTTGAAAACATCAACCTTGGTAAAGCCGGCAGAAAGCGTCATATGGGCTTCAGACCCACAGTTCGTGGTGTTGTTATGAACCCGAACGACCATCCTCACGGTGGTGGTGAAGGTAAGTCACCTATCGGTAGACCCTCACCTGTTACTCCTTGGGGTAAACCTGCTCTTGGCTTTAAGACAAGAGACAAGAAGAACAAGACTGACAAGTTCATCGTTAAGCGTCGTAACGCTAAATAAATTTAAGGAGGTCATTTCATGGGTCGTAGTATTAAAAAAGGACCTTTCGTTGATGCGAAGCTCATTGCAAAAATCGTAGCAATGAACGAGAAAAACGAAAAAGTCGTTATTAAAACATGGTCAAGAGCATCTACTATATTTCCTGAAATGGTTGGACATACAATTGCGGTTTATGACGGCAGAAAACATGTTCCGGTTTATGTAACTGAGGATATGGTTGGTCATAAGCTTGGAGAATTTGCTCCAACCAGAACTTACAAAGGTCATGCAGGTGCTAAAACTTCCAAGTAATCTTTTGGATTTTATAATCACAAATAAATCTTTGTGATATCAATAAGAAAGGAGCTTTATACAATGGAAGCAGTTGCAAAAGTAACTCATGTACGCATCGCTCCCAGAAAGGTGCGTATAGTTATAGATTTAATCAGAAACAAGCCCGTTGGCGTTGCACTTGGTATTCTCAAGAACACACCAAAGGCTGCAAGTCCTGTAGTTGAAAAACTTCTCAAGTCTGCTATGGCAAACGCTGAGAACAACTACAATATGAACGTTGAAAATCTTTATGTTTCAGAAGTATTTGCTGATCAGGGCCCCACACTTAAGAGAGTTCAGGCTAGAGCTCAGGGCCGCGCATTCAGAATCAACAAAAAGACAAGTCACATTACTTTGAAACTTAAGGAAAAGGAATAATCTTTCAAAAAGGAGGTAATTTAGCATGGGTCAGAAGGTTAATCCCCACGGTATCCGAGTTGGTATTATTAAAGACTGGGATTCACGTTGGTACGCTGACAAAAAGAGCTACGGCGACAATCTTGTAGAAGACTACAAGCTCAGAGCTTTTCTTAAGAAAAAGCTTTTCCTTGCCGGAGTTGACAAAATCGAAATTGAAAAATTCGCAAACAAAATCCGTCTTTCTATCCACGCTGCAAAGCCCGGTATTGTTATCGGTAAAGGCGGCAGTGAAATCGACAAGCTCAAGAAGGATGTTGAAACACTTACAGGAAAATCAGTTATCCTCAATGTAATCGAGGTAAAAACACCTGATTTGTGTGCACAGCTCGTTGCTGAAAACATTGCATCACAGCTCGAAAGACGTATTTCTTTCAGAAAAGCTATGAAGCAGTGCATGACAAGAACAATGAAGCTTGGTGCAAAAGGTATCAAGACAGCAGTTTCAGGTCGTGTAGGCGGCGCAGAAATCGCTCGTACAGAACAGTATCACGAGGGTACAATTCCGCTTCAGACACTCAGAGCTGACATTGATTATGGCTTTGCTGAAGCTGATACAACCTATGGTAAGCTTGGCGTAAAGGTTTGGATTTACAAAGGCGAAGTTCTTGCC
>JAZQUY010000011.1:0-56890 GCA_045631525.1 Clostridia bacterium
TTTCGCCTGATTTCCTCCGTCGCAACCGGTAAACGCAACTGTCATTCCAGCAAGCATTGCAAGTGCAAGAATCAAACTAATAACTTTTTTCATACTTTCTACCTCTCTTTTTTTGAATTTGCAGATTTTGAGGCCATCTGCCTGCCATTTTTGTTAATACTTATTCACCTGTAGCTACTATATCAATACCTGTGCCCAAAATATCAGCAACAATACTATCACCGCGTTTGATAGGAAGCACTACTGTTATACCGCGAAGAACCTCCATACATTCAAGAACTTTATCCTTTGGCAGCGGTTCTTTGCTTCTGCAAGGAATAAGTCTTCCCTCGTTTGATTTCACAGTCGAGGTGAGAATTCTTACGGGAGCCAAAAATTCTGCCTCACCGTATTTTTTTCCACGGGGACAAGTGTATCCCTCAATAGATTCTATTTCTTTTTCAGTTCCCACAACGTGCATAATGCAACCGGTGGGACAAACGGTACAAATTATCTCTTTTTCCATTTTAATTTCCCTCCTATATTACGCCTCGCATGATTCAATAACAATTTCACTGACGCCGTCAATATCAACCGTTACTTTTTCGATTTCACCAGGGTTTACCTTTATTGCCTTTCGGCTGCACAAAACTTTGTCACCGTCTTTTGCAGCTATGACGCTTGCACCCTTTGGTGCCATAACGCGGAAATAAAAATCCACTTTTCCACCACCGCTGACAGCCTTTTGAGGACAAACATACCGCACATTTTCACCGGTTTTGACAACAATTTCTTCGCTGCAGTCAAGCTCACCCTTTGCAAATTTTGCCGCAGACGCACCTGCAATAGCACTTTCAGTTGAAACATTGTCAACAAGGTCGTTTACGTGAACAACGTTTCCGCAGGCAAAAACAGACGGGATACTCGTTTGCATATACTGATTTACTACAGGGCCGTTTGTGATGGGGCTTATTTCAATCTCGGCTTTTCTCGTAAGCTCATTTTCAGGAATAAGTCCCACAGAAAGAAGAAGCGTATCACATTCAAAGAACTGTTCACTGCCCTCAATAACTTTTTTAGTAGCCTCATCAACTTTTGAAACAACCACACCTTCAACGCGGTCATTTCCTTTTATATTTGTGATTGTATGTGAAAGCATAAGGGGAATGCCAAAATCGTCAAGACACTGAACCTTATTTCGAGTAAGACCCGCAAGGAAGTTATTAAGCTCAACCACAGCAACAACCTTTGCGCCCTCAAGTGTCATTCGTCTTGCCATGATCATTCCAATATCACCCGAGCCCAGAATAACAACCTTTTTGCCCACCATTTCGTTCTGGCGGTTCATAAGTCTTTGTGCAGAGCCTGCAGTATAAATTCCCGCAGGACGAGTGCCCGGAATCATAATGTTTGCACGTGTACGCTCACGGCAACCCATGGCAAGAACTATACTTTTTGCATTCACGTTTGTGATGCCATGTTCTTTGTTCATACATACAACAGTATTTTCTTCTATTTCAAGAACCATGCTATTCATCAAAGTTTCAACGCCCAGTTCTTTCACTTCATCAACAAATCTTCCGTAATATTCAGGACCGGTAAGCTCTTCCTTGAAAAGTTTAAGTCCAAATCCGGGATGTATGCACTGCTGCAATATTCCTCCCAAAGTCTCGTCACGTTCAATAATGAGGACCTTTTCTGCCCCTTCTTTTTTTGCTGCTGCAGCTGCGGCAAGACCTGCAGGACCACCGCCTACTATGGCAACATCATATGATATTTCGTACATAATAAAACGCCTCCTTATTTCACCTTTCCGCAAACCATATATGACTTTTCATTGTTCTTGCATATTTCCGATGTTTCACAACCCAGCTCTCTTGCCAGAATTTCAAGAACCTTTGGTCCGCAGAAACCACCCTGACATCTTCCCATACCGGCACGAAGTCTGCGTTTTATTGCATCCACACTTCTTGCAGGAATCGGTGAATGAATAGCATCCACTATTTCGCCCTCGGTAATTGTCTCGCATCTGCATACAACATTTCCATAAAGCGGGTTTTCCTTTATGAGTTTATCCTGTTCCTCACGACTGAGTTCATGGAAACGGGAAATTCCCTTACGCTTTGATATGAAGTTCTCTTTCCATACCATCTCAAAGCCCATATTTTTGAGGAGCATAGCAACATAGCTTCCCACAGATATTGAGTTCGTAAGACCGGTTGAACGAACACCCGACAAATTCACATAACCGTACAAATCCTCGTATGTATCAATATGGAGTCCCTCAGGATTTCTGTTTGCACGAAGACCGGAATATTGTGTTATTGTGTCACCAAGACGAACATTTGGAATAAGCTTTGAAACATCTTCACGGATGCTGTCAAGACCTTCCTTTGTTGTTGACTTGTCATATTTGTCTGTCAAATCTTCAGCAGTGGGACCAACAAGCATATTGCCGTGTATTGTCGGGCACATAAGCTTTCCTTTTGTGAGCTTTGTTGGAATAGGCAAAACTATATGATTAACCTTGCAGGAGGTATTCTTGTCGAGAATATAGAACTGACCCTTTCTTGGATTCACATAGTAATCATTTTTTCCAACCATAGCCGCCACATCATCACAAAAAAGGCCCGCTGCATTTATAATATACTGTGCTTCGATATATCCGGCTGTTGTTTCAGCACCGCAAATTTTTCCGTTCTCGGTTTTTATGCCGGTAACCTCAGTGGAAAGCAAAAACTTGGCTCCATTTGCAACCGCATTTTCAGCCATTGCAACAACGAACAAAAACGGGTCAATAATACTTTCACGAGGAATATAAAGTCCGCCCTTTACATCATTATTGAGCTCAGGTTCCATTTCCAGAAGCTGTTCACGGGTAAGGTACTCAACATCATAAACCTTATTCTTCATAGCCTTTTCCTTGATTTCAGGAAGCTTTGCAAACTGCTCATCAGTAATAGCAGGCAGAATTGCACCTATTCTTGAAAAAGGAATGTCAAGGTCCTCACAAAGCTTGTCATAAGCCGGGTTTGCCGAAACCACCAGCTCAGACTCAAGACTGCCGGGGCTGGCATCATAACCTGTATGTATAATCGCGGAATTGCTCTTTGAACAATCTCCGCCCACATCCTCTCTTTTATCAACACAAATAACATCAATGTTGTATTTTGAAAGTTCACGTGTAATCGCGGTGCCCACAGCACCGGCACCGATTACCAAAACATCTGTCTTCAAAATAAATTCCTCCTAAACTATTCGAATATCAAAATTATACAACATTTCTTGTCAAAAGTCAACACTTTTTTGGATAACATTGACATATTTTTTGTTGGGTGGTATAATAATAGTATGTTTTTCTAAGGGGAACAGATTATGCTTACAAATGCACGACAAAAAGCGATTGAGCACATGGCAATAAAAGAAGGAGAAATCACCATCAGCAAGGCCGCAAAGGAGCTCGGTGTATCTATTGAAACCATAAGACGCGACATAAATGTGCTTTGCAAAGAAAATATACTTACAAAGGTTCACGGCGGCGCTATTCCAACGGTTTCTGTTCTGGCAGAAGCGAATTATCGTCAGCGAAAGGATTCCAACAGTAAAGTAAAACATCTTATTGGAAGGACTGCACAAAAGTTTATTTCCAGCAATCAGGTTGTTTCCTTTTCAACCGGAAGTACTGTCGAAGCCGTAGCGAGCAATGTACATAAAAAAACATAAAGGTACTTACCAATTCTCTGCCAATATGTGAGATTTTAAGCGAGCTCGAGCATAGCGGCGATTTTGGCGGAAAGATTACCCTTTTTGGTGGGCTTTTAAATACAAAAGAGCATTTTTCCTTTGGGCCAAGTGTTTCCGACCAGATTTCAAACTACCATTCAGACGTTGTTTTTATTGGTGCCACGGGTATTTGCGAAAGCGGTCTTATGTGCACCGAACCCGAAGAGGGTTACAGCGCTGCAAAGATGACAGAATGTGCCTCTCAGGTTATTCTTGTGGCAGAAAGCCGAAAAATCGGCAAGCCATCAATATACCGCTTCGCAGGTCTTGATATTGTTGACAAAATAATAACTGACGACAAAAACCCTATAAGCGAAGAGATGATGAAGCTTTTTGATGAAAACAACATCAAAGTTATCATTGCAAATTAACTTTTAACAACAAAAAACAGTTCCTTAAAATTAAGGAACTGTTTTTTTTATCATTTATCCGCCCAGTCTCTTGCCCTTTCGACTGCTCTGTGCCATTTATCCATAAGGAACATTCTTTCATCCTCGCCCATTTTGGGTTCATAGCATACGCTCGGGCGCCACAAAGACGAAACTTCTTCAAGGGACGAAAATTCGCCCATTCCCAAGGCCGCAAGATATGCCGCCCCAAGGCCTGTTGTTTCGGTTATAGCCGGAAGTTCAACAGGAATACCCAAAAGGTCTGCCTGAAACTGCATCAGGAACTTGCTTGCTGTACTTCCGCCATCGGCACGCATTGATTTTGTGGTTATTCCCGTGGTTTTTCCAACTAAATCAAAAATATCTTTAACTTGATAGGCAATGGCCTCAAGTGTTGCACGGGCAATATGTGCATCTGTGCAACCTCCGGTTATGCCAATCATCATACCTCGCGCATAAGAATCCCAATATGGCGCTGCAAGACCGGTGAATGCCGGAACAAAATATACCCCTGCATTATCTTCAACCGACAATGCCATTTTGTCCGCCTCGGATGAATTTTTAATAATTTTGAGACCTCTCTGGAGCCATTTGACCGCCGCTCCTGAAATATAAATTCCGCCATCCAAAGCAAATGACCGTTGTTCCTTATGTACCAAAGCCAGTGTGGACAAAAGTCCGCAGTCGTTGCGCTGCAAAGTTTCGCCGGTGTTCATAAGCATAAAACAGCCCGTGCCATACGTGGTTTTCACTTCACCTTTTTTTATGCAGCCTTGACCCAGAAGTGCTGCCTGCTGGTCCACAATGCTGCCGGTAATCGGTACAGCCACGCCAAAAAACTCATCAGGGTCAGTCATACCAAACATCGTTGCATTCTCGCGGATTTCGGGTAAAATTTCTATCGGTATCTCAAGTAAATCAAGAATTTCCTTGTCCCAGGAAAGTTTTTCAATATTAAAAAGACAAGTTCTGCTTGCCGTAACACAGTCAGTAACAAATTCACGGCCGCCAGTTAGTTTCCATATAAACCACGTATCAAGAGACCCCGCAGCAAGACGATTACTTTTTATGAGTTCCTTTGCCTCAGGAACTTTTTCAAGAACCCATTTGATTTTTGTCGCACCGAAATATGCATCCAGTTTAAGTCCTGTCCGTGCATAGAAAATTTCTTCATACTTTTTATTCAATTCATCCACTTCTGCGGCTGTGCGTCTGTCTTGCCAGACAATAGCCGGGTATATGGGTTTTCCGGTTTTTTTGTCCCAAAGGATAATTGTCTCGCCCTGATTGTCAATGCCGATGCATTTTATTTCAGCGGCACTGGCACCAACATTCTGGAGCGCACGCTTCGCCGATTCAAGCAATGTCCCCAAAAGCTCCTCGCCATCATGCTCAACCATTCCGGGCTTGGGATAAAACTGTGTTACCTCCTGATACCCCGTTGATATATGATTCCACTTTTCATCAAACAAAAGTGCCGCCGTCCCGGTTGTTCCCTGGTCCAAACCTAAAACATATTTCTTTGTCATGAAGTTGTCCTCCTATGGCAATACAAAAACTGTATTTTGTAATTCATAATTTTACCACAAAAACTAACAATAGTCAACAAGAATATGTAGCATCAATTTTTCTTTCATTAAATTTGCTGTAACATCTATGGTGCAAATAAATATCCACCCGCATAGCGGGTGGTTTTTCATTTTTGGCATAGCCCTACCCACTACTGACGGTGCACAAGTGCGTTTTAAAATTGGCCTGCCAGCCGTACAACTTTTACTTGCCACCCATAAATGGGTTTTATAGCGAACTTTTTGGCAAATCTTGCATGAAAAAATAGGCTCCCTCGTGTAAAGGGAGCTGTCGAACGCAGAGAGACTGAGGGATTGTTTCTCTATTTTTATTTTTGGCATTATTTTAATTTAACTATTACAATCCCTCCGAGTTTGCTACGCAAACCCACCTCCCTTTACACAAGGGAGGCTTTACACATTAAAGCTTTCTGCCAAGTTTCTTATTTGCACTATACACTAACTTTATTTATGTTTCTGTTCATCGGATAACCCTTATTGAACCACTCAAAGCTTAGCGTGGTTTTCGTTATACAAGAAAAACAGCCGCTAAGATAGCGACTGTTTTTCAAATGGGATAAAAAAGAATTATATTTCACACAAAACTTTGGGAGAAAGTTTTGACTGAAACTTTTTTCCGCGGACACTTTCATACAAAAGCATCCTTCAAAATTCAAATCTTATATTACTGGATTGTAATGGGATTTGCAAGGATGGGCTTTCCGCCTGTCAAGCTGTTCCAAACAAAAATCTGTGTAGCAGCATTGCCTGCTGTAACAGCGAGGTCTGCCTCGTTTGTTGCACCATCAAGGTTTGCAAAGTCAACATCAACAAGTGCACCAGAATTGTCATAAGATGCCATAATAACTGTCTCGTTCACTTCAGGTGTGTCAATGAAGAGAACAGCACTGTCCTTATCATATGAACCTGAATATGCAACGTTATTTCTCACCTGAAGGTTATCAATACCCCAAGTAGTAGCATGCTCACCAACTGCAAAATCATTTACTCGGAAACCATAATATCCAAAACCTGTTTTGTTCCCGCCGGTGTGAGTTGCATCCTTGTAATAGCAATAGTCATAAAGGTCTTTGTTGCCGGGACTATACTGATTATCTGCCAAATTCCAGCTATTGGTTAACTCCTGATATGTTGAGTCAGCTGCACCGCGAGCCTTTTTGTAAACCTTAAGAAGGCTGGCATCGTCTGTAAATGTTTTATTTGAAAAATCGCCAAGCTCAATTTTGTAGGTGTACCAATTTGCATCCTTGCCTACTATGCCCAAAGCAAATTTCTTTGTATTGTCTGAGTTTGTAGCATAAAATACAAGTGGTGAAGTTCCATCAATCCATTTAGCATCAAAGGTAATAGTAGAGTTGGGAACTATCAATCCTGTTGTGATATCAGCATAAACAGAAGTAGCTGTACCACCGGTCGTGCTACCGGGTTTAAGTGAGTCAGCATATGCGAGCACAGCATAACCATTACCGCTGTCTTCACCGGCTTTTGTCACTTTTCCGTTAGCATCTGCCGACGCAAGTGTAACCGCACCATCAAAATCCTCTGTGTAGATAAGACCATTTGTCACTGCATAGTTTGAACCAACTATAGCACCAGCATCTTTGGTCAACTTGATATTGTCAAAAGTTACACGGATAGTTTCACCACCAAATCCCGGGTCTCCGTTGAAGATTCTTGCACCAAGAGTGAAGTCATGATCTGCACTGTACCAAGCAGCCGCATGATTATGGGTGTCCACGTTATCACCGCCTGCAGCGGGAGTCCATGCTCTGTACTGCCACTTAGCGTCACTGCTTGTATAGGTTCCTGAACAGATTACGGATGTCCATTCGCTGTCGTCCTGGTCCTTAAACTGCATTGTGGTATATTCATTCCATACGGTTTTTGATTCATCAACAGTAATCTTAAATGAACGCGGAACCCCGGCTTTCATACCATACAACGGGAATGTAAAGCCATAATTTGCTCCTCTGCTCGAAATAAAAATGCCATTAAACGCACCGGTTGTAGCCGTATAGTCCAGATTAAGCATTACGTCAAATTCAAGAGTGTAAGAAATGGCTCCTGTGGGAAGCACTGTTGTTGAAGTAAGACAAACGTTGGGACCTACAACACTTGAACCTTTTGCATCAGAGTTGGCAAAACCCATAGTCGATGGCAATCCTGTTATGAAGTCGGTAGATGTGCCATCGTATGACTGATTGATAAGTGTTGCAGCACCGGTATAAGTAACTTCTCTTACAGGAACAAAAGCACTTGCAGGAACAACGAATACTGATGCAACCATCAATCCTACGAGCAAAATGCTCAAAAGTTTTTTCATAAATTTTCATCCTTTCTTAAATTTGGATTTTTGTTATGTCGGACTTAAAAAGCAAATATTTATTAAACCGCACTCCTTGCCGTGGGGATGTAACCATTCGGTTAAGCGGCAAAAAACACAGAAAATAAATCATATAGACAAAATATAGGAAACCCAAAAACGGTGAAAAGCAACGCCAAAAGGTATCATAAAAAGTTGTTTAAATGTTTTTGGAAGAATGTCATCAAAACAACAATTTTTTCCACAAAACACAACATCGAAATTCTACCACAAATTTCACAAAAAGTCAACTCTTTTCACAAAATTCAATTGTGTAAATTTCCATAAAAGATACTTGTTTCCCTTTTTGCTATACCAGATTGTCAATAACCTCCTGATACAAATCAACGGATGTCGCCTTATCCATAATGCAATATGATGTATCAGTTTCACGGAGGACCTTTCCAAGCTTATTGCAAAGAGCCTGGATATCAAAATAACCATTTGAATCTGCGGTAACATTTACACTTCCGCCACCGAGTTTCAATGTAGTGCTTGCGCCTGTTCCGGAAGCTGTCAGGCCGAATATTTTTTCAGCTGTGGCAGTATCTACTTTACCATTACTTACACTTGACTCATAATATTCGCCATAAATCCACGAAACGCCTTTTGTCTTTGACACCACACACTGTCTTTGTGCAATAGTTCCAACCGGGTTATAACCAATGAAATATCTGAAATGAGGCTGAGGAAATCTCTTAAGGGATTTCATCTTGCTTATGTCCTGAACACCGATATGTCTGAGGCCGGGGCCCTGAAGGCTGTCCATCTTCCAATACAAGTGTCCGTCGCGGAAATGGTACATATTGAGGTCACTCAATTGATTATACGGAACATTTGTTGTCGCTATAAGGTCAGAAACGTATTCCCATGTTTCCATTCCGTCATAGCTGACCGCAAGTGCAGAACGATTTCTCGGTAATCCACTACTTATTTGGTAAGCAGGTTCTGTATCATACATAAATGCTGCATAATATGTTTGTGGATTGTCATGGTCACGGATTATACTGTAAGTAGAGGCAACAGACACAAGCCCCGAAAAATATGGAGTTTTGTCAAATGTTCTGCCGTTGTCAAACGACTTGTAATAGGTTACAAAGCCTGTATTTGAACGGAAGTAAAGCCATACCTCATTCTTCCTTGGGGTGTCAACCACTATCATTTCATCCGAGACAATTCCTGTTTCATAGTGTGTAAATTCGGTTTCAGATTTTGTCCAATTCATTCCGTCATCACTGTAGAACACTGCCATACGAGTGAAGCCTTCATAACCGCTTGAGAACACAGCAAAAATTCTGCCGTCCTTAGTGCAGCGAAGTCTTTCGCCTGTTCCTATATAACCATAAGTTCCGTCGTGAATCAAATACTGCTGGCTCCAGGTCTTACCGCCGTTTGTTGAAACAATCGAATACTGAGCCGTATTTATAGCCGCTCTTCCTGGAACAAGACCAACGAGGTTTCCGTTGGGCATAGCAGTATAATCAACCACACAGTATTGGCTGGTAAACGGGCTGCCATATGATCTCTGCCACGTCTTACCGTTGTCAGTGGTTTTGATTCCACCCTGAGCATCCTTGGTTGCTATTCCGTATACGGTGCCGTCAGCATCCTTGTGGAAAGTACCCACACCGCCTACATTTGCATAGTTTCGGTCAATAGCCCAATTTCCGACAGAATCTATATCCTCACCGACAAACTGAAGAGGAACAAAAATGTTCGCTCCGGGAGTAACACGGTTTTGACCAACATACCTAAAATCATCAAAGCTGTATGCAGAATTTTCAACGCCCAAGCCAAACCGTCCATAATGAATCAAATCAAGGTCAACGGGGAGGGTTTTTGTGAATGCCGCCTCACCGTTTACCATAAGGGTAACGGTATATCCCTCACAGACAACCTCAAAATCATACCACTTTCCTGCCTGAAGTTTTGTCGCAGCACTCTGTGTTTCTTCTTCAGCAAAAGATCCGTCCAGTTGCATAATCTCAAAGAACCAGCTTTGGCTGCCAAAGTCATAGCCTATCTTTGTATGCTGTTGTGCAAGGGACTGTCTGATGATTGCAAAAACTTTGCCTGATGCACTATCCACTCTTCCACGCCATTTGAGGCTCGGATACTGGTCAACAGCATTCAGCACATAAACGCCTGTGCCGTTGAGCTTCATATAGTGGTTTCCGCTTGAGTCGGAGGTGCGTGTTGCTTCAATCCCCCCCTCAGATGCCGCAGTTCTGTAATTTATCGGCCCCTCTTGCCAGTAGTACTCATGTGAAAGTTCTGCATCACCCTCGAAATTTTCGCTGTGATAATACACATCGTCTGTCTTCTTCATTGCAAAGAAGCTTGAAGAACTTGAGCTTGTCACTGTTCTTTTCACCTTTGGGGTGCCTCCCCCAAAAACCATACGGAAGTTTCCTACCGGCTCATTGTTGAGGGTGAGCTGTGCAACGCCGTGACCCACTGTCAGTCGATAGTAACCTGTTTTCACTGAATCCGCAAGCTTTTGTTCTGTGGGGGCAACGCCTGTCGTCAGCTGACGTTTTGCATAAATTCCGTCATTCCTGAAATAAAGTGTTGAACCATACATTCCGTCGTTTATGTATATTTCTTCGGTTGATGAGTCTTTTTTGTCAAACTCAAGTGAATAATATTGGATATTGGGGATTGCGTCAGCCTCAAAGCTGCCGCCATTTTCAATGCTTAACAGCTCCGCTTTCACACCGCTGCTTTTCACTTCGAGATTCGAAAGGCTTGAATGTGATATAGCGGCAGATGCAGTGTCATAGGGCAGAAGAATTGACTTCAGGAATTGTCCGTTCCAGTAAATCTCTGCGTGTCCTGATGCCACCACTATTTTATATTCACCACCGCCTATGTTGGCATACGTTTCACTTCCGTCTGCTGTTGTGTAGGTAACGCCATCTCTTGTGTGCTGTATTGAGAGTCTGAAATAGCCGTCGTTTATTGTGAGACTTCCGTCGCCCTGTATATATTTGTAATCAATCTCATATTCACGACCGATATCAAAGGCTTTGCCTTCTTTGTAGTCAACCTTGATAATCTGCGGCTTACTTTGAACAATCAAGCCAGATTCACAATATATCTTTGTAAGAATTGTGTTTGTGCCTATCTTGAGTCCCTGAATATTCTTTGTAAAATTCGCATCTCGGCTGCCATAGGGCTGGCCGTTAACGTAAAACTGCACCGTTGACGCTGTTTCAGCAGTACTGTTCAGTGTAGCCGTTGCCATAACTTTGCTACCATAGCTGAGGCTGTCACCCGCATTCATTTTTTCAAGAGTACTGGGTCTTCCCACATGGATCAAAAACGGCATACCCTCTGTCTCGCACTTGAGGTCAAGGGTGATTGTCGTATTTGGCTGAAGTAATGGGGTTATTGTTTTTCCCCATGAGGATAGCGTCGCACTCTCGCTATTTGATTTTATTGAGTAATAGCTATTTCCGTTTTCCTCGGTTTTTTGAACTGCATCAACATTTGTTACCGAAAAACCGTCAGGAGCGTCTTCGAAATCCTCTGAGTATGAAATGCCGTGGCTCTGGTTTGGGGTGTTTCCCGCAACCAGCTTGTAGGTATTGATTTTGATGTTGTCAAAGTCAAGCACCGGTGCATCTGCATACGGCATATTCCATTCAAATGTTCCGCCTGCAAAGGCTTTGCCGCCTAAGTAGAATTTGTATTCACTTGCATCAAGATACTTTGGTGAAAAATCTGCATAGCATCTTGTGGCAGGCAATTTGAGCCCGTCAAAAGCCACTGCCAGCTGTCTGATTTCTCCGTCTCCATCTTGCACAAATGCTTTTTCACAAACGGCTGTTGCGGTTGTGGCAGACTCATTGATAACCATTTTGTATGTACGCACTGTGTTTGCACTGAGGCTGTCATAGGGAATAGTTATCCCATATCCGCTACCAGCCACACCTCTGTTGGGTGCATACCAATACAGTGAATAGTTTGTGTTTTCTGTATCTGTCACAGTATAGTCCTTTTCAGACGATACGCTGAATTCAAGGACATATTTGGTCTTTCCTTTTCCAAGATCCAGATTTGAGCCAAGGTTGAAAGCGGGGTTTTCAACTCTTATTTTTCCGGAAACAACCTCCGCTGTACCGCTTGACTCCTCTGTATCAGTTCCCACTGTAAAGTCAGTCAACGCGCCTGAAAAATCCTGATTGAGCCGGACCACATCAGGGGAATACTTAACCGCTCCCTGAGGAACAAATGCCCCTGCAGGGGTTGACAGCATTGCCAAAATAACTGTCATAACAAGAAAACTGCTTAAAAGTTTTTTCATATCATTTTCCCTTTCTGAATTCAAACTCAACCATTATTGTGTGATTTCAATAGGCGCGCCAAGGATGGGCTTGCCTCCTGTAAGGTGGTTCCACATATAAAGCTTTGTTATGCTTCCTGCCTTGATATTTAGATCAGCAAAGTTTGTACCGCCATCGAGTTCCGCAAAATCAATGTCCACCAAGACATCATTCTCGTCATATGAGGCAAGAACAACCGCTTCGATTTCCTCGCTTGATTCAACAAAAAGCTCTGCATCGGTATCGGTCACATATCCTGAATATACAACGTCGTCGTTTGCAAACTGAAGATTATCCACAGAATATTCAGTATTTATCTTGTCGCTATCATTCAGTCTTGCGTTGTAATAGCCAAGATGAAGCATATCTGCTCTTGTGGTAAACGAAGCATCATACAGATAATCCGCGCCTTCAAGATCTTCGGTAGTATACATAAGATCCGCTCCATACGGCGCAATAATACCGGTCAGTTCTTCATACTCACTGTCTGCGGCGCCACGCTCTTTTCGATAAACCGTTACAAATTCATCATGATTGTCTACGAAGGATTTACCTCCATCATAATCACCCACAACAATTTTGTAGGTATACCATGTATCGTCAGCCTTACCCACAAAGGCAAGTCCAAGGTCGTCAGTATTTTGTTGCCCTATGGCTACGTCGTGCCCCGCCTTTTTGACCGTGAATATAGTTTCGGCACTTGTTTTGCCATCACTGCATTTTGCCGTAAGCCTGTATACACCCGGCTTTGCACCTGTTAGAGTATAGTTGAAACCGCTGTATCTGCCTGTTCCCACTTTGATTCCATTCAGGTAATAGTCAACCGTCTTTGAAATATTCGAAAATCCGGAGATATTTACATCAAAATTGATGCTCGCTCCCTCGGTGAATACTGCATTTGCTGCCGGCGACGTGATATAGAACGAATCTTCAAGGTACGGTGTATACTTTTGCCAGTCCATAATAACGCCGCCCGAATGGTTAGCCGCCGTATAGTCATTGCCTACCGCCGTTTGCCACAGACCTGTCGCGCTGGGGTTAACCCTATATCTCACAAGCTCTTTATACTCGCTGTCTTTTGTCTCGCCGTCTTTTTTGACATACCAGGTAACCCACGTGTCACGGAATTCACCCTTGAGTATAACCCAGTCATAACCCAAACTATAGGCTATGCCTTGAGGTCCGCTGTAATCGGGGTCCACGAACCACTGTCCATAGCAAGCAAAGTCAACCGCGTTTTCCGAAAAGGTTATCCAGGTGTAACGGCTATCGGTTGCTACCCTTACGGTAAAATATGCCTGATTCAGACTTTCGTCAACCTTTATGCTCTTGAGCCTGAATTCAACATCAAAATTCTTCGGCGCCTTGAGAGGATGCTCTATGTAAGAGGAAAACCCTCTTTCATTCTCTTTGTAAATTTGAACTGTACCGTTTTCTGCGTCATGGGAAAAAAACTTACCATTTGTGCCTTCAGGAACGCGGTAGTCTGAGGTGTTCGGGTCATATACTGTATAATTTTCGGTAAAAGCCGCTGTATAGCCCGTCGCGGGGAGTATCGGACCTTCACCGTTCATAAGTGATGCAAAGCTTACTTCTTTTACTTCAATTTCGCCGCCAAGTTCTGCCCAAAAAGAAAATGTGTCACCAGTGTATGCAGTTGAATCCTGCACAGTGAGCGTCTGCACTCCGGCATAACTTCCATCATAATACACCGTCTGCTTGTTTTCTATGTGGTCAATTTCGAGCCTGTAGGTGTGATAGCTTCCATCCCAGCTTCCCGGGGTGTTTACCCGGAAGTCGCCTACCATCGTCGTGAAATATCCGTCCCTGATATAGCCACCGAGTCTGGTAAATGACGCCTTCCCCTGAAGTCCAATACTTGCGCTTGAGTTGTTTACCTTCACGCTGAACTCAACGGCATATTTTCTGGGCCTCCATGGTGTATACGTATACGTCATTTGATTGCCACTGGAAAGCTTTCTTGAACCATCGGCCAAAGTGGTATAAGTTCCTGTCCAGCCGGTCCAATTGCTCTCCGCGGAAACGTCAAGCGGTTTCACCGAAACCAGCATCGTGCAGAAAACCGCAACCATACATATAAGTGAAATAAATCTCTTCATGTTTTCTCCTTTCTTGCAAAAAGGATTTATTATTCCATATTGCAATACCAAAATCTCCTATGTGAAAATATAGGAGATTTGGTATTATTTTGGTTCGAAACAACAGTATCTTCCTTAAACTATACCATGTTGTCTACACTTGTCTGGAATTGCTGAACTGCTTCAGCATTGTCCAGAATAACATAGGAATTTTCTGCTTCACGGAATACCTTTCCATAAATTCCACTGAGAGTTTCTAGGTCAAGATAACCATCCTTCAAAATCTCTCTTTCAGCACTTCCTGCTGTGCCATTGTTGTCATATTCCTTTGATCCTTCGGTGAAGGTAACCTTTCCGTCGCCCATCTTGAGAGTAACCTTGTTTCCTGACCTAACAGCCGTAACGCCAAAGGTATTCTCTATTGTACCAAGATCGGCTCTTCCGTCCTTGACACTTGACACAGAATATATTCCATAGTACCAAGCACTGCCCTTATCCTTTGAAATAACACAATGCTTATCTGCAAGGTTTGTCGCTACATCGTGTCCAAGGTAATAGATGAAGTGATACTGAGGAAGTCTCTTCAGGGATTTTATCTTGCTGAGATCCTGAGAGCCAACCTGCTTGAGACCGTAGCCGTCAAGAGCGTCCACCTTGTAGTACAAGATGCCGTCATAAATTCTCATAAGAATGTCACTCATTCTCAGGTGTGATACGCTTCCTGTTGAAACAAGGTCAGAAACAAATTCCCATGTTTCCATTCCGTCATGGCTTACAAGAAGAGCATACTGAGTTCTGGGGCTTCCGCCTCTTGACTGCTGTACTGGCTCGGTACCGTACTGAAGACCTACATAATATGTATACGGGTCGTTTTCATCCTTTTGGATGCTGACACAACATTCGCACTGGGGAAGGCTTGTATAATGCCACTCGGTTTCAAATGTTTTGCCGCCGTCATATGATGGGAGATACACTACAAAGCCTGTGTTTGTACGGGCGTAAATTCTTATTTCGCCATCAGGAGTATCAATAACGAACATTTCGTTTATAACTACACCGCCAACAGCTTCATGTGTAATGAATTCAGGATTTGACTGATGCCAGTTTATGCCATCCTCTGTATAGAACACAGAAAAACGTGTATAACTTTCCATACCCGATTCAAAGCATACAAAAACCTTGTCGCCTATGGTACGAGTACGATCACCTGTTCCAATCCAGCCATATGTGCCATCGTGAATAAGATATTTTTCACTCCAGGTCTTTCCACCGTCTTTAGAAATCCTTGAATACTGAGGTTGCATAGCTGAAGGAGTATTTATTACAGCAACAATAGTGCCGTCAGGGAGTGTTGCTACATTAGATGTGTACTCAGGAAGAGTAACAGGACTTGCCCCCTCATTCATTTTCCAGGTTTTTCCTCCATCAGTAATCTTCAAACCCACATTTGCACCAGTGTGTCCACCGTAAGAATATACTGTGCCGTCATCAAGCTTCCAGAAGTCACCTACATCACCAATACGTCCATACAGGCTTCTTTCCAACGCCCAGTTTCCGTTCCATGTATTTATGTCTGCTTCCGCAAACTGGAGAGCTACATAGTTTCTTGCCCCTGGGGTAACACGATTTTCACCCTTGTATTCAAAGTCGTCAAAGCTATACTTTGAGTTCTGAACACCCACGCCCATCTTTCCAAACCAGATGGTATCAAGATTATATTCGAGCCTGGTTTTGAAAACTTCTTTGCCGTTTACTAAAAGTGTAACATAAAAGTCCTCGGTCTTCACTTCGAAATCATACCATTCGCCTGCCTTCAGAGCATTTGGGGCAAGCTTGCTGTCCTGGTCAATTGTTGGACCGTTGTTTTTGATACCTTCGTGGAACCAGCTCTTTTTGTCAAAGTCGTATCCTATTTTCTCATGTGCGTGTGACTGACCCATTCTGATTACCGCAAAAACTCTGCCGGTAGCCTCTTCAACCCTTCCACGCCACTTGAGCTGGGGATATCTGTCGCTGGCATTGAGAACGTATACACCTGAACCTTCGATAGTGGTGAAATGATTTCCGCCTTCTTCCTTCAGCTCTGTTTTTATTTCTTCTGAACCTGCCAAACGATAGTTCGTTACACTTTCATACCAATAATCTTTTGATGGAAGCTCTGCTGTGTTTTCAAAATCGTCACTGTGGTAATAAACGTCATTTGAATTTTTAAGAACAAACACGCTGGAAGATGCGGGGTTTGACATTGTTCTCTTTATCTCTGCTTGTGATGAATAATAGTCAATAAACCTGAAATTTCCTACGAGCTCATTGTTACAGTAAAGATGGGCAATACCATGACCAACTGTCATACGGTAATATCCAGGTTTCACCTCATCTGTGAGCTTGAGTTCTGTGGGCGGTAAATTCACTCTGAGCTGACGAAGTGCATAGATACCGTCTTCGCGGAAATAAAGTGTCGCATTGTAGTGTCCGTCGCTTACATAAACCTCTTCGGTCGATGTGTCTTTCTTGTCAAATTCAAGTGAGTAATAATACTGCTCTTTCACAGGAAGAGGACCTGAAGACCATGTTGTCATATTGTTCTTCCACTCTGTACCGGCGATCTCGGTTTTTACACCGCTGCCCGCAAGGGTAAGGTTTTTAACACCTGAATTTGTGAATTCTGCCTTTGCCGGTTTGTAGGGAAGCAAAATTGACTTGAGAAACTGATTCTTCCAATAAATTTCTGCGTGACCTGCGGTAACAACCACCTTGTATTCGCCATAGCCGATATTTTTGTAGGTTTCTGTACCCTGGTCTGTCACATAAGTGATGCCATCCTTGTTATTGGTGATTGACAAGTCGAAATATCCATCATTTAAGTGAATTTTTCCTGTGCCTGATTTGTAATCATAGCTGAGTTCATACTCACGGCCGATTTCAAACTTAGCACCTTTAACATAGCTGACATCCACATTTTCGGTATTAGTCTGAACACAAACATTTGCACTGTCATAAACCTTTGCAACAACCAAGTTTGTGCCAATCCTGAAGTTCTTTATTTCAGTTTCAAAGGGAGCTGATTTATCGGTAGAATAAAGCTGACCGTTTACATAAAAATCTGCCTTCACACCCTTGTATGAGTTACCCAGTGAATTAACCACTGCCTTTGCTTTGATGCTTTCGCCAGCCTTGATTTTGGTTTTGCTCAAAGTGAGCTTTCCATCATATTGATTGAGAACATTCACTATTGTTTCGCTGGTTTCAATATCACCCACCTTTGCGGTTATGTGGTATCTTCCCGCTTTTACATTTTTGAGTGTGTATGCATAGCCATTCTTTTTGTAGCCTGAACCAACATACACTGTGTTTACGTAATAATCAATTTTGTCGGTATCAAGAGTTGTTTCAGCCTTGAGGAAAACATCACTTCCTGCCAAAGCCTCAGAATTTGTCATTGGCGAAGTCATCTTCACTTCTTCATCAAAATAAGGTGTATACTTTATCCAGTCAATTTCTGCACTGACAGCCTGATTATCCACTCCGGGCTGACAGCCTACAGCTGTATGGAATGATGTACCGTTTCTGTAATAATATTCATAAGTAACAACCTCTTCGCCATCAACATACCAGGTAACCCATCTGTCACGAACTTCAGCCTTTACGGTGTGCCACTCGCTGTCTATGGGGAATCCATAAGGGGTCGCAATAAACGGACCGTCATAATATGGATCCTCATGATATTCCGCATTGTGTCTCATCGAGGTGGATTCAGGTCCCAGATAGAACCAGGTGTGTCTGTCATCTGTGGAAATTTCAAGAACCAGAACGCCCGGCATATATTGTGGGTCTGTAGGATTCTTTTTGATTCTGTATTCCATATCAAAGTTTGCCGGTGGCTTTAATGGTACCTCAACATAAGACATTTGCAGTCTTCCGCGTACATGGTCAATTGAAACAATACCCTCTTCTGCGTTGTGCTTTAGAAAGTTTCCATCATTAAGAATTTTGACACCGTCAAGATCATAAAGATCATAGAAGAAAGGCTGGCTGTAACCAATCTCGGGAACCGTCATTTCTTCCTTTGTAGCGTCATCACCCTCAGCACCGGTAAGTTCTGTAAATTTTACATCATCAACTTCAAGCTCACCGCCGTTTTCCGCCCAAAAAGCCCACAAGTTGCCGCCCATGCCCTTGTCGGCAAGGGGAAACTCGCCTGCATAAATTCCGTCATAATATACCTTTTGGATTTCTTTCTCGCGGTCAACAATGAATTTGTAATCATGCCAACCATCCAGGTTGTTCTCTATTTTCGCAACATGACCGTCAGCCATAGACACAATTTCTCCGTTTCGGATATATCCGCCGGGACGTACGCCATACTTTCCTTGAAGGCCTAAGCTGTTACTGTACATACGAATTTTTACAGAAAATTCAACCGAATACTTTTGGGGAACACTTGATGAATATTGAAGTTCTGAACCGGTGGGAAGTATAACTGTTCCTGATTCTGTAATACGGGGAGAACCCTTTGTTGTTCTCCAATAGCTATACCATTCAACCTCACCAGCAGCCTTTGTGTCGGTGGTCAAAACCGCCGGCGCAAATACGGTACAGAGAACAGCAATCATACATATAAATGAAATAATTCTTTTCATATTTTTTGTCCTTTCTTAGCAAAATTTTATTCTTTAAAAGTCATAATAAACTTGAATTTCAATAAAAGGTCCAAGGCAACCCTCCCTCTTGGAGAGGGCTGTCTTTAGAATGTTTTACTGTTCAATAATGTAAACCTGAGATGCATTGTTTGTATTTATAGTTTTGTTCACTATAATCAACGATGCATCGTCAGGGTTTTGCTTGTAAGTGACTATGTCAGAAAGTGAACCTTGTTCCACCTTTGGAGCACCGTTGAAGGTTGAGAATTTAAATATAGCCGCTGAGCCAACTGAAAAAGTACCCAAGCCTATATCACTGAGATCTGCCTTTTTGTCGCTAAGTTGGGGAATATCTTCCGGTTTTTCAAGGGCAAATCTCAAAGCACTGCCGTTTATGTTCAAAGCTGTGCCTATGGCCGAACCCACGATTTCACTAATGTTTGCAACCGATGCTGCATGTGTCTTTATGAGCACATCGCCCAGACCTTCAACAGGCGAGATCTGTGCTTCACCCTCCAGGACTTCATTCCTGGAGTTTACTCTGAAGTAACAAACATCACCGATGTTGAGGGTGTTAAACAAATCTTCCTGAGCAACAAATTTTTTCAAGGTTCCGCCGTCATATGCACCCACGATACACCGTACATCGCCGTCTGCATTTAATTCTTCGTAAAGATCTGCCACTATCACAGGACTGCTCTTCGCATAGGTTGATTCATTTTCATCATAATAGTAGTACATTACCTCTGCTGTGCCTTCGTTTCTGTCCTGACCTACTATATCAAACATATAGGTTCCGCCATTAACAAAGGAGTATATACCGCCTGTGGTGTATGAAATATCTTCTGTTCTGTCGCCCTTGGGAACAAAAATCATTGCTGCGCCTGCTGTGTCTACCAACTGAGGATAACCGTCCACTGTTACATCGTTATAGTAATAGCCACCGCCATAATATCTTGGCGATATTTTTCCGGTCAGAGGAACAAGATTTCCGCTTGCGTCATATACCTGCGCCGGCTGAAGCGTTTCATCCGCTTTTTCATTTATACCAAGGTAATAGGTGTCGATCTGATTAACCTGACCTTTGTTGTTAAACGAAATCTTTACAGGTTGTGCAAAGGGATATTTGGCACTTCTTCCAACTGAATACGAAGCACCTCTTTGCAGGTCACTTGCAAAGCTGCCGTTTGAAAGGTTTGTTTTTGTATACTGTGCACCATCAAGGTAACCTTTTTCTGCCACATCGAATATCTGATATTTCAAAGTAGCATCAACCACAGCAATCTTTGCAGAAACCTCGCCGAAATCTCCTGGTTCCGCACCGAAATCCACCAAGTATGCGTTTTGGATGCCTGAATCTTCAAGAGATATCGCAACAACTGCAAAGCCGTCCCAAGTGTAGATGTTGTAGGCTGTTTTCGTATCAAGCTTGCCCTTGAGACCATCCCACAAGGTAAGTATCAAGCCGTCTTCTGTCACGATGGAGTCTTTCTTTAGAGAGGTGATTTTTACATTTGACGTTTCAGCTTTGTTGCATTCTATGATGTACTTTTTGCCACCACCTGAACTGTCACTGGTTTCACGTACTGCCAAGAGCTGATTTGATTTCAGTCTATTGGGTTCGATTATTTCGCCTCTCTCCCAAATTTCTACAATAGCGTCTTCTTCAAACTTGATGACTATGGCATTACCGTCACGGTCTTTGCAGTAGAGTGTTTTGCAATCGTCTGATATTTTTGAGCTTACGTAGAAATCGTAGCTGACTACTTTTATTACATCATAATCTGCGTCTTTATCATTGTTTATGAAGGTAACCTTACCAAACGCCGGATTCATTTCTGCATCGGTATAGTTGGGGTTTGCCAGATCGTTGAAGATAACCTGATGTGTTCCTGAAAGAACGATTTTCCTTGTGCTATTGTTATATTCATAGGTATACACACCGCCAGTGAAGCTATCAATATCATTATGTGTCAAAACAAACTCTTCGTTCCGGTCAGATTTATACATATAGATAAGTTCTCTGCGCTTATCACTTGTTGTTTTGTAGAAATAGTTTATATCATAGCCCAAAAATTCCGTAGCATCACCTTCGTATTCATACTCAACCCCTGCTACAACAACACGATTTTCTTTCAATGTGGTTTCAGGTGATTTGAGAGTTGTGCTTGGAATTGCTTCAAGAACACCTCGTGCTGAAATAAGTCCCAAAAGATGCTGAAAACCAAGGTAATCTTCGTCGATTACGTAGTTAACATCAACACTTCCGTCATTCAGGAGCTTAAAAGCATTTGATGAAATCGCAGGAGAATTCAGCGCATTGTAAATAATTCTGAAAAGCTGAGCTGTATTTACATTGTCCTGCACCGGAACTCCGTTCATAATTTCGGTCATATTGAATGCTTTGCTCGTGCCCACCATAGCAATAATCGGCTCATAATCAAGGCATCTTAAAAGGACTGTTGCCACTTCGTTTGTGGTAATTGCCTCATCAGGTCTGAAATATCCGTCAGGGTCACCCTGCATATATCCTGCAGCCGCAACCGCTTTGATGTATTTGTAATATTCATGCTCTGATGTCAAATCCTTAAACAAAGTTTCAAAATCACTGGGGTCGGCAGCACCAAGGCCTGCCATTTTACTTATATATTTTGCCGCTTTTGCTCTTGAAACAATGGCATCAACTTCATTCTTCATAGCGCCTATGCTTTCCCACTCTGAAACTCCGCTTCTGTAAAGTACAGCTATCTCGTCTGCACTAAGCCATTCGTTTTCATTTCCATATTCAGCTGAGCCAACTTGGAAACCCCAACCGAACACCGTGAGATTAAGTGATGAAATTATCATCAGGATTGACAAAATACTTGCTAAAAATCTCTTTTTCATAATATCTTTCCTTTCTGTTGTTCTAACCTCAATTTCTCATAATCCAAAGTATCTGTCAATATTATTGAATCATACTTCCTGACTGCTGATAGATAGGCCACAGTACAACTGCAGATTCTGCACGTGTCAAGCTGTTTGTGGGATAGAAATATCTGAAATCGTCACCCTGTACCAATCCCATCTGCTGGAGTCTTGTTACTGCATTGTATGCATAGTCCGGAATTTCTGCATAGTCAGTGAAAATGTAACCAACTTCCTCTACTTTCGGTGCTTTGCCCATCATATCAAGCACTCTGCAAACCATAACTGCCATATCAGCTCTTGAAATATTGTCACCGATGCCAAATCTGCCATCTGTATATCCCTTGACAATACCCATTTCATAAGCTGTTGCTACTGTGCTGTAATACCATTCATTTTTCTTTACGTCAGAGAAATTAACTGTTGTTTCCTTGTTTTCAATCTTGAAAACTTTCAAAAGGATTGAAAGGAACTCTTCACGGCTTATGTTTGCACCCGGACGGAAGTTTCCATCGCCGTCACCAAGGATAATACCGTACTTTCTAAGTCCTGTGATGCTCTTTTCTGCCCAGTTGTATTCAGCTGTAACATCCTTGAAAGGAGCGGCTGGATGACCTGCGCCGTTTATGTTAAGTCCTGTGTTGCCACCTGTCTGTGTACCTTGATTGATAACGATTGAATCTGCATCGTCCTTTGAAGAACCGCCTCCGGCACCACTACCAGTGCCACCACCAGTGCCACCACCAGTACCGCCGCCAGAACCAGCACCACCGCTTGGTGTAGCATAATAAGCAGTTCTTATATCAGTAAGGTAGTTGTAAGGCTTAGCAAGCATCTTTCTATAGAATGTTTCGTCATTTGCAGACTGATTGCCGTCAAGTGTAATCCAGCCATTATTCGCTGCCAGAACAACCTGTTCCTTCACACGACTCGGATATCCTATTGATGCACCATTCTGTCTGTTTGCCTGAAGGTCAATCTCATCAATACAAGCAAGTTTTTCTGCAATAACCGCGCTGTCATCACCAAGCTTTGTTACAGCATCCGCAAGGTCTGTATATCCAAGGTCACTGAGTCTTGCATAAACCTTTGACAATCTTGTTGCACTTGCGCCTGCAGCTCTTGTTACGTTCACGTCACTCCAGTTTGTATCAACAAGTTCGGGTGTTACAAAGCTGAGTTCACCAAATACCTTTTCTATTGCATTCCACTCGGCTGTTGCTGTAGCGCTACCATTTACCTCATCTGTCCAATCGTTGAATTCATTTACATAGCCCTGAACAAATTTGATTGCTTCAGCTACTGCTTTGTTATCTGACAGATCAAGTTCATCATAACTCTTTGCATCAAAAACGCTATACATTATTTCTGCATCATCAGCCGAATATGTTTCGGTAATTCCCAATATAGTTTTGTAACTATCATTGGTAAAGAAAGCGTTCATAGCGTCTTTGCTTGAAATTGCTTTAAATGCACTGCCTATTGTGCTACTTTCAGCACTCTGCTGAGCAGTTTTTGCAGTTTCAAACTTGGTGAGAATTTCTTCTATTCCATCAGTAGAGCTCAATCCCAAAGAACCTACAACTGCATCAACATTTGATACATCTGTTACATCAAATGTCACAAAATCCTTTATAGAATCACTTGTGATAAGTTCCTTTATTGTTTGAGCATCACCTGCTGTTGTGAGTGCAGTCTCAAGTTCTGCAACCTTGCCATCGTCGATACCTTTCTTTATAGAAACAAGCTTGTCAAGAATTTCCTGACTTGTCATTTCATCAAATGCGCCAGCCTTTGTAAAGGTATTCACAAGTGCTGTCATAAGTGTTTTTTCGCTTGCATCTGCGAAACTGATTACAGTTTTCTTTGCCACAAGCTTTTCATCTGCAGTAGAAAATGGCTCATAATACTCAAGGCAGTTTGCAAAGTTATCAAAGAAACTCTCTGTGATTGCACTGCCGAGTGCAGTTTTCAATGCATTCCATTTAAGTGACATATCAATTTCTTCTTCCACAACACCGTCCCTTGTAGAAACAAGAACCTTCACCTTTGTATCCGCCATATTAAGTGCGGGGTCAACAATAACTGTGTTCTTGAAATAACCCTGTCTTACAGTCTTAAACTGTGTTGTTGAAAGAATGTTATCTGACAAATCTTTGATTGTTACTACAACATTTTCATTTTTATTTTTCAGTGTGCCTTCAACAGTTATGGTGTTTGCCTTTGTACTAAAGGTAGTTTCTGCACAATCGGTTTCTCCTATCACAGGAAGTGTTCCAAGTGCAAGCACATCAGCAATTGGTCTCATTCTGTCTGTTTTGTCAACAAGAAGAGCTTCCAATCTTCCACCCTTGGGCACATCACTTACATCAACTGTCGGTCCTGAAATCTCTGTTCCTTCACCAGCATAAACGGTTTTTCGTTCGCACTTGATATCAACCATAACTCCATTTTTGTCATAAATTGTAACGATTGAGTCAACCCAACAGTCTTTTCCTGTGTTTTTCACTGTGTATACAGGTGTAACTGTTCCTGAAACAGGAAGTTCTGTAACAACCGCGCCATTTTCGTTTCTGAGTTCTGCTCTCTTTGCTATGTAAGAACGCTCAAACACGTTCATAACAACGCCCATATCGGTAACTGTCTGATTGTATATATCCTCTGTCCAGCTGTCATGTTTCAGTTTAAATGTGTTATAACCAATATCCACCTGCTTTGCGGATGCATAGTTGAGGTTATAAATATATCCATAATTATTCATATTGTTGTTGCTTGTGGTAAAATTAGTACCCGACTCAACATCCAAACCTGTCAAGAGCTCATAGGTGGAATCGTCCGCACCTTTTTCTTTCACATAAACACTTACATAGTTATTTACACGTGTATCAGAATTGTAATTTCCAATTTCGAACTTGTATGTATACCATACGTTAGTTTCTCTGGGAACAAGAGCAACGTTCAAGCCATTGGAATCTGCACCTGTATAAGCAGCAGGCTTTGCAAAGTTAATCATAAATGGCATACCCGCTGTGACAAACCTTATATCTGCGGTAATAACCGTATTGGGGGATGCATAATCCACCACTGTTGCAGATGTATTTCTGACAACACCAATATAGCTGCCATCACCTACTCCATGACGCCTAATACCATTTGGGGTAAATCTTATATAGTCACCCGCATCTTCGATTGTGACATAGCTTGACTCTGGCGCGAAATCAGTGAGAAGAATTTCGCCGTCGCCCTTTCCGTCTCTTATGGAATATTCCTCATAGTCAGGGCCGCTTGCAAATTTATATGCTGCAACGATGTCTGAGAAATAATTAAATCCAAAGCCAACCATTCTCTCGTATTCTGCATCCAAAATCGACGGGATAGTGTTGAACCAACCTCTTGCAATATCAACCTGAGTCTTTATTTCAGTTGCCGTTGTTGCAGCATCAAGCGCGTTGATACAAGCTATCTTTGCATCTGCATTCAGGCTGTCACTAAGAGCAGCTGCAAGATCTGCATAGCCAAGGTCCGCTATTCTCGTTTTGAGATCATCTTCGCCTGTGCCTTGTGCAAAGGTGTTTCCATCAGTATAAATGTGCGCATTAATCAAAGCAGAATTGGTCACTGCCTTGATAGCAGTCCATTCAGCACTTGCTGTATTTGCATCCTTGAAACTTTTTACCCACAGGTTATAATCTTCAACCATACCTAAGAGGTCCATAATTGCTGCGTTTACATCAGCGTATGGTGTTGAATCGGTATAATCGTCATAGCCTTCAGCATCATAGAACTTATACATAAGAGAATAATCGCTGTCGTCATACGCATTAACTCTGTCTGCAATTCCCAAAACATCTTTGATTGGAACATCTTCACCGCCAAGCTCGATAGTCACATCAAAGAAATTTTCCATATCAGTCTTATCCGTAATTTCTGTCCCCGCAAAGCTTGGAACTATATCCTCCTCTGCGGTTGCCTGCTCGGCCTTTGCTTCTTCATATTTTTCTAAAAATACTTCAAAATCCGTACCAATCGCAGTCTTTTCATCGAACAAAACTCCGCAGATGAAATTCGTTTTTACATTAAATCCAAAGAAATCTGCCTTTTCACTATCAAGAAGTGTTTTAACTGCTGCTACATCGGTCGCATCGGCAAATTCTGCCATAAAACCTTTAACTTTCGAAGCTTTAACAAGCTCATCAATTATCTCCACACAAGTGAAATCATCATAACATGTGCTGTCAACAGCGATTTTCTCACTTATAACAACACCAATGTTTTCCTTATCGGTTGCTTCCAAGCCGCTAAGCTCGGTTATATTGGAAATATTGTCTGCAAAATCTGTGAAGAAATCTCCTGCATTGTCCTTGTCAAGAACTTTAAAGGCAGTCTTAAATGCTGCCCAGTTGTTGAGCATACTGATTGGACCAACACTCTCCGCAGTTTCACCAAAGGCTGAAACTGTAACTGTAACAGTGTTTCCTGTATATATAATAGGAAGAACTTTTTTGAAGCTTCCGTCTGATGTTCCAAACTGTGTTGCATAAATAAGGTTTGAACTTTCATCAACCGCCTTGAGTGTAATTTCCTCAGCACCGGCAATCTCACCCTCAACAGTGATTTCGTTTGCATAAGTGCTGTATTCAAAACTTGTTGCATTGGATGATTCAACGCTGTCCGGTATTCCAAAAACACTCACCGGTGCGATTGGTTGCATATCATCCTCGTTGTTCCAGAGCATTGCTTCAACTCTGCCGCCCGAGGGAACCGTGCTTGCCGCTACAGCAGGTGCACTTGTCTTTGAAAGACCTGCATTGATAGAAACAGCTTCCTTTTCAAGACTTACTCTGTTTCCGTCTGCATCATATACTGCGGTGATTGCAACAGCTGCTGCTTCACATCCGCTGACTGTGGGAAAAGTTGGTGTGATGTTTCCACTGTCTTCAACAAAAGTCGCTGCTTTTGAGGTAACTGTATTTTTCTTAACGATTGCAAAGTTATCAATAGCATACTTAGCCGAGAATTTACTTGCTTCACTTACTTTGAAGAACTTGTAAGCAACACCTGTTTTGGACGCACCTGCACCTGTCGCCCATTGTGCATAAACATAATCAGCATTTACCGCCTTATTCCACGTAGAAATTTCATTGTTGAAAGAATTCGTGAGCAGTTCATATGTTGAATCTTCTGCACCACGTTCTTTTCTGTATACCTTTACAAGGGTGGCATGATTAGCATAAAGTGATAGCCCTGCATAATCACCTACTTCAATTTTGTATGTATACCATTTTTCATCTACTGTTCCCACAAGACCTATTGACAAATGGTCTGTCGCCGCTGGATTTGTAGCAGTTGTGGCTGCATAAACAAAAAGGGGCGCAGAGTTGTCGTAACAACGGACATCAATGGTAATAACTGAATTCGGCAACATAGGATTCTGGTTGATGTCCATATGCTGTATTGTGCTTGTACCATTGGCTGAAACAATCTGATATTTATTTCCGTCGGGTTCAACCCCCTCCGCTGTTGCCGCACTAAGTGATGGTGACGCGTGGGTAAATCCCATTTCATAATCGTTTGAATACAACGTTCCGTCTTCGATGGAATACGTTGTTGACGCTGCACCCACCGCAGGAATAATGCAGGTTGGCAAAACAAGCGCCATACAAAGCATCAAACATAAAAATTTTTTCGTCATAGTCTTTTCCTCCTAAAAGTTTATATATGTATTTAAATTTTAATAATTTGCTGTTTTTGTTTCAACCAATAAGGCTTTTCTATTTCCAAAAAACATTCAGGAACAATAAAGAAAAACACTGCCCACTAAAGGCTTAGGATAAACATACCACATTTCAACACAATTGTCAACAAAAATCATCAAAAGTGAAAGATTTTTTGAACTTGCTTCAGCCCATTCTTTCCGTTTCCACCGAACCATCAAAGCGAATAATTTTCTATTAAAAGAATTTTTTGCATAAAAAAACAGCCGCTAAAATTAGCGACTGTTTTTCAAATGGGGTAAATAAGAATTATTATATTTCAACCAAAATGTTAGGGGATTTTGGCAGAAACCTTTTTTGTGAACACTTTTTAAAAGTGTTCTTCAAAATTCAATTCTTAGTCTATTGTGATTGGAGTTTCAAGGATGGGCTTTCCGCCTGCCAAGCTGTTCCAAACATAAAGCTTTGATGCTGCTGTACCTGCTGTAACATTGAGGTCGAAATCAACGGTCAAGCCTGTGCGGTCAACAAAATCAACATCCTTCAAAACATCACCTGCATCATATGACGCAAGGATAGCTGTCTTTTTGCTATCTGATGAATCAAATGTGATGTCAGCTGCACTCTTTGACCATGTACCTGAATATGCAACATTCTTTCTCAACTGGAAGTTGTCGATTGAATATACTGCATTCTTGGTATTTGCACTACCGGCGTCATCTTTGTAACCGAAGCCGAAAAGTTGAGTAGAACTTCCCCAACCTCCTCTGAGTAAGTAATCAACAGTTGCGGTACCAGCAGCGCCATTCCAACATGACTGGCTCACTCTGGTAAGTTTTTCATATTCTGAATCACTTGCGCCGCGGAGCTTTCTCCAAACTGTTACATATTCACCAGCAGAAAGAGTTGTTCCATCGGGGAAATTACCGATTTCGATTCTGTAGGTATACCATTCATCTTCTGTAGGAGGTATGAGACCAACACTCAAATTATTGTTGTCCGCAGCCTTGTGGAACACCCAGAATGCAGATGTACCATTGTCAGCACGAAGGTCCAATGTTATAACACTGTTTTTCAGGTCACTGGTGTTGCGAGCAGCATACATCATTATACCATAGTAATCACTGTTATTTTTCACGGTGTAGTAGGTGTTTCCGTCAGCTTCCTGTGCCTTGGTTAGTGTAGCAGGGAATACAGGTATAACATTTCCGCCATCTTCAACAAATTCCGCTGCCTTTGAGGTAACCTTACCCTGTTTTATAACAGCAAAGTTGTCAAGTGAATATTGCGGATTTTTAGTAAGGGCGTCACCACCATCATGTCTGAAACCAAAGCCGAACATATTGGGGTTACCACTACCCCAACCCTGTTTAAGAACACAGTCGGTCAGAGGATCGCCATAGTCAGAATCTGCTGCATTCCGAAGTTTTCTGTAAACCTTTATATAATCGCTGTTGTTATAAAGAGACGCACCTTCAGGATAATTGCCAATTTCAATTTTGTAGGTGTACCAATTGCCATCACCGATTCCTGCAAGTCCAACACCCAAGGCATACGTAGGGTCGGCCGGTCTGTGGAATACAAAAAACGGGGCTGTGGGATTGTCAGCACGGAGGTCCAAAGTTATAACCGTATTGCGCAAACCAAAATTGTCAAAAGCATTATACTTAAACAAAGAATAGTAAGCGTTGGCAGGTCTAACAGTGTAGTAAGTGTTTCCTGTTGCATCTTCCGTTGCGCGGGTAGCGGTACCGGACCAAGAAGCATCAGGTGTAAATCCCGGTGCTGTTTCAAAATCTTCTGATATCAATACACCGCTTTCGATATCGTAAGTTGAGGCTTCAACCATTGTCGGAATAATGCATGTAGGCAATATAAGTGCCAATGAAAGCATAAAAGATAAAAGTCTTTTCATCATTGTTTTTCCTCCTAAAATAATATCTTTATATTGTAAATTTGGGGGTCATTTCACAAAACTATTTATTTTTCACGAACCAACGCATTGCCTTTTTAGTGTATATGCGGCGTGTCTTCAGTGTATATGGGGCATAGAAAAGACCCGCAACATGACCGTCGCTTCTTACGATTGCCCAGCCATAGTCCCAGTTGTGACTTTTATACGTCATAGGGATTTCAGGTTTAACACGCACAAAGGGACGAGTTTCAGCAACCATAAATCCAGTTTCGCTGTAATAATAATGTGGACCTGTCTGAATAAAGAGCTCATGCTTCAAGTTTTCTTCTTCTCCATACAAGCCGTCGCATATACCCTGTATGCCCATCTTTAGTTCACAACCTGCATTGGATGCCTCATCAAGAAGCTTTGCAGAACCTGAAAGAACATTTCCGTCTGCATCATGAGATAACACCTCTGTCCAAGCGTCATCCACCAAGTATTTATAAGAATAAAAATCGTATACAAAATTTGAACTTGGACAGTTTGTGTCTTTATCAATAACGTCAAACTCATGATAATGAATCATGGGTTTTGGTGTGCCTCCGCCATTAAACATTTCGGGAGGACGACAATCACCTGTGGGTATCTCTCCCTTTTCGTCAAGTAAAAGTCTTGCGCAAGCCTGTCTGCCGTCTTCGTTATACATAAAAAGCGACATTGAGGCTCTTGCACCAAATCTGTCCGGCAGTACAACCGGCTGACGCAGAGTCATCATTGCTCCTACCCATCTGTCATCTATCAAATATGTAGCGGGAAAATCCGATACTTCACGGATTATTTCTGTATTGTCAGAAGAAGTATCTATGTGTTCATTGTGTTTGAACTCAGTGTAAATCCTAAGGTCTGCAGCATTTTTTATTGCGGTTCTCAGGGCTTCAGAGGAACCTCCCACAACATTTCTTTGCATATCAAGTTCAAGTACATTACGATTTTTTTCCTTAAAAATCATCCTTTCTCGAGTCAAAATCTATACTATACTACATTAATGATAACATAAATTTTATTTCCTGTTACATTTAAAGAATTTATGGCACAATTTACGCATTTCTTGACCGACACCCACAAAGCCTATTTATAGTAGTTTTTTTGTGCAAATCTCATAATATTAATCTTGATATTTCTATATTTTTGCACATATTTACCTCTGTATTTCCATCCATACATTCCCATTTTGTAATTGGTTAAAACGGACATAAAGCTGAAAATTTTTGTAAAAATTAAAGGAAGTTTTTTTCATTATTGGATATACATTCATTATCCCCTATCTAAATTTAGGAAATCACCAAAAACATAATAAAAATCCCCCGTACAAAGGGGGATTTCATTGTATAAATAAAACCTTGCAACCAGATCGGTTACAAGGTTTTCATTTTACCTATTCTATTTATTTCTCAAATATTCATCAATCGCCTTCGCAGAAGACTTTCCTGCTCCCATGGCAAGAATAACTGTTGCGGCACCGGTAACGGCATCACCTCCGGCATAAACGCCTACGCGGCTTGTAAGTCCCGTTTCATCCTTTGTAATTATACAACCACGTCTGTCCGTATCAAGCCCGTCCGTGGTACTTCTTATGAGGGGATTTGGAGATGTTCCGATCGACATTATAACTGCATCCACATCCAGAATATACTCAGAACCATCTACCACCATAGGACTGCGCCTACCTGATTCGTCAGGCTCACCAAGTTCCATTTTTACACACTTGATACCATTTACAAAATTCTGTTCATTTCCAATGATTTCCACCGGATTGTTGAGGGTTTTGAAAATAATCCCCTCTTCCTCAGCGTGTTCCACTTCCTCGCGTCTTGCCGGCATTTCTTCCATTGAACGTCTGTAAACTATGTAAACATCATCAGCACCAAGCCTTTTTGCACAACGTGCCGCATCCATAGCCACATTTCCTCCGCCTACCACCGCAACACGTTTTGCGTGCATTATGGGTGTCCTGGAATCTTCCTTGTAAGCTTTCATAAGATTTGTACGGGTAAGAAATTCATTTGCAGAATATACACCATTAAGGCTTTCGCCCGGAATATTCATAAACCTTGGAAGACCTGCGCCTGATCCGATAAACACAGCTTCAAAGCCCATATCAAAAAGCTCATCCACCGTAAGAGTTTTGCCGATTACCGCATTGGTAACAATTTCAACACCAAGTGCTTTGAGGTTTTCAATTTCACGTTTCACAATATCCTTTGGAAGCCTGAATTCAGGAATTCCATAAACCAAAACTCCGCCCGCTGTGTGAAGTGCTTCAAAAACAGTGACGCTGTAACCCAGCTTTGCAAGGTCTCCGGCACAAGTAAGTCCAGATGGTCCTGAACCGATAACCGCCACTTTTTTGCCGTTCTGAGCCGGCGCAGTGTTTACCTTTTCGGTTGCATTTACCATATGCCAGTCTGCCACAAAGCGCTCAAGTCTGCCTATTGCCACAGGCTCGCCCTTTATCCCTCTCACACATTTTGATTCGCACTGTGTTTCCTGAGGACAAACTCTGCCACAGACAGCAGGGAGTGAGCTTTGTTTGTAAATAACTTCATAAGCCCCCTCAAAATCACCCTGGGCAACTTTCTCAATAAATCCAGGAATATCAATTTTCACAGGACAACCTGAAACACAAGGCCTATGTTTGCAATTGAGGCATCTTTGTGCCTCATCAATAGCCTGCTCCTTTGTATAACCCAAAGCCACCTCGCTGAAATTTTTATTTCTTATATCTGGTGCCTGAACGGGCATTTCATTCTTTTTCGGTGCCATATTAGCCATTGTTTTTGTCCTCCTTAAAAAGGTTACAACTTTCTTCATAGCGATGTCTTTCAGTTTCCTTGTAAATAGATGAGCGCCTCATTGCCTCATCAAAATCCACCAAATGTCCATCAAAATCAGGTCCGTCAACACAAGCAAACTTCATTTCGCCACCAACAGTAAGTCTGCAGCCTCCGCACATCCCTGTGCCGTCAATCATTATGGGGTTCATACTTACAATAGTTTTTATTCCCAATTCCTTTGTAAGCAGTGAAACGAATTTCATCATCACAAGAGGGCCAATGGCAATGACCTCGTCATATTTTTCGCCACTTTCAACCAGCTTGCGAAGTGCATCAGTAACAAGGCCCTTTTCACCATAAGAACCATCATCGGTAACCATTACAAACTTATCGCTGACAGCTTTAAATTCTTCTTCAAGAATAACAAGGTCACGATTTCTGAAGCCTGCCACTGTGTGAACTTCTGCACCATTTTCTTTTAGGGCCTTAGCTGTGGGATACGCAATAGCACACCCCACACCGCCACCGATAACAGCCACTTTTTTAAGGCCTTTCACCTCGGACGCCTTTCCCAAAGGACCAACAAAATCGCAGATATACTCGCCCGCTTCAAGGCTATTCAACTGTTTTGTGGTGGCTCCTACCACCTGAAATATAATGGTGACTGTGCCTTTATCTCTGTCATAATCTGCTATGGTAAGGGGGATTCTTTCGCCCTCTTCATCAACTCTCAAAATTATGAACTGTCCGGCTTCTGCTTTTTTTGCAACAAGTGGCGCATCAATAACCATTTTTGTAACAGTTGGGTTCAATATATGTTTTTCTTTGATGCAAAACATTTTTATAATCTCCTTTATATATTATCAGAATTTAAAAACAACTTTCCCATCCTCAAGTACCAGCTTTGCAGAAAACTCTTTTCCGTTCTTTTTGGAGACAAACCCTGAAATGAGTTCGCTTGAACCGTTCTCAAGAATTTTTCTTATATTTTCAACAGATATGACCCTATTGCATATCAGATTGCTTACAGAAAATTTGCAACCCTCACGATAACCACTGCAACCATAGCCAAAACGTGTCCTTTTCACGTCTTTGCCACAAAGTGGGCACTTGCCCACAATGTCGCCCACAAATCCGTCAAAGTTTTCGCCTCCATGTTTTGATGCGTTAAAAATTTCTGTTATTTCGTTTTTCACCATTTCAACCGAATCGAAAACACTGCTTTCACCGCGGAAAACTTTTTTTAAGGCTACACCCATCTGAGAGGTCTTGAATTTGTCCATAATTATATTCATTCTGGCTAAAGACTCCACCAGATGCTCACCTGCGGGTAGAATCGTGTATGTATCTTTCTTCAAAAGTATATATTCACTTTTTCGTGCGTTGTCAATTATTCCTGTACGAGTTGCCTCTGTTCCAAGCTCAAGGCCCTCAAACATTGCACGGTATTCCTCTTCCTCCGCCTCTTTTTCTCCAAGCTGTTGTTTTTCGTCCTTGAAAGGATTTTTGAGGTAGTTGTTGAGGGTTTCTATTGTATAATGTTTTGGCGGGGAAGTTTCTTTTTCCACCGGCACAAAATTTATATTTACCTTGTCACCTTTTTCAAGAGGCGGCAAAATCTTGTCTTTTTTGTTATAGGAATCATATGCCGTCCAGCCAGGGCTTAATATAACAGTTCCCTTGAGGCTGAATTCCTCAAAATCGCCTACGGAAACCGTAATCTCTGTTTTTTCTACTGTACATTCCTCAGCGCAGAAAACCGCCACAAAACGTCGCATAATGCTGCTGTAAACCTTAAGTTCATTTTCGCTGAGTTTATTTTTATCCGGAATTTTATATGTAGGCGTAAGCGCTGAGTGGGATTCAATCTTTGAATCGTCAAAAATCCTTTTATCAAACCGAAACTCCACCGGATATCCAAGCTCTTTCACAGATGCGAGGATTGTTTTCATTTTGCCCTGCTCGGCCACAGCAAGATATTCAGAGTTGGTCCTTGGATACGTCACATACCCCTTTTCATAGAGCCCCTGAAGAATTTCAAGGCTTTCAGCCATTGACATTTTATATCGCTTCCCCAGATAGTTTTGGAGCTTTGTCAGGGAATAAAGCTTTGGTGGATTTAGTTTGTCTTTTTTCTTCTTTTTTGCGGTAACTGTGGCTTCCGCATCGTTATATCTGTCGCAAAGCTCTTTTGCTTTTTGAAGTTCGTTTTTAGAAAACCTATTTTTGCTTGTCAGTTCAATTTCTTCGCCGTTTGTGACCGCCTTACTCACTGCTGCATAGTAGATTTCGGGCACAAAATTTCTGATTGACATATCTCTGTCATAGATCGCCTTCACAATGGGCACAATCACTCTGCCTACCCGAAGGAGTGTCCCTGCTCTCAGGGTTGCATAACGTGTAAGATTTACCCCATAAAGCCAATCTGTAAAAGTCCTCGCATAACCCTCATTTGCCAGATTGTCATACTCGCTTTCGCTTTTTAAATTCTGGAGTGCTTCTTTCACCGTCTGGGGTGTCTGGTCAGGAAGCCAGATTCTTTTTAAATCTTTCTTTGTATCCCCAAGAGCCTTTTGAATACAGGTTCTTACAATAATTTCACCCTCGCGATCAGCGTCACCTGCATTGATTATTGTATCAATGTCCGTGCGGTTACAAAGGCTCTTTATAATTTCAAACTGTTTTTTTGCTCCGCTGTCGGTTTTTTTGCTGTTGTCCTTTTTTATTTCAAACTTAAATTCTTCAGGAAAACAAGGCAAATTGTTCATCGTCCATCTTGGATTTTTTTCCTTGGAGTTTGAATATTCCTCAACATCCGCCAGAGAAAAAAGGTGACCAAAAGCCCAGGTGACAATGTACCCCGCGCCCTCAAAATATCCGTCATGCTTTGTCATTTTGCCAATCCCTGCCATAAGGTTTCTGGCAAGGCTCGGCTTTTCTGCAATAATCAGTACTATCTCAAAAACCACCTTTTCTGCTTTGGCTGACCAACATACTCCCCAAAAAAGACATTATCGGACGGCAAAGCTATCCGATAAGTCATGTTTTTCTGTTTTAGTCTTCAAAGTCAAACTCGTCTGCGTTGCGAGCCTTAAATTCTTCGTATGCTCTGTCAAGAAGTTCAAGGTCGTCTTCATATGCAAGTTCATACGTTCCGTCTTCTCGTTCAATCATTTTGAGGATGAACACCTCATCAATCTCGTCTTCTTCCTCTTCTTCTTTGAAAGGAATGCAAACAACATAGTCCTGACCGTCAATCTGGACAGTGTCAAGATGAATAACAGTCTGCTTGTTGCCCTCATCATCAAAAAGGTCAATTTTGTATTCGTTCATTTCATTTTCAAAATTTTCTGCCATATTAAAAATACCTCTCTCCTTTGTTTTAAGCCCCTGGACCGCTGTCCAGAAAGGCTTGTAATATAAACGCTGCAGCAATTTTGTCAACGCTGTCCTTGCGCTTTTTGCCACGAACATTTGTTTCATTCATAAGATTGTGTGCCGAAACTGTAGTCAGTCTTTCATCCCACAAAACAATGGGGCAATCAACCAAAGTTCCCAAAAGCTTTGCAAAGGCTTTTGTTTTTTTGCCGCGCTCACCCACAGTTCCATTCATATTTTTGGGAAATCCCAGAACAATTTTTTGAACGCCAAGTTTTTCAACAAGTTCTGCCGTATGATGCGCCACCTTGGTCATATTCTTTTCGGCATAGGTTTCAAGTGTGTGTGCCGAAAAACCAAGTGCATCGGATGTTGCATACCCTGTACGGCTGTCACCAAAATCAACGCCCAAAATCATAAGCTGATTTCCTCCCAAAACCTTCAATCTCAATTTTATATTTTATCATATTTTTTATTCTTTATCAAGGTAATTTTTATTTTTGTCTTAAAATGACAAACTTATCAATAAATAGCCTTGTTTTTCCACTTTCCGAATCTATAAAATACCGCAGTGATAACAGCACCCATTACCCATGAAATAAGCAGTGAAATTTGAATACACTCACATCTTCCAAAAGGTAGTTCTGGAGTTCTGGTAAGGTACGAAATTCCATATGCCACAGGAACACGAAGTGCCACTGTTGTAATGAGTGAAATCCACATAGGAGTCATTGTGTCACCCGCACCACGCATAATGCCCGAAAGGCTTTGTGTAACCGCAACAGCAATATATCCTGCCGCCAGAATTTTCATCAGATAATAGCTGGTGGACACAAGAGCATCTGTCTCGGTGAAAATTCCCATAAGGTTTTTGCCGAATATAAGAATTATAGCCGTAATAGTTGCTGAACAGCCTGCCGCCAGCCAAGTTCCCTGCTTTGCGCCTTTAGTTACACGCTCATAAAGCCCTGCCCCTACGTTTTGTCCCGCATAAGTGGTAAGCGCCATCCCAAAAGAAAAGTTTGGCATCATGGCAAATCCGTCAACACGCATAATCACCACATTTGCGGCAATAAACAGTTCTCCGAACTGATTTGTAAGGGACTGAACTATTATCATAGCTGACGAAAAGATTGCCTGGGTAAGTCCCGACGGGAGTCCAAGCTTTATTGTGGTTTTTACAAACTTTGAAACGGGTTTAAGATATTTAAATCCAAAGTCGAAAAATTCTTTCATCCTTGCAAGCTTTATAAGACACAAAATTGAGGACACAATTTGGGCAATAACGGTAGCAAGCGCCACTCCTCCTACTCCCATTCCGAGACTCGCTACAAAATATATGTCCAAAGCAATATTTATAACAGTCGCAACCAGAAGATAAATAAGTGCCGAAAAAGAATCCCCAAGACCTCTTATAATACCACTCAATATGTTATAATAGCCAAGCCCCGCCATACCCAAAAGGGATATCATAAGATAATCTGCACATCCGTCAATAATTGTCTTTGGAGTGTTGAGCATAACAAGTATCGGTCTTATAAACGGTACTGCCACCAGAATCAGCAGAATGCAAGCAACAGCCGTAATTGTTATGCTTGTCCCTATGGTGCGCGAAAGCCCATCTCTGTTTTTTGCTCCGAAATACTGAGAAACCATTATGCTTGTGCCTGTTGATATACCAATAAACAACACCAATAGCATATTGAGGATTGGTGTTGCACTTCCTACCGCTGCCAGAGCATTGTCACCTATGTATCTTCCAACCACAATACTGTCAACCGTGCTGTAAAACTGTTGAGCAATGTTTCCTATTATCATTGGCAAAGTAAATGTAATTATACTCTTCCATGGTTTTCCAACTGTCATATCCGTTGGTGCAAATATACTTTTTAACACGTCTTTCACCTCTGTCTTTTGCCATTTAAACTCTTTGGCAAATAACCCTTTCAAATATTTTGTCAATTTCTTCTTTCTGTGGTGGATTTGTTCCTGCCTCAAGACACGCAGCCGTCCCAAACGCTGCCGCTATCTTCAACGTATCCTCCAATCCAAAACCCTGTATCATCCCTGCAACAAAGCCTGCAATCAGGCTGTCCCCTGCACCTATGGTTGAAACCACCTCCACTTTAGGCACTGATATAATAAATCTATGGTTTTTATTACAATACGAGAAGCCCTGTTCCCCAAGGGAAATAATCACGTTTTCTATGCCTTTTTCACAAAGCTCCTCCGCAAGTTCCAACGCATCCTCAGTGTTTTCAGCCTTTTTCCCCGTCAGCTGTGCGATTTCCTGCTCATTTGGTTTTATCAAAAATGGCTTTATCCTGAAAAGCTCGTCATTTGAAAACGAATTGCAATCCACTATAATCTTTGGACCAAGCTCCTTTATTTTCGCAAGAAATTCCGCAGCTTTTTCTTTTGAAATTCCTTTGGGTAATCGTCCCGTAAAGGTAACAATTGTTTCTCTTTCACATTCGTTTTTTATAGTCCCAAACAACTCATCAAGGATACTGTCACTTATTTCGCAGCCCTCAGCACTGATACGGGTTTCACCATCATTTACATGAAGCGTAATGTTTTCGCGAACCATTCCATCAGTCATAATGGTACGGCACAAAAGCCCGTCTTTTTTCAAAAAGTCCAAAAACTCTGCGCCACCCGATTTTCCAAGAACAAGAAACGGCATATTTTCAATGCCAAAACTTTTTAGTGCCCTTGAAATGTTTACGCCTTTACCGCCGGCATGCTTTGCTACTGAATGTGCATAATTTTCAGCATGAAGCCTCAAATCCTCAACCCTTAAATGTACATCAAATGCCGGATTAAGCGTAATTGTAAAAACTTTCATATTTTTTCACCATCTATTTGCAATATTTTTGTGATTTCAAAACATCTTTTCAGACAACATTTAACACTTTTCGAATTAAATACCCTGAACGATTTAAAAAAATCAATCCATATACTCCACCGAAAGAAGTGAAAGTCCCTTGCCTGGCAATGTCATACCTGCAAGGTTTCTGCTCTTTTTTTCAAAACCCTCAAAGACGCTATCTGGCTCACGCTTTGAAAGTCCCGCTTCAAGAACTGTTCCCGCCATAATCCTCACCATATTATAAAGAAAACCATTGGCAGTAACAAAAAATCTTATTTCATTTCCACATCTTTCAATTTTTGACCTGTATATAGTTCTCACAGTAGATTTTTTTGTTTTTTTAACCGATGAAAAGCCAAGAAAGTCATGCTCTCCCAAAAAATTCTCGGCGGTTTTCTTCATTTTTTCTATGTCAAGCTCGTCTTCCACAGTGTGCAAAAACCGATGTTCAAAAGCATTGTGAACTTTGCTATTCCAAATTCTGTAAACATAGGTCTTTCGCTTTGCCGAGAGCCTTGCGTGAAAACGTTCATCCACCTCACATATATCCAAAACACTTATGTCCTCGGGCAAATATCTGTTTATATATTCAAGGATTTCACCATCCTCAAAATCGGTATTCAGCTTAAAGCTCACAACCTGACCTTTGGCGTGAACACCCTTGTCCGTCCTGCCTGAGCCGTGTACCTCTGTTTTATGTCCTGTCATTCTCACCAAGATGTTTTCAAATTTTTCTTGAATGGTATTTTTTGTGTTTCCCTGTTTTTGCCAGCCATTGTACTTTGTTCCGTCATAGGCAACCGTTATTTTGTAATTCTTCATTTACTCTCTCCAAGTTATTTTCCAAGGTATTTTCTGATGATATTTCCCGCAATGGGCGCTGCCGCATCCCCACCGCTTTTACCTGAATTTTCAATGACCACTGCAACAGCTATTTGTGGCTCATCAGCGGGTGCAAAGCCCACAAACCAAGCGTGGTCTTTTTCTGTCTCATTTTCGGCAGTTCCCGTCTTTCCTGCAACGTCAATCCCCCAAATTGCAACACGGCTGCCTGTGCCCGATTTCACAGTATTCACCATAAGCTCCTTGATGTAATCTGCACACCCTTTGTCTATTGGCTGTGCAAATGTTTTGGAACGCGTCTTGCTGATAACGGCTTCATTCTTCGTCACACTATCCACCACATATGGTGTCATCATAACTCCGTCATTTGCGATTCCACCGCAAATCATAGCCATATGAAGAGGTGAAACAAGAAGCTGTCCCTGACCGATTGACACAAGAGCAGCATCTTCGTCTGTCATTTTTTTGTATTCAATACGGCTGTTTGATGTTTCAACATCAAAATCAATATTTTTGCCTACTCCAAATCTTTCGGCAATTTCAAGAACCTTTTCACTCCCCAGTTCAAAACCTACCGTACAGAAAATCTGGTTACTGGACACCTCGAAACCACGTTCAAAGGAAATCTCGCCGTACTTTTTATTTCCAAAATTATCCACCTTCAAATCGCCCTTTTCAAAAGCACCCGTGTCTTCAAAAGTGCGTCCCTGAAAACCGTTTTCAAAAGCCGCTGCCGCTGTCACAATTTTGTAGGTTGAGCCTGGGGGATAAAGCCCCGAAAAAGCCCTCGCAACAAGAGGTGCCGATTCATCCTCGACAATAGTGTTCCAGTTTTTTTCAAGGCTATCCGCCGACGGTTCAAAGTCAGGAAGGCTCACCATGGCGAGTATCTTTCCGCTTTGTGGCTCAAGTGCCACTATTGCGCCCCTTTTTCCTCTCAGCTGTTCATAGGCATATTTTTGCAGAGAGTTTTTTATGGTAAGATTCAGGTCAAATCCCTTCTTTTTGTCGCCCGGAAAAATGTCAATATCGCCCTTTCCCAAAAGTTCGCTGTCGAACTCTCTTTCAATGAGACTTTTTCCGTAAACCTGAGAACAATATCCTATAACATGACTGTAAAGTCTTCCATAGGGGTATTCTCGTTTTATCGTTTCTCCGTCTCCAACCGTTTCAGCAAGAACCACGCCGCTGCTGTCATAAATTGTACCACGTGTAACATATTTTTCGTCATCCCACTGCCTGCGGTTGTAAGGATTGGTAGCTACGGATTTTGCTTCAAACATATTGAAATATAGAAGATACGAAAGAAGCGCAAGAAAAAGTGCAGAAACCACAACAAGTACACGGATAATCTTTCTGTTATTGTTCAAGTGCTTCCGCCCCCTTTCTGTCCTCAATGGCAGAAATCGCCTGAATTATTCCAAGGGATGCAAAGCTGACAACAATGGATGTTCCGCCATAGCTCACAAAAGGCAATGTTATTCCCGTAAGGGGAATAAATTTTGTTACACCGCCAATGATTATGAACGTCTGAAGTGCAAACATAAGTGTAAGTCCTGCACCAACTGCTTTGTTGTATTGGTTTTCGGCATTGAGCGTAACCTTGAAGCATCTGTAAAAAAGCAAAAAGAATAAAATAATAACTGCAGCACCACCGAAGACACCCATCTCCTCACAGATTGCGGAGAAGATGAAGTCTGTGTGCACCTCGGGTATATAGTGGGGTGAGCCGTTGCCAAGGCCTCTGCCAAAATATCCTCCCGATGAAATAGCAAAAAGTGACTGGGCAATCTGATAGCCTTTATTGGAAACGTCCGACCATGGGTCAAGCCACACTCCCACACGCACCTGAATATGATACAAAAACTTGTAACCAATAAGTGCCACAACCGTTGCTGCACCCGCATTTGCCCAGAGAAACCACTTTTTCTCTTCATAAATGTATATCATAAAAATGAATATGGAAAATATGACCAAAATTGTGCCCCAGTCACGCTGAAGCATAAGAAACAAGATGTAAATGTATGTCACAATTCCTGTCATATACATAGGCGAAACCCTGAGAAATGGTTTTTCCCAAGATTTTGAATAGTGGCATGAAAGGAACATAACATAAAGAATCTTTGTTATTTCAGAGGGCTGAAAGGCGATAGGTCCAATGTCAATCCAGTTTCTTGAGCCATTCACTGTCTTTCCGAAAGCGAGAGTTGTTACAAAAAACCCCACGCCCAAAGCGGCATACAAAAACCAGAGTTTGTGCCAAAAGCGAATATTATAATAAATCGTGTATGTAGCAAAAAACACCATGCCACCAATACCAATCCACACAATTTGTCTTGCACCCGTCACAATATCAAGTCTACACAGCATAAGAACGCCAATGGTCATGAGCATGGATGCAATAAGTACCAGAAATTTATCTCCCATACGGCAAATCACCAATATTGAGTATATAAGCAAAAAAAGGCACATCATACCAAGCCCCACGTAAAGCACGTTGAACTGATAATCATTTGCCATAAACACAAGCAAAAACCCGAGCACATTCATAAGAACAAGAAGATACGCGGGCAGTCTGTAATTTGCCCTTTTCATTAGTCTTCCTCCCTGAATATGAACTCAAGTCCACCAAAAGCTATGCTGTCACCACTTTGCAAAACCTTCACGTTTTTGATTCTTGTGCCGTTCAAATATGTACCGTTTTTGCTGCCCATATCACCCAAGTACCAGCAGCCCTCGTCATACCACACCTGAAAATGCTCAACCGACACAAATTTGTGATTTATGCATATGTCACAGTCCTTGCTGCGACCGATTATTACCCCTTTTCCGTTTATGCGATAGGCGGCTTTTATCTTCACATCACCCATTTTTTTGTTTTTCACAGTTTTTAAAATCGCATAATGGTCGGCACTTTTATCTTTAAGGCCAGGAGTAGCCAGCTGCTCATCCTTTTCTTTCTTACCCATCTTCTTTATATCCATATATATAAGAGCTATTACACTGAAAATAAAAAGATAAATTATGGTCGTAAACACATAGCTAAGCAGAGATGAAATTATAGAATAAGCTGACATAGCCTCACCACCTGTCCTTGGTATTTTTCATAAAAATTAAGTCAAAGGCAACCGCGGTCACAGCAGTTGCCTTTTGTTTGTTATTCTGCAGGCGCTCCAAAATAATCTTCAAGATTTATCGTGATACCTGTATCGTTATATTTGCCTTTCTTGATTTTTACCTTTGATGTGCTCATAATGTATTCCATATAATCCTGCATACTTACTTTTCTTTCAATCCTTTTGATTATGTGATAACCATATGAAGTCTCAACCAATTCACTTGTTTCGCCCACCTTGAGAGCAAAGGATGCATCCTCAAAGGCTTTAACCATAGAACCGTCAGCCGCAAAGGTATAACCCTCGTCGGTCGCACCAGGATCCTGGTTGTATTCCTCAACGAGCTTGTCAAAATCTTCGCCATTCTTCACTTTTGCAAGAACTTCTTCTGCAGTCTTCTTTGCTGCATCCCGCATCTCGTCAGTAACATCACCTGTCATGTCGTTGTCAAAGGCGATAAGAATGTGCTTTACTGTTACTTTTTCTTTGGCTTCATTTTTGATAATTTCATCAGCGGACACATATTTTGAAATGTCAGCCTGAACGTCCTTTGACGTTTTTTCAGCAAGTGCATCAATTTTTTGAACTTCAAACATGGTCTCTTCGCTGTCAAAGCCGTTCTGTTTGAGAGCAAGCTCAAAATTTTCACCATATTGAGCTTTCAACTCTTCAATGCCATCTCTAATTTTTTTCTCTTCTTCCTCAGTGAGTGCAATACCGTGTTTTTCGCCGTCTGCCACCAAGGAATAAATGGGTATAAGGCTGTTTAGTCCAAGGCCCTTGGCATATTCAAGATAAGAAAGTCCCGTGGTATATTCTGGCATATCCCACTTGAAATTTTCAATTGACGTCAGCATACCTGTCTGGACGAGACTTGAAACGCTGTTGAGTCCAAGCATATTTGTTATATACGAAAAGATTTTTTCATCAACCGCTTTGCCGTTGATGGTCATAACAGCATCTTTTTCCTTGCCAATTATTGTTTTGAAAATGGTGGTAACTGGTGACTGGAATTTTATATTGTCATTCCTACCTGTAAGATAAAGTTCGCTCACCTGCATAGGAGTATCCACTGCAGTTTTGCTGCCCACGCCCTCACTGTAACAATAAAACGCCGCACATAAAGCCACGAAAAGCGCCACAATCCCTGAAATAATCAAAACTTTTGCAGTTCTCTTTTTCTTTGCCTCACGAATTGCTGCAAGCTCTTCTTCACTAAGTTCCACCGCTATTGGTTCATCCGCTGCCTGCAATTCTTCGCCAATAATATTCTCATCGGATGAAGTTTCTTCATCATCCAGCGGCATCTCTTCAATAGTTTCTTCAATTGCTTCTTGAGCCGTTTCAGCAGAAATTTCTTCGGGCATTACCACGTTTTCAGTTTCTGTTTCTTCCGGATTCAAATTTTCGTTTTCCCTTATATTTTCATTTTCCATAAGCTTTTCCTCTTTCCTCTTTTATTGATTTGATTATACATCAAAAAAGCCAAATCGTCTACACTTTTTCAATAAATTCTTTCATAAGTTCAAGATATTTTTCGCCTTTTACGGTTTCGTCAAAATTCCATATAAGCTTTGGTTTTTTGCCGGACTTTATCAGCGCCTTTCCGTTTTTCATGTACTCGCTTTCAACAAAACTTGAAAAATCGGGGGCATTTTCTCCGTCAAAAAGCATAATGAGGCTGTTTTTCTGTCCCTTAAGTTCCGTAAACTTCTTTTTTGACGCAATCTTTTGTATAAGCGAAACCGTCATGAGATTGCGTACCACCTCTGGCACATCCCCATATCTGTCAAGAAGTTCGTCATATACGTCCTCAAAATCCTCCAGGCTCTCAATCGCCGCAATCTTTTTGTATGCCGCAATCCGCTGATTGTGTGCCCTGATATAGTCTTCAGGGATAAATGCACTTACTGGGAAGTCAACCAATGTTTCAACCGTTTCAATAATTTCCTCCCCCTTGATTTCACGGACTGCATCACCCAAAAGCTTACAATACATATCATAGCCCACGCTGTCCATATGTCCGCTTTGCTGAACACCTATAACATTTCCTGCGCCGCGGATTTCAAGATCTCGCATAGCAATTTTAAATCCCGAGCCAAACTCCGTAAACTCACGAATAGCCTTAAGTCTTTTTTGTGCATCCTCATTCAGCACCTTATCTTGGTGATAAGTTAAATACGCATAAGCCAAACGGTTTGAGCGTCCAACTCTGCCCCTGAGCTGATAAAGCTGAGCAAGTCCAAGTCGGTCTGCATCCTCGATTATTATGGTGTTTACATTTGCTATATCAAGCCCCGTTTCGATTATGGTAGTGCAAACAAGAACGTCAATTTCACCATTTGACATATCAAGCATAACCTTTTCAAGCTGGCTTTCTGCCATTTTCCCGTGGGCCGTGGCAATGTTCGCATCAGGAATCATATCTGAAATCATTTTTGCCGTCTTTTCAATACCCTGAACACGATTGTGAAGATAATATACCTGACCGCCTCTTGATAGTTCTTTGACTATTGCCTCGCGTATTACATCAGCGTCAAATTCCATAACGTATGTGGCAACGGGATACCTGTCCTCAGGCGGCTCCGCTAGCAAACTCATATCCCGAATCCCCGACATTGACATATGAAGAGTTCGGGGTATGGGTGTTGCCGAAAGAGAGAGAACGTCTATTTCCTTTTTCATTTCCTTTATTTTTTCTTTGTGGGCAACTCCAAACCTTTGTTCTTCGTCAATAATCAAAAGCCCAAGTTTTTTGAAACTCACCGAATTCTGAAGAAGCTTGTGGGTTCCGATTACTATATCAATTTCTCCGTCTTTCAGTCCCTTTATGGCCTTTTTCTGCTGTGTGGATGTTGAAAAACGTGAAAGGTTTGCTACATTGATGGGATAGTCCTTCATTCTCTGCCTGAAATTCACAAAATGCTGATTTGCAAGAATGGTTGTTGGAACAAGATATGCCACCTGATATCCGTCCATAATAGCTTTGAAAGCGGCACGCATAGCCACCTCGGTTTTCCCGTAGCCTACGTCACCACAAAGAAGACGTTCCATAGGTCTTGGTCTTTCCATATCCCGTTTTACTTCTTCAATGCACCGAAGCTGGTCATCCGTTTCTTCATAAGGAAAAGCCGCTTCAAAATCCTTTTGCCACGGGGCATCCTTTGAAAACTCAATTCCTCTCAAGGTTTCCCTTTGGGCATAAAGTTCAACAAGCTCTTTTGCCATATCCTGACAGGACTCTTTCACCCTTTGCTTCGCGCGGTTCCATTCCTGACCACCAAGGCTGTTGAGCTTCACTTGTCCCTCGCCTCTTGCGGTATGCTTGTATATAAGATTCAGCTGGTCTGACGGCACATAAAGGCTGTCGCCGCCCTTATATACGATTTTTAAATAATCTTTCTGTGCACCCTCCACTGTGAGTCGTTCTATCCCCGTGTACTGACCTATTCCGTGGTTTTGGTGTACCACAAAATCACCCACACTTATGTCGGTGAAATTTTCTATTCTGTTTTCACGGCTTATTGCCTTTTTCTTGCGCTTTTTCTTTCTGTCGCCAAAAATTTCTTTATCGCTTATTACAACCGTTCGTATAAGAGGATATTCAAATCCCGAAGAAAGCGCACCCTGGGTAATCATTATTTTCCCATCATCAGGCAAATCATCAAAATTCTCGCTTAAAGTCGCAATAATACCCTCATCCTCAAGTTGTCTGTAAAGATTTTCCATGCGATGCTTTGAGCCCGCCAAAATAATCGTCTTATATTTGTTCTTTTGATAAAAGCTCAATGCATCATAAAAGAACTCCATTTTGCCATCATATCCCGTAAGACTTTTTGCTGTAAATCCTACCAGTTTCTTTGGCTTTATATCAGGATTTTGATGGGACAGCACATTCATACAAACAAGTCCCATAGATGACAGCTTTTTCATAATTTCCCCATAATCGCCCGCATATTTCATGGAGCTTCTGGGGATAACCCCTCTATCAAGCATATCCTTGATGTCTTCTGAGAGTCTTGCATCCTCTGCTTTTACAGAAGCTGACACACTGGATGCATCATCAATAAATGCAATATATCCCTCTGAAAAATAGTCGAGCAGACACGGCATTTTTTCAGGATAAAACATAGGAATGTACCTATCTCTCGAGGGAAAAACGATGCCCTCTTCGATTCTTTCAGCGTCACGCTTCAGTCTTGCTATAAGTTTAAGGGTTTCATCTGTCTGGTTTTTCTTTTTGCAGACAGCTGTTGCCTCTTTTTTAAGTCTTTCCGCACATTCTGTTCTTTTGTCCTTGTCCATAGCAAGTTCATCTGCAGGGGTTATTTTCACCGTTTCTGGTAAATCAGTTCCGCTCACAGTGCGCTGTGTTTCCACCTGAAATGCCCTGATTGAATCCACCTCGGTATCAAAAAACTCTACGCGGAAAGCCACATCACTCCAAAATGGGAAAAAATCAAAAATCCCGCCTCGTATGCTGAACTGACCTGCCCCCTCAACCAAATCGCATCTGGTATAGCCAAAATCGGTCATTATTTTTGGGAGTTCGTCGAGTTCGATTTCGTCCCCTACTTTGAGTGATATTGACCGTTCTTCATAAAATTCCTTTGAAACGGTAATTCCCCTAAGTGCCGATGCAGTTGTTACAACCGAATATTCACCTGGGAATTCTATCAATCTTTCAATAACATCAAGGCGTTTCTTTTTTATATCATTTGCCGCTGCCTCTATGTCATAGAACATAAGCTCACGTTCAGGAAAAAACAAGACTTTATCCCCAAAAAAGAACTTCATATCTTCAAAAATTTGTTTTGCTCTCAGCTGATTTGGGGCAATCACCAACGAGCTTTTTCCCAATTTTTTCGACACACAAAAAACAAGGTGTGCCCTGACAGAATCGGAAACACCCGTAACACTTACAGGGGACTCATTTTTTTTGAGCCCCCCTATAATTTCCTCAAAGTCAGCCAAGCTGTCCAAAATTTTGAAAAATCCGTTCATAACTCAGCCTTTCATATTGTGATATATTTAGCCGTTATATTTTGACATTGCACTCTCAGTGCCATTTTTGATTATTTCGCCAACAGCCTCAGCGGCTTTCACAGCTGTGGGCACCAGCTCTTTGATTTCCGTTGCCGAAAACTTCCCAAGAACATAGTCCGCCAAATCATAATCAGGGTTATCTGGTGCACCCACACCAATTTTTATCCTTGGAAAAACTTCTGACCCAAGCTGATAAATAATGCTTTTCACACCGTTGTGTCCGCCTGCGCTTCCCTTTGGTCTTATGCGCATTTTCCCAAGGGGAAGAGAAATGTCGTCATAAATAATTATTATTTGGGTATCCTCGGTCTTATACCAGTTTTTGAAATCCCGTATACATTCACCGCTTAAATTCATAAAGGTCTGGGGCTTTACCAAAACCACCCTTTCACCTTCAATTTTACCCTCGCCGTAAATCCCGTTGAATTTCACTTTTTTAACGTCTATATTATATTTAGCCGCCACAGCATCAAGGGTCTCAAAGCCCACATTGTGTCTGCTGTTCACATAGCGTCTGCCGGGGTTTCCCAGCCCTGCAATTATATACACTCATTTCACTCCTGACGGTTTTTACTGTGCTTTCACCTTGGTCCAAAGCTCTGCGCAATATTTTTTCGTTTCTGGGTCCTGATACCTGAAAAACTCATCGTTTTCACCGTTTTGGCGGGGATTGTACGCACTGTTTCCGCTGTATACAGTTTCTTTCAATTTGTCAAAAACGCTCATTACAGATGATGTGTAGCCAACTGTCTCAGAATTTTTCATAGCGTTTTCCGGCGTTATCATAAAATCAATGAATTTGTGTGCAAGGGCTGTACTTTGGCAATCCTTGGTGATAACCATAGCATCAATCCAGGAGTTTGTTCCCTCACCTGGCTCAAAATAACCGAGTTTCTCATTTTCTGACATAATATATGCCGCATCACCCGAATAAACAATGGCAATGGCTTTGTTGCCTGATACCATGCTGTCAATAACTTCGTCACCCACATATATTGGGTTTACCATGTCCCTTTGTTCGACAAGCCACTCGTATGCCGCATCAAGTTCCGCTTTGTCAGCGGTGTTCAGCGAATATCCCAAAGCTTTCAACGCAATCATAAACGAATCGCGTTCAGAGTCGTACATATATATATCATCTTTATATTTTGGGTTTTTAAGAAGTTCCCAGCCATCTTCAAGGTCTTCTTCTGCCACCACTGTCTTGTCATATAAAATTCCCACAGTTCCCCAAAAATAAGGAACGGTATACTTATTTTCTTCGTCAAATGGCTGAGACAAAAGTGCAGGGTTTATTCCGTCATAATTTGAAATCTTTGATTTGTCTATTTCCTGAAGGTAACCTTCTTTCAAAAGACGTTCAATCATATAATCAGACGGAATGATTATGTCATACTGTTCACCGCTCATAACCTTTGTATACATAGATTCGTTTGAATCAAAGGTTTCATATACAACCTTGCAGCCGTTTTCTTTTTCAAAGGCTGAAAGGAGCGATGTGTCTATGTATTCGCCCGCATTGTAAACTTTAAGAACAGGTTTTGCCTCACCGCAGCCTGAAATGGCACAGACAAGACCTAAGCAAAGAATAAGACTAATTATTTTTTTCATTGATAGTTACCTTCTTTCTTTTGATTATTGGAACTATATTAACAACCGCCACCGCTATAAATATAACGACAATAACAATTGTTGAAAGCGCGTTTATGGTTGGGTTTGTTCTCTTTGTCATATTATACACAATCATCGAGATATTCATAACGCCGTTGCCGCTTACGAAATATGAAATAACAAAATCGTCAAAGGACATTGTAAAGGCAAGGAGCACTCCTGCATAAATCCCAGGCTTTATCATTGGAATTATTACCTTTCGAAGTGCCTGCCAAGGTGTTGCACCAAGGTCCATAGCAGCGTTTGCAATGTTGTTGTCAAGACTTCGGACTTTTGGATAAACGCTTGTTATCACATAAGGTGTACAAAAAGAAATATGGGCAAGAAGCATTGTCACATACCCCTTGTCAATCTTCATAGCGGTAAAAAGCAACATAAGACCGATTGCTGTAACAATTTCAGGATTCATAATGGGAATGTTGTTTACATTGAGTATCCATTCTTTAATCAGTTTTCTGTGCCTGGTAAGACCGATTGCTGTTATTGTCCCAAGAATTGTGGAAATAGCTGTGGCGAGAATTGCCACACTCACCGAAACCCACACCGCTGACATAATTTCCTGATTTTCAATAAGCTCCTGATACCACTTAAACGAGAACCCCGTAAATTTTGTCAGTGACTTTGATGAGTTGAATGAAAATATCATCGTAATAAATATAGGAAGATAGAAAAACGCGAAGCAAAGGGCTACATAAAATCCCATTGAAATTTTTGCCAACCGTTTCATCACAAAACCCCCTTTAAAACCATTAGTTTTAATTGTCTGCCGCATCCACCTTTTTCATCCAGCGGATAGCGAAAAGAATAATCACCGCAAGAATAATGGAAATGGCACTGCCGAAATTCCAGTCTCCTACCGATACAAACTGACTTTCAATCAGATTACCCATCAACACATACTGTCCACCGCCCAAAAGTTTGGGAATGACAAATGTAGATATGGACAAAAGGAATACCATAATAACCCCATTGAGTACACCGGGAATTGACAGCTTGAATACCACCTTGAAAAAGGTCTGCATTGGATTTGCCCCCAAATCGTACGATGCCTCAATAAATGATTTATCCATTTTGCTGAGGGATGTATGAATCGGGATTATCATAAACGGCAAAAAGTCACATACCTGACCAATCATAACCGCAAAATCCGTATACATCATTGAAACCGGCTCAAGTCCCAGCTTTGAAAGGAGTGCATTGAGAAGTCCGTTATCAGACAAAATGCTTATCCACGCATATGTACGAAGAAGCATATTTATCCACATAGGCACGGTAACCAGAAGTATTAAAACGTTTTGAGTGCTTTCTTTGAATTGTGCAATTATATATGCAAGGGCATAACCAAGCACAAGGCATATAGCCACAGTAAGAATGCCCAGCTTCAATGACTTGAGAAACACATTGAGATACACCGGCTCTGCAAACCTCTTAAAGTTCTCAAAGGTGAACTGAATATTTATAAGTGAATTTCCGCTGTTGGTAAATGCATAAAGAAGCATCATAATAAGCGGTATTATGATAACAACGGCAGACCATACAATATAGGGTCTCACCAGTTTTTTGAAATATCTCACTATATCTTCCTCCGCTACTATACCATCTTCCACATTACGTGAATATCTTCGGGCCCAAATGAAAGACCTACCGTCTTGCCCTCTTCACAAAAATCAGTGGTGTGAATCATATAACTTCTGTAAGTTGATTTCACCATAATTTCATAATGAACGCCCTTGAAGACAACACTTTCAACCACGCCCGTGAGCTTTGCTCCCTCTGGACTCACTATATCAATGTCCTCAGGTCTTAAAACAACTTCAACTTCTTCGTTGTCCTTAAAACCCTTGTCAACACATTCAAATTCAAAATCGTCAAAGCTCACCAGACAATCGCGAATCATAGTGCCTTCTATTATGTTTGATTCACCGATAAAGCTTGCAACAAACCTGTTTTCAGGCTCGTTGTATACATCCGTGGGCGTTCCTATCTGCTGAATATATCCATCATTCATAACCACCACAGTATCGGACATAGAAAGAGCTTCCTCCTGATCGTGTGTTACATAAATAAATGTGATTCCCACTTCCTTTTGGATTTTTTTAAGTTCAAACTGCATTTCTTTACGAAGCTTTGCATCAAGTGCCCCAAGAGGCTCGTCAAGAAGGAGTACCTTTGGCTCGTTAATAAGAGCCCTTGCGATTGCCACACGCTGTTGCTGACCGCCTGAAAGGGACGTAACGTCACGTTTTTCAAAACCCGAAAGACCCACCAGGTCGAGCATACGTTCAACCTTTTGTTTCACAACCGTTTTTTCGGTCTTTTTTATGTTAAGTCCAAAAGCAATATTTTCAAAAACATCAAGATGAGGAAAAAGTGCATACTTTTGGAATACGGTATTTACTTCCCTCTTATACGGCGGAAGCTTTGAGATTTCAATTCCGCCAAACAAAAGCTCACCACTGTCAGGCTCATCAAAGCCTGCAATAATCCTGAGAGTTGTGGTCTTTCCGCAACCCGACGGACCAAGAAGCGTCAAAAATTCATTTTCGTAAATTTTGAGATTTATTCCCTTTAAAACCTGTTGATCATCAAAGGTTTTTGTTATATTGTTAAGTTCTATCAGAGTATTCATTTTCATCCTCCAATCAGATTTTTTCATTCATTTTTTAAAAAAACGGCGGTGTTGATATCCATATTATCTCACAGTCTTTTTTGCCGTTGTTTTCAAGGTGATAACTTTCGTTGCAATAAACATAGAAAGTGTCGCCGGTCTTCAAGTGATGTTTTTCACTTCCATAAATAAGGTCAGCGTTTCCCGAAATCACATACCCAAAATCCTCACCGTCGTGGGGAATAATGGTCTGTGACTTTCCATTGGGATAAAGAGTTATCCTTATTGGCTCTACCGAATTCTTCTGGGCATTTGGAACAAGATAATCTATCTTATATTCCTCCTGCAAATTCTCAAAATAATCTTTCTTTGTAAAAACAATAGCATCTTCCTTGTTCTCAGCAAAAAACTCCTGCAACGATGAGCCCAAAACCTCTAAAATATCCTCAAGGGTAGAAATCGACGGCGAGCAGTTGTTGTTTTCAAGCTGGGACAAAAATCCCTTTGAAAGCTCGCTTCGGTTTGCCACGTCCGAAAGGGTAAGCTGATTCTTGATTCTAAGCCGTTTCAGCTTCTTTCCTATGTCCATTTTGTTTCACCTCGGAATTTAGTAATACAAAACTTTTCTTTTAACACCATAAAACAAGTGTTATTATACATAATAATGAAGAAATAATCAAGTACTTTTTTAAAAAACATTGACATTTTTTATGGTTTTTCGCAATTTCTTACAAACGAAAAACTATTTCCCCCGTATTTATATAATTTCCCAAATTTGTGTTGCAAAAAAAAGTCAAAAGTGTTAAAATATAGAGGATTGTAATTATTTAATCAAAAGGATGTGACTTAGAGTTATGATTTCAAAAGAAAATCTTGAGCTTTTGTGTGAGCTTTCAAAACTTCACCTCACCGAAGAAGAATTTGCCGAATACAGCAAGGAAATGACCGACATCATCTCACTTATGGACACCATCGGTGAATCAGATTTTGAGTATAACCCCATAGATACAACGAATGCCGTTCCATTTTCAGAGCTTCGTGCCGATGAAATCGAAACATTTGACAATATGAGAGGCATTGTAGACAATGGCCCACAGACTGTAGAAAATCAGTTTGTTGTACCAAAGATTGTTGACTGATATAAGGAGAAATTTAAATGATTACTGTTTCACTTTTAAGAAAAAAGCTTGACCAGAAAGAAATTTCTTCGGTTGAGCTTACGAAAGAATACCTGAAAAAAATCCGCGAAAATGAACACCTTGGTGCTTTCAACACCGTTTGCGAGGATGAAGCTTTAATAAGTGCCTCAAAGGCAGATGAAAGAATTGCATCAGGAGATGCCAAACCCCTTACTGGTATCCCTGTGGCAATCAAGGATAACATCTGTACAAAAGGCATAAAAACCACCTGTTCATCAAAGATGCTTGAAAGTTATGCTCCACCCTATGACGCAACAGTCATGGAAAAGCTTAATGCCCAAAACATTGTTGTCCTTGGAAAGACCTCAATGGACGAATTCGCTATGGGCGGTTCATCACAAACCTCGGCTCTTTCAAAACCCAAAAATCCATTCAACCCCGAGTGTGTTCCCGGCGGTTCATCAGGCGGCAGTGCCACAGCGGTTTCCGCAGGTCTTTGCAGTGCGGCGCTTGGCAGCGACACCGGTGGCTCAATCCGTCAGCCCGCCGCTTTTTGTGGCATAACTGGTATAAAGCCTACCTATGGCACCGTTTCACGTTTTGGTCTTGTTGCTTTTGGCAGTTCACTTGACCAGATAGGTCCTATGGCAAATTCAGCCGAAGACTGCGGAATTATTCTAAATGCCATAGCAGGTCAGGACAAGCACGACCGCACCACAAGAAAACACGATATTGATTTTCTCTCATGCATAGGAAGCAGCATAAAGGGTATGAAAATCGGTATCCCGAAAGAATTTTTCGGCGATGGAATTGATGAAGAAGTGAAAACTGCTGTTTTAAACGTTGCAAAATTTTATGAAAATATGGGGGCAGAGCTTGTTGAAGTTTCAATGCCTACCCTCAAATATGCGGTTTCAGCCTACTATCTCTTGGCTTGCGCTGAAGCAAGCTCAAACCTCTCCCGCTATGACGGAGTGAAATATGGTTATCGCACTCAAAATCTCGAAAGCTATGACGATCTTATAAAGAAAACCCGAAGCGAAGGCTTTGGTGCAGAAGTAAAGCGCAGAATTCTCCTTGGCACTTATGCTCTTTCAAGCGGATACTATGATGCATATTACAAAAAGGCTCTTGCCGTACGTCAACAATGCAGAATGGAACACGATGAGATTTTCTCAAAATGTGACCTTATGCTGACGCCTACCGCACCAACAGTTGCATACAAGGTGGGCGCAAACATCGACGACCCCGTTAAGATGTACCTTGCTGACATCTGCACAGTCACCGCGAACATTGCAGGAATTCCTGCAATCTCTGTTCCCTGCGGATGCGACAAATCAGGTATGCCAATCGGTTTCTCACTTTCTGCAAAGCGTTTTGACGATGCAAAGCTCATCGGTGCTGCAGATATTTTCGAAAAAGAAAATCCACACCCGACTGCAAATATATAAAAGGAGGTTATCAATATGTGCAAAAAATACGATACAGTCATCGGTCTTGAAATTCACGCCGAGCTTTCAACAAAAACAAAAGCATTCTGCACCTGCGATGCTTCCTTTGGTGGAGACCCCAACACTCATATTTGTCCTGTCTGCACAGGTCAGCCGGGAGCACTGCCTATCATAAATCACGCAGCAGTCAGCTATGCTATGCGTGCGGGACTTGCACTTAACTGTGACATAAACCGCTACACACGATTTGACAGAAAAAATTATTTCTACCCTGACCTTCCAAAAGCATATCAGATTTCTCAGCTTGATTTGCCTCTTTGTGTAAATGGTTCTTTGGATCTTTCAACAGGCACTGTTGTTCGAATCCACCAGATTCACCTTGAGGAAGACGCAGGAAAAATGGTCCATGACGATTATCACGGCGAAAGTTGGGCGGACTATAACCGATGCAGCGTTCCTCTTATTGAAATCGTTACCGAGCCTGACATAAAATCCTCGGAAGAAGCGGCAGAATTTGTTTCAAAAATCGCTCTTTATCTTAAATACCTGAATGTTTGCGACGCAAAAATGCAGGAAGGCTCAATCCGTGCCGATGTAAACGTTTCACTGAAGCCCGCAGGCTCCAGCGTTTTGGGTAACAGAGCCGAAATCAAAAACCTCAACTCCTTCCGTTCAATTCAGCGTGCAATCGAAAGTGAAATTGCCCGCCAGACTGAAATTTTGGAAAGTGGCGGAAAGGTGGTTCAGGAAACAAGACGTTTTGACGATGCCACAGGCACAACATCTTCCCTCAGAAGCAAAGAAAATGCAAATGACTATCGTTATTTCCCCGAGCCTGATATTCTGGCTATTACCTTTACTGATGAGGATATAGAAAAGGCAAAAAGCGAAATTCCTCTTCTTCCTCACCAGCGAGTTGAAAGATACACCAAGGAATATGGTCTCACCGACGAAGATGCAAGAGTTATTACCCTTGAAAAATATCTTTCAGATTTTTATGACCAAACTGTCCTGATTTATCCTCAGTACAAAAACGTTGCAAACCTATTCCTCACCGAAATTATGCGTCGTGTAAAGGATACTGACAGCGAGGATATTCCCATTTCGCCAAAGGATTTTGCAAAGGTTGTGGAAATGGCTGACAAAAACACTGTCAACCGAAATGACGCCAAGTCAATAATCCGCATTATGTTTGAAGAGGGCGGTGACCCCGAGGAAATCGCAAAGAAAAACGGTTTCATTGTGGTTGAAGATACTGCCGCAATCGCAGAGGTAATCGACAAGCTCTTTACCGACCGTCCTGACCTCATTGAAGACTACAAAAACGGCAAAACCAACGTCTTTGGTTTCTTTATGGGGCAAGCAAACAGAGCCTTAACTGGAAAAGCAACTCCTATGTCAATCAAAGCCTACCTTGAAAAGAAGTTCAGTGAACTCTAAAATAAAAAATCCTTGAAGCGTAAATGCTTCAAGGATTTTTTTAATTACTTTATTTGCAGTATTTTTCAACAATAGCCTTCACTATTCTCTCTGACGCAAAGCCGTCTCCATAAGGGTTAACCGCTTTTGCCATACGGCTGTATGCACCAGTGTCGCAGATAAGCTCTTTTGCCATGTTGTATATGGTATCTTCGTCAACACCTGCGATTTTTACCGTTCCCGCATCAACAGCCTCAGGACGCTCTGTTTCATTTCTCATAACAAGCACGGGCTTTCCAAGGGACGGAGCCTCCTCCTGAAGACCGCCGGAATCGGTCATAACCATATAACCACGGCTGATTGCATTGTGGAGTTCATCAGCGTTCACAGGTTCAATAAGCTTCACTCTGTCCAAATCACCCAAAATCTTGTTTGCAACCTCACGAACAGCAGGATTCATATGAACGGGATATACAACCTCAATATCCTCAAACTCTTCAACCAGTCTCTTCACTGCATTGCAAATGTTTTCAAGGGGTTTGCCCAAATTTTCACGTCTGTGAGCTGTCATAACAATCACTTTTTTGCTGTCCCAATTCATTGAAGCCAAAGTGTCATCCTTAAATTCATAATCACTGCGGACTGTGGTTTTCAGTGCATCAATAACTGTGTTTCCCGTAATATAAATTGTATCATCACTAACATTTTCACGGAGCAAATTCTCGCGGTTTCTTTCGGTCGGTGCAAAGTGCATATCTGCAATGACCCCAGTAAGTCTTCTGTTCACTTCCTCAGGGAAAGGAGAATATTTGTCATAAGTGCGAAG
>JAZQUY010000012.1:0-89492 GCA_045631525.1 Clostridia bacterium
AGATAAAAAAGCATTAAGGCTTCGTCTTTTGGCAGAAGAACTTTGCGGAATGCTTCCGGGACTTATTGAAAACTTCAGCGGTGAGTTCTGGGCAGAAAATGAAGGCGAAACTTACGAACTTCATGTAGAACTTAAGGCAGAAGATATGAACATTGACTTAAGAGATGAACTCATCTCTGTTTCAAAATCCGGTAAAAATGCCGCTGCAAAAGGGATTATGGGTAAAATCAGAGCAGTTGCGGAAACAATGCTTCTTGCTGCATCTGATCCGACTCTTCAAACACTCCCTGCAGGAGAGTTTTATGATTATCATGGCTATAATATAGGCTTTGGATATATTGATCCAACAATTGCTGTTGAAACAGGATATATATACTCATGGTCGCTGTTTAATTATAAAACAGCAGTTGAAGAGAAAGAAGACGAATATGCAGAACTTGAGCGCTCTATCGTTGCAAAGCTTGCAGACGATATTATCGTAGGTGTTCGCGGAAAAAATGTTGAAATTATAGTTAAAAAGTCATTTGTTTTATGATTTTATCAATGGAAAGTAATAAAAACTATCAAAGGCACTCCAATCGGAGTGCCTTTGGTGTGTCTAACGATATATTATGATATTTAAAGATACCCATATCAAATTATGATACACCTTAAACAAAGAAAAGGACTTTTGAAAAAACTTCGTAGACTTATGCCATCTTCTGTGGTATGTTTGTGTTGCCGAAAGGTAAATACAAAAATCAGGAGATGAAAATTATGAAGAAAAAAGTATTATGTACGGCATTGGCAGTGACTATGCTGCTGACAACAACGGCATCGGCAACGGCAAAACCTTGGTGGCTCAGTAAATACCGAGTAACCTTCGACAACGAACATGGAATCGTAGGAAATGTAACCTTAACCTTCGCATCAGATGGTGGGAGCTTTATCAGGCCAATAAAAAAAAGATACGGCGAAAGCATAAGTCTTGAAAACTATATCCCAACAAAATACGGTTACACATTCAAGGGATGGTTCACCGATCCGAGAACAAAGGAGAATCAGGTAACAATATTCAAATTCACAAAGCCTGATGTACTTTATGCGAAATGGGAAAAGAATCCGGAAGAACCTATAAATCCAAATGACGAAATTATGTCAAAAGACACCTGCTACCTCACCGATGAGGAAACAAAAATACGAAATGAAATCATAGAAGAAAAAAATAAAGCATACATAGACGGATTCGGCTATGTAGCTCCGAGTAAAACAAAAACCATCATCGTAGACTCGGACGGTGATATAAATAAAATGGTAGGCACAATGGAATAGAATCTATATAACCAGAGGTTAAGCATAAAATGCATGCTTAACCTCTTTTCTATAGGGTTTGTGTCAATAAAATTACTGTTATATGTCTTTTGGAATTCTTTGCAGATTTGTTTCGATTTTTAGCTTGACTTGTTCGAACCTTTACGGTATTGTGTGTGTTACGAAAAGAGAGGTGAGAAAAATGGCAAAACGCAGACCATCTGGTGACGGAATGGTCCGACTGAAAAAAGAAAATCAATGGGAAGGCAGAATTGTGGTCGGGCATAAGCAAAATGGCGATTCCATATTCAGATATGCATACGGCAAGACACAAAAAGAAATGATGCAAAAGCTGAACGCATTAAAGCTTCAATATCAGGATGCCAACCTTAACGAAGACAGCAACATAACATTAAGTGAATGGCTCGATAAATGGATAACGGAATTAATGCCCCAAGCTGTAAGACCAACCACTCTAAAGGGCTTCGAGCTAATATGTAGATGCTACATAAAGCCATACCTGGGAGATAAAAAGATAGCCTTCATCACAACAAACGATGTGCAGAAAATGTATGCGAAATTGAAAAAAGAAGGCAGAATTAACAAACATCCCGTACATGGACACAAGCTTGCAGATAATATGATAATAAAGATACATGGCACACTGCACCTGGCAATGGAAACGGCAATCGAAAAGAATCTCATAGCCAAAAATCCAACAGAAGGGACAACAGTACCAAAGAAAAAGAAAAAAGATCTTAAGGTGCTAAATGACGGTGAGCTTGACAAACTGATGCAAGCTTTAAATGACGACAAGGAATGGGGTGACTTCTTCTACCTCGAACTGACCACAGGCTTAAGGCGAGGAGAAATATGCGGTCTCAAGTGGGAAAACTTCGATGAAGAGCAAAACAAGCTCTACATCAGAATAAGCATATACAGAGATAATGGTGAACTAAAAGAAGGTAAACCTAAAACGGACAAGGGCGAAAGATGCATCATACTGCCAAAGGCAACTGCGGATATGTTAAAACGGCGAAAACGGATATCAAAATGGATATTCCCGAACCTGACAACTCCGGAATTGCCTATAGCACCGGAGGCAGCATACAGAAAAGCAAAGCAGCTGTTAAAAAGACTGAATCTGCCGAACATATCCTTCCATGACCTTCGCCACACTTTCGCAACCACATCGGTAGCAAACGGAATGGACATCAAAACCTTATCCACCATCCTCGGACATGTATCAAGCAAAACAACACTTGATATATACCTGCATAGCACCGAGGAAATGAAGAAAGAAGCGGCTGAAAAGATTAACGCCCGATTCAACAAGGATACAGACGGCAACAAAGAAACAATCACAGATAAACAAGAAAAGCCGTCACAAGCCAAATTTGAGCCTAAAAAGGGAAAGATGAGAAAGCCCGGCACAGGATGCATCAGTAAGATAAATGAACACCTATACGAAGGCAGATACTCACCAAAGGATGCCTACGGTAAACGAATGGCAAGAAACATATATGCACCTACAAGAGAAGAATGTGAAGATAAGCTCGCCATACTGATAAAGGAAATGAAAGCCGAAATCGCTGAACAAAAAGCAAAGCTCAAAAACGCATAATAACACAGATGGCGCGGACATAAAAATCCGCGCCATAGCTTTTGGGTGTATTAAATTTTGATACGCCTTAAACAAAGAAAAAGACTTTGTCCCACAGTTGAAGATAAAAAATTGTGGTCAAAATCAGTTTCTATGCGATTTTTCAAACAAAGCAAAAACCTCAGAAACCGCTTGGTTACTGAGGTTTAAGGTGGTCGGGATAACAGGATTTGAACCTGCGGCCTCTTCGTCCCGAACGAAGCGCGCTACCAAACTGCGCTATATCCCGAAATAAAATATTTAGTTTTTTCTATATTCCCGTGTCTGTGGGATAACATGTGGTCAAAACTTGTTTGACCACATGTATTTTGTTTTTTAAGTCGCCGTAAAGTGGCGGTGTTAAAAGGTTTGTGGGAGTTCGGCTCAATACTAATGAATTGAATAGTACCGTGTCCCGAACGAAGCGCGCTACCAAACTGCGCTACATCCCGATATAAAATATTCGATTTTTCTATATCTCCCGTGTCTGTGGGATAACATGTGGTCAAAACTGATTTGACCACATGTATTTTGTTTTTTAGGTCGCCGAAAATTGGCGGTGTTAAAAGGTTTGTGGGAGTTCGGCTATGTACTAGTGAATTGAATAGTACCGTGTCCCGAACGAAGTGCCCTACCAAACTGGGCCACATCCCGAAATTCTTTAAAACGACCCTTAATATTATACTATGAAATGCCCAGTGTGTCAATCCTTTTTTCGAAAAAGAATGTAAAAAGGTGCTTCGTTTTTTGTTGAGATAGAGTTTTGACTAAATCTTGACTTTGAAAGATAACTGTGTTACAATATGTAGTAGTTATACAAGCTTTTGTGTCCAAATTGGCGGATTTAGGCTTGTAATTTGATTCGTTGATTTTCGAAAGGCGGGGTTTTGCGATGCAGGAAGAAAAAAGAAAGGCTCTTGAAAGTGTCTTTGGACAAATAGAAAAGCAATATGGTGCAGGGGCGGTTATGCGCCTTGGCGAAAAAACAAGTGCGGAGGTTGAGGCTATTCCCACAGGCTCAATGTCACTTGATATTGCTTTGGGTATTGGTGGTGTTCCCAGAGGAAGAATTGTGGAAATTTACGGACCTGAATCTTCCGGCAAGACAACCGTTGCTCTTCATATTGTTGCTGAAGCACAGAAAAAAGCTGGCGAAGCGGCATATATTGATGCCGAACATGCACTTGACCCCGTTTATGCAGAAAAGCTTGGTGTAAGAATTGATGACCTCATTGTGTCACAGCCTGACACAGGCGAGCAGGCTCTTGAAATAACCGAGCAACTGGTGCGTTCGGGTGCCATTGATGTTATTGTTATTGACTCTGTTGCAGCACTTGTTCCCAAACAGGAAATTGAGGGTCTTATGGGTGATTCACACGTTGGACTTCAGGCAAGACTTATGTCTCAGGCACTTAGAAAGCTCACTTCGGTTGTGAGCAAATCAAATACAACAGCGATTTTCATTAACCAGCTTCGTGAAAAAGTTGGTGTTATGTTTGGAAATCCTGAAACAACAGCGGGTGGACGTGCTCTTAAATACTATTCTTCAGTAAGACTTGACGTACGCCGTGTTGAAACGGTTAAAGGCGATGATGGTGCAATCGGAAACCACACAAAAGTTAAGGTTGTGAAAAATAAGGTTGCTCCGCCCTTTAAAGAAGCAGAATTTGATATTATTTACGGCGAGGGAATTTCCAAGACAGGAAATATCGTTGATGTAGGCGTTGATTTTGGAATTATCCAGAAATCAGGCTCCTGGTTCTCTTATGAGGGTGAAAAACTTGGTCAGGGTCGTGAAACTGTTAAACAGCTTCTGGCTGAAGACCCGGCCCTCTGCTTTGAAATTGAACAGAAGATAAGAGAAAAAGCGGGACTTCCATTGATTTCTGAGGAGAAGAGTGACGGTCAGGAAATGTCTACGGCATTTTCACCCGTTCCAAAGCCTACTTCAAAGAAGAGATAATTTGGTGTGGTGCAAGGCAAGGCAAAGCTTTTGCACCATTACCTTTTGTAAAGGCGGGGTATTGTGGAATTTGAAAAAGCCAAGAAAATAGCCGCAAAGTTTATATCTTTCAAAATGTATACCATGGATGAGGTTTATAAAAAGCTCATTCAAAAAGGGATTTCCACTGAAATCGCAGAGCAGACAGTGGCGGAATTCTGCAAAGCGGGGATTTTGAATGATGAAGAATATGCAAAAGCATATATCCACGACGGACTTTTGGTCAATATGAAGGGCGCTTTCAGGATAAAGCAGGAGCTCATTCAAAAGGGCATCGCATCATCAATTATTGAAAAAGCGTTCAGGGACACGGATATTGATGAAGCAGCTATGCTTGAAGAATATATAAGGCTGAGGTTTGACGGAAAGATTTTTTCAGATTGGAAAGAAATTGAAAAAGCAAAGGCTCATCTTGCAAGACGGGGCTTTGGACTTTATGAAATAAACAAATGCTTTGAAAACCTTGGAATAAAAGTTATGAGAGGTGAAGACGCTTGAAAAAGGTTTCCCTTGTGTCGCTGGGTTGCTCGAAAAATTTGGTTGATGCAGAAGAAATGCTGGGCATACTTGAAAAAGAAGGCTTTGAGATTTTAAACAGCGAGGAAGATGCCGACATAATGATTATAAACACTTGTGCATTCATTGACGATGCAAAGCAGGAGTCCATTGACTGCATAATGGAGCACATTGAATATAAGAAAAAGCATCCTGAAAGAATTCTTGTTGTCACGGGCTGTATGAGTCAGAGATATAAGGATGAGATGCTTAGCGAAATTCCTGAAATAGATATAGTAATCGGTACAAATGAATATTATAAAATTGCAGATATAATAAAAAGGCATATTTCGGGAAGGTCAGAAATACATTGCTCGGATGAATATATGGGATGTGAAATGTTGCCGAGAGTTGTTACCACACCGCCGTATATGGCATACCTGAAAATTGCTGAGGGCTGTGATAACAATTGCACATATTGTGTTATTCCGTCTATCAGAGGCAGATACAGAAGCCGAAAGGTAGAGGATATAGTGTCAGAAGCTCGAAAAATGGCTCAAGATGGTGTGCGGGAACTGGTGGTCATTGCTCAGGATACCACGCGATATGGAATGGATATTTACGGCGAATATTGTCTTCCAAAGCTTCTTGATAAACTTTGCGAGATTGAGGGTATCAAATGGGTAAGGCTTCATTATTGCTACCCTGAGCTTGTAACTGATGAACTTATTGAAACGGTGGCAAGGCAGGAGAAAATTTGCAATTATTTTGACATACCAATACAGCACGCAAATGACAGAATTTTAAAGCTTATGGGAAGACGCACAAACAAGGAGCAGATTTGTGATGTGATAAAGAAACTTCGGGAAAGGATTCCTGGTGTTATATTGAGGACATCACTCATTGCAGGATTTCCCACCGAAACAGAGGAAGAGTTTGATGAACTCCGCGAGTTTGTGACTTGGGCAGAATTTGACAGGCTCGGTGTTTTTGCATATTCTCAGGAGGAGGGCACTGCTGCGGCAAGACTACCTGAACAGCTTGATGAAGAAGAAAAGAAAAACCGTCAGGAAGTTATTATGATTGACCAAACGGCTGTGTCTGAAGAGCTTAACAGCAAAAAGGTCGGCAAGGTTTTTGAGGTTTTGGTTGAAGACTATGACAGCATAATCAAGCAGTATTTTGGAAGAACCTATGGCGATTCTGAAGAAATTGACGGAAAGGTTTTCTTTACATCCAGTGAGAAACACAAGTCTGGGGATTTCGTTATGGTTGAAATTCTTGATTATATGGAATATGATTTATACGGAAAATTTATTAAGGGGGAAGTTTAAATGAATACTCCAAACAAATTGACGCTGATAAGAGTGATTTTGGTGCCGGTTTTTATGTGGGCATTTCTAAAGGGGTTTGATATTCTGGCGATTGTTATTTTTGCTCTGGCGGCGCTTACTGACCAGCTTGACGGACATCTGGCGCGCAAAAACAATCAGGTTACTACCTTTGGAAAGCTTATGGACCCTATTGCAGACAAGGTTCTTACCATTGCGGCTCTTGTTTGCTTCGTTGAGGCGGGTGCTGATTTTGTGAATTCGTGGGTTGTGATGCTTGTTATTGCACGTGAACTCATTGTTACAGGTATAAGGCTGATTGCTGTTGGTGAAAATCAGGTTATTGCTGCAAGTTCATGGGGAAAAGCAAAAACAGTTTCACAAATGGTTGCACTCATTGCTGTTATGGTTGACAGAATAATACCTTTGAGAATCGGCGAAAGTCAGTTTTTGTGTCTTACATTTTGGCTGGTTGTTTTGATGGTTGTGCTTACAATTTACTCGGGTGTTGATTACGTTGTCAAAAACCGTCGACTTATAACATTTAAATAGAAAAATCATATTTTACCAAAAAAATAGTAAAATTTGTATTGACTGAAACAAGCCTTTGTGGTATTATTATTCCAACATAACAATAAGGAGGATTTCTAATGGATGTTTTGAAGAAGATACAGGAAATTACAGCAGACCAACTTGATGTTGATGAAAGCCTCATTACTATGGAAGCTTCGTTTATCAATGATCTTGAAGCAGATTCGCTGGATTTGGTACAGTTGATGATGGCCTTTGAGGAAGAGTTTGATATGGAAATTTCGGACGAAGAAGCCGAAGAAATATCAACAGTGGGCGATGCAGTCAACTACATCAAAGAACACCAGAAATAAATTTTCGCGGACTGTCATTTATGACGGTCCGTTTTTTACTGACAAAACAAAAGAGGGTAACATAATGAATATTGAATATAACTTTAATGATAAGAATTTGCTCGAGCTTGCGCTTACCCATATTTCACTGGCAAATGATTTGAAGAAAGAAAGTAACCAACGGCTTGAGTTTTTGGGTGACAGTGTTTTGTCTTATATTATAGCGACAAAGCTTTATCAGTTATATCCAAAGCTTGATGAGGGTGGGCTTACGAGACTCCGTGCGTCTTTGGTGTGCGAAAAATCATTGGCGAGCCTTGCAAGAAAACTGGATTTGGGAAGCGGGATAAAGCTTGGAAACTCCGAAAAAAGAAGTGGCGGAGGGAAGAAAGACTCCATTCTTGCGGATACTTTCGAGGCGGTGCTTGGAGCAATTTATCTTGATAGCAGCATAGAGATAGCAACCGAGTGGACTTTAAGAGTGTTTGGAGATGAAATAAACAACCTTGAAGAAATGGATGGTAAAAATTACAAGTCAGAGCTTCAGATTTATTTCCAGAAAAGAGACAAGAACACTGAGGTTGTGAAGTATAAGCTGAAGAAAAAAATCGGACCTGACCACAATCCTGAATTTTTGGTTGAGGCTGTTTATCAGGGAAAGGTTATCGGTGAGGGAAAGGGCAAAAGCCGAAAGAATGCGGAACAAAGTGCGGCGAAAGATGCTTTTGAAAAAATGGGAGATAAAAAATGAGGAAGTATAACCTGCCAATTTTCATTCCTCATCGTGGCTGCCGTCATGACTGTGTTTTTTGTAACCAGCGAAAAATAACGGGTGTAGACACGGAAATTACGCCCAGATGTGTGAGGAATCGCATAAAGGAATTTTTGTCGACTATCGATACGGAAAATTCATCTGTGGAGATTGCCTTTTTTGGCGGAAGCTTTACGGGACTTGAAATCAGTACGCAGGAGGCGTTTTTAAAGGTCGCACAGGAGTTTTCTGACCGGATTTCAGGAATAAGGCTTTCTACAAGACCTGATTATATAAATCCTGAAATAATTGAGCTTTTAAAAAAATATAATGTCACCACTGTGGAGCTTGGCGTACAGAGCAGTGATGATGAAGTTCTGCGACTTAATAACCGCGGACATAATTTTTTGGATGTGGTGAATGCCTCAATACTTATAAAGGATGCAGGGATAACCCTTGGACACCAGATGATGATTGGAATGTATGCATCAACTCCCGAAAAAGATATGAAGACGGCGAGGGACGTAATAAATCTTTCTCCTGACTGCGTGAGAATTTATCCGGTAATTACGCTCAAAGATACAAAGCTTGAACAGCTTTTTAAAAGCGGTGAGTATCAGCCTTATTCAATAGAGCTTGCAGCGGATCTTTCTAAAAATGCAGTACTTGAATTTGAAAAAGCAGGAATTGATGTTATACGTGTAGGGCTTCATTCGTCAGCTGATCTTGAAGAGAATGGCGGAGTGGTTGCAGGACCATATCATCAGGCCTTTGGTGAGATAGTTGAAAGTCTTATTTTCAGAGAAAAAATAGAGAAAGAGATTCGCGACAGAAATCTTTCAAACTGCAATTTTGAATTTCGGTGCAAAAAGAATGAAGTCTCAAAGGCGCTGGGACACAAAAAAATGAACAGCAAATACTTTTATGATAAGTACAATATACGGCTTAAATTGAATACTGATTAAAAGGCGGGATTTTATGAAAAAAATAGCGAGCTTTACTGTTGACCACAGATTTATAAAAGAAAAAATTTATATATCAAGAATTGACGGCGATATAACAACCTATGATGTTCGTATGCGAAAACCCAATACCGAGGATGTTATGAGTAATATTCTTATGCACTCATTTGAGCATCTTTTTGCGACATTTATGAGAAACAGTGGTCTTTCGGAGAATGTTATTTATGTCGGACCTATGGGCTGTCAGACGGGATTTTATCTGCTTGTGAGGAATGCCTGCCATAAGGAAGTTCTTGACGAGGTGAAGGCTGTTCTTGAAAAAATTTCGGTTTATGATGGGGAAATGCCGGGGGCAAGCGAGGTTGAGTGTGGAAATTATCGCACCCTTGATGTTAAAGTTGCAAAAGACGAGGCATTTCGGTATCTTGAGAAAATAAAAGACCAGACCGAAAATGATTTGACCTATGAAACGGGAGAGGTATAATGGACACTTTGTTTGTTGCGGTGAACGCAAAGTACGTTCACACCAATATTGCGGTGAGATATCTGACCCGATGTTGCGAAGCAAAAGGGTTTGATTGTTCTTTTGCGGAATTTACCATAAATGAGCAAAAAGATATAATTCTTAAAAAACTGTATATGACAGATACAAACATATACGGTTTTTCATGTTATATATGGAATATTGGCTTAGTGCTTGAAATCTCACAAAATCTAAAGAAACTAAAACCGCAGTGCAAAATTGTCCTTGGTGGACCAGAGGTTTCTTTTGATGCGGAAAAAGTTCTTGATGAAAATGACTTTGTTGATTTTGTGTTTTGTGGTGAGGGAGAGCTTTTGTGGGCCGATTTCCTTAAGGATACCCCAAAAACTCGTCAGGTGGTTTGCGGAGAAAAAATAGAAAATATGGACGAATTGCCGTGTCTCTATACAGATGATGATTTGAAAAATGTTGTAGCAGGCGAGAAACTGGTATATTATGAGACCAGCCGAGGCTGTCCTTTTTCCTGTGCATACTGCCTTTCGTCAACTACCGAGGGAGTCAGGTTTTCAAGCCTTGAACGAGTGAAAACTGAACTTAAAAGGTTTGCAGAATTTGGTGTTATGACCGTGAAATTTGTTGATAGAACCTTTAATGCGGACAAAAAAAGAGCCTTGGAAATATGGAAGTATTGTTTGAGTCTTCCAGGGGATACCTGTTTTCATTTTGAGATAGGGGCAGACCTTATAACAGATGAAGCGATAGAGGTTTTGAAAACTGCGCCCAAGGGAAAATTTCAGTTTGAAATTGGAGTCCAAACCACAAATGAGACAACCATTTCTGAAATAAGCAGGACGATGAATCTGGATATTCTCAAAAGGAATGTAAAAGCCTTGAAGGAACAGACCAATGTGATGCTCCATCTTGATTTGATAGCGGGACTTCCTTTTGAAAATTTGGAATCATTCAAAAAGTCTTTTGACGATGTATATAGGCTAAAACCCCACGTTTTGCAATTGGGATTTTTGAAACTGCTTAAAGGGTCAAGGCTTAGAGGAAATGCCGATTCTTACGAAATGCTGTTTTCGGACTTTGCTCCGTATGAGATATTTTCAAACAAATGGATTTCCTACTCTGAAATAATAAGACTTAAAGGCGTGGAGGATGTTCTTGAAAGATATATGAATTCAGGGAGGTTTCGCCGTACCTTAAGGCGTATTGATGAAATTATTGATTCACCATTTGATTTTTTTGAAAAACTGGCAGAGTTTTTTGAAAGGCGTGGGCTCATTGGTCAGGGTGTGAAAAGGATTACGCTTTACGGATTGTTGTATGAATTTTTGAAAGAGGAATTGAATGACGAAGACCTCAGGGAAGTTATGTGTGAGATGAAAAAAGATTTTTCGGATTGGCATTCAAACGGAGTTGGCACCCCTGATTGGTATAAAAAATATTGATAAGTAATTTTCGTTGACAAAGAGGTAGCTTTTTGCTACAATCAAAAGGAAGAGGAGGGGATCGTATGTTCAACATAAAACTTGCAGATATTTGTATCGGTATTGATAATAAATATATGTATCTCGAAAAAATGTGCTCAAAGTATATAACAGATGATGAGTGCGAGTTTGTTGTTTCGGTGACCGACGAAGAAATAATGGCTGAAAAAACTGACATTGATTTTCCTCCGGCTTATCTTGAAAGCCTTGCTGTTTATCGAAAGATTGCGGAAAAAATGGCTGATTATGACGGTTTTCTGATGCACGGCGTGGTCTTGGAATCGGAAAACTGCGGCGTTGCATTTTTGGCAAAAAGTGGCGTGGGAAAGTCTACACACGCAAGATTTTGGCTTGAGTTTTTGGGAGATCGTGCAGAGATAATAAACGGCGACAAACCCCTTGTGAGAATAAAGGACGGCATTCCTTTTGCTTATGGTACTCCCTGGGCAGGTAAGGAAGGTATAGAAAAAAATAAAGGTGTACCCCTTAAAAAGATTTGCTTCATCAAAAGAGGCAATGAAAATTCCTGCGTGAGTCTTGAAAAAAACAAGGTCTTGACACCGCTACTAAATCAGATTCACTTTCCTAACAATAAGTTTTTGGGAAGAATTTTGGGGACTGTCGAAAAAGTGGTGGAAAGTGTAGAGTTTTTCGAAATACATTGCATAAAAGATATTTCCGCAGCGGCGATCGCTTATAACGAGATGTTCAAATAATAGCTGATATAAAAAGAGAACCGAAATCAATCGGTTCCCTTTTTTTGCGTTTTTATTTTTCTTTGCTTAAATGTTCTTTCAGTTTCTCAAAACTTTGGTCGCTTATTACGTGTTCAATTTTGCAGCTGTCCTGAAAGGCGGTTTCACTGTCAACTCCCAGAGACATCAGAAACGTGGCGATGACGTTGTGACGTTCAAAAACCTTTTCGGCAATCTTGAGCCCCTCTTTTGTAAGGGAAATAAAGCCGTTTTCGTCAATGGTTATGTAGCCTTTCTCTCTGAAATTCTTCATAGCAACAGAAACACTGGCCTTTGTGAAAGAAAGCTTGTGAGCAACATCGATACTGCGGACACAGCCGTTTTTTTTCTTTAGCACAAAAATTGTTTCGAGATAATTTTCTGCGGATTCGTTTATTTTCATAATCTTTCCTCTGGAAAACAGAACTTGGATAAATATATCCGCTATCATTATAGCAAATTAAAAAGAATTTGTCAAATTGTGACGCGGAAAGCATCCAACCGACAAATTCTTTTTTTAAAGGGGTGGTTTAATAATTTAATGCTACGGGATAAAAATTTCCCAGCACATCACAAAGGGTAACTGGAAAAACTTCGTTTTCAGACAACCATTTGCAACAGGCAGCGGCTTCCTCACTGGTGAAGAAAATATTTTCGACAATTTCGGCATCGGATTTGTCGTTGTCCATCTCAGCCATAATGCCAAAGGGACGGAGTGAGTCTGCGCTGCCGGTAATAACATAAAAACTGATTCCGTTTCCTGATGCGGAAAGAATCGGATTTTTGCTTTTGTACATGGTGATTACCTCCAAAATAAAGTGATATTTTTATTCTAATCCTTTGAAAGTTACATTTATATAGAAAAACATCGACAAAATATGACAAAAAAATTGAATACATTAAAAGCTTTAATATTATAGGAAAAAGTTGGTATTACATAACTTTCTTGTTGAAAAAATCAAAATATTATGTTAACTTAAAGTTAGAAAAATATATAAAGAAGGTGAAATCGTGAATAATTTACTCAAAACAGTTCTTGGGATGAAGAAAATACCATTTTTGATGATGCTTTGGGGCGTGAAGTTTGCTTTTTATGTACTGCTGATTGCTTTTTTTGCATATAAATATAATCAATGGACAGCTGGTAGTTATGAAAATGGTGTGCTTCTTATAAAGCTTGCTCAGGGGGCTTTTAGTTTGTTTGTTCAGTTTATACTTGGGGGAATTATACTTGATTGTTATATGACGGGAAAGTAAGGATTGTCTGCCCGAGGCTCAGGCAGACGTTACATAAAGAGGAAAGACTTGACGTTTTTGATATTTTGTAGTATTTTAATATGACAGGCGTTTTTGCGTTATTGATTTTTGAAGAAAATTTTAGGAGGCGGAGCTTTGAAAGAAAAAGGCGGAAAATTTCTGCAGGGTGCTTTGATTCTTGCAGGAGCAAATTTCCTTGTTAAAATTATCGGTGCTTTGTTTAAAGTCCCGCTTTATAACCTTATTGGTGAAGATGGAAGCGGAATTTTTAATGTTGCATACCAGATTTATACATTTATGTTTATTATCGCAACCGCAGGATTTCCCATTGCTGTTTCAAAAATGGTTGCTGAGAGCATTGCCAGGGGCGACGAATATGACGCAAGGCGGATTTTCCAGACAGCCACATTTTTGCTTGGTATTATAGGGATTATAGGAAGTACAGTTCTTTATACCTTTGCAGAGACACTTGCAAATTTCCTTGGAAACGGCGACTCTGCCCTTGGAATCAAGGTGATTGCCCCGGGCGTATTTTTTGTTTCTCTTGTTTCTGCATACAGAGGATACTTTCAGGGGAAACAAAATATGTTCCCAACAGCAGGCTCTGAGGTGGTGGAAGCAGGAGGAAAGCTTCTAATCGGTATTGCAGCCGCCGCAGCTATTATGAGTGTGCGGGCAACTTCGCATATTCCAGGTGCAAGTTTTCCCGAGAATATTTTTACATCTCATGAACGGACTGTATATTCCGCAACGGGTGCGATTTTTGGTGTTACCGCAGGTACATTTCTTGCCCTTGTGCTTATGCTTATTATATACAGCAGCAAGGAAAGAAAGATAAAGACGGTTCCATCCAAAGAAATAAGACCGAGAAAAGATATTCTGGGGAATCTTGTGAAAATTGCCATACCAATTACCATAGGCGCATCGGTTTCAAGTCTTACGAGTCTTGTTGACCTTGCTACAATCATGAACAGACTTGTGGTTAACCCTGATGTTTTTGATAGCTATGCTCATCTTTTTGCCGAAGGAACAGAGTTTGCAAGAAAAGCGGTTGAAGAGGGGTGGGAAGGCATTACGCTTCTTCAGAAAAAGGCAAATTCTCTTTATGGCGTATACACAGGTCAGGCACAGACAATGTTCAATCTTCCTCTCACCATAGTGGTGGGGCTCAGTATGAGTATTGTTCCTGCGATTTCAACAGCTCTCGCTGAAAAGAACTTTAAGGATGCCCAGACCATGACCAGAAGTGTTCTTAAGATAACTTCTATTTTTGCACTTCCCTGTGCGGTAGGATTTTTTGTGTTGGCTGAGCCGATTTTGAGGATTTTATACAGTGATGCAAACGGATATATGCTTCTTGGAAAGCTTGCTTTTGCTGTGCCGTTTGTGGCCTTGGTTTCTGTCAGCAATTCAGTGCTTCAGTCTTACGGAAAAGTTTATTATCCCGTTTTCAATATGCTTATCGGCGGCGTGGTAAAGGTTCTTATGAACTATACGCTGATTCCCGTCTGGGGTATAGACGCTGCACCCCTTGCAACAACGGCTTGCTATGGCATTATTGCAGTGCTTAATTTCTTCTGCATTATGTATAAATTAAAAGTGAAAATAAACCCGTTTGATATGATTTTAAGACCCCTTTGTGCATCGGTTGTTATGGGTGCGATTGTTGCGGTTTTATATCGAGGGATTTCGGGGGTTATTCCGTTCTCGAGAATTGTGACCATTGCGGCTATTGGCTTGGGGGCAATAGTATATCTTGTGGCGGTGTTGCTGGTTAAGGCACTTGACAAGGACGATGTGCTGAATCTACCGAAGGGTGAAAAAATTGCGGCACTTATGACAAAATATAAGTTACTTTAAGAAAATCAGGAGAGTTTTTTGTATGAAAGAAAAATATACATTTGAGGATTTGGTGGGAATAGTTGAAAAGCTACGTTCGGAAAACGGTTGCCCTTGGGATATTGAGCAGACTCACCAGAGTATCAAACATAGCATTATTGAAGAGGGTTATGAACTGATTGAGGAGCTTGACAACTGCAACTGGGAAAAAGCTGCGGATGAAAGCGGAGATTTGCTTTTGCAGGTAGTTTTTCATTCCCAGATTGGAAAGGAAAATGGCGAGTATGATGTTGATGATGTCATAAATGCAGTGTGCAAAAAGCTTATCCACCGTCATCCTCACGTTTTTGGTGATGTCAGTGTCCAAAACAGTGAGGAGGTCCTTAGAAACTGGAATCGCATTAAGCGTGAAGAACGCAGTCAGAAGACTGTCGCTCAGGATATGGCTGAGGTTTCAAAGTATCTTCCTGCGCTTATGCGGGCTGAAAAAATTCAGGGAAAAGCTCAGCGTGACGGCTATGTGTTCAGCGAACCGGTTCTTGTGGCAGAAAATGTTTCAAAACTTATAAATATTATGCTTTCTAATACCGATACCGAGGTGGCTGAAAAGTATATAGGAAAAATGCTGTTTGACATTGTTTCTATGTCAGAAAAAATGGGTGTCAATGCGGAAACGGCACTTACAAAACATATGGAATCTTTCATTCAGGAATATTCAAAACACGAGGGGTAGAAAAGTTATGCGACTGGATAAATATTTAAAGGTATCAAGACTGATAAAGCGCCGCACCGTAGCAAATGAGGCGTGTGACGGTGGCAGGGTCTCTGCAAATGGCAAGGTTGTCAAGGCGTCGTATGATGTGAAAGTGGGCGATATCTTAGAGATAAGATTTGGAAGCCGCGAACTTAAAATAAAGGTAAGCGATGTCCGTGAACAAGTGGGAAAAGCGGATGCCGCCACTCTTTATGAGGTTATTCCGGACTAAATTCAAAGAGGTGAAATTTCACCTCTTTTTTTGTTGGAAATTCCTGAAAAAATGCTTGACAAATCGGTTAAAATTTATTAAAATTATAGTAACGTATGTTTAGTTTCAGGACATACGTCACGTTCTTTAAATGTATTTCTTTGCAAGTGCCGTTTTTGCTACTGTTGTGGCGTTTTACGGCAAAATGGCGATGTGATTATATAATCTATGATTTATACGTCAAATTTGATATAGAGGAGGTGTAATACTATGGACGGAATAGAATTCATAATCCTCATTGGCATTGCTTTGCTGGCGGTTATTGGTATGTTTGTTACTTTCAGAATCGGATATTCATACCGCAAAAAAGTTGCAGAACTTCGAATAGGCAGTGCTGAAGAGGAAGCAAAAAAGATTATTGAAAATGCAAAATCAAAAGCAGTTAAAGATGCAGAACACGCAAAAAAAGAAAGACTTTTAGAAGCAAAAGAAGAAATACATAGAGAACGAAATGAACTTGAAAAGGAAATAAAAGAAAGAAGAAACGAACTTCAGCGTCAGGAGCGTCGAATTCAGCAGAAGGAAGACACGATTGACAAAAAGACCCAGGTTCTTGAGAAAAAAGAGGAACAGGTTCAAAACAAAATTGCTGAAGTTGACGAACTCAAAGAAGAGGTTGAAAAGGTTAAAAAGCTTCAGCTTTCACAGCTTGAAAAGCTTGCTGAGCTCTCTGTAGCAGAGGCAAAGGATATGCTTCTCAAACAGGTTGAAATCGACGCAAGACACGATGCGGCACTTCTTATAAAGAGCATCGAGGATCAGGCGAAAGAAGAGGGCGAAGCAAAGGCTCGAAACATTATCACAGGTGCTATTCAGCGCTGTGCTGCTGACCACGTTGCAGAAACAACTGTTTCTGTTGTTCAGCTTCCCAATGATGAAATGAAGGGCAGAATTATCGGCCGTGAGGGAAGAAACATTCGCTCTATTGAAACACTTACAGGGGTTGATTTGATTATTGACGATACTCCTGAAGCGGTTATCCTTTCAAGCTTTGACCCGGTAAGACGTGAGATTGCAAGACTTTCTCTTGAAAAGCTTATTGTTGACGGAAGAATCCATCCGGGCCGAATTGAAGAAACTGTTGAAAAATCAAGAAAAGAAGTTGAAGCCATCATCAAACAAGAGGGTGAACAGGCTACATTTGATACAGGTGTTCATGGTCTCCATCCTGAACTTATCAAGCTTCTTGGACGCCTTAAATACCGTACAAGTTATGGACAGAATGTTCTCAAACATTCAATTGAGGTTGCACACCTTGCTGGTCTTATGGCGGCTGAACTTGGCGCAGACGTTGCACTAGCGAAGCGTTCAGGTCTTCTCCACGACATAGGAAAGGCTATTGACCATGAGGTTGAGGGTTCACACGTTACAATCGGTGCTGATGTTGCCAAGAAATATAAGGAGAACGACAAGGTCGTTCACGCTATTATGGCACACCACGGCGATGTTGAGCCAAACTCATGTGTTGCTTGTCTTGTTCAGGCGGCAGATACAATTTCTGCAGCAAGAACAGGTGCAAGACGTGAAAACATCGAGTCTTACATCAAGAGACTTGAAGCTCTTGAAGAAATTGCAAACTCTTTCGAGGGTGTTGAAAAATCATTTGCAATTCAGGCAGGCCGTGAGGTCAGAATTATGGTTAAACCTGACCGCGTAAATGATGATGAAACAATCCTTTTGGCAAAAGATATTGTCAAGAAGATTGAGAGCACAATGGAATATCCCGGACAAATTAAAGTCAATGTTATCCGTGAGCTCAGAACAGTTGAATATGCTAAATAGGAGCCATAGCTCCATGGAAAAAGGCTGCTGTTTGCAGCCTTTTTCTGACTTTTTAAATCTAAAAATTGAAAGGTAACTAACCAATGAGAATTCTTACAGTAGGAGATATTGTAGCGTCTGACGGACGTGAATTTATATATAACAATTTAGGAAAAATAAAAAAGAAATTTAATATAGATTATTGCATAGCAAACGGCGAAAACTCAGCCAACACCAATGGTATAACAGCGGATATTGCAAAAAATTTGATTATGTCGGGAGTGGATGTTATCACTTTGGGCAACCACACCTTTGCAAATCGTGAATATGCCCAGGTGCTCAATGATAATGAACGGGTTATAAGACCTGCGAACTATCCAAGTGAAACTGAGGGCTCAGGCTATTTTGTTGACGATTTGGGAAACGTGAGAATCGGCGTTATAAATGCTATGGGCAGAATAAATATGGAAGCCCTTGACTGTCCGTTCAGGGCGACCGAAAAAATTATTGAGAATATAAAGGACAAAACTGACATAATAATCATTGACTTCCATTGTGAAACCAGCAGTGAAAAACTTGCTTTCGGAAACTATTTTGACGGCAAGGCGACGGTAGTTTTTGGCACACACACCCATATCCAGACGGCTGATGAACATATTTTGCCAAATGGTACAGGGTATATAAGCGACCTCGGTATGACTGGCGTCAGGGATTCCATTTTGGGTGTCAAAAAAGAAATAATAATGGATTTGTATTATACCAGAAAAAAATACCGCTTTGAAAAAGCGGAGGGTGAAGTCTGGTTTTCGGGAGCAGTTTTTGAAATTGATGATAAAACGAAAAAGGTTTTGGGGATTGAAAGACTGCATTTTTCAGCGGCAGAGCTTGCCAAAATGGAATAGGAGAATTTTTTGTGAGAATTGATATTGACGAAAGGGTTTATTTGAAAAGCGAAATTCTTGATAAAGCTGATGGTGTGGAGCATTGTTTTACCACCAAATGCGGTGGGGTAAGCTCAGGGAAAATTTCGGGACTGAACCTAGGTTTTCGTTGTGGTGATAGCCCGGATAGTGTTACAGAAAATTATAAGCTTGTTGCAAAGGATATGGGTTTTCCTTTTGAAAGAATTACAGCAGGGCGGCAAACTCATTCTGCAAACATCCGCATTATAACAAATGAAGATGCGGGCAAAGGAGTAAGTCGTGAAAGTGACATGCTGGACATTGACGGGCTTGTTACGAATGTAGCAAATCTTCCACTTGTGGTTTTTTATGCTGACTGTGTCCCGATTTTGCTTGCGGACGAAGAGGTGGGTGTGATTGCGGCGGTGCATTCAGGTTGGCGGGGAACTGTCAGCGAAATTGCCGGAAAGGCAGTAGAAATCATGAAAAATGAATTTTCGACGCTTCCCCGAAACATAAAAGCGGCAATAGGTCCATCCATAGGCAAATGTTGTTTCGAAACGGGAATGGAAGTTGCAAGTCAATTTGACAAGCAGTTAGTTTTGCAAAATAATGACGGAAAATTTTTTGTGGACCTCTGGGAAGCTAACAAGATGATACTCCAAAAATCAGGAGTAAGAGAAGAAAACATTGACGTACTTGAACTTTGCACAGTTTGTAATTCGGATATGCTGTATTCTTACCGCACACACAAGGATGTCACGGGAAGAATGGGCGCGTTTATTATGCTTAAAAATAGAGGATAAAGATTTATGTTTAGAAAAATTTTGGCTGCCGTTTTGGCGGTTATGATGGTGCTTTTGCTTTTGTGCGGTTGTGGAAACTCAGATAAAGTTAAAGAAAAAAAATCAGAAAAGAAAAATACAGCTGAGGAAATAGTTATTTCTTCATACAAGCCGGATACGTTTTGCCCTATACTTAGTACCAATGAGGCAAACATTGGGATGCTTGGAATTGTCTATGACAGCCTTATTTCGCTGCCAGACAATCTTTTTCCCGAAAGCTGTCTGGCTGAAAGCTGGTCGGTTTCGGAAAACGGAACAAAATGGTATTTTACTCTCCGTAAAGACGTGAAGTGGCATGATGGTACAGCGTTTGATGCAGAGGATGTTATTTATACCATCGAAGCCATAAAGAGAAGTGAAAACAGCGTGTTTTCCTACAATGTGTCGTTACTAGACAATATACAGAAAAATGGTGATTTTGAGATTGAAATCAGTCTCAAAAAACCCTGTGTGAATTTTGCAAGCCTTTTGTATTTTCCAATTATAAAGAAACAGGACGGTGAAATAAACAAAGATAATTTCCGCCCAATAGGTACAGGACCATATCTCCTTGAAGACCGTGGTGATGGCAACGTTCTCTATCTTGTAAAAAATGACAGTTGGTGGGGCGGCGAAGCTGTCACTGACTGCATCACCGTGAAAATGCTTCCCGATAACGATACTGCACTTTATACATTCAGCTCAGGAAGTATTGATATGACTTTGGCTGATGATATGAACTGGGGAAGATTTGTTGACCCGATTTCAGCGTCTTATGTTTCAATGCCAACCCCGATTTTTCACTTTTTGGGAATAAATCATAATGATGAAGTTCTTGGAATGAAAGAGGTAAGACGGGCGCTGTCTTTAGCGATAAACCGCAGCAAGCTAACTGAAGAAGTGATGATGGGTTATGCCACTGAAAGCAGTATTCCCATACATCCCAAATGGTTTGTCTGGGGAGATAAAAAAATTGAATTTAAGCAAAGCTTCAGCGGTGCAAAAAGAGAACTCCATGAAAATGGCTGGGAGATAAAGAACGAAAATTACCAGAAAACAGTTGATGACAAAACATTGACTTTGGAGCTTGGGATACTTTATAACGAGGAAAATCAGCAGAGAAAAGAAATCGCTGAAACGGTAAAGCAAAGCCTTGAAGAAATGGGCATAAAATCGCATATAGAGGCAGTTGCTTTTGAAGAATATAACACCCGCATACAAGAGGGCGATTATGAAATATTTATCGGCAGCACCATCATTTCCCCTGACCTTACATTTTCCCTTATAATCGGTGAAAACAATGTTTTTGGCTTTGAAAGTGAACGAATTGACACAGCTATGAAAGCTATCGGGACAAAGCACAGTGTATCGGGGATTGAAGAGGGTTATGGAATGCTGATTGATTGCTTTGATGATCTTAATCCTGTTGTGGGATTGTTCTTTGAAGAAAAAATAATGGTATATAACAAACGTATTGAAAACGGAATTACCCCGTCATATTTTGATGCATACAAGGGCATTGAATTTTTGCGGAAGGAAGAGAGTAAATAGTGAACAGAACTATTATTCACGTGGATATGGATGCGTTTTTTGCCTCCATTGAGGTGCGGGACAATCCAATGCTTTCAGGAAAGCCTCTTATTATTGGCGCATTGCCGGGGGAGAGGGGCGTGGTTTCCACTTGCAGTTATGAGGCAAGAAAATACGGAGTCCACTCCGCTATGAGCATTGCGGAGGCATACAGACGGTGTCCACATGGCATATATATGCACGGGGATATGCAAAAGTATGAAAGAGCCTCGTCAGAGATTCACAAGGTTATGCTTCAGTTTACTGATATGATAGAGTTTGTGGCTCTTGATGAGGGTTATATGGATGTGACTAATTCGCTTCGGCTTTTTGGCAGTGCTGAACAAATAGGAAGACAACTGAAAAAGGAAATCTTCGAAAAAGTCGGGGTTACCTGTTCTGTTGGAATATCTTACTGTATGATGGGGGCAAAGCTTGCCAGCGAAGAAAAGAAGCCGGATGGCTTTTTTGCGATACCTGACAAAGAGTCGCTTGTGGAGCTTATAAAAAAAAGACCTGTCGGGGTTATTTACGGAATAGGAATGAAAACTCAGGAAAAGCTGAAAAGTATGGGTATTGAAACCGTGGAAGACCTGATAGAAACCACGCCTGAAAAGCTCAAAAGTTTCGGTGCTGTGGGCAGAGAAATGCTTGATTTTGCAATGGGAAATGATGACAGACTTGTTATTCCTACAGCGGTGTCAAAATCCATAGGAAGGGAATATACCTTTCAGGAAAACATAACCGAAAAGAGCGTTATGGAAGAGACCCTTCTGTTGCTTTGTAGAGATGTAAGTCTCAGGGCCAAAAGGCAAGGGCAGTGGGGAAGAACAGTCACTTTAAAAATAAAGTTCAGTAATATGCAAAGCATAACCCGATCAAAGACTGGTGATGCGATAAATTCTGCCAAAGAAATTTTCGCAAGAGTTAAGGAACTTTTGAAAGAGGAAAGGCTTAAATCGTCGGTGCGACTTGTGGGGATCACGTTGGGAAATTTACAAAACTCATGTGAAGATAAATGCAGACAGCTTTCGCTTTTTGACGAGCTTGATAAATCCGAAAACACCGCCAAAGAAAAGGTAAGGGCTTTGGATGATACAATTTTTGAGCTTCATACAAAATACGGAAGAAATATTTTAAAAACCGGAAAAGAACTTGAGGTTCACAAAAAGATAATAAATACTGAAGAAGATTGATTTTTGTGCGTGGCACAGAAAGGATGATAAAAATGAAACTTTTAGAGGTAAAAAGACTTCTGGATGCAGAGGTACTTTGTGGTGAGGATTTGCTTGATACTGAGGTGAACTCTGCTTTTGGCAGTGACCTTATGAGTGATGTTCTTGCTTTTGTCAATACAAGAGTATTGCTGCTTACCGGTTTGGTTAATCCTCAGGTGGTGAGAACCGCTGAAATGATGGATATTTCGGCAATAGTTTTCGTCAGGGGAAAACTACCGGGCGAGGATATAATTGAACTCGCAAAGACCAAAAATATGGTGCTTTTGACAACACAAAACACTCTCTATACTGCCAGTGGAAAGCTCTACTTGGGAGGACTTACGGGCGAAGAAAAGGGGGAGTAGGAAATGGCCGATGTGATGAAACTGCAATTTGAAGTTAATGACGGTGACTTTACCCGTGCTGGTGAAACCTCCAGCAAAGTTAAAAAAACACTCACACAGTTGGGATTCAGCCCGATTGTTATACGAAAAGTAGCCATCGCTATGTATGAGGGCGAAATAAATATGGTTATCCATGCCAATGGTGGAACCATAGATGTGGAAATTTCTTCTGATAAAATTGTCATAGTTATGCAGGATAAAGGTCCCGGCATTGCTGATATAGAAAAAGCGATGCAGGCAGGATTTTCAACAGCTGACAGCAGGGTGCGTGAGCTTGGATTTGGTGCGGGGATGGGACTTCCCAATATGAAAAAATACAGTGACGAAATGGAAATAACCACAGAAATAGGAAAGGGAACCTGTGTTAAACTCACAATAAATGTAAAGGAGTGAGCTTTTGATGGAAACATACTGGCATTCGGTAACTCTTGACAAGGATTTGTGCAAGGGTTGTACTCATTGTCTCAAGCTTTGTCCCACTCAGGCTATACGTGTTCAGGGTGGAAAAGCGAAGATTTTAAAAGAGAGATGTATTGATTGTGGCGAATGTATAAGGGTTTGTCCTTATCATGCCAAAAAGGGTGTGGCAGACAGCCTTGATATGCTTAAAAATTTCAAACACAACGTAGCTTTGGTGGCACCTGCTTTTTATGGTCAGTTCTCAAGGACGGAAGATATAAATGTCATACTCAGTGCCCTTTTGGATTTGGGCTTTGATGATGTATTTGAGGTTGCGAGGGGTGCTCAGGTAATATCACAAAAAACAAAAGAACTTCTGAAATCAGGGGAGCTTTTGAAACCGGCTATTTCTTCTGCTTGCCCTGCTGTTTTGAGGCTTATTGCTATTAAGTTCCCCAATCTTATTCCAAACGTTGTTCCACTGAAGTCACCGATGGAGATTTCTGCCGAGCAGGCGAGATGTGAGGCGGTGGAAAAAACAGGATTTAAACCTTACGAAATAGGAATATTTTTCATTAGTCCTTGTGCGGCAAAAGCCACTTTTGTAAAGGGAAACTATACCGTTAAAAAATCTGAGGTGGATGGTGTTATTCCCATAAAGGACATTTGTATAGAAATGTCTCGAAGTGTGAACAAAATGGCAGAAGAAGATATAAAAAATCTTAGGGGTTCGGGGCGTTCAGGAGTGCTTTGGGCTACCAGTGGCGGTGAAGCAGAGGCAACTGATGCTCAAAAACATATTGCCGTTGATGAAATACATAATATTATAAAGTTATTTGAAGATATCGAGGACGGAAAGATGGACGATATCGATTATGTAGAGGCTTTGGCTTGCCCCGGCGGATGTGTGGGTGGCCCGCTTACTACGGAAAATAGCTTTTCAGCACGGTCGAAAATTCAGAGAATGTGCAAGAATTTAGAGGACAACAGCCAGCCGTTTTCTGATGAAATAAATATGTATTGGGATGAGGCTATTGTATATCGTCCCATTATGAATCTTGACAGTGATATAAATATTGCAATGAAAAAAATGAACGAAATAGAGGAGCTTTACAACGAATTTCCAAAACTTGATTGCGGTTCTTGTGGTTCGCCAAGCTGCTTGGCACTTGCGGAAGATATTGTGAGGGGTTATGCAAAAGAAACAGATTGCATTTTCAAGCTGAGGGAGAAGGTGAGTGCTCTTGCCCGTGATATGTTGGAGCTTGAAAGTCAGAACACTCTTTTTGGAAACAAGAAAACGGAGGACAAATAAATGACTGTAAATGAAATTGCAAAAGAACTGAATTTGACTTTTTATGCAGGTGAGGAACTTGCAGAAAAATTGGCAAAGGGCTGTTACATAGGTGACCTTTTGAGCCTTGCTATGTCAAAGGTAACGGCAGAAAATGTGTGGATTACCATACAGACAAATATAAATGTCGTGGCTGTTGCATCACTCGCGGAGGCAGCTTGTGTTATTGTCGCTGATGGATGTATTCCGGATGAAAAAACTATCGAAAAAGCTAAGGAACAGGACGTGATTCTGCTAGGCGGTGAAATTTCTGCTTTTGATGCGGCGGTTGCACTTTCGGAGATGGGAATATGAGCCTTTATTATGACCTTCATATTCATTCGTGTCTGTCGCCTTGTGGTGATGAGGATATGACCCCAAACAATATTGTCAATATGTCGTATCTCAAAGGTCTTGATATAATTGCCGTTACGGACCACAATTCTGCCGGAAATGTAAGGGCGGTTTGTGATGCCGCAAAAGGAAAAATAAAGGTCGTTCCGGGAATTGAGGTTACAACTGCTGAGGAAGTTCATGTTCTTTGTTATTTTCAGGGTATTGAAGCGGCTGAGGATATGGGTGAATTTCTTAAAGCAAACATGATTGGCATGAAGAATAATACCGAAATCTTTGGAAGACAGCTTTTGATGAATGAGGAAGACGAAATTGTTGGCGAGGAAGAAAATTTGCTCGTAAGTGCAGTAAATCTTGATATATATGAAGTTGAGCGAGAAGCCCACAAAAGAGGAGGAATCTTTGTGCCGGCTCATATTGACCGAACCAGTTATAGCGTCACGTCCAATCTTGGTTTTTTGCCACCGGATTTAAATGTGGATGCTGTTGAAATTACAGAATCCGGACTCAGAGTTTATAAGGAAAAATATGAGAATTTTGCAATAATAACAGACTCGGATGCGCATTTTCTTGAAAATATTTCGGAAAAAAACGTTTTCCTTGACAATGCAGTCAAAAAGAACCAAAAAATATTTGATTTTTTGTGCAAGTTTTAACGGAGAAAATAAAAAAAAAGGTAGATTTTTATATTATTATCTGTTATACTTATTTAGGTATGTATATTCAAGTGTGATATATTTTTAACAATCTTTTTTTAAAAGCTTGTTTTATATCATGTTTCAGTATATTCCAAAAGGTTTCAGCATCCAGACTTAGGATGTTTGACAGTATAAAAGCTTAGGAGGTATTGTTACGAATGGAAAAAAAGACGCTTCCATTTAATGGGACAAAGGAACAGGAAGAACAGCTTAAGGCTGTTATTGCGGAACACAAGGACCAGGACGGTGCTGTAATTCCCGTACTTCACAAAGCACAGGAAATTTATGGATATCTTCCCATTGAGGTTCAGGAAATGATTTCTGAGGGTCTTGATGTGCCGCTGGCGGAAATTTACGGTATTGTTACATTCTATACCCAGTTTTCACTTAACCCCAAGGGCAAGTATCACATCGGTGTATGCCTTGGTACTGCTTGCTATGTTAAGGGCTCAGGTGATATTTTAGACAAGATTAAAGAGATTTTGGGAATTGAAGTTGGCGAGTGTACACCTGACGGTCTCTTCTCTATTGAGGCTACACGTTGTATCGGTGCTTGCGGACTTGCTCCGGTTCTTACAGTAAATGATGATGTTTACGGCAGATTGGTTGTTGATGATGTTGCCGGAATTATCAAAAAATATCAGGAACTCTAATGCGGGAAATTTCACTTCATATTCTTGATATTGTCCAGAATTCAATAGCCGCAAAGGCTGACGAAATAGGTGTCGATGTCATCGAAGATAAGATAGAGGACACTTTGACGGTTGTTATCCGTGATAATGGCTGCGGAATGTCAGAGGAATTTCTCAAAAAGGTTGTTGACCCGTTTACCACCAAGCGTACAACCCGAAAGGTCGGGCTTGGAATCCCCCTTTTCAAGACGGCAGCTGAAAACACAGGCGGAAGTTTTGAAATATGGTCCAAAGAGGACGAGGGGACGCATGTTACTGCGGTGTTTGGTCTTAGTCACATTGACCGCCAACCCCTTGGTGATATGGCAGGGACAATGCTCAGCCTTTTTACAGCGTATGAGGACATAAGGTTTTTGTACAAACATAAAATCGGCGAAAAAGAATTTTTTGTTGATACAAAAGAAATTAAAAACGTGCTTGGTGACGTTTCATTGCAGGCACCTGAGGTTTATCTGTGGCTTTCTGAATTCTTGAAGGAAGGCGAAGAAGAACTGAATCAAATGGAGGTATAAAAATGAAAAGCTTAGCTGAACTTGAAGCAATAAGAAACAAAGCGAAAGGCTCTGTTAATTTAAGAAAAGACGATAATGCAGTTCGCGTGGTTGTTGGTATGGCAACTTGCGGAATTGCAGCAGGTGCAAAGCCTGTTATGAATGCTCTTATGGAAGAAGTAGCAAAAAGAAATCTTGAAAACGTAGCAGTTACTCAGACTGGTTGTATCGGCGTTTGCCGCTTGGAACCAATTGTTGAGGTTATGGTTCCCGGTGAAGAAAAAGTTACTTATGTCAAGGTTGACCCCAAAAAGGCTGCTGAAATAGTAAGTGAACATATCGTGAATGGACGCATAGTCACAAAGTATACAATTGGTGCAGCGCAGTAATTTCTGCCCACTTTAAAACTTGAAAAAACGGAAAGGTTAGGTGTTAAATTATGGATATGGTCAGAGGTCATATTCTCTGCTGCGGCGGTACCGGTTGTACCTCTTCAGGCTGTGATGCGATTATCAAGGAAATGGAAGCACAGCTTGCGGCACATGATTTGGAAAAAGAATTTAAGGTTATCAAGACAGGTTGCTTCGGTCTTTGTGCGTTGGGACCTATTATGATTGTATATCCTGAGGGTGCTTTCTATAGCAGAGTTACTCCTGAGGATGTTAAAGAAATCGTTGAAGAACATCTTGTTAAGGGTAGAGTTGTTAAAAGACTTCTTTATGCTGAAACAGTTGAAGAAGACAACATCAAGAGTCTTAACGAAGTTGATTTCTACAAAAAACAAAAGAGAATTGCTCTTCGCAACTGTGGTGTTATTAACCCCGAAGACATTGATGAATATATCGGCGTTGACGGTTATCAGGCACTTGGTAAGGTCCTCACCGAAATGACTCCTCAGGAAGTTATTGACGTAATCAAGGATTCAGGTCTCCGTGGCCGTGGCGGCGGTGGCTTCCCTACAGGTATGAAATGGCAGTTCACTTATAATTCACAGGATGACCAGAAGTATGTTGCATGTAATGCCGACGAGGGCGACCCCGGTGCATTTATGGACAGAAGTATCCTTGAGGGTGACCCCCATGCTGTTATTGAAGCTATGGCTATTGCAGGTTATGCAGTAGGTGCAAATCAGGGTTACATCTATATCCGTGCAGAGTACCCAATTGCTGTTAAGCGTCTTGGTATTGCTATTGCTCAGGCAAGAGAATACGGACTCCTCGGCAAAAACATTTTTGAATCAGGCTTTGATTTTGACCTGGAAATTCGTCTTGGTGCAGGTGCGTTTGTGTGTGGTGAAGAAACAGCCCTTATTACATCAATCGAAGGACACCGCGGTGAACCCCGTCCCCGTCCTCCGTTCCCGGCTGTTAAGGGTCTCTGGCAGAAGCCTACACTTCTCAATAACGTTGAGACTTATGCAAATATCACTCAGATTATATTAAATGGTGCAGACTGGTTCAAGGAAATCGGTACTGAAAAGAGCAAGGGTACAAAGGTATTCGCTCTTGGCGGTAAGATTAACAACACAGGTCTTGTTGAAGTTCCTATGGGTACAACCCTCCGTGAAATCATTGAAGAAATCGGTGGCGGCATCCCGAACGGCAAAAAGTTCAAGGCTGCTCAAACTGGTGGTCCTTCAGGCGGATGTATTCCCACACACCTCATTGATACACCTATTGACTATGATTCACTTATGGCAATCGGCTCAATGATGGGCTCAGGTGGTCTTATCGTTATGGACGAAGACAACTGTATGGTTGATATTGCAAAATTCTTCCTTGAATTCACAGTTGATGAATCTTGCGGTAAGTGTACTCCTTGCCGTGTTGGTACAAAGAGACTTTATGAAATCTTAGAGAAGATTACATCAGGAAATGGTACTATGGAAGACCTTGACAAGATGGAAGAACTTTGCTACAGCATCAAGTCAACAGCACTTTGTGGTCTTGGTCAGACAGCTCCAAACCCTGTTCTCAGTACTCTTAAGTATTTCCGTGACGAGTATGAAGCGCACGTTCGCGACAAGGTTTGTCCTGCAGGCGTATGTAAGAAACTTGTTAAGTATGAAATCATTGCTGACAAGTGTAAAGGTTGCAGCGCTTGTGCAAGAAAGTGTCCTGTTGGAGCAATTACCGGCGAAATCAAGTCACCTTACACCATCGACCCGGACAAGTGCGTTAAGTGCGGAGTTTGTATGGTTACTTGTAAGTTTGGTGCAATTATTAAGAAATAAGGAAAGGGAGCGTGAACTAAAATGGAAATGGTTAATATTAAAATAAATGGTCAGAGCCTTAGTGTTCCAAGCAACTACACTATTTTGGAAGCTGCCCGCAGTGCAAATATCGAAATACCTACCCTTTGCTATTTAAAGGATGTAAGCAAGACTGGTTCTTGCAGAATGTGTATAGTTGAAGTTGTAGGTGCAAGAAATCTTCAGGCTGCCTGTGTATATCCTGTATCAGAGGGTATGGAAGTCCTGACAAACACACAAAAGGTAAGAGATGCAAGAAAAATCAATCTTGAGCTCTTGCTTTCAAATCATGACCGCAAGTGTCTTACTTGTGCTCGTAACCAGAACTGTGAACTCCAGAAACTTTCAGATGAGCTTGGTGTTACAGACATCACATATATGGGTGAAAGAAACGAATACGACATTGATGAAATTTCACCTTCAATCGTAAGAGACAATAACAAGTGTGTTCTCTGTCGTCGTTGTGTGAGCGCTTGTAAGACCATCCAGACAGTTTCTGTTATTGATGCAACCGAAAGAGGTTTCAAAACAACAATAGCATCACCTTTCAATAAGTCTCTTAGCGAAGTTCCTTGTGTAAACTGCGGTCAGTGTATTGTGGCTTGTCCCACAGGTGCACTTCGTGAAAAGGATAACACAGATGAGGTTTGGGCAGCTATCAATGATCCCGAAAAATATGTTGTTGTTCAGACTGCTCCAGCGGTGAGAGTAGGTCTTGGTGAAGAATTCGGTTACGAAATTGGCACACCTGTTACCGGTAAAATGGCTGCAGCCCTCAGAAGAATGGGCTTTGACGGCGTATTTGATACAGATACAGGTGCTGACCTTACAATTATGGAGGAAGGAACAGAGTTTATCGATAGACTCCAGAATGGCGGAAAACTGCCGATGATTACATCATGCAGTCCCGGTTGGATTAAGTTCTGTGAACACAACTTCCCTGATTTTCTTGACAATCTTTCAAGTTGCAAATCACCTCATCAGATGTTTGGTGCAATTCTCAAGACATACTATGCTGAAAAGATGGGTATTGACCCCAAGAAAATGTTTGTGGTTTCTGTTATGCCCTGCGTTGCTAAGAAATTTGAATCAGGTCGTCCCGAAATGGAAGTTGGTGGGCTCCGCGATGTTGATGCAGTTATTTCTACACGTGAGCTTGCAAAGATGATCAAACAGTCAGGTATCCTCTTTAACAAGCTTCCTGATGAAAAATTCGACAATCCGTTTGAAGAAGCAAGTGGTGCCGGCGTTATTTTTGGTGCAACAGGCGGTGTTATGGAAGCTGCTCTTCGTACAGTTGTTGAGGTTCTCGAAGGAAAGTCTTTTGAAAAACTCGACTATGAAGCAGTAAGAGGTACAGACGGTATCAAGGAAGCAACACTCACAGTTGCAGGGAATGAGGTTAAGGTTGCTGTTGTCAGCGGTCTTGGTAATGCAAGAAAGCTTCTCAATGATGTAAGAGCTGGCAAAGCAAACTATCACTTCATCGAAGTTATGGCTTGTCCCGGCGGCTGTGTAACAGGTGGTGGACAGCCTATCGTTGATTCAACTGTTCGTATGGATATTGATCTCAAGGCAAAGCGTGCTGCAGGTCTTTATGCAGAAGATGCGTCACTTCCTGTTCGTAAGAGCCACGAAAACCCCGATATCAAGCTTCTCTACTCAGAGTTCCTTGAAAAACCGGGTAGCCACAAATCGCACGAACTCTTGCACACACACTATATCGCAAGACCTAAATTCTAAATTTAAAAATCAATCACCGGAGTTCAAATTGAATTCCGGTGATTTTTTGTGTCGAGAAAAATGTAAAAAAGTTAGACGAAAAGATAAAATTTATAAATTGTTGTGCAATTTGTCATTGTTTTCCAAAAAAATAGCAAATTTGGTGTAAAAAATAACTAAAAACTATTGACATCATTCTGGAAGATATGGTATAATTTCTATTAACGTAGGAAAGCTTTGTTTTCCTTTTTGCGATTTCATTTTTATGGATAGTTATATAATTTCTCGACAGAGTTTTGTGCAGTATAACTATTTTACATATATTAAAAAATAATGTGGCGGTTATCAGGCTCACGATGATTGCGGAAACATTTAAAACTTTAGTGAGCCGGAAAGGTTAATGATTTTTATATGAAGACTTCGGTTAAACAAGAATTGACACTTAACAGAAAAAAGTCAATATGGGTTAGAATGGCTTCCCAGTGGCAGCTTTATGTTTTCTTGCTTCCTGCAATGGCCTTTATGGCAACATTCAATTACGGCCCCATGTATGGTATTATATTGGCATTTAAAGAATACTTGCCATCACTTGGTATTATGGGTTCTCCTTGGGTGGGTTTTGACCATTTTGAAAGATTTTTCAATCTCCCCAAATTTTGGACATATATATGGAATACAATAAAGGTTTCAGCGATTACCACGACTTTATCTTTTCCCTTTCCTATTATCCTTGCTATTATGTTGCATCACGTGAATTGCAAGTGGTACAAAAAGCTGGTTCAGAACTTTACATATTTGCCATATATGCTTTCACTTGTTGTTGTTATAAATATTGCACGAGTTTTCTGTTCACCTACCGGTGGTGTGTTCAATATTATAGGCGGTTGGTTCGGTGTGGACCCTGTCAACTTCTTTGGTGAAGATAAGTATGTTTTCTGGATTTATTGGCTCACAGATTTGTGGCAAACCCTTGGTTATTCTGCAGTTATTTATTTGGCAGCCCTTTCAGGTGTTGACCAGGAACAACTTGAAGCAGCTAAAATTGACGGTGCAAACCAACTCAGAATTATCTGGAGTATTGAAATTCCTGCTATTGCTGATACTATTATCATTCTTTTGATTTTGGCGTTTGGTAGAATTTTCTCTGTTGGTGCTGATAAGATGCTTCTTATCCAGAACAGTGCAAACCTTGGTGCCTCGGAAGTTCTTTCAACTTATGTATATAAGGTAGGTCTTTTGGATGCTCAGTTTGGTTTCTCTACTGCTGTTAACTTGTTTAATACCATGATAAATATTATTTGCTTGTTGCTGGTTAACTGGATATCAGGCAAAGTCAGTGAAACATCATTGTTCTAAGGAGGGGATTTAGTTATGAAAATGAAAAGCAGATTTGACAGAAATTTTGATATTATAAACTATACCCTTTTGGGAATATTGCTCTTTATAGTTATGTATCCACTGTATTTCGTAATTATCGCATCTATCAGTGACCCCAACTATGTAAATGCAGGCAAAACACTTTTGTGGCCCAGAGGTCTTACTTTTGAGGGTTATGCTAAAATTCTCGAGTATAAAGAAATTATGATAGGTTACAAAAACTCTATTATTTATACATTTGTGGGCACAATCATTAACCTTGTTGTTCTTATTCCGGCATCCTTTGCACTTTCAAGAAAAGAACTTGTAGGAAGAAGATTCTTTTCTTTAGCTTGTATTTTCGCAATGTATTTCAGCGGTGGTGTTGTTCCCCTTTACTTGCTTATCAAAAATATGGGGATGTTTGATACTATCTGGGCTCTTGTTCTTCCTGGTGCATTCAGTATAAGTAATATGATTATTTGCCGAAGCTTCTTTGTGGGCAACGTATCTGAAGAACTTTATGAGTCTGTAAAAATAGATGGTGGCGGTTATATGAGATTTTTCTTCTCGGTAGTGCTTCCGTTGTCAAAGGCGATAATAGCTGTTATGACTCTTTATCATGCTCTCGGTCACTGGAATGGTTACCTAAGCGTTCTTTATTATATGCGTGACCCCAATAAGTACAATCTTCAGTTGGTTCTTAAAAATCTTACAGAAAGTATAAGCACAAAGACTCTTGCAACCGAAGGTATGAGTGCAGAATATCTTGCAAGCATGCAGAAACTCAATGAAATGGTTAAGTTCTCAACTATTCTCATTGCCGCACTTCCAATGATCATTCTCTATCCGTTTGTACAGAAATATTTCGTAACGGGTGTTATGATTGGTTCTGTAAAGGGTTAAATTTCGATTAACATTTTAGGTGCAAATAAAATTCGTTTTATCAAAAGACCGAAGCATACAGGCTTCGGTCTTTTTTATGTAACAGGAAAAGTTTGTTGTATCGATGAACAACAGGTATGCGTAACCAAAAAAACATGACTGAATATACTGTAAAAAAGGCGGTGATAAAAATGTTAAGGAAAAAGAGGTGTTGCAAAAGCCATTCAAATACATGGGCGATTTTTCTTATATCCATAGGTATCGGACTGTTTCTTGCGTATGCAATACCCAGATATCTTCTTATAACATTACTGGGTCTGTGCCTGATTTCAACTGGGATTTGCTGCTTGGTAAAAAAATAAAAGAAAGGAGAACCAAGATGAAAATTGTAGTAGTCAAAGCACCAAAATTTTTGCGAGGGATACTTAAAAGTATCTTTAAAATCAAAAGCACAGAGGATTAGTGTTTACATAAATAAAAAAGACCATAGATGCATTTGCTTCTATGGTCTCTGGTTTTTTAGGCTTTTTAAATTATACAGCGCGCTGTACTTTACCTGATCTCAAACATCTTGAACAAGCATAAACTCTTTTGGGTGTGCCGTCAACAACTGCTCTAACCCTTCTGATGTTTGGCTTCCATGTTCTGTTGGAACGACGGTGTGAGTGAGAAACCTTAATTCCGAACTTCAATTCTTTTCCGCAAACTTCACATTTTGCCATTATATATACACCTCCAATTAAAATCATAATCAATCAACTTAAAATATTATAACAGAATATTTTTACTTTTGCAAGAGTTTTTGAAAAAAAATTAGAAAAAAAGTATAATATTATAAGGGAATGTCTGTTAGAATGATAAATGTGTTATAAATGTATAAAAAAAATATATTATTGTGTAAATCTTTTTTTTGTATTTTGTTATATAATATATTTAATATTACATTATTGAAATATCAGGAGGATGTATTATGAGAGTGATTGTATGTGAAAATTATGATGAAGTTTCAAAAAAAGCTGCTCAGATAGTTGCAAGCGAAGTAGTTCTTAACCCCAAAGCTGTTTTGGGTCTCGCTACTGGTTCTACACCTGTAGGTATGTATAAAATTCTTGCGGAAATGAACAAAAACGGCGAAATAGATTTCAGCAGCATTAAGTCATTCAATCTTGATGAATATTATCCTATGGCTGCAGATAACGACCAGAGTTATCGTTATTTTATGAATGAAAATCTGTTTAATCATATAAATATTGATATCAAAAACACTCACGTTCTTGATGGTCTTGCAGAGGACCCAGAAAAAGAATGTGCAGATTATGACAAAATGATTGAAGAGGCAGGTGGCATAGACATTCAGGTGCTTGGTATCGGTCAGAATGGTCACATTGCTTTCAATGAGCCTGATTCTTTCCTTTATGCAAATACTCACGTCACTGATTTGACAGAGAGTACAATCAACGCGAATTCCAGATTTTTTGAAAAGATTGAGGATGTTCCCACCAAGGCACTTACTATGGGCATTGCATCAATCTTAAGGGCAAAAAGAATCATTATCCTTGCTACAGGAGCAAGTAAAAAGGCAATAACTAAGGAACTTATAGAAGGCGAAATTTCAACAAACAATCCCGCATCTATGCTTAAGGTTCATAAGGATGTAATTCTTATCTGCGACAAAGAAGCATACGGCGAATAAATAAACAAATACAAAGGAGAAAAACTATGATAGCAAAACTTGAACCTGAATTTATGCCAATGGCAAAGGTTATAAATGACTACAAGGCGGCTGTTTCAAAGTGCGATTCACAAAAAATTGTGATTGCGGTTGAGAGAAATGGCGGACTCATTGCAACATATTCTCTTGATGCATATAAAGAGGGAACAGGTCATGATGAAGAAAACTACGAAATTGCTGAAAGAATTATAAAAACACTTCTTTGGGCAAAGGGTGGTTTCAAAGTATATGTTGCCGGCTCAAAATATGTCTATGACCGGATTGCTGCAGATTATGCTATTAGCGGCGCGAGAGAATTTGATTTCAATTTCATGGCTCGTGTATACGAAAAACCATTTGAAGTAGTATATGTTGAAAATGCAGCAGACGCACCGAAAGAAAATGATGTTTCATCACCTGTAGGTCGTCATCTTGATGGTTGCCGCATAGGTTTTGATGCAGGCGGCAGTGACAGAAAGGTTTCTGCTGTTGTTGACGGAAAAACTGTATATTCAGAGGAAGTGGTGTGGTTCCCAAAACTTCAGAGTGACCCCATGTATCATTATGATGGCATTTTGAGTGCTATGAAAACGGCAGCTTCTCATATGCCGAGGGTTGATGCTATTGGTGTTTCTTCTGCTGGTGTTTATATTGACAATCAAATAAAGGTCGCTTCACTCTTTATCAAGGTTTCTGATGAAGATTTTGAGAAGCACGTGAAAAATATGTATATCGATGTTGCAAAGGAAATCGGTGATGTTCCTGTTGAGGTTGCAAATGATGGTGATGTTACTGCCCTTGCTGGTGCTATGAGCCTTGAGGATAATAATGTTTTGGGTGTTGCTATGGGCACCTCAGAAGCTGCAGGGTATGTTGACAAAGATGGAAATATCACAGGTTGGCTCAATGAACTTGCATTTGTTCCTGTTGATTTCAATAAGGGTGCTATGGTTGACGAATGGAGTGGCGATTATGGTTGCGGAGTTAAATATTTCTCCCAGGATGCAGTTATAAAGCTTGCTCCAAAAGCCGGAATTGAGCTTGAAGAAAGTCTTTCACCGGCAGAGAAGCTTAAGGTTGTTCAGGGACTCATGGAAGCAGATGACCCTCGTGCCGCTGATATTTATGATACAATAGGTACGTATTTCGGGTATTCAATCGCTTACTATTCAATGTTCTATGACATTAAACATGTGCTCATTATGGGCAGAGTGACAAGCGGAAAGGGTGGAAGCATCCTTCTCGCAAAAGCAAATGAGGTCATCAAGACAGAGTTCCCTGAACTCTTTAAAAAGGTTCAGCTTCACATTCCTGATGAAAAAGCAAGAAGAGTTGGGCAGTCTGTTGCGGCTGCAAGTCTTCCCAAAATCGGTTAATCTTTTCAGGCGTCAAAACGAAAGTTTTGACGCTGTTTCTTTTGCACAAAAAAAGACAGCTCACGATGAATGTAAGCTGTCTTTTGGATGGTGCCGGTGATCGGGGTCGAACCGATACGGTATTGCTACCACAGGATTTTGAGTCCAGCGCGTCTGCCAATTCCACCACACCGGCATATAAAGCACAGATGTTATTATAGCATATGAGAAATGGTTTTGCAAGGGTTTTTTGAAAAGATTTTCAAAATATTTTGAAAGAAAGAGAGAATGGTTATTTGAAAAGGTTGGGGATTTAAAATTTATGTTTTGTGTCAATAATAATGATTGCCAAAAGGTGTACTTTGTTGACAAAATATAAACCTTGTGATAAAATATTAGTGGTTAAAATTAGTTGTTTTTCTTTTTTATATAAAGGAGTTTTCTTGATATGATAAGCAGAATGCAAAATTGGTTTGGAAACGGATGGATAGGGATTATTGAACTTTTAATTACGGCACTTTGCGTTTTTTTGTCCCTTTCTGTACATGAATTTGCTCGTGGATATGCAGCATACAAAATGGGTGATAATACCGCGAAGTATATGGGACGGCTTAATTTAAGTCCTCTTAGTCACCTTGACCCAATCGGTGCCATTTGCCTTTTTCTGTTTGGATTTGGTTGGGCAAAGCCTGTACCTGTAAATCCAAGAAACTTCAAATCAGGTAAATTTAAGTCGGGTATGGTGTGGACATCGCTGGCAGGACCACTTGGCAATATTATATTGGCATTTTTTTCAATGCTGTTTCTTTCGGTTGTTGCAAAGTTTTATACAGGTGCAAGTGAACTGTGGGAAAAGGTGTTTTCACTTTTGATTGTTTTGCTTTCTACTCTTGTATATATGAACATAAACCTTGCAGTTTTCAATCTTATACCTGTACCGCCCCTTGACGGCTCAAAAATTCTTAATGCGGTTTTACCATCAAAGGTATATTTTAAAATTATGCAGTATGAACAGTACGGGTTTATTTTGCTTATAATTTTGATAAACACACCGTTATTTTCAAGATTGCTTAACTCTTTATCAAATATTATTCTAAGTGGAATTCAGTTAATCATCGGTTTTTTACCATTTCTCTAAAATAAACGAACAGGGGTGGGCTATGGAACAGCTTTCGTTCAAACTTGATGCATTTGAGGGACCTCTTGACCTTCTTTTGATGCTTATAAAAAAGAATAAAGTCAGCATTTATGACATTCCCATTGCTACCATACTCGACCAGTATCTTGAAGTTATGAAATCTATGGAGGAAATGGACCTTGAGGTTTCCAGTGAGTTTTTGGTGCTTGCGGCGACCCTTCTTCAGATAAAGTCGAAAATGCTGCTTCCCAAGGACGATGACGGCGAGGAAGAGGAAGACCCGAGAACTGAACTTGTCAGACGTCTTCTTGAATATCAGCAAATCAAGGACAGCATAGAATTTTTTCGGGAACATGAAAACTCTGATGTTGGTACATATTTCAAACTGCCTGACGTGATTGAAAGACCGCCGGCAGAAATGAATTATTCCAAAATGACCCTTGAAAACCTTATGGAAGCGTACAGAATTTCGTGTGTGAAGCTTGAAAGAAAGCTACCGCCGCCCAAACGGTCGTTTTCAGGAATTGTAGGTCACGAAAAGGTTTCAATCAAGGACAAGGTAAGAAATATATGGAGCCGCATTGTAAATAAGGGAAAAATTATGTTTGGTGAGATATTTAAAGGCATCAAGTCAAAGCCTGAGGCGGTTGCATCATTCTTGGCACTTCTTGAGATGATAAAGCTTAACAAGATAATTGTTGAAGATACAGACAAAAAAGGCGAATATTCCGTTACAAAAATCACGGATGACGACAACTTTAACTTTGAAGATTTGGAGGAATGATTGAAAAAAATCGTTCCTGTGGGGGAAATATGGAACTTAAACAAGCAGAAGCAATAATCGAAAGCGTCCTTTTTGCTGCCGGCGAGCCGGTGGATGTGGAAAAGCTTTCGGATATACTGGATATTGATACAAAAAGCACAAGGGCTGTTGTTACTGCGCTTGCGGACAAGTATGACAGAGAAATGCGCGGACTTCGTATAATCCGTCTTGAAGACTCATATCAGATGTGTACAAGGCGTGAATACAGTGATTATATATCAAAGCTGGTTGAGCCAAGGCGAAGCCTCAGCCTTTCAAATGCCGCTATGGAGGTTTTGGCTATTGTGGCATACAAACAGCCGGTTACCCGTGCGGTTATTGAGCAGATAAGAGGTGTGTCTTGCGATACTTTGGTCAACAAGCTTCTTGAAAAGAATTTCATTGAAGAGGTGGGACGACTTGACACTCCAGGAAGACCTATGCTGTTTGGTACTACTGATGAGTTTTTGCGTTGCTTTGGTATTGAGAGCGTTATGGAGCTTCCGGAATTTGATGAAAGAAGTCAGGACCCTGTCGCACGTGATGAGGGTATTGATTTTTCGCAAAATGGTGAAACTGATGAAAGTGCCGCAGAAATAATGGACAATAATGAGGAAAACAAATTCGCGGAAGAATTGATTTAGTCGGTGATTTAAATGATTTGGGTTTTGATTGCTTTATGCGTGATTTTTGCCACTCTGTTTTTTCTTTTGTTCCACAAACTCAGTATATTTGTTGAATACAGAAACAAAAAAATAAAGTTGGTTTTCAAAACATCGCTTTTTCGGTATACCCTCGATGATGAAAGGCTGAAAAGACTTTCAAAAAAGGATGATAAAAAGGCGGAAATAGATGACGGAAAAAGTGAGGAAGAAAAGTTCTTCGGAAAAGTCCAAAAAATAAAGGGAAAATACACTGAGGCAAAGGATATAATAGACACTGTGCTTGATTGTGCAGGTGACAGGGTTGAATTTTCGGACATTTTTATAAGGTCCAAGTTTGGAACGGGAGATGCCGCCAGTACGGGAATGCTGTATGGGGCAATCTGGACACTTATTGGAAATGTGTATGCTTTTTTGTGCAGATTTTTCAACATAAAATTTCCTGAGGTTGAGCTTGTTCCAAATTTCAACGAAAAAGCCTTTGAAATTGAGGCAGAGGGAATAATAAAAATCCGTATTGTGCATATTATTACTGCAGCGATGTGCGGTTTTAAAGTTTATTCAAAACATAAAAAACAAAAAGGAGAGGTTTAAAAATGGCAGAACAACATCCAATTCAGGGACTTATGTATACAGCAATGCAGAGTATAAGGGATATGATTGATGTAAATACAATCGTGGGTGACCCGGTGGAAACTCCGGACGGAACAATTATTATCCCAATTTCAAAGGTGGGTTTGGGCTTCGGCGTCGGTGGCTCAGACCATTCTGCGGCAAAAACTCCGGCGGACAAGCCCAATATGTTTGGTGGCGGTGCAGGCGGCGGTGTTTCAATTTCACCGGTTGCTTTTATGGTGGTTGGAAAAGGCCAGATAAGACTTATGCCGGTTAACCCCAACAGCACTGTTTATGACAGAATTCTTGATATGGTTCCCACAGCAATCGACAAGCTTGTTGAGGGCGCTGATTTCATCAAAAACACCATCAAGGCAAAAAAGGAAGCAAAAGAGGGAACAAGTATTTCACCGGTTGATAATGCGCTTAGCGACCTTTCGGCAGAATAAAGACAGCATACTTTTGGCGGGGATTTTCTGCCAAAAGTATTGTTTTACTTACACATAATTGGCATCGAATGCGATGCATTAAAACAGAAAGGCTTTGTGGTGTTTACATTGAAAAAGTTACTTATAATTGACGGGAACAGCATATTGAACAGGGCATATTATGGCATCCGTATGCTCAGTGCACCAGACGGAACCCCCACCAATGCGGTGTATGGGTTTTTGAATATTTTGTTTAAAAATCTTGAGGAGGATGCTCCTGATTATCTTTGTGTTGCCTTTGACGTAAAGGAAAAGACCTTCAGACACAAAATGTATGAGGAGTATAAGGCTCAGAGAAAGCCTGCTCCTGAGGATTTTCTGGTGCAGCTTCCTTTAATCAAAGAAGTGCTTGCTGCTATGAATTGCAAGTGCCTTGAACTTCCAGGGTATGAAGCTGATGATATAATCGGAACGGTTTCACGGATTTGCGATGAAGAAAATGTTGAATGCCTTATACTGACGGGTGACAAGGATGACCTTCAGCTTGCGTCCCGGAACACAAAAATAAAGCTTGTAATCACGAGGATGGGTGCTACAACAACAACCGTTTATGATGCCAATGGGGTATATGACAAGTATCTCGTTACCCCAAAAGAATTTATTGACGTCAAGGCCCTTATGGGTGATACCTCCGACAATATTCCCGGGGTAAAGGGCATAGGTGAAAAAACAGCATTTTCACTTATTGAAAAGTATAAAAGCCTTGACAATATATACGAAAATTTTGATACAGTTGAAGCTACACCATCGGTTAAGAAAAAGCTTGAAGAGGGAAAGAATGACGCATATTTAAGCCGAAAGCTTTCTGAAATTGACAGGTGCGTTCCTTTGAAGTTTAGTCTCAGTGACTGTGAAATTCGTGAATATAACAGTGGTGCTTTGGGTGAACTCTTTGTAAGATTGAATTTCAGATCTTTTCTTGATAAGCTGAATATAAAGACAACAGCTAAAACTGAAAAGGTAGAATTTGAGAGTACTTGCCAAGAGGCGTCACCTGAGGAAATTCTTGAACTTGCAAAAAAGGGTAAAGATATAACCTACCGCCTTTATACAAAAAATGGAACTTTGGGTATTGGCGTATCTGTTGACGGAAAGTCCTGCTTGTTTGCAAAATTGGTTGATGATAGTTTTCTTAAGGCGTTTTTTGAAAATGAAGAAATCAAAAAATCGGGATTTGATATAAAAGAGGATATACTGCTTCTCAAAAACCGGGGCATTGAATATATGGGAAGTGCCTTTGACGTGGCACTTGCAGCATATATTCTGGACCCCACAAGGTCAGGCTATGACATAAACGGGCTGGCACTTGAATTTTTAGGACTTTCATCAAATAGCTTAGAAAATGAACAGGGCAATGGTCAGTTATCACTCTGCTTTGATGAAGAAGAAAATCTTGATGATGTTGCGTTTGATTTGTTTGTGCTTTATAATCTCAAAAAAATATTTTCCGAAAAGCTACGTGAAAACGGTCAGGAAAAGCTTTATTATGAGGTTGAGTTGCCACTTGCGGCAGTGCTTGCTGATATGCAACACACGGGAATTTTGGTGGATAAAGACGCCCTTGTGGATTTTGGGGCGAAGCTCAAAAACAATATAAAAGCTCTGGAAGAAGAAATCTATGCATATGCGGGGAAGACATTTAATATAAATTCACCCAAACAGCTTGGTGAAGTGCTTTTTGAGGGGCTTGGGCTTCCTCATGGGAAAAAGACAAAAACGGGATATTCTACTAACGCTGAGGTTCTCAAAAAGCTTGAGGGAACACATCCAATCGTTGAGTGCGTCCTGGAATATCGTGGACTTACAAAGCTTCAGTCCACATATGTTGATGGGATGTTAGCAGTTATAAACAAAGAAACAGGTAGGATACATTCAAATTTCAACCAGACGGTTACTGCCACGGGAAGAATAAGCAGCACAGAACCAAATCTTCAAAATATCCCAATACGCACCGAACGTGGTCGTGAAATGAGAAAGATGTTTGTTGCAGGAAGTGATAGAGTTTTGGTGGATGCTGACTATTCACAAATTGAGCTTCGTGTCCTTTCGCATATTGCAGATGACAAAAATATGCAGAAAGCCTTTCTTGACGGTGTGGACATTCATACCCAGACCGCATCTCAGGTCTTTGGTGTGGCTATTGATGAAGTTACGCCCGAAATGCGCTTTCGTGCCAAGGCGGTAAATTTCGGTATTGTGTATGGCATTGGTGAATTTTCGCTTTCTCAGGACCTCAAAATTCCCATAAAAGAGGCAAAACAGTATATATCCGATTACCTTTCGGCATATCCGGGGGTGGCGGCATATATGAAAAATACCGTAGATGAGGGCCGTGCCAAAGGGTTTGTTTCCACGCTGCTTGGGAGGAGAAGGTATCTTCCTGAGCTTCGTGCGTCAAACAAAATAACTCAGGGCTTTGGCGAAAGGGTTGCTATGAATGCTCCCATTCAGGGTACCGCGGCTGATATAATAAAAATTGCTATGGTAAATGTTTATGAACGGCTCAAGGAAGAGGGCTTTCGGTCGAAACTTATTCTTCAGGTTCACGACGAGCTTATTGTTGAAGCATATGTGGATGAAAGGGAACAGGTCAAAAGATTGCTTGCCGAGGAAATGGAGAATGCAGTGAAACTTTCTGTGCCTTTAAAGGTTGAAGGCAACAGCGGAAAGACATGGTACGACACAAAATAATATCCGGATGTGATAAAATGAAGATAATTGGTATTACCGGTGGGTCTGGGGCAGGAAAAACCACGGTCTGTGCAGAACTAAAAAAATGTGGTGCTGTAATTGTTGATGCTGATAAGATTTCAAAGGAAGTTACAAAAAAAGGCTCTCCTGCGCTCCGCGAAATAGAAAAAGCTTTTGGAAAACAGTATGTTCTGCCGTCAGGTGAGCTTGACAGGAAAAGTCTTGGTAAATTGGTTTTTTCTGATGAAAGTAAGCTTGAAATCCTCAACAAGATAACCCACAAATATATCTATTTGAAAATGGAAGAGGAAATAAAAAATGCGAATGGCAGCGTGGTTCTACTTGATGTGCCACTGCTTTTTGGGACAGATTTTCCATTTCAATGTGATTTGACGGTGGCTGTTGTGTCGGACAAGGAAGAACGTATAAGACGCATTGTTGCCCGTGACGGTATAACACGGGAAATGGCAGAAGCAAGAATAAAAAACCAGATGTCTGATGATGAATATAGGGAATTGGCAGATGTTTGCTTTGAAAATAATGGCGATATCCCAAAGATAAAGGCTTTTGCAAAGGAAATATGTGAAAACTAAAAATATTGGAGAAATGACAGTGAAACGAAAACGAGGATGCTTCAGGTATATATTTTATATTTTGCTTGCGGTTTTTCTGCTATATTTTTCTGCAGGTAACGGCAAGGAAATTTTGCTAAAACAAATTTATCCTATAAAGTATCAGGAGTATGTGGAAAAATATTCAGCGGAATATTCTCTTGATAAAAACATAGTGTATTCAATAATAAAGACTGAAAGCAATTTCAGTCCTGAGGTGGTTTCAAAGGCAGGAGCTAAAGGTCTTATGCAACTTATGGACGAAACAGCAAAGGAATGCAGTGAACGTGCAGAGCTTGGATACATAATTCCAGAGGACTTGTTTGTTGCTGAAAAGAACATACACCTTGGATGTCTTTATTTTAAGTCGCTCATGGATAATTATGAAGATTTGGAACTTGCACTTACTGCATATAACGGCGGAACGGGCAATGTTGACAAATGGCTCCGTGATGAAAGCCTTTCGAATGGAAATGGAGGACTTTTGGACATTCCGTATAAAGAAACCCGTGATTATGTGAAAAAAGTTATGAGAACTTTTGAAATATATAACAAGCTGTATAAAACAGCAGAGTATTAAAATGGAGGAACGATTGTGAACGAGAATTTACTTTATGAAAGAAAAAATGGTTTCGTGGGAATTGATGAAAATCTGAAAAACAAAATTGACGACTTTTGTGAGGAATATAAAAAAGCACTGGATACGGGCAAAACTGAACGAGAGTTTTGTTCTATGTCTGTAAAGCTTCTTGAAAACGCAGGCTTTAAAAATATTGAGGGAATGACAACGTTGAGTGCAGGTGATAAAGTTTTTGCGGTGAACCGCGGAAAGAGTGTTGTGGCGTTTGTGATAGGAAAACAGCCAATAACAAATGGTGTGAATATCGTCGGCGCACACATAGATTCCCCAAGGCTCGACCTCAAGCCCTGGCCGCTTTTTGAAGATAGTGGAATTGCATTTTTGAAGACTCATTATTATGGTGGAATAAGAAAATATCAGTGGTATAATATTCCTCTTGCGCTCCACGGCGTTGTGGTTAAAAAGGACGGAACAGCAATAAACATTGTTATTGGTGAGGATGAAAATGACCCGATTTTCTGTATATCCGATCTTCTTCCGCACCTTGCCTCCAAATACAGCGCACAAAAGCTTTCAGAAGCCTTTGATGCGGAGAAACTTAATGTAATAGCAGGAAATATTCCATTTGACGATGCCGAAAAAGAAAAAGTGAAATATGGAATTATGAAACTGATTAGTGAAAAATACGGCGTGACCGAAACAGACTTTATGAGCAGTGAACTTGAACTTGTTCCTGCATTTAAGGCTCGTGACCTTGGACTTGACCGCAGTATGATTGCGGGATATGGTCATGATGACAGAGTTTGTGCGTATACGGCTATCAGAGCTATTCTTGATACAACTACTCCAGAAAAAACAGCAGTGTGCCTCCTTGTTGATAAAGAAGAAATAGGCAGTATGGGCAATACGGGTATGCAGTCGAGACACTTTGAAAACATTTTGGCGAAGGTTTGCAGTCTTTGTGATGCTTCTTACAATGAGCTTGTCTTAAGAGAATGTCTCTCAAATTCTGAATGTTTGTCTGCGGACGTAGGCGGAGCCTTTGACCCCAATTTTCCAGAGGTTTTTGAGAAGAATAATAGTGCATATATAAATCAGGGCATTATTCTTACAAAGTATACAGGAGCAAGAGGCAAGAGCGGCTCAAGTGATGCAAGTGCCGAGTTTGTTGCCAAAATCCGCAATATTTTTGAAGAAAATGATGTTTTGTGGCAGACTGGAGAATTGGGTAAGGTTGATATTGGCGGTGGCGGTACCATTGCACAGTTTGTTGCTAATCTTGATGTAGATGTTATTGACTGTGGAGTTGCACTTTTAGGTATGCACTCACCCAATGAAATTGCAGGAAAGTTTGATATTTATATGGCATATAAAGGTTATAAGGCGTTTATGAACAGCTAAAATCAAAAAAGGTGCCGCATAAAAAATGCGGCACCTGAATATAAATTTTATATAAAATTGTTAAAACCCTTGACAAAACAAAAAAGATGTGCTATCATATCATAGTTAGCAGTGCTTACGTGCCGGAGTGGCGGAACTGGCAGACGCCCAGGACTTAAAATCCTGTGGGATTAACTTCCCGTACCGGTTCGATCCCGGTTTCCGGCACCACTAACGAAAAATTAGATATCGCAGGGTAGAGCAGCTTGGTAGCTCGTCGGGCTCATAACCCGGAGGTCGTTGGTTCAAATCCTTCCCCTGCACCCAAAATAAAAGGACACCTTTTGGTGTCCTTTTTATTTTGCTTGTATGAGTTGGTTTTATCAACAGCACTCTTTGTTATGAGGCCGACGAGCGTAGCTCGTTGGGGATTGAGTGTTGGCTGCTGCAAAAAAGAGAAGTTGATTTGAATAGATTAGAGAAAAAACTGTTGCATTTTTTCAAAATTATGCTATAATAATTAAATTAGGACACAAGTTTAATGAAAGGATTGATTTTTTATGTTATTAAATGTACTTCCACACGATAGAGCCGTGTATGAAAAGGAATTAAAGGATTTTCTTCCTGACACTTTTGTTGACTGCCATGCACATACTTGGCTGAATGAATTTAAATTTCAGGAAACGATGCGTGAAGGTACACAGAATTGGCCGCTTATGGTTGCCAAAGACAACCCTATAGAAGATTTAATAGAGACCAATCGATTGCTGTTTCCAGATAAGAAAGTGATTTCTGTTCTCTATGGACAAACTATATCAAATATAGATATTGTGAAAAATAATGGTTATGTTGCGGAATGCGCCGATTTGTATGATTTCCCGGCTTTGTACATAGCTCACCCCAATGACAGTGCGGAAGAAATAGAGAAGGGCATTCTTGCTAATCCCCATTTTAAAGGAATTAAGGTTTATCTTCAATTTGCACCATCTTATATTCCTGCGAATGAAATTCGTATTTATGATTTTTTGCGTCCGGAGCATTTAGAAGTGTGTAATAAGCATGGGTGGATTGTACAGCTGCACATCGCCAGACCAAAGAGACTGGCAGATCCTGTAAACTATATGCAATTATTGGAAATTGACGAAAAATATCCCAATGTAAAGCTTATTGTGGCACATTTGGGAAGGGCATATGCAGACGAAGATATTGGAGATGCGCTAAACGTCTTAAAGGACACAAAACATAATTTTTGGGACTTTACAGCAAACACCAATGAAACAGTTATTCGTCGTGTGTTAGAATTGTTTGGTTCTGACCGCGTTATGTATGGCTCGGATTTCCCGATTTTCCGAATGAAAGCACGCAGAGTGGTAGAAAATGGGTTTTATATAAATGAAATCCCTGAGGGCTCTTTGGGAGATGTTTCTATAGATCCGCATATGCGAGAAATTTCATACCCTGAGTCCGAGAAAATCACCTTCTTTATATATGAAGAGATGCTTGCTTGTAAACGTGCCTGTGAAAAGTTAGGGCTTGGCAAGGAAGATGTTTGCAAAATTTTCCATGATAATGCTGTAAAGCTTTTCGGGATTAACGACTAAAAAAGATTCAATATAAATTTCTGCAAGTATACGGCTGAAAATGCTGTATCTATTTTGCACGTTAAAGCCAGAAAAAAGCACTTGCAATTCGCAAGTGCTTTTTTTAACGAAATAAATCCTTTCAGTACTTGTGAAATGTCTGACGGCGTGAAATATTGCTACGCAATATGAAATATGCCTGCGGCGTGTGATAAAGGAGTTATTTTATTTCACAGAAAAAGAAGTTTTCTATTTCACAATTTTGCAGAAATTATTTCACATCGAGCAAAGCGAGATATTTAACTTAAATAAAGTGGCATCTAAACCATTCGGATCTTCCACCAAGACAGAACGATTTAGATGACATTTTAGTTAGTTCTGTTTTTGTTTTCAATATATCAATAATTGAAATTTCTTGTTTTTTGTGATAACATATCAATATAAAATTTCTTAAAGCAACAAAAAATGCAAATTATGTTGTTCATTTTTCGACCACTTTTATTTATACTTAAAGTGTAAATAAAAAAGGAGGATTTATTATGAACACAGACAAGATTTTAGCAGAAGCAATCGCAAAGGATTATGTACCAAAGGATAACTCAAAAATAGTTGCACTTAAAAAGCTTGACAACAAAGCAAAACTTCCGGCGACCATTTTTACTTACACCTTTGGTATTATCTCAGCACTCATTGTTGGGACAGGTATGAGTCTTGCCATGCAGGCGATTGGTAGCGGGGTTGTTTCAATGGTTGCAGGGATTGTTATAGGAATTATAGGTTTCGTTCTTTGTGGAATCAACTATCCTATTTACAACAGAATGCTTGAAAGAGACAAAGCAAAATATGCTTATGAAATTGTTGAACTTGCCCGTGAAATCAGCGAAGAAAAATAAAATGAAAAGGAGGGTTTGCTTTGAATAAATCAGAGAGCAAATATTTTAATACTGCCAAAAAGATGGACAAGGCACTTATATCCCTTCTTCAAGAAAAATCTTTTGAATATATAACAATCAGTGAAATATGTAAAAAAGCAAATGTTAATCGTTCCACGTTCTATCTTCATTATGAAAACACGGTTGACTTGCTTGATGAGACAGCGAGATTCATGCTTAATGATTTTATGGCATATTTTGATGTTGATGTAAAAAATATAACTAATAAGTTCAAAGAATGCTCGCTTGATGAATTGAATTTTATATCGGATGAGTATTTGCATCCGTATTTGTCATATATTAAAGATAATAAGAGTATTTTTTCAACTGTTTTATTACACTCAGTTTCATTTGGATTTAATGAGATATTTCAAAGACTTTATGAAAATATATTTAATCCAATTTTAGATAGATACAATTATCCTTTTACAGATAGAAAATATGCTATGATGTTTTATCTTAATGGAATCACTGCTGTTGTAACAGAGTGGTTGAAGGATGGATGTAAAAAGACGATTGGGGAAGTGTCTCAAATTATTTACGGATGTATATTTGGGCGGGAAACTAACAGCTTCTAAAGTATTCGGCTCTTCCGGGAAAAAGGCGTACTAAAAGTTAGTTGCGTCTTTTTTTATTGTGTTTTTGCTCAAAAAATGTATTCAAAAATTGGTCAAACCTTTTCTTGAAACTCTTGACACAAAAGTTATATTGTGGTATTCTATAAATAATAATTAAGGATAGGATTATGCCGTGTAAATGCGGTGAAATAAGGAGGACAAATAAATGAAAAAGACAGTATTATCACTTGTATTGGTCGTTGCTATGCTGATGAGCTATGTTTGCACTGTTGGTGCGGCAGGGGGAGTTGATTTAGCTACCCTTAAGTCGCTTGTGGAAAGCAGACCATCATTGGTGCCCGGTGATATTTCACTCAGTACAGATAACTCAACTTACGTAGATACACTTGCTGTTACAGAGACAACAGAGTTTTATGCAAGAGCGATGCTCGATATGACAAAAGTTAAAGCTGATGTTGAAAATGTATATCAGCATCTTGATGCGACGTATCACGCTACACTCGACGGCAAAACAGTAGAGGGCGAATTTAGCATTACAGTAAATATCGGTGCAGGTGTTTATGTTATTCCTGATTCTGCATCAAGTGACACCAATATGGCAGGCTTTAGTTTTGAAACGGGTGGTAGTCCGGTTGTTTGCAATTTCTTTGAAGAAAACGGTGCAAGAGTTAAATCGGGTGATTTTTCGGCAGGACATACAATAACAGTTAACATTAAAGTTAAAGAAAATGCAACAGTAGCCGAACTCCGCAGCAGTCTTCCTGATAAAATTTACTTTACTTATGGCGGTCTTAAGGCTGTAGCAGATACAACTGTAGGTGGAACTATTACAGGTTCTGTGACTATAAAAAATGGAACGGAAGAGTATGCCACAATAGGTTTCACATTCTTTGATAAATCTGCTGGCACTGACACATCTGTTGCCATCCAGCCTGCAACTGTTGACGTTCCTTCATCTGGTGGCGGAGGCGGTGGTTATTCAAAGCCACAGTATACTGTTAAATATGAAACAGACGGCGGTACAGAATATAAGGACGAAGCTTATCCAGAAAATAAAGAGATAAAAGTCGACAAGATTCCAGAAAAAGAGGGTTATATATTTGATGGTTGGTATCTGGATGCCGATTTTACTACCGAAGCAACAGCAAAATTGAAAGTAGATAAAAATATCACTTTCTATGCTAAATGGCTCAAGGAAAGACATCCTGTTCCCGAAAACCTCAATGGTGTTGACCACTTTGCGTACGTTATAGGCTATCCTGACGGAACTGTTCGTCCTGATGCGAACATCACACGTGCTGAGGTAACAACAATATTCTTTAGACTCTTAAAAGATGAAGTAAGAGATGCTGCCCTTACAAATGAAAATAGCTTTGATGATGTAAATCTGGATGATTGGCACAACGTTGCTATTTCAACAATGGCAAAGCTTGGCATAGTAAATGGACGTTTTGAAAATGAGTTTGTTCCTGATGCAAATATTACCCGTGCAGAATTTACTGCAATCTGTTCAAGATTTGACACAACAGAAGTTGAGTATGAAGGTAGCTTCAAGGATATCAACGGTCACTGGGCAGAAGAATATATCAAGAGAGCAGCTGCTTATGGCTGGATAGAAGGTTACAGTGACAACACGTTCCGTCCTGATCAGTTTATTACACGTGCTGAGGCTATGACCCTTATCAACAGAGTTCTCAATCGTGTTCCGCGCAGTGCTGAAGATTTGCTCCACGACAATATGGCAATTTGGTCTGATAATATGGACCAGACAGCATGGTTCTATATTGCGGTTCAGGAAGCAACAAACAGCACTGAATACGAACGTCCAAACAGTGTTTACAAGACTTGGACAGAGGTTGTTGAAAACAGAGACTGGACTGAAATTGAATCAGCATTGAAAATTAACGAATCTGAAATAACAGAAGAACCTGATGTAACAGAAGACACAGGTGCAGCAGAAGAAACAACTGATGGAACAGAAAACACTGAAGCGGCTGACAGCACTGAAACAACTGAGGAAACACCAGTAGAAGAATCTGCTGAAATCGTTGAAGAATAAAATTATCTAAATGTCAAAAGAGCCGTATAATAGCGGCTCTTTGATATGTAAAAATTACATTTAAGGAGAATGCAAAAATGATTTACGATTTGATTGAAAACAAAGATTTATACCTAGGTCTTGGCGAAAAGTACAAAAAGGCATTTGATTTTATTGAAAAAGCATCACGCGAGCTTCTTACACCCGGTAAATATGTGATTGACGGTGATGATGTATATGCAAGCGTAAGCGAGTATGATACAAAAACGGGTGACGTTGTTTATGAAGCACATAAAGACTATGTCGATATTCAGTATATTCTTTCTGGACACGAAAATATTTACTGGAAGAATATTAAGGACTGTAATGTTACAACCGAGTATAACTCTGAAAAAGATTGTGCTCTTCTTACTGCTGAAAACCCTGTAGCTTTAGATATGCAAAGAGGCAATTTTGCAATACTTTTCCCTGATGATGTTCATGCTCCTTGCAGAACTGCCGGAGAGGTTTCACACGTAAAAAAGATTGTTGTAAAAGTAAAAGTAGATTAATTAATTTTACATAAAAAGAAACACACCTGCAAAGCTTTGCAGGTGTGTTTCTATGTTTATATTTATTTACTGGCTTTTGCTTCACAATATGCACATCTGTATTCGTGTAATTCGCGGTTTGTCAGCTTAAAAATATTCGGAAGCTCTTGTTCGGTGGTGGTGATGCATCTTGGGTTTTTGCAGAAGATAACGTTTGTAAGCTTTTCAGGAAGAGTCATTTTTTTCTTTTCGCAAAGCTTGCCGTTTTCAATTACATCAACAGTTGCGGTAGGTGAAATATAGCCCAGAATATCCATATCAAGGTCGATTTTTGCATCTATCTTGATAATGTCCTTTTTGCCCATTTTTCTGCTTGAAGCATTTTTTATTATAGCAACAGAACAATCAAGGGAATCGAGTGAAAGGAGATTATAAACCTCCATGCCTTTGCCTGCTTCAATGTGGTCAATTACAAAGCCATTTTTTATTGAATCAATATTCATGCTATTTTACCTCCAAAAGCTTCAAAATCAAAGCCATACGCATATACTTTCCATTCAGCACCTGCTTGAAATAGCAAGCTCTCTTGTCGTCATCAACCGAGACGCTGATTTCATTTACCCTGGGAAGAGGATGCATAATCGAAAGGTCTTTTTTTGCGTTTGCCAGCTTTTCAGGGGTGAGGATATAGCTGTCTTTGAGTCTTAAATAATCTTCCTCGTTGAAAAATCTTTCCCGCTGAACTCTTGTCATGTAAAGAATATCAAGCTGCGGCATATATTCTTCCAAATCCTTGGTTTGAATGTATTCAAGTCCGCATTCTTTGATTTCGTTTTTTACATAGCTTGGCACTTTCAATTCATCAGGTGAAATAAGAACAAATTTTATGCCTTTATAACGGATGAGCGCATTGATAAGCGAATGAACAGTGCGTCCGAATTTAAGGTCACCGCAAAGACCAACTGTGAGACCCTCAAATCTGCCCTTTTCGCGATGAATTGTGAGAAGGTCTGCAAGTGTCTGGGTGGGGTGGTTATGCCCACCGTCGCCTGCGTTTATCACAGGAACTGATGCGTTCATTGCAGCAACAAGCGGTGCACCCTCTTTTGGATGTCTCATTGCAATGATGTCAGCATAGCATGAAACTGTTTTTGCTGTGTCGGCAACACTTTCGCCCTTTGCAGCAGAACTGGAGCCGGCATCGGACATTGAAAGAACGTGTCCGCCAAGCTCGTACATGGCAGCCTCAAAGCTGAGGCGGGTGCGGGTGGAGGGTTCAAAAAACAATGTTGCAAGCTTTTTTCCGTCGCATTTGTGAGCATACTTGTCGGGATTTTCAATAATATCCTCAGCGACAGCGATTATTTCTTCAAGTTCTTTCGTTGAAAGGTCTTTTATATCAATTACACTTCTCATTGAAATCTATCCTTTCTTTTAAAGATTTTATCTTATGCACCAATCCAGGATTCGTCAGATGGGTTATTGCGGAAAGCAATAAGTCTTTTTATGTCATCAGTTTTGATGTAGCCTTCCTCAGCTGCAACCTCTGCAATAACGTCAAAGTTTGTAAGGCTGACATTTTTAACATCTGCCGCAGCCAAACGGTCAAGACCTTTTTGCATACCATAGGTAAAGATTGATACAATGCCAAGAACTTCGGCACCTGCTTCGCGGAGAATGTTTACAACTTCGATAACGCTGCCGCCGGTTGAAATAAGATCTTCAACAACAACAACTTTTTGACCGGGGAGAAGCTTTCCTTCAATTTGGTTTTGTCTTCCATGATCTTTTGCACCGCTGCGAACATAACCCATGGGAAGTCCCATAAGGTGTGCAGTGATTGCAGCGTGGGCGATACCCGCTGTTGATGTTCCCATAAGGACTTCGGCATCAGGATAATTTGCCTTTATTGTTTCAGCGAGAGCTGTTTCAACATCTGTGCGCACCTGTGTGTCACTGAGTGTCAGGCGGTTGTCACAGTAAACAGGACTTTTTATTCCGCTTGCCCAGGTAAAAGGCTCTTCAGGGCGGAAGAACACCGCTTTGATTTTGAGTAAGTCTTTTGCAATTAAAATTTTTGTTTCCATTTTGTTTTCTCCTTATCCTACAAATTCATTTATGCATCTTCTGTAAGCTGCAACCGGGTCGCTGGCCGCAGTAATGGGTCTTCCTACAACTATGTAGTCAGAGCCGATTTTTTTTGCCTCCTCAGGTGTCATAACTCTTACCTGGTCACCCTTGTCACCATCTGCAAAACGCACACCCGGGGTAACTGTGATAAATTCTTTTCCGCAAGTGTTGTGAACCTTTTCGGCTTCTAAGGGTGAGCAAACTACGCCGTCAAGACCTGCTCTTTTTGCATTTTCTGCATAATGCATAACCACCTTGTCGATGGGCTCGTTTATAAGAAGGTCTGATTTCATAATCTCTTCACTTGTAGAGGTGAGCTGAGTCACAGCGATAAGAATAGGGCGAGTGCCATCTTCTCGGGTTAACCCCTCGAGAGCTGCCTGCATCATAGGAATTGTTCCGGATGCGTGAAGATTTGTCATATCAACGTCAAGATTGCGAAGAACAGACATTGATTTTTTTACTGTATTTGGGATGTCGTGAAGCTTGAGGTCAAGGAATATCTTGTGACCTCTCTTTTTGATTTCACGCACGATTTCGGGGCCTTCTGCATAGAAAAGCTCCATACCAATTTTTACAAAGGGTTTTTCTTCTTTGAACAAGTCAAGAAAATCAAAAACCTGCTTTTTTGTTGCAAAATCACATGCAACTATAACGTCTTTACCCATAATTAGTGAGCACCTCCAATAATATCATTTAAATCTTTTATGCCGTATTTTTCCATTGTTTGTGGCAAATTGTTAACAATATCACGGCTTGCAAAGGGGTCAACCAGATTTGCAGCACCGATTTGGACAGCTGTGGCACCAGCAAGCATCATTTCGATTACATCCTCCGCAGAGGAAACGCCGCCCATACCAATGATGGGGATTTTCACAGCTTCATAAACCTGATAAACCATACGCACTGCAACCGGGAAAATAGCCGGACCTGAAAAACCGCCCATTTTGTTTGCAATAACACATTTCTTTGTTTTTAGGTCAATTCGCATACCCAGAAGAGTATTTATAAGGCTGATGCCATCAGCGCCTGCGTCTTCACAAGCCTTTGCAATAGATACAATGTCGGTTACATTTGGTGAAAGCTTGATAAAAACAGGCTTTGTGGTGACTTTTTTTACAGCCCTTGTAACCTCAGCAGCAGACTCGGGAGAAGTTCCAAAACTCATACCTCCGCCGTGAACGTTGGGGCATGAGACATTCACCTCAAACCAACCAATTTGTGGCTCGCTGTCAAGTGCCTCACATGTATAAGTATATTCATCAATGAAAAATCCGCTGACATTAGCCATAACGGGTTTATGAAAAACCTCCTTGAGCTTTGGAAGCTCGATGGCTTTCACTGCTTCAACGCCCGGATTTTGAAGACCTACGGAATTTATCATCCCCATAGGGCATTCTGCAATTCTTGGAGTAGGGTTCCCAAAACGTGGGTCTTTTGTTGTGCCCTTGAACGAAAATGTTCCAAGACAGTTGATGTCATAAAGCTCTGCGAATTCATAGCCAAAGCCAAAGGTTCCGCTGGCAGGGATTATGGGGTTGTCAATGGTTATTCCGGAAAGGTTTACTTTTGTGTTTACCATATAATCTCCTCCCTCAAAAGAACGGGACCGTCCTTGCAAATTCTTTTGTTGCCGTATTTGGTTTTGCATGAGCAACCCATACAAGCACCAAAACCGCAACCCATACGTTCTTCAAAGCTATATTGACCTGAAGTTTTGGCAACCTTTTCGATTGCTTTAAACATTGGTTCGGGACCGCAGGTGAAGAAATAGTCATAGGAAATATCGTCAATTGCGTCTGTAACAAAGCCGTGTATTCCGTAAGAGCCGTCAGCTGTTGTGACGATTGTTTCAACACCAAGGTTTTTAAATTCTTCTTCGGCGAAGACATCCTCGCGGCTGTTGAAACCAAGAATAACGGTTGGCTTTTTGCCCTCTGAAATCAGTTTCTTGCAGAGATTAAACATAGGTGGGACACCAACACCGCCGCCAATAAGGAGAGGGGAGGTGCCGCTTTTTGATGTGTCAAAGCCGTTGCCAAGAGCAATAAGGATATCAAGCTCTTTGCCGGGTGTGTACTCACTCATCTTTTCTGTGCCTACGCCTACAACCTTATATATAAGGGTTAAAGTTTTTTCATCATAATCACAGATTGATATGGGACGTCTTAAATACTGACCCTCAAGCTTGATATTTACAAACTGACCGGGTCGAACAATGTCACTTGTGTCGCCTGACAAAACCATAAGATAGATGTCTTTTGCAATCTTTTCGTTTTTTATTATAGTAAAAAGTTCTTGTTTCACAATACATTACCTTTCTTATGCATCAATGGTTGAAATGCCGATGGTATTTTGTTCCAGAACGTCCACCAAAACCTTAACCGTATCAAGTGCGGTGAAGAGGTTTACGTTGTTTTCGGTAGCCAAAATTCGGATTTCCTGACCGTCATGGGCTGAATTTGAGCTAACATCACTGGTGTTAATGAGGTAAGAAATATGTCCCTGACGGATTGCTTCGGGAATTTCTTCACTACCCTCACTTATTTTCCTGAATGCATGGGTGCGGATACCGTTCTTTTTCAAGAATTCAGCAGTGCCGCGAGTTGCCTGAATGTTAAAGCCAAGGTTATAGAAACGACGAATGAGGGAAAGAGCTTCTTCTTTGTCCTTGTCAGCAACAGTTACAAGAACAGTGCCATAGTTCTGGAGTTTCATACCTGATGCCTGAAGCGCTTTGTAAAGTGCGCGGTTGAGTGTATCATCATAGCCGATTGCTTCACCAGTTGATTTCATTTCAGGTGAGAGGTATGCATCAAGACCGCGTAGTTTGTTGAATGAGAACACCGGAACTTTTACATACCAGCGGTTTTTCTCTGTGGGGTAGGTTTTCTTGATACCCTGTGATTTAAGGCTCTTGCCCATAATTACGTTTGTGGCAATGTCGGCGAGGCTATATCCCGTAGCCTTTGAAAGGAACGGAACAGTTCTTGAAGAACGTGGGTTAACCTCGATAATATATACATTGTCATTTTTGTCAACAATGAACTGGATGTTGTAAAGACCAATAATTCCAATGCCAAGACCCAGCTGTTTTGCATACTTAAGTATGGTCTTTTTAACCTTTTCTGAAATACTGAATGTGGGGTAAACGCTTATGGAGTCACCGCTGTGGATACCTGTACGTTCAACCAGCTCCATAATGCCGGGGACAAAAACGTCTTTGCCGTCACAGATGGCATCGATTTCAACTTCTTTTCCAACGATATATTTATCAACTAATACAGGCTTGTCCTCGTCAATTTCAACCGCTGTTTTGAGGTAGTGACGAAGAGCTTCTTCGTTTGCAACAATTTGCATTGCGCGACCGCCAAGAACGAAACTTGGACGCACCAGAACAGGATAGCCGATTTCTTGTGCGGCTTTTACACCGTCCTCAATTTTTGTAACAGCTTTGCCTTGTGGCTGAGGAATGTTAAGCTTTTTAAGAATTTTTTCAAAAGCGTCACGGTTTTCAGCTCTGTCAATTGCTTCACAGTCAGTACCGATTATTTTTACACCGCGGTCAGTTAGGGGCTGTGCAAGGTTGATAGCAGTTTGACCACCAAGAGATGCAATCGTGCCTTCAGGATTTTCAAAGAGGATAATGTTCATAGCATCCTCGGTTGTGAGAGGCTCAAAGTAGAGCTTGTCCGCTGTTGTATAGTCGGTTGAAACAGTTTCAGGATTGTTGTTTATAATGATTGCTTCATAGCCTGAATTTTTGATTGTGGTAACAGCATGAACTGTTGAATAGTCAAATTCAACGCCCTGACCGATACGGATAGGACCTGCACCAAGAACCACAACCGATTTCTTGTCTGTTATTCTTGAATCATTTTCACCTGTGTAGGTTGAGTAGAAATAAGGAATATATGCACCAGTATGGCAGGTATCAACCATTTTGTAAACGGGCATAATCTTATTTTTTCTTCTCATATTGAAGACGTCAAGCTCGGATTCGTTCCAAAGCTTTGCGATAAATGCATCACTAAAGCCCATAACCTTTGCGTCTTTGAGAATTACAGCATCATTTTTGTTTGCCTTGATAACTTCTTCAAAGTCGGTTATTCTTTTGATTGCCTCAAGGAAGTAGGAGGTAATCATTGTGATTTCGTGAAGCTCTTCAACGGTTTTTCCGCGTCTTAAAAGCTGTGCAACGGCATAGATTGTGTCGTCACGGAATTCTTTAATATATTCAAGCAAGTCGCTGTCTGACATATTTTCAAACTTGGCCATCCAGAAATGGTTTACGCCGATTTCGAGTGAACGTACGGATTTAAGCATACATTCTTCCAAGGTAGAGCCAATACCCATAACCTCTCCTGTTGCTTTCATCTGTGTGCCAAGCTTGTTGTTTGCAGAGGTAAATTTGTCAAAGGGGAATCTTGGGAATTTTGCAACAATATAATCAAGACGCGGCTCAAATGCTGCGTTGGTATTTGCAATTTTGATTTCTTCAAGTGACATACCCACAGCAATTTTTGCAGTAACGCGAGCTATCGGGTAACCACTTGCCTTTGATGCAAGTGCAGAAGAACGTGAAACTCTTGGATTAACCTCAATAAGATAATATTCAGATGTTTCGGGATTGAGTGCAAACTGAACGTTGCAGCCGCCCTCAATTTTAAGCTCACGGATAATCTTTATAGCACTGTCGTTGAGCATTTTAAGGTCGTGGTCATTGAGGGTGAGGATTGGTGCAACAACGATACTGTCACCTGTATGAACGCCCACGGGGTCAATGTTTTCCATTCCGCAGATTGTTATTGCTGTATCGTTTGAGTCACGCATAACTTCAAACTCGATTTCCTTGTAGCCCTTAACACTCTTTTCGATAAGTACCTGTGAAACGGGTGAAAGCTTGAATGCATTTGTACCAATTTCAATAAGTTCCTCTTCGTTATATGCAAAGCCGCCGCCTGTTCCGCCAAGGGTGAAAGCAGGACGCAAAACAACGGGATAGCCGTATCTTTTTGCGGCTTCTTTTGCCTCGTCAAGTGAATATGTGATTTCAGAAGGAATAACAGGCTCACCAATGGACTGGCAAAGCTCTTTGAAAAGCTCGCGGTCTTCAGCACGTTCAATACTTTCGCTTTTGGTACCAAGAAGCTCAACACCGCATTCTTTGAGGATACCTTTCTTTTCAAGCTGCATAGCAAGGTTAAGTCCTGTTTGTCCGCCAATGCCGGGGACGATGGCGTCCGGTCTTTCATAGCGGATAATACGAGCTATATACTCAAGAGTAAGAGGCTCCATATAAACCTTATCTGCAATAGTGGTATCAGTCATAATTGTTGCGGGGTTTGAGTTTGCAAGGACAACCTCATAGCCCTCTTCTTTGAGTGCAAGACACGCCTGTGTGCCTGCATAGTCAAATTCGGCAGCCTGACCGATAACAATCGGACCGGAGCCGATAATAAGTATTTTCTTCAAATCTGTTCTTTTTGCCATTTTTTATCCTCCCAAAAATTATATTTTCTGTTCCTGCCATACAATGTTGCCATCATGTATGGTCATCAAACATCTGCCGAAAACTTCGCTTCCATCAAAGGGCGTGCTTCGTCCTTTTGAGAGAAAGTCTTCGGGGTTTATTTTATATTTTGCATCAAGGTCAAAAACTGTGAGACTTGCGCTTTGACCGTTTTTTATTTCTGCCCCTATGCCAAATCTCTTCCTTGGGTTGTCACAAAGGAGTGAGATAAGCTTTTCAAGGGTAATTATATTAGTTTTTACAAGATGGGTATAAAGCACGGGGAATGCTGTTTCAATCCCTACAACACCCATAAGGCTGTCTTTTAATCCTTTTGATTTTTCTTCCGCTGAGTGGGGGGCGTGGTCTGTTGCAATCATATCGATTGTGCCGTCACAGATGCCCTCGATAAGTGCCATGCGGTCTTCTTCGCTGCGGAGAGGTGGATTCATTTTGAAGCGTCCGTCTTCTTGTAAATCCTTATCGGATAGAACAAGGTAGTGTGGAGCAGTTTCGCATGTAACGTCAAGGCCGTCTTTTTTTGCTTGTCTTATAAGTTCGACGCTTTCCTTGGTTGAAATGTGACAGACGTGATAACTGCATCCAATTTCCCGAACAAGCTCAAGGTCACGTTTTATGGGACCCCATTCGCTCATCGACGAGATGCCTTTGTGGCCGTGCTCTTTTGCATAGTCACCATCGTGGATGTAACCGCCATGAAGGAGCGAGTTATCCTCACAGTGAGCCGATATTATCTTGCCAAGTTCTTTTGCCTTGAGCATAGCGCATTTCATCATATCGGTGTTTTGAACTCCGCGTCCGTCATCGGAAAAGCCGATTACGTCCTTTGCAATTTCTTCCATATCAGAAAGCTCTTCGCCTTTTTCGGCCTTTGTGATTGTGCCGAATGGGAAAACGTCAATAACAGCTGAATTTTTGATTGCATCAAGCTGAACTTTAAGGTTTTCAGCAGTGTCAGGCGCGGGGCTTAGGTTCGGCATACTGCACACCGCTGTGTATCCGCCACGGGCACAAGCACGAGTTCCGCTTTCAATAGTTTCCTTATACAAAAAACCCGGCTCTCTCAGATGAACGTGAACATCTGTAAAACCGGGAAAAATGTATTTGTTATCAAAAGAAATAGTTGTAGAAGGGAATTTGGAAACAAGAGGAGTGTATTCAAGAAACACTTTACCGTCAGTAATGAAAATATCCTGTTTTGTGAACTTGCCGTCTGTATAAACTTGTGCATCTTTTAAAATACAATTCATGGTAAATCCCTTTCTGACATTTTCATATATTTTACCACAAACAAGGGGCAGTGTCAACAGAAAAAAACAAATATTTTTTAACAAAAGAAACTGAAAAATATAGATAGAAAATTAGCTATTTTGCTCTCGATGCTTTGTTGTAACCAGAAAGGTCGGGCACTAAAATAAATATTCAGTTTTTATTTGAACGATTTTTGGCACGATATTCAAGAGGTGTAATGCCAAATTTGCTTTTGAAAGCAAGATAAAAACCATTATAGGATTGATAGCCTACGGCTTCTGCAATATCCTTTACGCTTTGGTCAGTTTCACGGAGAAATTTTTTAGCACTCTTAAGTCGAATATCCGAAAGACAGTTACGAAAATCCGTTTTGAAGGCTTTTTTTATGATTCGGTTGGTCTGCATTTCGCTGAGACACAAAAGCTTTGAAAGTTTTGCAAGGCTTATATCTTCAAAGTAATGGTCGTTGAAATAATTCTCAATCATAAAAACCCGTGAGTCATGCTCAGATATTTCGGATTGTATATCATAAGATGATGGAGCTTTGCTGCAGTATGGCAAAAAAATCTCCGAAAAAACCAATATGAGTAATGATTTCACAATATCTCCTGAAAACGGGTTTTTTAGATTCAAATTTGTAACAATTTTTTTTATGTAATCGCAAAGGAGTGTATTCTGTCTGATAATAAGATAGCCTGATTCTTTATCTAAATTTTCGGAGAGAACTGAAAAATGGTCTCCGCTTCTCGTGATGTTTTCCTCCATAAAAAAGCTGAAATTTAGAATTGAAAAGTTCTCATCCTGGTGGCTGAATTTGTGAAAACTGCCTGGGAACAAAAGAACAGCGTCGTTTTGATATAGCGTTATTGATTTATCTTCAATATCAAGGGTGGCGGAACTTTTTGTTATAATATGAAATTCAAAGTTGGCATGACTGTGCGGAAGGGAAAGTGTTTTATCGGTAGCAGTGCACAGTCCAAGCAAATCACTTTTAAACTTTATGTTTCCTAATTCAGTTGTAATTATGTTATTCTTTTGCATCTTTAAAACACTCCCCAAAAAACTAAAAAATCCAACATAGATATAAATAAATTAGTCAAATTCGTTTGTTTACATTTTCTTGTTTTTATTATAATATAAACTTACAACAAAATGCAACAAATTTTTTTGTAAAGGAGTTTTTGATATGTCAAAAGCACAAGAATTGTACAAACACGCAAAAGAACGTATGCCAGGCGGGGTGCAGCTTCTCTCAAAGAGACCTGAAATGTTTGCACCTGACAAATGGCCAGCATACTTTGCGAAAGCAAAGGGCTGTGAAGTTGTTGATATTGACGGCAACAAATATTATGATATGACAACAAATGGTATAGCTACCTGTCTTTTGGGCTATGCTGATCCTGATGTTACAAAGGCAGTTGTTAACCGTGTGAAAAACGGCTCAATGACTACACTTTGCCCACCTGAAGAAGTTTATCTTGCTGACAGACTCTGTGAAATTCATCCCTGGGCAGAGCAGGTGCGTTTTGCAAGAACAGGCGGCGAAATCTGTGCTATTGCTATACGTATAGCACGTGCAACAACGGGCAGAAACCTTGTGGCAATCTGTGGCTACCATGGATGGAGCGACTGGTATATTGCAGCAAACCTTTCAAACGACCATTCACTTGATGGTCAGCTTTTGCCGGGACTTCAGCCTGCAGGTGTTCCTAAACAGCTTACTGATACAACATTTACTTTCATAGGCAATGACAAAGAATCTTTTGACAAGCTTATTGCAGAACACGGTGATGATTTGGCTTGTGTTATTATGGAGCCAATGAGAAATGAACTTCCAAAAGATAATTTCCTTGAATATGTACGTGACAACACACACCGTGCGGGTGCTCTTTTGATATTTGACGAAGTTACAATCGGCTGGCGTTATACCTTTGGCGGATGCCACAAGGCTCTTGGCGTAAATCCTGATATGGCTGTTTTTGCAAAGGCTATGGGTAACGGACATCCTATCGCTGCTGTTATCGGTACAAAAGAGGCAATGGAAGGAACAGAAAACTCGTTCATAAGCAGTACATACTGGACGGAGAGTGTTGGACCTACTGCTGCACTTGCTACCCTTGAAAAGATGGAAAAAACAAGAGTTTGGGAGCACGTAGCAGATATCGGAACAAAGGTTAAAAATAACTGGGTTGAGCTTGGTAAAAAGCATGGCCTTGATGTTTCAAGCCCGGGTTTCCCATGTCTTGCATCGTTGAAATTCAAAGAACATCAGCGTGAACTTAAGACTCTTTATACTGTACTTATGCTGAAAGAAGGTTTCCTTGCAAATACTCAGATGGACCCAACTCTTGCCCACAATGACAAGATTGTTGCTAAATATCGTGATGCTGTTGACAAAGTATTCGGCGAAATGGCTGCAATCCTCAAAAAAGGCGGAGTGGAGGCTGTTATTGAAGAACTTGACGGAAAAGTATGTCACTCTGATTTTAAGAGATTGATTAAATAAATAATTTTAAATTGTGAGGGATAGAAACCATGGGAAAAGTTGTCTATAATCAATATGACATAGAGGCGTCAAAAATCATTAACGATTTTTTGCCTGATAAGGTGTTTGATATGCATATGCATGTTACACATCGTGACACTCTTTATAATGAATATAAAACCTTTGCGGACTATTATGATGAAACCAAACTTTTCTATCAGGACAGAAAGGTTCGTTGTAATGGAATAATCATGCCATTTAGAGAGTTAAAAAATCCAGAAGAACTCAAAAAGTCTATGGATCTTTTGAATTCAGAACTCGATAAATATCCTGACAATGTGGGTGAAACAATTGTTTTTCCACACGATACTGTTGATGGCATAAAAGCTCGGCTCACTCATCCGGCTATTCGGGGACTGAAATGCTATTGCTTTTATTCGGAAAGAAAAGACTGTTATCAGTCAACTATTGATGAGTTTTTACCGGAGTCTGCGTGGGAGGTTGCAAACGAGAAGAAATTGGCAATCACGCTGCATATAGTGAAAGATGAAGCTTTGGCGCATCCTGACAACTTGAACTATATAATAGAAATGTCAAAGAAATATCCTGATGCGGTTTTGATTCTGGCACATGCTGCAAGGGCTTTTGCTTCCTGGACTGCTTTTGATATGGTTGACAAATTGGTTGATTGTGAAAATGTATGGTATGACTTTTCGTGTATCTGTGAAGTACCTGCTATGCTTTACATTTTGAAAAAAGTGGGCGTTGGAAGATGTATGTGGGGAACAGACTATAATGTTTGTACTCTGCTGGGAAAACCGATTTCACTGGCAGATCGATTTTATTGGCTGTATAAAGAAAACTTTCCCTCGGATCCAGATATTCGCTTAGGTCACATTATTACAGAAGCGTTTATGGCTATGCGACAGACTTGCATTCTGGCAGATATGGATAAGAACCAGATTGAGGACTTCTTCTATAATAATGCGGCAAGATTGGTAGACAGATAAAATTTAAATCCTCCGAAAAACAACTCGGAGGATTTTTTTTACACGATTATACAAAAAACACGCCCGGAAATTTGACTTTCGGGCGTGTTTTCAAATTGTCTTTTATGCCATATTGTATTTTTTGAGCATTTCCTTTTCAAAGTTGAGGAGGTATGCTGCTTCTTCATCAATACGAGCTTCGGTAGGATTCTCAACAAGGTTGCGGTATACGTGGATGTCACGACCAACCTCGCCGCCTTCCATAACGAACGGTTCAGAAACGATTCTGCCCTTATAGTTGATGTCAGCAAGTGCACCGAAGATTTCGTCCCAGTCAAGATGACCTCTGCCGGGAGCTGTTCTGTTGTTTTCACCGGTGTGGAAGCTTGTGAGCTTGTCACCAACAAGGCGGATTGCGTCACCAATGTTGTTTTCTTCAATATTCATATGATATGTATCAAGAAGAACGCCAATGTTGGGACTGTCGATTTCTGCAACATAACGAAGAGCTTCTTCGCCTGTGTTGATGAGACAGGTTTCAAAACGGTTTACCGCTTCAACGCAGTAAGTAACGCCGCATTCTTCAGCAACCTTGATTATTTCTTTCATACTCTTGATGCTCTGTTCCCAATAAGGACGTTTGTCACCAAGGAAGTTGTCGGGAGTTCCCCAACCTGCATAGCTAACACCAGAAAGAAGTGTGCCGCCGCCAACGTGCATTTTTCTGATAATGTTCTGGAGGTATTCAACGCCGCCTTTTCTCACGGTTTCGTCAAGTGAAGAAACGTCATAGTTTCTGTCAAGACCAAGGCTGTAAGTAAGCTCGATACCAACTTCGTCAGCGAGAGCTTTCAAAGAACGGATTTTTTCATCTGACATTTCGAGAAGTGGCTGAGCCTGAAATTCAAGGACATCAAATCCGATTTCTTTAGCTTTTCTGATGTACTTTGCGTGGTCAGCGTCCCAGTTCTTTTCCCAGAAGTTCATAAAAATTCCAAGTTTGTTCATTTTTTAAGTCCTCCTTAAAAATTTATTTGATAATGTTTACATCATATTCAAGATATTTGTTCATAGCTTCGTCAACAGCCCATGCCCATTCGCCCTTGGCAAAAGCAACGTGATGACGGTAGCCGTTTTCAAGCATATGCTTGAGAATTTCGGGCATAGCCTTTGATTGACCAACGATTCCGCAACCGAAGAAAGCATCTTCCATAGCGTCGTCAGTAATTGTGATCTCAGATGCAAAGCCACAAAGCTTTCCGTCTTCTGTCTTGAAGCTTCCCATAGTGGTCTTGCCGGTTTCAATTTCACCGTCAACAATACCAACGCCTGAACCTTCACCATATGATTTTTTGAACATAAGGTGTTCCTTGATGGTTGTCTTTCCTTTAAAATAAGAGGTAGGAACAGCAGAGCAGTGGAAGAAGATGGTCTTTTCTTTGTCTTCGCCAAAGTTGTTGTTTACGTCAAGGAGCATAACAGGTTCGCCTGATGCTTCCTGAAGAGCGAGCATCATAATTGCATTGTTGATATCAAGTTCACAAGCAGCAGGAATTCCGCGTTCATTGAGGTCACTGAGGACAAGACAAACAGCAATGCCGTATCTCTTCTGGAATTCGTCCCAGCATCTGATACCTACAGCCTGAAGATTGAAGTCTTCAATTAGTTTGTCAACAGCAACACCGAAACGTGCGATGTTTTCAAGTTTTTCAGGAGGATATGTACCAAAGTCAGTGATTGATGCATAATGCTTTTTCTTTTCTTCCAAAAGTTTGGGGTCAGCATTGTCCATCATACTGAAAACAAGTGAAAGGTCAATGGTTTCAACATTGATATTCTTTCTCTGCATAGCAATTTCATCAATACGAACAGTCTTGAACGCTGTTGTTCTGGCGCCGATAGCACCAATATTGAAGTTCTTAAGTTTCTTAACAATGCGACAAGTACCTGCAAAATTTCTCAGGTCTTCAGCAAAAGCCGCGCTGAGAGGGTCAACAGTTGCGTCCTTTGTGAGAGAATATTTGATGCCGCACTGTCTGAGAACATTGCACATAGCAATCTTTCCGCAAAGGGAGTCACGTCTATGAGCAAAATCCATTTTGCCTGCTTCATCGGGATAAGCCTGAACAAGAATGGGAACGCCGGCATCCTTAAGTGCAACAACGGCACCGTTTTCATCACCGAAGTTTGGAAGTGAAAGGATGATACCGTCATATTCGCCTTCGTGTTCTTTGAGGAAGTCGCTGAAAAGCTTACCCTCTTTAATGGTTTCAACTGCACCGTATCTGGTGAGTGATTCGTCCATGATTATGTAATCATATCCGTTTTCTGTGAGAACCTTTGTCATATCCTCGCGGGCAGAAGCAATGAGCTCGCCTGGGAAAAAACCACGGTTTCCAAAGAACAGTGCAAAAGTAAGTTTGTTTTTTATCATTTAAATTCAATACCTTTCTGTCTGTAAATTATGTATCAGCAAAGCTTTGCAACAGACACACAAAGCAACTGTTAAAAACGGAATGCATCCGCATTTTAACCCAACTTGTGAACGTTAATGTAATTATACAAAAAAAAATCAAATTTCTGTCAAGTAATTTTGTAAAAATTTACTTTTAACAATAAGAAAAATTTATATAAAAGGATTTTGTCACAATCCGTATTACTTGACATATTTTGTCCTAAATGATATACTCAGAATACAAATTTAATAAAATTCACACAAAGTGTCGGTTGTACCTTAAATATTTGTTCTGGTATAGCTGATGAAAAGGGAATGGGGTGAGAATCCCCTGCGTTAAACTGACGGTGTATGTACCGAATGTTTTTGTATCCGTTGGCGAAAGCCGGTCATTGGGAAACTGAGAAGGCAGGATGCAAAAATGCGGACAGATTTTGTCTATATGGTGCGAGTCACAAGACCTGCTTTGATGTTATTCCGCAAGTGTTTAAAAAGCATAGGAATAACGTTTTTGGTTGAAAGTGGATGTAAAATTGATTCATTTTGACTGAATTGTGATTCATCACAGAAAAACGCAGCTGTGGTAATTTTTTGAAAGAAAAATTGCCGCAGTTTTTTTGTTTTCTGCGGTACGGAGGTGGAGAGAAAATAAAAAACAAAGCAGAAAATAAAAAACGGAGGATTAAAATGAAAAAAATATTATCTTTTATTTTGAGCTTGGTAATAATATTAAGCTCTCCTGGTGTAGTTTCTTTCGCGACAGAGAATGAAAACAATGTGGTTACGGTATATGTAACAATAAGTAAATATGGAGAAATAGTAAATGACAAGGATGGTTTTCCTGTTGCAATGACTTCTGTTGAACTTTCGGGGAAAGAGGAGTATGTATTGGATGATGCATTCAGAATGGTTCATACTGATTTGTGCGAAGACGGGATATCCGGTTATGAAACTGCAACGGGAGATTGGGGACTTTATGTTTCAAAGTTCTGGGGGGACACAAGCGAAAACTTTACATATCAGGTGAACTTTGGTGAAGAAAGTGTGTGGGGGCCAGCTCATGAGATTGAAAATGGTGACTGCATTGAATTCTGTATAAATAAAAGTAGTGGCTTAGATATGGAGGTATATACCCGGTTTGATAAAAGAAAAATTGAAATTCAGCCCGGGGAAACGGTGGAGTTAGTGTTGTTACAAGGTGAATACACAGCAGAGGGGATGGCATTCACTCCTTGTGAGGATGCTACACTAACTGTAAATGGCATAATAACCGAAAATGTGACGGGTGAAGACGGCAGGGCTTCGGTTTGTTTTGAGGAATGTGGCGAATATGTTGTTTCAGCAGTTAAGACAAAGCTTCTTGATGAAGAAGCGGTTACTGCCATTCAGGCCCCTGTTTGTGCGATTACGGTGAATGATATTGAAATTCCGCCAACAGATGTTCCAACAGATACGCCAACAGATGAGACGGAGGATGATTTGCCATCCGGGACGGCAGAAGAACAGATGCATAATATAGTTGAAAAATATTTAACAGATAGCATCTTAAATGACGGAAATATGTATTGGTTTGTGGCAGATTTTGCTGATTACCTCAAAATATATCCTGAAAGACAGTATGTCTTCACTGATGCACAAAAGCAGAGTTGTGTGGATAAAATAATTGCTTTTGCGGATGCTTCTTCATCACAGGGTGACCTTGCAAAAGCCATTATTTCTCTTTGTGCATTGGGGTATGATGCAAAAAATACCTACAAAAAAAACGGAACTGCATTTGATATAGTGGCAAAGCTTACATCACTTATTACCGAAGAATCAGTGTCTGTTCCTTATTATGAATATACACTTCCCTATGTATTGATTGCACTTGAACAGGGCGAGAACTATGCTTCACAGGAAACCATAGATTTCCTTATAAGCACAGCTATTGCCATAAAGGCGTCTTGGCAGGACACAACCTGGGGCACTGATGGGGCAGCCCCTATGCTCCGTGCCCTTGCTCCTTACTGCAACACAAATGAGGATGTCAAAATGCTTGTTGATGAGACGGCAGAATTGATAATAGCGTTTCAGGGAAATGACGGTTCCATAGGAAATGCCTCATCGACAGGTCTTGCAATGTCGGGTCTTTCTGCTGTGAAAATAAATCCTGAAACAGTTTTAAAAGACGGAAAAAGTCTGGTTGATGGTCTTATGAGCCATAGTAACGGGAATTTTGACGGATTTTTACCTGACGATAATTCATTTGGCACAGAGCAGGGATTGAGAGGTCTTGTTGCCTGGAAGTTGCTCGATAGCGGTAAAATGATTTATGATTTTAAAGACCATCCCAAAAATGAAGCAAGGGCAACATTGGATGTTGTTTATACTCCGTCGTGGGGTGGCGGGTCATCAAGCGGGAAAGCTGAAGAGAAAGAAAAAGACGATGCTAAAAAAGAACCTGAAAATGTTGAAGAAAAGCCACAGGGTTTAAGCGGAAAAAATGAAGATGTAAGAATTTTGCCAAGAATTTTTGAAGAAAAGACATTTGAGGATATAAAAAGTCACGAAAGCCAAAAAGCCATTGAACAGCTTGCCATGAGGGGAATTATAAATGGTAAAAACGAAACAAGCTATTGTCCTGATGAAAAAATGACACGGGCTGAATTTGCAACTATTGTGGTAAGAGCATTGGGAATACCCGAAAAGAACGGCGGGATATTTAATGATGTTGCAGAGGACGATTGGTTTAATACGTATGTAAATACCGCTTACAGCTATGGTATAGTAAACGGCGTATCAGACAATGAATTTAATCCATATGGAGAAATTACACGCGAGGAAGCGGCTACAATGATTTTGAGAGCCGCAAAGCTTTGTGGAATGGATGCGGATACAAGCGAGACAGGGGTGAGAAATACCCTTGCGGAGTTTTCTGATTATGTTGAGGCGTCTGAATGGGCAATGACAGCTCTTGCCTTTTGCTACAGCGAGGAAATTCTTGATAAAAGTGTTATTGAGGTAAAACCCAAAACAGAGGTAACAAGAGCAGAAGTAGCCCAAATTCTTTATAATATGCTTGTCAGGGCGAAACTGTTATGATAAGGAAATTATTAACCGCATTTATTTGTTTATTAGTCTCAGCTCTACTCGTTTCTCGCGGTATGGTAAATATACCCCAAGTTACCGATGGTGAATCGGTTATTAGCATGACAGAGGAATCGGCAGACGAAAGTTTGCCGACTCCTGTTGCTGAACCGGAAAAAACTGTTGATTTGCAGAAGACAGCAGAGGTAAAAGCCGAAAAGCCTTTGGAAAATAGCGAAGCAATTGAAGCAAATATTACAGATGAGATAAGCAGCGATGGTAAGGCTGGAAATGCAAAGAATGGCGTATTTAAGTGTACTTTATCTGTAAGATGTGATAATGTTTTTAAAAATATAACCGAGCTTGACAAAGAAAAAGCGGAGATTTTGCCCGGAGATGGGTTAATATATCCCAAAACTGAGGTTGTATTTTATAAGGGAGAAAGTGTCTTTAATGTTTTAACAAGGGAGCTTAAGAAAAACAGGATACATATTGATTTTGTAAATACACCGATGTATAATACTATATATATCAAAGGAATTTCGAATCTTTATGAACGTGATTGTGGGGAGCTTTCTGGGTGGATATATGCAGTAAACGGAAAAATACCAGGCTACGGCTGTTCACAATACATATTGAGTGACGGAGACGGAATTGAGTTTGTGTATACGTGTGATTTGGGCAACGATATTGATTTATAATTACTGTATTCTGAGGGGAATTGATTAAGCTTCCCGTTACATTTGTTGGAAAAGGGCGGAAAGAATATGAACGAATTTAAAACATACCATCCGATTGTGAATTTTGCATATTTTGCATTCGTAATAGGGTTTTCATGTGTTTTTATGCACCCCGTTTCTTTGGGGATTTCCTTAACTTCAGGATTTATATATTCTGTAATGCTAAAGGGCAAAAAGGTGATAAAAACAAATCTCATATATATGCTTCCAATGATGGTTTTAATGACGCTGATAAACACGTTCTTTAACCACGAGGGCGTTACAATCATTACATATCTGCCAAGCGGGAATCCGCTTACGTTGGAATCAGCATTTTATGGTTTTGCAGCGGCGGCAATGATTTTCTCGGTGATATGTCATTTTTCCTGTTACAACGAAGTTATGACAAGCGACAAATTTTTATATCTGTTTGGCAAAGTTATACCGTCACTATCTTTGGTAATTTCTATGACTCTCGGGTTTGTGCCGAAGTTTACCGCACAGCTAAAAACGGTTGCAGATGCCCAAAAGTGTATGGGGAGAGATGTTTCAAACGGAAACATAATTAAGCGTGCAAAATGTGGACTTAACATTCTGTCTATCATGACGACGTGGGCACTGGAAAATGCTATTGAAACAGCGGACAGTATGAAATCCCGAGGCTATGGACTCCCCGGGAGAACTTCGTTTTCGATATTCAAATTTGACAAGCGGGACAAGACGGCGATTGTTTGCATTTTGATTTTAGGCACATATACACTTACAGGGAGTTTGCTGGGCGGAATGAAATTCGGATATTTTCCGAGGACAAAAGGGATGGATGCTTCCTTATTTAGCATAAGCGTTTTTGTTTCATATCTGATTCTTTGTATTTATCCTGTTATAATTGAAATTTGGGAGGTGAGAAGATGGAAAGCTATCGAATCGAAAATCTAAGTTTTTCCTATCCCAATAGATGCGATAAGGCACTTGATAATATAAATTTATCAATAAATCAAGGTGAGTTTGTGCTCATCTGCGGACAATCAGGCTGTGGAAAGACCACTTTGTTGAGGCTTTTGAAACCTTCTCTTTCTCCCTTTGGTGAAATAGGAGGAAATATATATTTCGGCGAGAATAAACTGTCTTCTTGTGATGTCAGGGAGCAGGCATCAGGCATTGGTTTTGTGATGCAAAATCCTGATAACCAGATTGTTACGGACAAGGTGTGGCACGAGCTTAGTTTTGGGCTTGAAAGCCTTGGAATAAAAACTCCTGAAATCAGGACAAGAGTTTCCGAAATGGCAGCATTTTTTGGTATCCAAAATTGGTTTCATCAAAAGACTGCGAAATTGTCGGGCGGTCAGAAACAACTCCTGAATCTTGCTGCGGTTATGGTTATGCAGCCATCGGTGTTGATACTTGACGAGCCAACAAGTCAGCTTGACCCAATAGCCGCCCAGGAGTTTTTGAATACCCTACAAAAGATTAACCGCGAACTTGGTACAACTATAATTCTTACTGAGCACCGTCTGGAGGAGGCTTTCCCAATTGCTGACAAGGTAATTGTTATGGATAAAGGGACAATTATCGCAAATGATTCGCCGAGAGAGGTTGCCAAAACCCTGAAAGGGATAAAACATACAATGTATAAAGCGCTTCCAACCCCAATAAGAGTGTATGGTGCGGTGGAAAACAAAGGTGCTTGTCCCCTGACAGTCCGTGATGGTAGAATTTGGCTTGAAAAATTTTCAAAGGAAAATTTGTTGATGCCAGAACGAATTCCCACAGGCAAAAAAGAGGATGATGGAGTCAGTATATCGATTGAAATAAAAGATGCGTGGTTTCGATATGAAAAGAATTTACCTGATGTAATAAAGGGCTTGAATCTGAAAGTAAGAAAAGGTGAAATTTTTGCTATACTGGGAGGAAACGGAACTGGAAAAACCACTGCTCTTTCTCTTATTTCAGGACTTAACAAGCCGTATCGGGGCGAGGTATACATTGGTGGTGAAAATATCTCAAAATTGAAAAATCTCTATGACGGTTTAATTGGCGTTCTTCCACAAAACCCCCAAAGCATATTTTTGAAAAATACCGTTTGGCTTGATTTGATGGTAATGCTTTCAGCTAAGGATTTTACAGAAGAAGAAAAGATAAAAAAAGTTCAAAATATAGCTCGTTTATGTTGTATCGAAAACCTGCTCGACAGTCATCCATATGATTTGTCAGGGGGCGAGCAACAAAGGGCGGCACTTGCAAAGGTACTCCTTTTGGAACCTCAAATTTTGCTTTTGGATGAGCCCACGAAAGGGATGGATGCAAGTTTTAAAGAGGAATTTGCGGATATTCTGGAGGGGCTAAAGGACGATGGCATTACTGTCATCATGGTTTCCCATGATATTGAATTTTGTGCGGAGTTTGCTGACAGATGTGCCCTTGTTTTTGATGGTGCCATTACTTCGGATGGAGATGCAAGGCAATTCTTTGGGGGGAACAGATTTTATACAACTGCGGCAAACCGAATGGCAAGAAGTGTTCTTCCTGATGCAGTTCTCTGTAACGATATAATTATGGCGTGCGGAGGTGCAACGCCAAAGAGAAAAGGAAAAAATGAAAAACCTCCGTATCCCTCAAATGAGAAGAAATCCGATGCCAAGGAACTGCCATTTTACAAGAATGTTGTTGCATCCAAAAATACACGAGAAAAACGGAAACTGTCGAAAGGAGCAATTTGGGCGGTTCTCTCTGTTTTATTCACAATACCATTGACCATTCTGGCGGGGATATATTTTTTTGAAGACAGAAAGTATTATTTTATAAGTCTTCTTGTTATATTTGAAATAATGATACCCTTTTGTATGGTGTTTGAATCAGGAAAACCGAAGGCACGTGAGATTGTGCTGATAAGCGTGCTTTGCGCCATAACTGTTTCGGGGAGAGCAGCATTTTTCATGCTTCCTCAGTTCAAGCCTGTGGCGGCACTCGTGATTATTGCCGGAATTTGTTTTGGAGGCGAGACCGGATTTTTGGTAGGTGCGGTAAGTGGGTTTGTTTCAAATTTTTTCTTCGGTCAGGGACCGTGGACACCGTGGCAAATGTTTTCAATGGGTATGATTGGCTTTGTTTCAGGGGTACTTTTTGGAAAAGGTATGCTGAGAAAAGCAAGGATTTCTCTTTGTATCTTTGGCTTTGTTGTCACATTTTTGATTTATGGCGGAATAATGAATTTATCTTCGGTGCTGCAGGTGCAAGCAAGACCAACAGCCCAAATGATTGCAACTGCATATATAAGCGGTGCACCCCTTGATGTTATTCACGCAGTATCTACAGCGTTTTTTCTTTGTATCATGGCAGAACCATTCATAGAAAAGCTTGAACGCGTAAAAACAAAATATGGATTGATGAGATAAAAAAACAGATTTTCCATGGAAAATCTGTTTTTTGTGACTTTTTGCGAAAGAGGGGTAGCAAGGGAACGGGCGGATGTTTTTCGGGCAAAGAAAAACGGAGCAAAGCGAACTTTGCTCCGGCGTGGTGCGGATAACAGGACTTGAACCTGCATGAAATTGCTTTCACATGGACCTGAACCATGCGCGTCTGCCAATTCCGCCATATCCGCAAGTAACTTATATATAATAACATAATTTTTTTGATACTGCAAGAGTTTTTTTGAAAAACTAAAAATTTTGCAAAACTTTTTATTCTTTTTCGATATAAATCACTTTGGATGTGGCTTGACTTTTTAAAAAAACAGATATATAATAAAAATAGTTAGTCTAAACAAACTGGTTTTAAGAAGGAATGATAGAATTGCAAAAATATAGTGTGAAAGGCATGAGTTGTGCGGCTTGCAGTGCCCGTGTGGAAAAGGCAGTTCGAGCAGTAGATGGCGTTGAAAGCTGCAGTGTAAATTTGCTCACGAATTCCATGGTTGTTGCGGGTAATGTCACTCCCGATTCTGTTATAGCGGCGGTAATTGCTGCAGGATACGGTGCAGAAAAATCTGGTGAAAAGGCTGAGAAAACAAATAAAAATGCACTTTTGGAAAATGATATTACAATGCTTAAAAAACGCCTTTTGGGGTCACTTAGTTTCTTGGTTGCGCTGATGTATGTTTCTATGGGTGCAGTTATGTGGGGCTGGCCCTTGCCTGGATTTTTGGCAGGAAATTATATTGACACAGGGATTGTTCAGTTGCTACTCACCATTGCTGTCATGGTTATAAACAGACAATTTTTCACAAGTGGCTTTAAGGCACTCATAAAGCGTTCACCCAATATGGATACCTTGGTTGCTCTTGGTGCAGGTGCTGCGTTTGTATACAGTGTGTATGTGCTTTTTGCTATGACCTATGCCGTGGGAGATGCAGTAGCGATGCACAACTATTTGCATCAATTTTATTTTGAGTCGGCTGCTATGATACTTACGCTTATTACGGTTGGAAAGCTTCTTGAAGCACGTTCAAAGGGAAAAACGGCGGGTGCTCTTAGCGGACTTATGGACCTTGCACCCAAAACTGCTACTGTTTTGCGTGACGGCAAAGAAATTTTAATTACGGCGGAAGAGTTGGTTGTGGGTGATATTTTTATAGTAAAAGCAGGGGAGTGTATACCCGCGGATGGAATTGTTGTTGAAGGTGATGCTTCGGTTGATGAGTCCAGAATTACTGGCGAAAGCATCCCTGTTGATAAGTCGGTGGGGGATAATGTAACAGGCGCAACAATAAACAGCCGTGGCTTTTTAAAATGTAGGGCATTGCGTGTTGCAGAGGATACAACCCTTTCACAGATAATAAAAATGGTAAGCGATGCAACCTCCATGAAAGCACCGGTTTCAAAGGCTGCAGATAAAGTTTCGGGAGTTTTTGTTCCGGTAGTTTTGGGCGTTGCCGCTGTTACATTTGCTATTTGGATTTTAAGTGGTGCCGATTTTGGCTTTGCAATAGCAAGAGGTATTTCGGTCCTTGTCATAAGTTGTCCTTGTGCCCTTGGTCTTGCTACCCCTGTTGCAATTATGGTGGGCAGCGGTGTAGGTGCGAAAAATGGCATTCTTTTTAAAACAGCTGTGGCTCTTGAGGAGCTTGGGAAGATTAAGACTGTGGCACTGGACAAGACGGGGACTGTTACCAAAGGTGAGCCGAAGGTTACGGATATTATTTGTCTTGAGGGATATGACGAAACTGAGTTTTTGATGCTTTCAGCATCGGTTGAAAAGAAAAGTGAGCATCCTCTTGCAAAAGCCATTGTTCAGAAAGTAGAGGAAATGGGTATACAAACCAAACAAACAGAAAAGTTTGAGGCACTTTTGGGAAATGGTGTTATTGCGGAGGTTTCAGGGGATAAAATAATTGGCGGAAGCCTTAAATTTATCAGGTCAGTAACGGAAGTTGATGATAAAACAGAAGAAATAGCAACGAGACTTTCCGCTGAAGGCAAGACACCTCTTTTGTTCTGCAAAAATAAAAGAATAATCGGCGTTATTGCTGTTGCTGATGCGGTTAAGGAAGATAGCAAAGAAGCCATTGCTGAACTGAAACGGCTGGGCCTTGAGGTTGTGATGATTACTGGTGACAATGAGAGAACAGCACAGGCTATTGCACGTGAGACGGGAATTGAAAATGTAATTGCAGGAGTTTTGCCTAACGGGAAAAGCCATGAGATTTCAAAGCTCAAAGAAAAAGGCAAGGTGGCTATGGTGGGCGACGGAATAAATGATGCGCCAGCTTTGGCGACGGCGGATGTAGGTGTTGCAATAGGTGCTGGTTCGGACATTGCTATTGATGCGGCGGATGTAGTGCTAATGAAAAACAGTATTCGGGATGTGGTGGCGGCTGTGAGACTCAGCAGAGCTACCCTCAAAAATGTATATGAAAATTTGTTCTGGGCGTTTATTTACAACGTTGTTGGCATTCCCCTTGCGGCCGGAGCGTTTATAAGCTTTTTAGGATGGGAAATGAATCCAATGTTCGGAGCTGCGGCAATGAGCCTTTCTAGCTTCTGCGTGGTTTCAAATGCGCTGAGGCTGAATCTTGTGAAAATCTATGGAAAAGAGAAGAAAATAAAGGAGATAAAAGCTATGACGAAAATAATGAGAATTGAGGGTATGATGTGTCCCCACTGTGAAGCAAATGTGAAAACAACACTTGAGGGACTAAACGGAGTTACATCTGCTGAGGTAAGCCACAAAACAGGAATGGCAAAATTGACATTAAGCGAAAATATTGAAAACAGTATTCTGAAAAACGTGGTTGAGGAAAAAGGCTACAAGGTTATTTCGGTTGAATAGGAAAAAGCGAGGCTTCGGAGCCTCGTTTTTTGATGTAAAATAAGATAAAAAAACTTTCGCAAACCCTTGACACAAAAGTCAAATTCCTTTATACTAAAATGAAGAATGTATAATTATGCTCAAATATAGTTTTTTGCAATAGAAACTGTATAAAGAACGGGCATTTTTGTCTATAAATTATTTTGAAGGGAATGGAAATCTTGGCTAAAGACGAAAAGAAACTTGTAGAAGAAATAACCTCTATGTCAGAGGATTTTGCACAATGGTATACTGACATTGTAAAAAAAGCAAAATTGGTTGATTATTCAGGCATCAGGGGATGTATGGTTATTCAGCCTTATGGTTACGCCATTTGGGAGAACATTCAAAAGGAGCTTGACAGACGCTTCAAGGAAACAGGGCACGAAAATGTTTATATGCCTATGTTTATTCCTGAAAGTCTTTTGCAACGTGAAAAAGACCACGTTGAGGGCTTTGCGCCTGAAGTTGCATGGGTTACCCACGGCGGTGCCGAAAAGCTTGAGGAAAGACTTTGCGTAAGACCCACATCTGAAACTCTCTTTTGCGACCATTATGCAAACATAATTCATTCATACCGTGACCTTCCAAAGCTCTACAATCAGTGGTGCAATGTTGTGAGATGGGAGAAAACAACAAGACCTTTCCTTAGAACTATGGAATTCTTGTGGCAGGAGGGACATACTGCTCATGCTACTGCTGAGGAGGCAGAGGCAGAAACACTTCGTATGCTCAATGTTTATGCAGACTTCTGTGAACAGGAGCTTGCTATTCCTGTTGTAAAAGGCAGAAAAACAGATAAAGAAAAATTTGCGGGAGCTGCGGCTACATACACCATTGAAAGTCTTATGCACGACGGCAAGGCGCTTCAGTCAGGTACAAGCCACAACTTTGGTGACGGCTTTGCAAAGGCATTTGGAATCCAATATACAGGCGAAGATAATGAACTTCATTATGTACATCAGACCTCTTGGGGTATGACTACCCGTCTCATTGGTGCAATCATCATGGTACACGGTGATAATGCGGGACTCAAACTCCCTCCGAGAATTGCACCTGTTCAGGCTGTTATCATTCCTATTGCACAGCACAAAGAGGGCGTTATTGAAAAGGCGGAGGAACTCACAAGTCTCCTTGGCAAGAAATTTAGAGTTAAGCTTGATTCAAGCGACAAGTCACCGGGTTGGAAATTCAGTGAATACGAAATGAAAGGTGTTCCCGTAAGAATTGAAATTGGTCCAAAGGACATTGAAAACAATCAGGCAGTATTGGTGAGCAGAACAACAAGAGAAAAGCTTTTTGTTTCACTTGATAATATCGAAGAGGAAGTTGAAAAGCTTCTTGCGAAGATTCAGCAGGAAATGCTTGAAGCAGCACTTAAAAACCGTGAAGAAAAGACCTCTGTGGCATTAAGCTATGATGAGTTCAAAGAAATAGTTGAAACCAAGGGCGGCTTTATCAAGGCTATGTGGTGCGGCGATACAGAGTGTGAAAACAAGATAAAAGAAGATACATCCGCTACATCACGTTGTATGCCCTTTGAGCAGGAACAGCTTTCCGACAAATGTGTATGCTGCGGAAAGCCAGCTAAAAAAATGGTGTACTGGGGCAAGGCGTATTGATGCGTATGTCAATGCATAAAATGTTTTAAGGAGGAAGAGAAAAGTGTTTGACGGCTTTTATGAATCACTTATCAATCAGTTGTCACTTCTCAGAATAACGGACTTTATTGATATTTTTATTGTTACCTTTATCATTTATAAAGTGCTCAAATTCATCCGCGACACAAGAACTGTGCAGCTTTTAAAAGGTGTTATTGTTCTTATTGTGGTCATGCAGGTCAGCCAGTTTGCAAAATTACATACGGTTCATTATCTTCTCAGTAATGCTATGCAGCTTGGGTTGATTGCAATTCTCATTGTTTTTCAGCCGGAACTTCGTCGTGCTCTTGAACAGCTGGGACAGAGGACCTTGGGTCAGTGGTTTAATTTTGATGAACGTGCTGATGACGAGGAAAAGGAAAAGGTTATCAAAGAAGTGAAAGAAAGCTGCATGAATATGTCAAAAAGTCATATTGGTGCACTTATCGTTATGGAACGCGATACAAAAATCGGTGATATAGTCGGCACGGGCATCACGATGAATGCTGATGTTTCTGCTGAACTCCTTGTTAATATTTTCGTTCCCAAAACCCCTCTCCATGACGGAGCGGTTATCATCAGAAACAACAAAATTGAAGCTGCGAGCTGTTTCCTTCCGCTTTCGCAAAATCCCAATGTCAGCAAGGAACTTGGCACAAGGCATCGTGCAGGGCTTGGTATGTCTGAAGAATCGGATGCAGTTGTTGTTATTGTTTCTGAAGAAACAGGAAATATTTCTATTGCCTGTGGCGGTGAACTCAATATGAATCTTTCTCCGGAAAGCCTCGAGAAAAAGCTTCAGAAGCTGTTTGACCTCGAAAAGAAAGATAATAAAAACAAGAAGAATATATTTGTAAGGAAGGAGAAGACAAAGTGAAAGGATTTTTTGCAAAAGATTCTGTTTTGAAGGTAGTTTCCTTCGTGATTGCTGTGCTTCTCTGGTTTTACATTATAGCTGTTGTGGACCCGTCGGTGGATATTACCGTCAAGGATATTCCAATCAGATACCAAAATCAGGCCATGCTTGAAGACCGGGGCTTAAGCCTTGTTGCTGACCCTGATGCAAGTGTGGAACTGAAAATAAGCGGCAGCAGAAAAAAGATTGCAAATATTGATAACAAAAATATTTATGCAACTGTTGACCTTGCCAATATGACAAAGGTAGGAACGTTCTCACTTCCCATAAGCATTTCTGTTCCTTATGAATATGATGAGATTGTAAGCAAAAACCCCTATAATGCTTCGGTTGTTATTGATAAAATTATTACCGTTGAAAGACCGGTAAGTGTGATTACTTCCGGCTCTGTTGCAAATGGTTATATTGCTGATGAGCCTATTCCCTCAGTGAAAACTGTTACCCTGAAAGGTGCGTCGACTCTCGTTGAAAAAGTCCGTGGCGTGGCGGCGGAGCTTGATTTTGACGGAAGAAGCGCTGAAATTAAAGACAAGGCACAGCTTTATTTTGTTGATGCAAATGGAAAGATAATAGATGAACGTGACAATATTTACAGCATTGTGAAAATGAATGTTGAGTCTGTTGAAATAGTTTGTCCGATTTTCAAGGTGAAGACTGTTCCGATAGTTATTGATGATTCCTCCCTTAAATCGGATTACAAGGTTTCCGTACAGCCGTCAAATGTTACTATTTATGCTGAAAATGAAATTTTGAGTGAGATAACTGAAATTATGGCAGCGCGCATTGACGTGGCAAAACTCAAAGAGGAAGGCACACAGACAGTGGGTCTTGTTATACCTGAGGGCGTTTCAATGCGTGACGGCATAACCGAAATCACTGTTAAGGCAGAAAAGAGAAATTAAAATCCGGAGGGATTTCGTTGAATAAAGTTGTTGTAAGGGGAATATCAATGCCCATAAAACATACCGAGGCGGATGTTTTTGAAAAAGCCTCGGCTGTTTTAAAAAAGCAAGGGATTGCCCCTTCATATATGACTGTTTATAAAAAATCTCTGGATGCCAGACGGAAATCGGATATTCATTTTGAATATACTGTTGCGGCAGAGGCGGAGAGAGTTAGCGAAAACCTTGATGGTGGACTGATTTCAATTTTGGAGGATACGAAGCCTCTGGATTTGGCTGAACTGAAAGGCAGAAACAACACTGCGAAAAAAACAGTGGTAGTGGGTAGCGGTCCTTGTGGACTTTTCGCGGCATATGTTCTTGCAAGCTCTGGAACAGAGGTTACTGTTATTGAACGTGGTGGCGATGTTGACAAACGGCAGAAACTGATAGATAAATTCTGGCAATGCGGGATTTTAGATAAGAACACAAATGTACAGTTTGGCGAGGGTGGAGCAGGTACGTTTTCGGATGGAAAGCTCAATACCCGAATTGGTGACCCGCTTCAAAGGTTTGTTCTTGAAACCTTTACAGAGTGTGGTGCGCCAAGAGAAATTTTGTATCAGGCAAAGCCCCATATAGGCACAGATATTTTGAAAACCTGTGTCAAGAATTTGCGGAAGAAAATTGAGGAACTTGGCGGGAAAGTGCTGTTTGATACAAAGATGACGGATGTAAAAATAAAGAATGGACAGATTGTGTCTGTACTCACGGATAGTGCTGAGATTGAATGTGACAGACTTATTCTTGCAATCGGTCACAGCAGCCGTGACACCTATGAGATGCTTTACAGAAAAGGTATTGCTATGGAGCAAAAGCCTTTTGCTGCAGGCGTCAGGATTGAGCATCGCCGTGAGTTTATAAACCGCATACAGTATGGAAACTCCTCTGACATCGAGCTTTTGCCAACGGCGGATTACAGACTTGCATATAATGGGGAAGACAGAAGTTGTTATAGCTTTTGTATGTGTCCTGGCGGTGTGGTTGTGAATGCGTCGTCGGAGGATGGACATCTTGTTGTAAACGGAATGAGCAATCACAGCCGTATGGCAGAAAATTCAAACAGTGCCCTTGTAGTGAGTGTAAGACCCTCTGATTTTGATGGCGATTCGCCATTAGCAGGTTTGGAATTTCAAAGGAAATACGAAGCGCTGGCATATAAACTTGCAGGCGGAAAAGGTCCGGTACAACTTGCAAAGGATTTTGTATATGACCATATATCCCAAAAATTTGACGGCGTGAAGCCGTCTTTTACTGGTGAAACTGCATTTGCGGACTTGAGAGAATGTTTGCCAAAGTTTATAACCGATACTCTGAAAGATGGACTTTTTGATTTTGACAGAAAAATGAAAAGTTTTTTGGGTGAGGGTGCAATTCTCACCGGTGTGGAAATGAGGACCTCGGCACCACTCCGGATAGTAAGGGACAAAAACTTTGAAAGCATCAGTTGTAAAGGCTTGTTCCCTGCGGGCGAGGGTGCTGGTTATGCAGGCGGAATTATGAGTGCTGCAATTGACGGAATAAAAATCGCAAGGCAAATACTACAAAATTAACATAAAGACAAAATACAAACCAGAAAGGCATTGAATAAAATTATGAAATTAGGTATAGTAGTTCATGCACCAATTTCATATATCTCTATATATCCTTATAAAACTCTCTAAATGGCTATAAACAAAGGATTATCACAAGAGCAGAATTCTATATATTCCCGTATAACTCCGTATATCTCATAAAAAATTGGTGTCAGGAATGGTGTCAGGGCGTATATAAGCTATTTTAAAAGGGTTTGACACACCAAAAAATGAAACTACCATCACATTATAAAAGGACTATGGAATAAAATCCGTAGTCCTTTTTGGTTATGATAATTTTAGTATTTTGTAAGAAGTATCTCTACTGTACGTCCACGATTTTACGGCGGAAGTTGGAGTGAGTATAATCACTTACCACTTTCTATATTAAACATCTTTTCATCCCCTAAACTATAAATTAAAATATTTTCTCAAAAGAGGTGTGCCGGAAGCAAAACTTACGACACACCGGAAAATGCCTATAAAGGCTTATTTATAGCTCGTATATATAAACTGCTAACCATTTGCTAACAGATCACCATCAACCAACCTAATATACAACACTATAAAGTTGTACCATACCAATTCTTAACTACTAATCTTATTTCCCGAAGAGTTTATCAACATCTTCTATGAGTGTTTTAAACACCCCTACGTTGTTTTTGAACTCATCCAACATAATATGAATAAACCTAAAGACATCATGACTATAATTAATATCTTCATCAAACCAATCTGATTGTATGTAAACAATTTTATCTTCTTCTACACCAAACTTACTTAGATGATCCAAGTCTAAGTTTGCACGAGAGATTATTTCTTTTACATCCTCATGCATTTTTGGAAGATTATAAAGTATTACCTTTATTGTTGTACCATCTTCTCCGTCGTAAAGAGATGCAACAGGAAGATCGTTGCTATATCTAAAGGTAATCACATCATCCTTATATACATTGGGATAATCATACTTTTTACTATCAAGTACTTCCCTAAAACAATGAAATAAAATGTAATCTTCACTCATAAGTGTTTTCAATTTAGTTAATGTGAAACTTTTTACCATAAAAAAACCCCCTAATATTATACTATTTTTTCTGCTTCAATGTTGTCTCCAAATTTTTCTATAAGTTGTTTTAGAACAACAGCATTTTCTTCAAAATCCGAGAATATTCCACGTATATATTCTCTAACTTCTTCTCCATTATCAACGCAGGCAATACAGCTTTTTTCCTGCCTATAAGTTAATAAATTTCCCTTAATGAAGCAACTACTATTATGTTTCAATTCTTGATTCACCTGTTCAAGAGCAATCTGTATATCGTCGGATAACTCCGATGGAAAGGAAAAATCAATATGAACATAATAATCACCATCATTTTCCATCTGATAAATATTAACGACGGGAAATTCTTTACTATATTCAAAAGTGATTACTCCGTCTCTGTCTGTGCTGAAGTACCCACACTCATCTATATAATCCCTAAAACAGAAAAATAAGAAGTGATTTGTACTCAAAAAAAGTTCTAAAACATTTAAAATACAACTACTTGTCATCTAAAGTTCCTCCTAAAATTTAATTTATATTTATATGAAGGCACAAAAAAGGTGTGCCGGAAGCGAAACTCACGGCACACCGATAAAACCCCTGTGGGGAAATATTCTATTATAGTATCTATATAACTGCCAGTACCTACTGACAGACCACCAACCACCGACCACCAACCTATATGAGTTACCATAAGATTTGTGCCGGACTGCATAAGCAATCTTTATTACATCAGTCATTATACGCTAGTTTTTTGAGTATGTCAATAACCACAACAAAAGTTTTTTTACTGTTTTATCAAGCAAACGAAAGGCGTGCTCGACTTTTAGTTGAGATTTCAATGAAAAGTAGAATTTAAGAAAAATAAAAAAATTTTAACCATTTATTATTCTATACCTACTAAAACTCCGACAAAATAAAATAAGGTAAAAAAAATCGCAAAATATTCAAGATGTAAACCCCGAAAACATTGTAGTTGAGTGGTTTGTCAATTGAATAATTGCGATTTTATTTTTTTGTTGTTATTGCTGGCTTAACCTTTGTTTTCTTCCTTTAGATAGGTAAATTCGTATTTATCTTGAAGTGTGAGAAAGTGATCTGTGGAATAAAAGTTGGCATCAGCAAATTTATCTATAATATGCCGCGAGTTACAAAAACTACGGTCTTGTTCACTTACGAGAGCATCGAGCAAGTCTTCATAGCTTTCTACATGACAGAATGCTGAGATAAATTGGCGTTCTTTGAATGGTAGTGTATTATCCGCCGTGTTTTTAAGTATTTTTCGGCTCTCTAAATCTACCACAACTTCACCCACATAGGTAAGTAGTGGATTTTTAAGTCTTTGCTCGTTTTTCCACCAATGACAATGGTACTGAACCACCTGCAAAATCTTTCCCTCGGAGTTTACACGTTCAAGCTCAGATTTAAGATAATCAAGGGTACTGTGTTCCAGAGCATACCCAATACGGTGATAACACACCAAGCCACGACTACAAAGCATATCACTAAAATCAATAAAAGTAACATTACTATCTACCGGCTCTATAATACCCAAAGATACACCTTGGTCATATACGATATGCGAGATATAAAATATGTAAAGACCTGCCGTAATTTTATAAGCTAAAATGCCGTCATCGCTTATATATGGCTTTTTCTGTTTATACCCAAACATTTTCCAAAGCTCGTCATCTCTATAATCTTCTTCAGCTCTAACGATAGCCGAAACTTTATATTTAATCATCCGTTCCACCTACTTTTATAACTACCTCGTAAATTTCATCCGACAAAGAAGAGGCAAACATAACTTTGATGTCGGAACACTCCGCTTTATCCTTCAAATCTCTATACAGTATGTATGCTGCCTGTACGTCTTTACGATACTCGAAAGTATGACATAGTTCACTTTCGTTAAAGCTATACACCCACGCACCATAAAGCACTTCTTTATCGAGACACTCCATACCAGACGAAACGGGAGAACCGTGGGTTACAGTTATACATTCGTCTAACACTTCTATAACACAGTCCAAAATCCGCCCTTCAAGATATGCATCCTGATCCGTTATTCCTTCCTCAACTAAAATCGCTTTTAATAAATCTTTTACTTTCATCACATTACCTCCGTATTATGCAATTTATAAGACATTTCATAAATAAAACATTACAAAAACATTGTCATCTGTGATGATACCGCATTCTTCGGCTAAAGCCAAGGGATTTTAAAAAAATGTGCATAAGCGGTTTCTCACTTATGCACGAAATTATGTAACTTTTTTAATACTTTGTAACGAGGTTTACCCCAAAGGTTAATCAGCATCACATTCTGTGTCTTCCTCTTGAAGTCTTGCTATATAACCTTTTGTAAACCCTTTATTATAACCGCTATTGTATGATTGCATATATCCTGAAATATTTTCATCGCCATAATCTGCTTCAGCAGGCCAACTATCAAAACTTGAAACAAGCTCATCGTATTCCACCCTAAACTCATTCATTATGCCTTCATAATTATATACACCCGTAATTACAAATGGCTTGTGCTTTAACATTTGTTCAAATACAATTACTTCTTGAATAAAATTCTCTATATCTTCTTGTGAACAGAAAACACCTGTCATAATTTCTTGTGTAAATTTTGTTTTTTCATCATTATCATATATAATTTGAACATCATATATTTCACCTAAGCAAGGTATATATAAGTCAGTCCACTTGTCATTTTCTTCATCGTAAAAAATATTGAATTGTACCATTCTATAACCAATATAATCTTTTATATATACTATAAATAAATTAGTATCAAAACTTTCGTCTTGAATACGTTCCTTCAACTCTCCATAGGTTTCAAAGCCTTCAAAGAAGAATTTCAATTTTTTAATTCTTCTTTGGTGTTCTTCTATTAAAGGTTTTTCGTACAATACGAAATAATTATACGCTGGAACAGAAGTAACATCACCGGCATTTTCCGATACGGTATAAACACCATCAGCATAGCTTACATTATTTTTATACTTCTTTACAAATTTACTCTGTTCTGCTGCAGAAACAATCTCTGTAATTTCTTTTCTGAAAAACAGTTTATTTTTATTAACCATTGATGGAGCAAAAAGTTCCAAAAGTTCTTTAACATCCAAATTCTTCATTTTAAACACACTCCAATTTCCATATTATTTTGTAAAATAATCGGGACTTTGTATTTGTAAAGCCCTTAAATCTTTATATTACCACCATATTTTCAATGATGAAATTTATCAAACTTACACCTGACACAAAATGCACGCTGATTTTTGATTTTTTCTGATAAAAAACAGTTGTTTTCATATCAAATTTATACTGTATAGGTGTAAATGTTTAGAATTTTGCAATTTACTTACTCTAAACACTTACACCATAAAAATTTATTAACAATTTAATTATGTAAGTTTTAACAAACTTCGGGACCATTTTTCAATTCAATCGTTACCTTTAAGCCATTTTTGAAACGTTCGTAAGCATTGAGCTCATCTAAACAGTCATCAGTTTTCTCAAAAAGCTCTTCCGAAGCATAAAGCATAATTTTGTACCAAGAGTTTTCTACCAATACTGTATTTACATTTTCTTCAAACATCCTTATAGCTGCTTCATCAATTACAGCATCCGTTGTTTTCAAGAAGAAATATTCATCTTTTCCGACTTTGTTTTTGACATCTGTGTAACAAATTTCCCACAGATAAGGAATCTCAACAAAATTACGTTTGTTATTTTCTTCGCCATCCATCCAAAAACAATCTTCAAACAATGTTTTTCCCAATGATTTATCACACTCATCCATAAAGCTATCTATATTTTTTATCTGTGCAAATTCCAATACCGCTGTGAAAGAACTACTGCATGACCCAATATTATACATAGTTTTTTCATAATATTTTCCGTTATAAACAAACAAATCCACTTGCAATGCATGACTTAAATCGTGTTCTGTAAGCATATATTCAAGCGTGTTCTTAACACTTTCTATGTTATCACACAAATCCACACTAAATATTGTTCTTTTATCTTTTGGAAATCCAGAAGCACCACTAACTGGCAAAGAAGAAACAACCACAAAAGGTGGAGTAATTACTATACTTGTAGGTGAAGTAACTGCTATATAAGGAACAATCCAATTTGCGTTTGTGTTATTAAGCACCCACTCAATCCTATTATTGATATTTGATGAATGTACAATCGAAATATCAAATAAAATATCTTTTTCAACTCTTGCTATATCTTTATTCATACTTAAGCACTCTCCTGATTTTATAAATTTTCTTATGCCTTTATAAAATCCGGACACTATTTATAAAACTGAAAGCAGTTTCATGAAAACCACGATAGTTTTATAAAATCGTTACCGGTTTTATAAAAGTCATTATTTTTCTACCTATAACACCATAAACCTATCGTACACCAACCATAACCCTAAAAAAGTCACATAATATTAACCTTCAAAACCCTTAGCATCCTCAGCAAGTAATACCAAAACTTCCTTTGTTGCCTTTGGGGCTTTGAATTCACACACGAACTCAATACTATCCAAATCTTCCATTGTAAGAGTTATCGTCAAATGACCGTTATATAGATCAGCATTTTTCTTCTTCAACCCTTCCGGAAGAATAACAATTAATTTGTCGTTATCAGTATCTTCATAGTACTTAATACCTTGAAAATACTCTACAACGATTTCATCCGTTGTTTTTGCTTTTGCCATAAATTTCGCCCTCCTAATATAAATATTTTTCTTTTTTTATTTTTTCTTCCATACCTAATAAATCTTCCAATGTCGTATAACCCTGTATCATATTGATGATATAAGGACGCAGCCACATAGCCCTACGGCTATCACCTTCAATAAGGGAAAGGAGGTATGCCATTTTTTTGCCATCGACCTTATCTGCATACTTTTTCAAGTACGCTTGGCTCATTTTACGAAGTAAAGCAAGTTCCGCTACACAGTCTTGTAAATCATATATGGCAGAATACTTACTCTCCGGCAAAATACCATTCAAATCTGATATAAACAAATTATTCCTTGATATTTTACCTATACCAACATAAAACGCTACACGAGCTTCTTCAATATAGCCAAACCTTATAAGCTGTACCGTAGTTCTACCTATTTTAGACTTTAACTGTTTGGATGCCCATTTTACAGCGTTCTTTGCTGCCTCATATGTAATATTAAATTCATTACAAAGCGCTTCGTAGTCGTATCCACTTTTTATAAAAAATCTAATTTTATCTTTTGTCTTAGACCTTGAAAGCCACTCCATTGAATTTACATATTCAACAATTTCTTCTAATAACTCACGCTTTGACGCAACTGCTTCATTGGGATTGTTTTTAACGGAGTTATGTTCTTTTGATAATGATTTAAATATACTCTCCATTTAAAACCCTCCTTTTTTTACATAATTTAACCCATATTCGATTGCATCTAATACAAATCTACTTCTGCTGCAACTATACTTTTTTGATATATTATCAACGATATCAAACAAACCTTCTGATACTCTCACAGTAATAATTTTCTTGTTGTCAGATGTTCTTTTGCATTTCTTAATCTCAATATTCTGTCGATTAAGTTGCATAGAAACCGCCATAATAATTAATTCTGATAGACTTATATTTTTCTCTTTTGCTACGGTTATGAGATTGTTATAAAACTCTTGTGAGATAGCAGTTGCAATCATATTTGTTTTTTTAACACACAACATATTTCTCACTCTCCTACATAAGAAAATATATCTAACTGGAGCAGGAAGAGGATATATGCATCAATTTTTAGTCACGTGTCCAAAATTATTTTCTTATCCCATAGTAGTGTTTTAATTCTTTCAATGGCACCTGCATTTTGGAGCAAATCCTTCAAATAATCCATTTCTTTATTTTCTTCAAATATCCAACGCAACTTCCAAGTTGCCTGAACATCATTATCAAGAAGTGCAAGCTCTAAAAGTCTTGATATGTCGTAACCATCCTTAAAAACCCATTTTTGTCTAAATGCTAAAAATTGTTCTACCATATATTCAGTGTCACACCTCTTAATTACTTCATCTTCAAAAGATACAGTGGGAATGAACTTTGAAATTTCACTCGACTCTAATTCTTCAAATTGTTCTTCCAACGAAACAGTTTGTTTACGTGCTTCTTCAATTATTTGGCAAGCTCTATATGTTTTAGCAAATTTACTTAATGATGCCGTATCTCTGTTTGACTTTTCGGATTCAATTATTCTTATAAAAGCTTCTCCAAGCACATCCATATTACTTGCATTTGCTTGTTTGATTAACTTTATAATTCTTTTCTGCTGATCATCTGTTGTCTGAGGATTAACAGAAAATGTTGGTAATTTACATATAATACCCATTATTAGATCAACCCTTTTCATATAAATTTGTACGACTAAATTTTTTGTCATACTATCTTATTTAAACAAACAGTCCTCATTTATGTTAATAAATAATAACTCAAAGCTTAAAATTAATTTTTTATAGTGGTTGAAGTTTAAACAACTGTTATGGAATATGCTATACTGTCTGCTGTGATATTTTGAACATAAATTTATAACTTTGCAAAAAAGATACCACCTTACTCCCGGAGGAGAGGTGGTATCTAAAAAACCTGCTATTTATAAATCAAATCCCTTTAAAGAGTTATCCTTCATATCGTCTGTAATACCAATATAAAGCAAACTGATACTGGGTGCCGCGTGCCCGAAAATACTTTGAAGTACCGCCACATCTTTATTTGCTTGGTAATGGTGGTATCCGAATGTCTTACGCATCGTATGCGTACCAACTTCATCAAGTCCTATTTGCTTGGCTATATCATTTAACACTCTATATGCCTGAACACGTGTAATAGGTTTATTAAACCCTTTTCTGCTTTGAATTAAATATTCGTCATCTTCCATATTGTTTGTTCTTATAAATTCAGCTATCTCTTTTTGCAAACTATTTGGTATTAAAAATCTTCTTACTTTCCCGGTTTTCTTTTCAACGATAGTAACATGGGTTCTTGAACGCACGTCGACCACTTTTAATGCAAGAATATCTGACACACGCAAACCGACATTAATGCCTATGCGAAATAAAATATAGTATTTTTCTCCTTTTTCTCTCAATAAGGTTTTCATAATGGCAATTTTCTTTTTATCTCTGATTGGCTGTACCGTTTTCATATTATTTTACACCTCGCTTTTGTGATGTATACTATATCGGGCTAATGTAACAAAGTCAAGCTTTTTATGTGGTTATGTTACATTAATTTTAGGTGTAAATAGTGCAAAAGTCTGAAAACCCTTGTAAATACTGCGTTTGTGGCATTTTTTCAAAGTAACAAAATATACATTTTGTTACATTAATATAAGACCAAACTTCCCGCATTGAGCGTTAAATAAAACAATTCCATATCTTATGTTTCTAAATTTCTGTACCACACAAATTGAAAACCCTAATGTTTCGTAATAAAAAAGATACCACCTTGCTCCCGGAGGAGAGGTGGTATCCCAAAATAATTATTTATTTTTCTATAACTTTATGAAATGAACTCGATTTAGAATGTTTCCCAAGTGGTTTGTAAAAGCTACATTTGTTACGTCGCCAACACCCGATGTAAGGACAAAATTCCGATTTAGGATCGAGGTCATAAGTGTATTTGCCTGTTTTGCATTTCGGACATATTTGTTCTTTATATAAATTGTCGTCATCGTCATCCGAGCGA
>JAZQUY010000013.1:0-90772 GCA_045631525.1 Clostridia bacterium
CAGCCTATATCGGTGGGTGCAACGGTACAGCCTGTACCATTTCGGATCAGCTCTTTGGCGTGAAGGCAGGCGGCACAATGGCTCATGCATGGGTGCAGATGTTCGATACGGAATATGGGGCCTTCAGAACCTACTGTGAAATGTATCCCAACAATGCGACCCTTCTTGTGGATACCTATAATACGCTGAAGTCCGGCGTTCCCAATGCCATCCGCGCGTTCAATGATGTACTCAAGCCTATGGGGATTACCAAGTGTGGTATTCGTTTGGATTCCGGCGATATGGCATACCTTTCTCAGAAAGCCCGGAAGATGCTGGATGATGCTGGCTGGACGGAATGTGAGATCTCCGTTTCCAACTCTCTGGATGAGTATATCATTCAGGATGTTTTACGACAGGGCGCCAAAATCGATATGTTCGGTGTTGGCGAACGGCTGATCACTGCAAGAAGCGAACCCGTGTTTGGCGGTGTTTACAAGCTGGTTGCTCTTGAAAAAGATGGTGATATTATTCCCAAAATCAAAGTCAGCGAAAATATTGCAAAAATTACAAATCCGTGCTTCAAAAAGGTATACAGACTTTTTGCCAATGATACGGGAAAAGCTATTGCTGATGTGATTACTCTTGCTGAGGAAAAAATAGATACATCAAAGGAATACGAAATTTTTGACCCACAAAATACATGGAAGAGAAAGAATATTTCAGATTTCACAGCAGTGGAGCTCCAAGTGCCCATATTTGAAAAAGGAAAATGTGTTTATAAATCCCCGTCACTTCAGGAAATCCGAAAATATAGCGAAGAACAGCTTGACAAAATTTGGGACGAGGTAAAGCGTTTTGAAAACCCGCATGAATATTATGTGGACTTGTCACAAAAGCTCTGGAACATCAAATATAAGCTTCTGGCTGAATATAAAAACTAAAATTCGACATTTTGGCATCCGGGTTTATTGACATATGTACAAAATTAAAGTATAATAATTATCTAAACATAAAACAATCAATCAAAGGAGAAAACAAATGAAATCAACAATCGAATCCTACAACCTTGGCAGACTTGGTGTTATTGGAATGACAGGCTGTGAAGACTTTTGCTCAAAGGTGGACTATTATCTCAAAAAGTTCAATGACGACGAGATAGAAAATCATGGAACATTTTTACTTCCTCTTAAGATTTCCAGATTTGGAACAGGTGAAGCAAAGGCTACACTCTTACATTCTGCAAGAACATATGATGTTTATATCATAGTTGACTGCTTCAATTATGGCGAAACATATAAGCTTTATGGAACTGATATTCCTATGAGCCCTGATGACCATTATCAGGACCTCAAGCGTGCTATTTCTGCAATAGGCGGAAAGGCAAAGAGAATTACAGTTATTATGCCAATGCTTTATGAAGGACGTCAGCACAAGCGTTCATCAAGAGAATCCCTTGACTGTGCAGTGTCACTTCAGGAACTTGCAAACCTCGGTGTTGATAACATTATTACCTTTGATGCTCATGACCCAAGGGTTCAGAATGCTATACCTTTCAAGGGTTTTGAGAACGTGATGCCTACATATCAGATGATTAAAGCTTGTATTAGATATGATAAGGATATAATCCTAAATAAGGATAATACTATGATTATATCTCCTGACGAAGGTGCAATGTCAAGATGTATGTATTATTCTTCAGTTCTCGGAATGGAGCTTGGAATGTTCTACAAGCGCCGTGACTATTCAAGAGTGGTAAACGGCAAAAATCCTATTGTTGCACATGAATTTCTGGGCAGTGATATCGACGGCAAAAATGTTATTGTTGTTGACGATATGATTTCATCAGGGGACTCTATGATTGATGTTTCAAGAGAACTTAAGAAAAGAAAAGCTTCAAGAGTTTTCATTTTCTCTACTTTTGGTTTGTTTACTGAAGGCTTTGACAGATTTGATAAAGCGTATGAAGAAGGTCTTATTGAGGGCGTGTTCACCACAAACCTCATTTATGCAAAGCCTGAGCTTCTCACAAAACCCTGGTATCATCAGGTTGATATGAGCAAGTATGTGGCACTTCTCATCGATGAGCTCAATGCTGAACATTCAATCAGCGAGCTCCTCAATCCAATAAAGAGAATCGAAAACATTCTCGAAAAATACAGAAACGAATAGATTTGATTGTGTACGGCTGTTGCAGATAACGTTGTTGTTTGCAACAGCTTGTTTAAATAATTGATTGATAAATTCTTTTAAGGAATGGATGCTTTATGATAAGACTACAAAAATATCTTGCTAATTCAGGTGTGGCATCAAGACGTGCTGCTGAAAAAATGATTGCCGAGGGCAGGGTCATGGTAAATGATGAAATTATTCGCGAGATGGGTGTTCAGATTGACGAAGACTATGACACAGTGAAGGTTGACGGCGAAATAGTCAAAAATGATGAAAAAAAGTATTATATAATGCTCAACAAACCTGTTGGTTTTGTTACCACTGTTTCGGATGACAAGGGTCGTCCTACAGTTATGGATTTGGTTTCGGATATTTCTGCAAGAATTTATCCTGTGGGCAGGCTTGACTATGACACCGAGGGACTTTTGCTCCTTACCAATGACGGTGACCTTACTTTCAAAATAACACATCCAAAGCACGATATTGCAAAAACCTATGTGGCAGAAGTTACCGGAAACATCACTATGGACACAATTTTACAGCTGAGACGTGGTGTTGTGGTTGACGGCGTAAAAACCAGTCCTGCAGAGGTTGAGGTTGTCGGTGCTACTCAATATGGAACAAAGGTTGAAATCACAATCCACGAGGGAAGAAACCGTCAGGTAAGAAAGATGTTTGAGGCTCTTGGATGCATTGTGAAAAAACTCAAGCGTACACAAGAGGCAGGGCTTGTTCTTGGACATCTTCCCTCAGGAAAATGGAGAAAGCTCAGTGAATCCGAAGTAAATATGCTGAAAAAAATCGAGGCGGCTGGCAGCAAAGGAAAGCCGTCATCGAGACCGAGGATTAAGGCATTTTCAAAGATAAATTGGAAGAGACGAACACAGAAAACAGGTAATAAAAATGGTAAATAGCAAATTTGATGTAATTGTTGTTGGTGGCGGTGCGGCGGGAATGCTGGCGGCACTTACTGCGGCAAATCGCAACCTTGGCGTCCTTCTCATCGAGAAAAATCGCATTTTGGGTAAAAAAATGCTGATAACTGGCAAGGGACGCTGTAATATTACAAATGCTTGTGAGGACGTAGAGGAACTGATAAAGAATGTTACAAAAAACAGTTCCTTTCTTTATAGTGCGTTTTATGGGTTTACCAATCAGGAAACCATAGATTTTTTCAACCAAATTGGTGTTGAAACAAAGGTTGAAAGGGGAAATCGAGTATTTCCCATTTCCGATAAGAGCACAAGTGTGGTGAATGCACTGGAGAAAGCGCTCAAAAGAAAAGGCGTAAAAATCCTTTGCGACAATGTCAATGGTATTGTGTCAGAAAATGATTGCATAAAAGGTGTTTTAACCGAAAAAAACGGCGAAATTGAAGCAAAGTCGGTGATAATTGCAACGGGCGGTGTTTCATATCCTGCAACCGGCTCTACGGGTGACGGCTATGAATTTGCAAAAAGTCTTGGACACACAGTGACCGACATAATTCCGTCACTTGTTCCCGTTGAGGTTGAGGAAAGGTGGCCCTATGACCTTATGGGACTTTCTCTCAAAAATGTTGAGATAACAGTTCTCAACGAAAAGGGAAAAAAGATCTATGACGATTTTGGCGAGCTTATGTTTGCGCATTTTGGACTCAGCGGTCCGATAGTTTTGAGCGCATCTGCTCATATGAGACCTATGGAAAGCGGAAAGTATAAAATTGTGATTGATTTAAAGCCTGCCCTTGATGAAAAACAGCTTGATGCAAGGCTTCTTCGGGATTTTGCCAAGTATATGAATAAAGATTTTGTCAACAGCCTTTCGGATTTGCTTCCCAGTGGGCTTATACCGCCCGTGGTGGAGCTTTCAGGAATTGACCCGCACAAAAAGGTGAATTCTGTTACAAAAGAAGAACGGCAGAGGCTGATAAAACTGATTAAAGGAATAACCCTTACAGTAAAAGATTTTTGCCCCATAGAACAGGCAATAATCACATCGGGTGGCGTTTCGGTCAAAGAAATTGACCCGTCTACTATGGAATCAAAGAAAATAAAAGGACTTTTCTTTGCCGGTGAAATTATTGATGTTGATGCATATACCGGCGGTTTTAATTTGCAAATTGCGTTTTCTACCGGAGTCCTTGCGGGACGAAATGCCTGAATTTTGGGAGGTTGTGACTTTTGATTTTTGAAGAAAAAACCATTGAATCAAAAAAACTGTTTGAAGGAAAAATAATTGATTTGCGTGTTGAAACAGTTCAATTCCCTGACGGGAAAACTGCTTATCGTGAACTTGTTGACCACCCAGGCGGTGTTGGGGTTCTTGCGCTGACACAGGATGGGAAAATTCCATTGGTGAGACAATTCAGAAAACCAATAGAAAAAGCGATTTGGGAAATTCCTGCGGGAAAGCTCGACAAAAATGAAGCTCCCGAAAAATGCGGCGTACGAGAACTCAAGGAGGAAACGGGATACGCCGCAAAAGAAGTTATTTCACTTGGGTTTCTTTATCCATCACCTGGCTTTGCAAATGAGGTAACACACATCTTTTTTGCCCGTGACCTTGAAAAAGGTAAGGTTTGTCCTGACGAAGATGAATTTTTGGATATTAAGGAATTTTCGGTGGATGACGTGCGAAAAATGATTTTGAATAATGAAATAAATGATGCAAAATCGGTAATCGCATTTTTAAAATGTGATGCAATGAATTTGTTTGAGAGGTGATTTGCTGTGGAAAAGAACAAGGTAAAAGTTTTGATTGACGGGGCGGAATATACTCTTGTTACCGCTGAAACGGCAGAGTATGTTCAGCGTGTGGCTGTTCGTGTGGACAAAAAGATAAAGGAAATAAGACAAGAAAATCCTCAGCTTACAAATGTTATGATTGCTATGCTTGCAGCCATAAATTTGTCGGATGAGTACATAAAACTTGAGGATGCAATGGATAATCTGAGAAAGCAAGTGTCAGATTATGCAAGCAGTGAGGGAAAGCTTCTTGCAGCGCTTGATGAACGCTCACAAAAGGCGGCACAGCTTGAAAAAGAGGTGCAAAACTTAAAGATTGAGCTTGCAAGATGCGGAACACATGGCAGTGGACAAAATTATAGAAAATATTAAAAAAGGAATTGAACGTTTATGAGAAAGGTGGAGCTTCTTGCCCCGGCAGGAAATTTTGAATGTCTTGTTGCCGCTGTTCAAAGCGGTGCAGATGCGGTATATTTTTCTGGCAAAAGTTTTGGCGCAAGAAACTTAGCCGATAATTTCGACTGTGCTGAACTGAAAAAAGCTGTTGATTACTGTCATCTTCGTGGCGTACGTGCTTATGTCACCGTGAACACACTTGTTCTTGATGCTGAAATGAACGAGCTTTGTGACTATTTGAGGTTTTTGTCAGTGGCAGGCGTTGATGCAATAATAGTTCAGGATATGGGTGTTGTGGAACTGGCAAAAAAGATTGTACCGGACTTACCAATTCACGCAAGCACCCAGATGACCATTCACAATATTGAGGGTGTTAAATTTCTTGAGAAACAGGGTATAAAGAGAGTTGTTTTGTCAAGAGAACTTTCCGCCCGTGAAATAAGAGAAATTTCTGAAAATACCAGTGCTGAGCTTGAGGTGTTTATTCACGGTGCACTTTGTATGAGCTATTCGGGACAATGCCTTTTCAGCAGCATGATTGGCGGCAGAAGTGGAAATAGAGGCAAGTGTGCACAGCCATGCCGTCTTCCGTATAGCATAAACGATTGCCGTGATAAAGCGTTTTTCTTAAGCCTTAAGGACCTTATGGGAATAAACTATCTGGGTGAACTATCTCGTGCTGGTGTTTTATCATTTAAGATTGAGGGACGAATGAAAGGGGCGGCATACGTTGCGGCGGTTGTAGGTGTTTATCGCAAATACATCGATAATCCTGACAGCGTCACAGCCGATGACATAAAAATTCTTGAAAGTATTTTTAATCGTGGGGGATATACTGATGGCTATCTTTCAGAAAATCAGGGGAAGGATATGTTTGCCCCACACAAGCCTGATAATCCATACCTGAAAGAAACTTCTGCGCTTGAAAAAGAGCTTCTTGCAAGAATAAAAAATGAAAACTGTAAAATGAAAATTTCGGGAAAGGCTATTTTTAAGAACGAAACACCTCCAACTCTGTGCTTGAATTGCGGGGATATGGTGGTTGAGTATAAGCATAACATGATTCCTGAAAAGGCGATGAATACAGCACTCGATGTAAGCACTGTAATAGCTCAGCTTTCAAAAACCGGAGGCACGCCCTTTGAGTTCAGTGAAATCTTGGCAGAGGTTGAGGATGGTTTGTTTTTGTCAGCAGGGGAGCTTAACAAAATTCGAAGAGAAGCCCTCAAAATGCTTGAGGAAAAAATCATACATTCATTTGAACGAACAGAAGAAAGAAAAGAATATAATGACCAAATTTCAAACTCTGGTGTTAATTCAAAAGAATTTGTTTGTGAAATAACAAAAGATGAACAACTTGAAGCGGTTAAGGATTTGACGTTTGACAAATTCTATATTCCCATTGGCATAATAGAGCGAAACAGGAATATGGCAGATACAAAAAAAGAAAAAACAGTGATTGTTCTGCCTGCAATTCTGAAAAATGATGAATATGCAAGCTACACAAAAAGAGCAAAAACCTTGCTTGATAAAGGGTATCACGGGGTTCTTATACACAATGTTTCGCTTATAAATGAATTTTCGGGATATAATATTTATGGCGGTTTCAGGCTCAACGTGGCAAATTCCCATTCCCTTGAGTTTTTAAGGCAAGCGGGAATTAAAGCCGTTGAACTTTCACCGGAACTGAATTTTAGGCAGATTGAAAAAATGGCAAAGCCACTCACTGCTGGTATTGTGGTTTATGGACGGTTGCCCGTTGTGGTTTCTGAAAATTGCCTCATAAGAAATGGAGTCAAATGTCCGTGCAGTGGCGAAAATTCAATTACTGACCGTTTGGGGATCACGTTTCCTGTTATCAAGGACGGGGATATTTGCCGAAGCGTTATCTTAAACAGCAAAAAGACGGTGCTTCTTGGCGATATGGATAAAATAAAAAATATAAATGTCGGTTTTGTCAGACTGTATTTTACTGACGAAAGCCCCGATGCGTGCAAGGAAATTTCACTTGCATTCCTTGAGGGTGGTGAATACACCACGGAAGACTTCACCAGAGGACATTTTAACAAGGGGTTTAAATGATGATAACTGCTTTGGATAAGGTTATAATTGGTTCAGTGGTTTTGCTGGCTCTTTTGGTCTATATTTTATTTGGGGCGTTTATTTTTGTGGGAAGTGCAGAAGCGGTGGAAATTTTTGTGGACGGGAATGAATATGCTGTTTATAATTTTGCAGAAATTTCAGGCACAAAAACACTTGAAATAGAAAGTGAAAATGGCAAAAACACCCTTGAAATAACACGTAGAGGTGCAAAAATGACAGAAGCATCCTGCCCTGATAAGCTTGATGTGAAATCAGGAGAAATAACAAAAGCGGGGCAGATGATTGTTTGCTCACCGAATCGGGTTATAGTGAAAATAACAGGAAATAAGGACAAAAGGGTTGACAAGGTGACATACTGATGAAAAAGAAAAAATATTCAGCAAAAAATATATGCATTATGGCGGTTCTCACAGCTGTGGGAATTGTACTTCAGTATGTGGAAAATAGAATTTTGATTTCGCCTGTTCCAGGGGGAAAGCTTGGGCTTGCAAATATTGTGACCATTTTGAATATATTTCTTTTCGGAGGAAAGAACGCTATGGTTATTTCTCTCCTCAGGGCATTCTTGGGAACGCTGTTGTCGGGAGGAGTGACCGCTTTGCCTTACAGTATGACGGGGACATTTTTCTCTGTTTTGAGTATGATATTGGCTAAAACGCATTTTTATCCAAAGGTGAGCGTTGTGGGGTTGAGTGTTGTTGGTGCATCGCTATATAATTTTGCACAGATTTTGGTGGCAAGTTTGATTTTTTATACGTCGTATATGTTTTCCTATTTGCCACAGATGTTGATTGTTGCGGCTGTGAGTGGTACAGTTACCGGGGTGGGGGCGAAGATTTTAGGCGATAGAATATTGAAAGACGGTGGTATTTATGAGTGATTTGATTCTTGCATCAGGCTCTCCACGAAGACAAGAACTTTTAAGTATGCTTGGACTTCGGTTTGAGGTTATTGTGGACAAAACACCTGAGCCTGACATCTGCTTTGCGAGTATTGAAGAGGATGTGTGTGCTCTTGCTCGTTTTAAAGGTAAAAATGTCATCAAAAAACTGGACAAAAGTATAGGTAAAACTATCATTGCAGCAGATACCGTTGTCGCAATCAACGGGAAAGTTTTGGGAAAGCCAGAGGATGAAGATGATGCCTTCCGTATGCTCAGTGATTTAAGCGGAAATATGCATGAGGTTTTCACAGGGGTTTTTGTGGAAAACACAGAGACCGGGAAAGAAATTTCTTTTTGCGAAAAAACCGAAGTATTCTTCAAAAAACTTGACATAAACGAAATAAAAGATTATATTAGAACTAAGGAGCCTATGGACAAAGCAGGAAGCTATGGAATACAAAATTTGGGTTCGATTTTCGTGGAAAAAATAAACGGCGATTATTTCAATGTGGTTGGGTTGCCGGTTTCAAAGCTTGCCGAAGTTCTAAAGGATAACTTTGGTATAAGAATATTTTAAGAAGTATTTTGAAAATTTACATACATAAGGAGTGTTTTTGTTATGGCAAATGAAATAGGAATTGATTTGGGTACTGCCAATACTATTATTTATGTAAGAGGAAAAGGCATTGTTGTGAACGAGCCTACTGTTGTTGCCATCAGTCGTGCATCTGGAAAAATTCTTTCAATAGGAAAGGAAGCAGGTGAAATGCTGGGAAGAACCCCCGTTGACATCTGTGCGGTAACACCTATAAAGGAGGGCGTTATTGCGAATTTTGATATTACGGTTGCAATGCTTAAATATTTTATTAAAAAAGCTGTTGGCACAACATTCTTGAAGCCAAAGGCGGTTGTATGCTTGCCGTCGCATATCACTGATGTTGAAAAACGTGCTGTACGTGATGCTGTTCTTGCTGCCGGTGTCAAGGATGTTTATCTTCTTGAAAAGTCAATGGCGGGGGCTATTGGTGCCGGTGTTGAGGTGAATGCGCCTGTTGGGTCCATGGTTGTTGATATCGGTGGCGGAACAACTGAAATTGCAGTTGTTTCACTTGGCGGAATTGTTGCAACCCAAAGCCTTAAGGTTGCAAGCCATACATTTGATAATGACATCATCCAATATCTTAAGAAAAATCACAATCTTATTATAGGAAATATCACAGCGGAAGAAATAAAGACAGAAATTGGCTCAGCTTGTTCACTGAAAGAGGAGCTTTCCACAAGCATAAAGGGTCGTGATTTGGTTTCAGGTCTTCCGAGGACTGCGACTGTTACATCAGAAGAAGTTCGTGAGGCTATAAAAGAAAGTCTTGCTATGATTATTGATGGAATCAAGGCTGTTCTTGAAAAAACACCGCCTGAACTTGCTGCTGACATAATTGAGTCGGGAATCGTTCTTACCGGTGGCGGATGTATGCTTAAAGGTCTTGGAAAGCTTATAAATGCACATACCGAAATTCCGATTTTTATTGCAGAGTCTCCTATGGAATGTGTTGCTATCGGTGCGGGAAAAGCTCTTGAAGAAATCAAGACCCTTCACACCCTTTTGATGTCTGAATAATTGAATTTGTGAGAGGAGATACATCTTTTGAAGAAGTTTTTTAAAAACAGATGTGTTTTCGGTTTGGTAGTGGCAGCTGTCTCTCTTGGAATAATTGTAGGCGTTGTGAATGCAGTGAGCCCGGATATTACTTTTCTTGAAAACGTAACTCAGGTGATTGTCACTCCGGTTCAAAAGCTTTTCACAAAAGCGGGGAATGGTGTATCCAATTTCTTTGGCTACTTTTCAAGTGTTGATAAGCTGAAAGAGGAAATAGGAAAGCTTAAATTACAGAACGCTGAGCTTGAGCTGGCTATTGATAAAAGCGAGATTGCTCTCGGCGAAAATGAGGAGCTGAGACGTCTTCTTGCTATGAAAAAAGCTTATCCTGAACTTGAACTTGACGCCGCTGAGGTGGTTTCAAGAGAGCCATCTAACTGGTATAATACATTTGTTATAGATAAAGGTGCTGCCGACGGTGTCGCCCTGAATCAACCGGTGATTTCAGCCGATAAGGCTTTGGTTGGACGAATAAGCGAAGTAGGGACCACATGGTCACGGGTGATAACACTTATTGACCCCGCACATTCTGTGGGGGCGGAAATTGTCAGGTCAGGTGAGTATGGCGTGGCAGAGGGCGATTCAAGTGATTCCCTGGGCGGAAATTTGAGGCTTTCCTTTATTTCAAAAAATGCCAATATCATTGTTGGCGACAAAATTATGACATCGGGGCTTGGAGGTATCTATCCCAAAGGTCTGACCATTGGAAAGGTGCTTGAAATCAGACCAGATATGCAGGGGATTTCTCAGTATGCAATAATTGCTCCTGATGCCGATATTGAAAGCATAAATGCTGTTTTAATAGTAAAAAATGATATGAATTGATTTTTGGAGAGGTTGCTATGAAAACTACTTTGCATGGAGCCTTTTTGTTGGCTTTTTCCATATTTCAGGCGACGCTCGTTGATTGTATCGAGATTTTTTCTGTCAAACCTAATTTGTTTTTGATTTATATAGTGGTTGTATGTACTTTTTGTGGAAAGAGGGAAGGTGCAATCTTAGGGGCAGTTTTTGGCCTTATTCTTGATATGCTTATTGGCAGATTTTGGGGGCTTAATGCTGTTCTTATGATGCTTCTTGGCTTTCTAACCTCTTATTTTTGTGAAAGGGTTTTGAGGGATAATAATATTTGGGTTGTGCTTCTTATGATTCTTGTTGAAACTCTTGTTTATGAGGCGGTTTATGGGGCTATATATTCACTAACACTAAATGGTGCGAATTTCTTTTTGATACTTTTGAGAGTTGTGATTCCTGAGGGATTTTATAATATGGTTGTTTCCGTTCCTGTTTATTTCCTTGTGAAAAAAATGGGAAAGGTTTTATATTCTGATAAGGGTGAAACTATTGGATAAAAAAGGTTTGAGAGCTCGTTTTATTTTCATATTATGCTTTCTTGCCGTGTTTGCGATTGTGTTCGTGGCACGGCTTTTTAGCTTGCAGATTGTCCATGGCGACGAGTATAAAGAAAAGGCCGAAAATCGACTCGTCCGTGCTTATCCAATAAAAGCTCCAAGGGGCGAAATGCTTGACCGGTTTGGAAGACCTATGGTTACAAACAAGATGGGTTATTATATACAAATTCAAAGTGTGAGTAACAGTGATAAGGAACTTAACGAAACTATCTTTAAGCTTATAAAAATGTGTGAAGGCAGCGAAATTGAATATATTGATGAATTTCCGATTTCTGCACCTCCGTATAAATTTCAATTTAACGATTTTGAAGAGCCAGATGAGGCTTTAAAAAAATGGAAAAAAGAAAATAAGCTTGAAAAATTCAGCTCTGCAGAAGACGTGATGGAGTTTTACATTGAAAAATTTGGCGTTTCTGAGGAATACAGCAAAGACGATATAAGAAAAATTGTGGCAGTGAGATACACCATGCTATCAAAAAATTTCAGCGTGATGAATCCATATACCTTTGCAAGTGACATAGGCATTGATACAGTGCAGAAAATAAAGGAGAAGTCCTTTGAACTTGGCGGTGTCAATGTTGAAGTTGAGCCTGTACGTGAATATGTGAACGGCTCTATGGCGGCACATATTTTGGGCAGAACGGGGATTATATACAAAGAAGAATATGATGAGCTGAAAAACAAAGGATATGGAATGAATGACATAATTGGGAAAGACGGTCTTGAAAAAGTTCTTGAAAGCTATCTCAAGGGAAAAGACGGATATAAACGTGTTGAGCAGACGAAAAGCGGTTCGCTTTCCCAAATGCTCAATGAAAAGTCACCTGAAACCGAAAATTTTGCGGTTTTGACACTTGATTCACAGCTCCAGAAGATAACGGAAGAGTCCCTCCAAAGAAGCATCGAAAAAGCAAGAGAAGACAGAGGAAAAGACTGTTTCAGTGGAGCGGCTGTCGCTGTTGAAATATCGAGTGGTGATGTTCTTTCTATGGTGTCACTTCCCGGTTATGATCCCGCAACCTACACAAAAAATTACAATGAACTTCTCAAAGACCCCGACAAGCCCTTGGTGAACAGAGCCCTTGATGGTCTTTATACACCGGGTTCAACATTTAAACCACTGACCGCTATTGCGGCGCTTGAAGAGGGAATTATTTCTCCTGACGAAAAGATGGTGACAAAGGGCGTTTATGAGTATTATGCACCGTCATATAAGCCTACTTGTCTAATCTGGAAGAATACGGGTGAAACACATGGAACAATAAATGTGTCCGAGGCGATTGGAGTTTCGTGTAACTATTTCTTTTATGATGTGGGAAGACGTCTGACGATAAAAAAATTGTCCCAGTATGCCAAAGCTTTTGGACTTGGTCAGAAAACGGGAATTGAGCTGTATGAATCAGAGGGAATTGTGGCAAGTGAGGAATATCGAGAATCCCGAAATATGCCTTGGTATCCCGGTGATACGCTTCAGGCGGCAATAGGTCAGTCGGATAATATGTTTTCGCCTGCACAGCTTGCGAGCTATGTCAGCACTATAATCAATAGCGGAAAAAGATATGCACTTCATCTTGTGAAAGAGGTGCGTAATTACAAAACAGGTGAGGTTTTTTACAGAAATGAACCCACTGAAATTTCAAATTATGAAATTTCTGAGGAAACTGTACAAGCAGTAAAAGATGGTATGAGACGCGTTACAGAAGACGGTACAGCAAAGGCTGTTTTTGAAGACTTTGGTATTGCTGTTGGAGGAAAGACGGGAACAGCCGAAGTGAGCAGCGGAAGTGATACCGTATTATTTGTTGGATTTGCACCTTATGACAATCCGCAGATTGCCGTTGCTGTCGTTTTGGAGCATGGTGCAACAAGCCGTTATGCGGCACAGGTTGCAAGGGATATGTTTGAATATTATCTGGGGGCATCTGAGGTGACTTCCGAAATACAGGAAATGAATACCTTACTTGAGTAAATAGAGAAAATTTTCTCAAAATTCAAAGAACATTTTGACATTTGTATGCTTTTATGTTAAAATGTCTTTGTGTGATTTTTATTTTGCTATGCGGAGGGATGCTCGGATGTCAGAGGTAATTGTTGTGACTTCAGGTAAAGGCGGCGTTGGAAAAACGACAACTACTGCAAATTTAGGTGTCGGGCTTTCTCTTTTGGGCAAGAAAGTTGTTTTGATTGATACTGATATTGGACTTCGCAATCTCGATGTTATTTTGGGGCAGGAAAACAGAATTGTTTATGATCTTGTTGACGTTGTAAGGGGCGAATGTGGTTTAAAACGTGCGGCTATCAGGGATAAGCGTTTTGAGGGCTTGTTTTTGATTCCTGCGGCACAAACAACAGATAAGGATGCCGTTAGCCCTGCGCAAATGAAAGAACTTTGCGCAAAGCTTAAAGAAGAATATGACTTTGTTGTGATTGATTGTCCTGCAGGTATTGAGCAAGGCTTCAAAAATGCCATTGCCGGAGCTGATAAGGCGGTGGTTGTTACCACTCCTGATATTTCTGCGGTGCGTGATGCTGACAGAATTGTTGGACTCCTTGAACAAAATGGGATATTTGACCACAGAGTTATTATAAACAAAATAAGACCAGAGCTTGTAAAGCGCGGTCAAATGCTGAGCACAGAAGAAGTGCTCAATATACTTAGCATTGACCTCCTTGGGGTTATTCCCGATGATGGAGAGGTTATTGCCTCTGCAACCAAGGGTGAACCTGTGGTTTGCCAAAAGAAATCCCTTGCCGGTCGGGGCTACCGCAATATATGTGAGCGCCTGACAGGAAAGAATGTACAGCTTTTGAAATTAGAAAAGAAGAAATTTTTTAGAAAGTCATCCCGAAAGAAATAATAAATTTTAGTAATCCCCCCCTAAACAAATTCTCATACAAAAGAACAGGAGGAGCAAAACGTGAATATTGCTTTAATTGCACATGACAAGAAGAAAGAATTGATGGTGGATTTTTGCATTGCTTACAAAGGTATTTTGAGCAAACACAACCTTTGTGCCACAGGCACAACAGGAAGCCTTATTATTGAAGCTACCGGTATGGATGTAAGTCTATTTTTGTCAGGTCCCCAGGGAGGCGACCAGCAAATTGGTGCAAGAATTGCTTATAACGAAATCGACTTGGTTTTGTTTTTCCGTGACCCGCTTACTGCGCAGCCTCACGAGCCGGATGTTTCTGCACTTTTCAGACTTTGTGATGTGCACAATATTCCACTTGCTACAAACAGTGCGACTGCTGAGGTTATGATAAGAGGTCTTGACCGTGGTGACCTTGATTGGCGTGATATTGTTAACCCCAAAAACCGCCGCTAATAAAAATTTTACATAAATTACAAAAAAATGCTTGCATTTTGTATCAAAGTGTGATATACTTTGTGAGTTGATTATGGGTAGTCCTCTGCATGCGACCTGTCTGGTGGGCGTATGGCATGAATATCTGAATATAGAAAGGATGAAACAAATGAACATTTTAGACCAGATTACACAGGAACAAATCAGAACAGACCTTCCCCAGCTTAACATCGGTGACACAGTTCGTGTTTATGTTAAGGTTAAAGAAGGAAACAGAGAAAGAATCCAGATGTTCGAAGGAACAATCATCAAAAAGAATCACGGCGGAATCAGCGAAACTTTCACAGTAAGAAGAATTTCTTACGGTGTTGGTGTTGAAAAAACTTTCCCCGTAAATTCACCTAACATTGACCGTATCGAAGTTTCAAGACGCGGTAAAGTTAGACGTGCAAAACTTTACTACCTTCGTGACAGAGTTGGTAAGGCTGCAAAAGTTAAAGAAAAGATTTAACAAAATGTATGGCGGGTATTTTTCAATACCTGCCATTTGACTATTCTGGATAATTTAAAGGTGATAATTATGGAAGAATTTGAAAAGAATAATGAAATAATTGAAGAAACCGAAAGCTTTGACGAAGAGATTCTTGATGAGGTTATTGAAAAAAAATCCAACTGGAAGAGTGAACTTTGGGATTGGGTAAAAGCTATTGTCGTAGCTTTAATCGTCGCATATTTCCTTAAGAGCTATGTTTTGACTCTTGCTGTGGTTGATGGCGAATCTATGGAACCTACTCTTCAGCACGCTGACCGTCTTTATGTGAACAAGCTGTTTTACACTCCCGAAAAGGGCGATATTGTTATTGTTGAAACCCGTGACCCCCAGGCACCTTTTTATATCAAACGTGTTATTGCGGCAGAGGGAGACACTCTTTATATCGATTTTTCTACCGGTGATGTTTTTGTCAATGATGAAAAGATTGCTGAACCATATATCAAAGAAAAGACAAACCTTGTGGGGAACTTTGTGTTTAGCAAAATGGTGAATAATGAGTTCAGCCGTGAAAATCCCATCGTTCTTGGTGAGGACGAATATTTTGTTATGGGCGACAATCGAAATAATAGTAAAGACAGCCGTGAAATAGGTCCTGTATCTGAAGATGATATTATCGGTCATGCAGTGTTTAGATTCTGGCCACTTAACAAGATAGAAAGTATAACAGATTGATTTTAAAGTAAGAGGTATATTATGCAAATTCAATGGTTTCCGGGGCATATGGCGAAAACAAGAAGGCTGATTACTGAAAGTTTAAGACTTGTGGATGTTGTGATTGAGCTTCTTGATGCACGACTTCCTTTGTCATCACAGAACCCCGAAATTGACAGAATTGTGGGCAAGAAACCCAGGATTGTTGTCCTGAATAAAAGTGACATTGCTGACCCTGTGGCAAATGAAAAATGGCTGAGATTTTTTGAAAGCAAAGGTGTATGCTGTATATTGGCAGACAGCCTTTCGGGGAAAGGTCTTAAAAGTCTTGACAATGCCATTGAAAAGGTTTTGAAAGAGAAATTTGCCAAAGAGAAAGAAAAGGGTATGATGCGACGTGCAGTAAAAATGCTTGTTGTAGGCATCCCAAACGTGGGGAAATCCTCGTTCATCAATCGCCTTTCGGGACGTGCTGCTACGAAAACCGGTGACCGACCTGGCGTTACAACGGCAAAACAATGGATAAGGGTTATGGGAAAATACGAACTTCTTGACACCCCTGGCATTTTGTGGCCAAAGTTTGATGATGCCTGGGTTGGCAGACGAATTGCTTTCACCGGTGGCATCAAGGATGAAATTATGGATATTGAAGAGCTTGCATTTTTGCTGATTGGATTTTTGAGGAAGAATTATCCTGATATGCTCGTTTCTCGTTTCAAACTTGAAAATGAGGATATTGATGCATATGATGCCTTTGAACTGATGGAGCTTATTGGCAAAAAACGCGGATGCATTGTTTCGGGCGGAAACATTGATACGCTGAGAACTGCAAATTTGGTACTTGATGATTTCAGGGCGGCAAAGATAGGAAGAATCACTTTGGAATTGCCGAATATATGACTGTGATTTTCGGGCAGATATATGAAAATATATCTGCTCTGTTTCTTTAAAAGGAGAGAGAAAAAATGAAAGAAATTGAAAATTCTTTATATGAAAAAGGCTTTAAAAATATTGCAGGAATAGATGAAGCGGGAAGAGGACCTTTGGCGGGTCCCGTTTGTGCTGCTGCTGTTATTTTGCCGCCCGATTTGGTTATTGAGGAAATAAACGATTCCAAAAAATTGAGCGAGAAAAAAAGAGAGCTGCTTTTTGACAAAATAAAAGAAGTGGCGATTGCATACGACATTCAGTTTGTTGAGCCTGAGGTTATTGACGAAATTAACATAAAAAAGGCTACGGCTCTTGCTATGCACAGGGCAGTAGAAAATTTGAAAATAAAAGCTGACTTTGTGATAATTGACGGCAATGATAATTATCCATATGACATTCCTTTCCAGTACATAGTTAAAGGCGATGCAAAGTCACAGACAATCGCTGCCGCATCAATTTTGGCAAAGGTAAGCAGAGACCGTCTTATGACAGAGCTTGACAAAGAATATCCCCAGTATGGCTTTGCCAAACACAAGGGTTATGGCACAAAGGCACATTGTGAAGCAATTCAAAAACACGGAGTTTCGACGGTTCACAGAAAATCTTTTATGACCGCAAAAGTTTTGGGTAAATAATATGAAAAAACGTGGATTTTTTAATAAGATGACAGGGCGAATGGGTGAAGATGCGGCAGCTCTCTATCTCAAAAAACAAGGCTACAAAATTCTGACACAGAATTATCGCACAAATGTGGGCGAAATAGATATAATTGCCAAAGACGGCGAGGATTTGGTTTTTGTCGAGGTCAAAACAAGGAAAAGCGAGAAGTTTGGAACTCCGGCAGAGGCGGTTACATATTATAAAAAACAAAGTATGGTTAATTCTGCAAAGTGGTACATCGTAAAGAACCCAACAGAACTCAATATAAGATTTGATATTGTTGAGGTTTTTGGGGCTTTTGATGGTAGTGGCTTTGAATGTGAAAACATAAACCACATAAAGCAGGTTTTTCTGGAGGTATAGATTTGACGATTTTTGATGCACATTGCGACACAGTGCAGAAGATAACGGATTTTGGCGGCGGACTCTTTGAAAATAACTTTCATGTGGACATAAATCGCATGATAAAGAGCCGAAATCAGCACATACAGACCTTTGCGGCGTTTCTTGACAAAGAAAACGACAATCTTAAACCTTTTTCAAGATGCAATCAGCTGATTGATAAATATTTTGACGAGATAGAAAAAAATAAAAAATACATAAAGCATTGCGATAATGTTTTAGAGATAAAAGAAGTCCTGAAATCTGGAAAGATTGCGGCGCTCCTCAGCGTCGAGGGTGGTGAAGCAATAGAGGGAGACCTTGAAAAGCTTGACTATCTTTTTTTCCGTGGCGTACGCATAATGACTCTTAGCTGGAATTATTCAAATGAAATTACCGGAAGCATCGCCGAAGAAAATGGGAAAGGTCTTTCTGATTTTGGCAAGCAAGTTATCAAAAAAATGAATGAACTTGGAATGATGATTGATGTTTCACATATTTCGGAAAAGGGCTTTTGGGATGTTCTTGAAATAACTAAAAAACCCATTTTGGCGACACATTCAAATGCCAAAGCCGTATGTGGTCACAGACGAAATCTCTCTGATGAGCAAGTTTGTGCTATAATAAAAAACGGAGGATGTATAGGGATAAATTTATATTCTGAATTTCTTTCTGGCGAAAGTGCAGAAATAAATGATATACTCCGGCATATTGAACATATTCTTTCTCTCGGCGGGGAAAATAAAATTGGACTTGGCAGTGATTTTGATGGAATGGACAGTTTACCCAAAGGTATAAAAGGAATAGAGGATATTTACAAAATTTTTGAGGAATTGAGAGGAAGAGGATACAGCGAAATGCTTATAAAAAAGATTTCCTCGAATAATTTTTTGGATGTAATGCAAAAAAATTTTGGATAATAAAAAAAAAGGTTGATATTTCGCTGATTTTGTATTAGAATATAGGATAGGTTATTTTTAATCAGTAAGGAGAATTTAAATGCAAACATATATTTCACAGAAAGCAAAGAGCATCAGCCCATCACCAACATTGTCTCTTGATGCAAAATTCAAGCAGATGAAAAAGCAGGGAATTCCTGTGGTTGGTTTTGGCGCAGGTGAACCCGATTTTGAAACCCCTGAAAATGTAAAGCAGGCAGGGATAAAGGCTATTGAAAGTGGTTTCACAAGATACACACCTGCTTCAGGTACTGTTGAACTCAAGGAAGCAATCTGCGAAAAAATAAAAAGAGATACAGGACTTTCCTATGAAATTGGAAACATTGTTGTCAGCAACGGCGGAAAGCATTGTCTTACCAACATTTTCATGGCTATTTGTGAGCCTGATGATGAGGTTATTATCCCTGCACCGTTTTGGGTGAGCTATCCTGAAATGGTGAAGATGGCAGGCGGAAAGCCGGTGTTTATTGATACTACCGAAGAGGCGAATTTCAAATTCACGCCCCATCAGCTTGAAGCACATATCACACCAAGAACACGTGCTCTTGTGCTCAACACACCAAGCAACCCGACAGGTATGGTTTATACAAGAGAAGAACTTGAAAAAATTGCTGAAATTGCTGTTAAAAATAACATTTATGTTATCTTTGACGAGATTTATGAAAAGCTTGTGTATGAGGGTGAGCATATCAACATTGCCACATTAGGCGAAGACATAAGAAATCTTACAATTATCGTAAACGGTATGGCAAAAGCTTATGCTATGACCGGTTGGAGAATTGGTTTCACTGCATCAAATGCTGATGTTGCAAAGGCTATGTCAAATATTCAGAGCCACGCCACATCAAACCCCAACTCAATCGCACAATTCGCATCTGTTGAGGCACTTCTTGGCGACCAGTCATCAATAGATGTTATGAAAAAGGAATACATCAAGCGAAGAGATTATATGGTTGAAAGAATAAATTCCATTGACGGTATAAGCTGTAAAAAGCCAAATGGTGCGTTCTATATATTTATGAACGTAAAAGCTCTTCTTGGTAAAGAACTTTATGGTCAGGTATTTGACAGTGCAAGTGCACTTTGTGATGATATTCTGGAAAGAGCACTTGTGGCGCTTGTGCCCAGTGAAGGCTTTGGAATAGACGGCTATGTACGTCTTTCATATGCTACCTCTATGGAGGTTATCAAAGAGGGTCTTGACAGAATTGAAAAATATATTCGCGGAGAGTATTAAAAAAGGGGAATTACTGTGAGAATTGGTATAATCGGTGCGGGGAATATGGCATCCGCTTTAGCAGGCGGATTGCTCAAATCAGGCATTGTAAATTGTGAGTCATTTTCTATAAGTGATAAAAATGCATTAAGCCTTGATTTGTGGCGGGAGTGCGGGGTTTTTGTCAGTGAAAATAACCTCGACGTAATAAGCCGCAGTGATGTAATAATTTTTGCAGTAAAGCCCAATATTCTTCCATTTGTTCTTGAAGAGGCTAACTCTTTTTCAAAAGATAAGGTATTCATTTCAATCGCTGCAGGAACAACAATCAGTGCAATAGAGAGTATTCTTGGCGATGATGCCAAAATAATACGTGTTATGCCCAACACGCCTGCAAAGGTGGGATGCGGTATGACTGTTATTTCACCGAATAAAAACATTGCAGAAAAAGAACTCAAAATGGCGAAGGAAATTTTTTCTGCTGTGGGTGAGGTGGTTGTTTTGGAAGAAAAACACATAAACACAGCCACGGCTCTTCACGGAAGCAGTCCGGCTTATGTTTATATGCTGATTGATGCTATGGCTGATTGTGGTGTGAAGCACGGTCTTCCCAAAAACATTGCACTCAAGCTTTCTGCAAAAGCAGTGGAAGGTGCGGCAAAAATGGTGATGGAAACAAATGAACATCCTCAGGCTCTCAAAGATGCAGTTTGTTCCCCCGGTGGTACAACCATTGCTGCAGTTTGTGAACTTGAAAAATCAGGGTTTGCTGCTACTGTTTCAGGTGCGGTTGATGCCTGCATAAAAAGAGCCGATGAAATGTCAAAATAAAATTTAATAAATTTCATATTTTCACAGCTTGTCTCATATCTATGTAAAAATGGTTTTTACGAAGGGAGAAAGCTATGAAAAGAAAATATTTTTTTAAAACGTTAACCGATTACATCAGTTGCAGCAAGGTTTTGTTTGTTTTAACTTTTTTCTGTCTTGTTGCAGGCACAGTAATCGGTTCTTTGTCGGCAATTACGATGAATACCGAAAGCTATGAGTCTTTGGGTGCCTATATGAATAATTTCTTATCGGCATATACTATTCAGCCAGTTGATAAGGGCGAAATTTTTAAGTTTTCCCTTTATAACAATATAAAAACAGTACTTTTTTTGTGGGTATCAGGACTTTGTGTCTGGCTGATTCCGCTTGGGGTGATTCAGGTAGCGGCAAGGGGTTATAAGCTTGGCTTCACCACTGTTTTTCTTATACAGCTTTACAAAGGCAGGGGCATTTTGTTTGTTTTGGCGTCACTCTTGCCACAGATAATGATTTTGTTTCCGGCACTAATAATTTACGCAGTGTTCAATATACGTTATGCGGTTTCGCTCAAAGATTTAAAAAAACGTGGCGAAACCCTTAATATACGCAAAGAAATGTATCTAAAAAATCTGGTTTTTCTTCTTGGTATGATTGCGGTTTTGGTTTTATGCAGTTTTATCGATGCATTTGTTGTGCCTCCGGTCTTAAGACCGATATGTTCATTTTTGGGTAGATAGAAAGAAGGAAACCTGATGAAAAATATAGTTGATAAATATTTCAATTTTTTGAAAAAGAAAAAGGGTGCGTCCGAAAACACTCTTGTGTCTTACAGACGTGATTTGAATGCTTTTCTCTCATATCAGGAGGAATGCGACGCAGATTTTAAAAATGCAAGCGGTGCAACCATTCTTGATTATCTTGTTACTTTGCAAAAATCAGGGAAGTCTGCATCCACGGTGTCGAGAAATCTTGCATCCATAAGGTCGTTTTACAGATTTTTGCAAAACGAGGGTGTTATCGCTCAGGACCCCACACAAAATCTTCATTCGCTAAAGGCAGACAAAAAGCTTCCTGCGATTCTTACCAATGAAGAGGTTGAAGACCTTCTCGACCAGCCTGATGTAAGAGATGCAAAGGGATGCCGCGACAAAGCTATGCTTGAGCTTCTTTATGCAACGGGGATGCGGGTGAGTGAAATGATTGAACTCAAAATGTCTGATGTTGATATGGATATTGGTTATATCAACTGCAATCAGGGCAAGAAAATGAGGGTTATACCCATTTATTCACTGGCAAAAAAGGCAGTAAAAACATACATAGATACAGCGAGAGTACAGCTTGTCCGGGGAAATCGCAAGGTTGATAATCTCTTTGTCAATTGCAACGGCACAAAGATGACTCGTCAGGGCTTTTGGAAAATAATTAAAAAGTATGCATCCATGGCGAACATAAAGACAGATATTACACCGCATACACTGAGACACTCTTTTGCTACGCATCTTCTTGAAAATGGTGCGGACCTCAAATCACTTCAGGAAATGCTTGGGCATACCGATATTTCATCAACCCAGATTTATACAAGCGTTCTCAAAAAGCACCTCAAGGATGTATACAAAAGTGCACATCCAAGGGCAAAGAAAAAACAAACAGTTTAAAAAATTAAAAGGAATGATGAGTCATTCCTTTTTTATATGTCATCACTGCAAATTCCGTATTTCAGTTTTTCTATGGCTTTTTTTTCAATCCTTGATACGTAAGAACGTGAGATACCCATTATTTCACCTATTTCAGACTGGGTCAACTCGTTTCCGTCATTAAGTCCGTAACGCATCTCAATTATTTTGCGTTCCCGAATATCAAGACGGGTTTTTATGTTTTCATAGAGCTTTTTTATCTGAGCCTTTTTGTCAATCTCTTTGATTACGTCCTCTTCGTCTCCGCCAATAATGTCCATAAGAAGAATTTGATTACCCTCTTTGTCTGTACCGATTGGGTCATTGAGGGAAACATCTCCTTGGGTTTTTTTGTTGCTACGCATCAACATGAGGATTTCGTTCTCAATACAGCGTGCGGCATATGTAACAAGTCGCGTACCTTTTGATGAGTCAAAGCTGTTTATAGCTTTGATGAGTCCTATTGTGCCCAGGGAAATAAGGTCTTCGCTGTCCCGGATGTTTGCTGAGTATTTTTTTGAGATATGTGCCACAAGTCTGAGGTTGTGTTCAATAAGCTTGTTCTTTGCCTCAATGTCGCCATTTTCCATTTTTTCTATGTAAAGTTTTTCTTCTTTTGCGGTGAGGGTTTTGGGGAAAGTCATATTTCCTGAAACAAAAGAAATAAGGAACACAATGGATTCAAGAAGTGAATCAAATAAACCAAACATACTACATATCTCCAATCTGTCGGAAAATTGCGACATAAAATAAAAATTAACCCAATTTAAAAGGCTCTCAGAAAAATATATAGTTAGTTTATGCAAAGGATTTTTGTCCCGTGCAAGTACACAAGTTTTTTATGTTGCGACAAAGTAAAAGTTGTGGTATAATATTCTAAGAAATTTAAACCTCATTTAGTTGTTTGGGGATTTAAACGGGACAATATTGAATTTTGTTTGAATTTAAAATGGAGATGAAAATGAATAAGGAATCGGTATTTCAAATTTTAAAATTTACGATGTTTTCGGTATCTGCAGGGATAATACAAGTTTTGACATTTACTATATTCAACGAGTTGTTTTGCTGGATGTATTGGCCAGCTTACCTTACATCCCTTGTTTTGTCAATAATCTGGAATTTTACATTTAACAGACGATATACGTTTAAGTCTGCTGTAAATGTTCCGGTTGCAATGGCAAAGTTGTTTGGATTTTATGCAGTTTTCACTCCTTTGTCTACATTCCTTGGTCATCTGGCAGAAACAGCTAAAATCAACGATTACATAATTCTGGCGATAACAATGCTCTCAAATTTTGTCCTTGAATTTTTGTTTTCTAAATTTATAATATACAAAAGTCAAGAAAACACGCGAACAGAATAGTAGCATCAGAACGGTTTGGTTTAGGATAGTTTTTTTATATATTTTTGGGTCCTGTCTTGACACGAGTAAGAATTTTGTCAATAGTTGCTGAATATTGTCAAAAAAAGAATGGATTTTATATCTAAAGAAAAACACGAGGTGAAATAATGTCTAAAAATGTTACTTTATACAATCTTTTAATTTCATGTCCTAGTGATGTGAAAGATGAAGTTGAATTAATTAAAGCTGCCGTTGATGAGTTTAATGAATTGTACGCCGATCAGTTAGATATAGCAATTAAAACTAAACATTGGAAAAAAAGTTCCTATGCTCAATCTGGTGGAAAACCTCAGAAGTTATTAAATGAACAGATAGTTAACGACTGTGATGCAGCCGTGGCAATCTTTTGGACAAAATTTGGTTCTCCTACTGATGAATACGGTTCAGGAACAGAAGAAGAAATTGAGATTATGCTTCAATCTGGAAAACAAGTATTTATGTATTTTTCAGACAAGCCAATCTCTCCATCTCAAATGAATAGCGAAGAATATAAACAGATTAAAGCATTCCGTGAAAAATATAAAGATCGTGGAATATATTTTACATATTCATCAGATGATGAATTTAAAAAAATGTTTTTTGCCCAACTTTCTATGTACTTTTTGTCGGAGAAAAAAATAAAAGAAGCAACCACTGAAAGACTTCCGGAATTAAAATTAGTGGGAATAGATAAGCATGGTAATTTGTCAGGTGAAGCATCGGTGTATTCTTTTGTTATAAATACTGATACTACTATGAATCAGTATCTGGACAAAATTCGATGCATTTACCAAGAAATAGCTGATGCGAATGTAGGAAAGAGAGTTGAAGTAAATAACAACTTTTTTACTGCTTTTACAAGTCCTGTTGATATTGATAAAGAGGAACGAGAAGTTATAACAAATGTTGCTAAACATTTGAAGATAGAACTCCCCGATAATTTTTTTGATTTAGGAAACCTAAATAAGAATACCTTAACATCAAATCCGTTTGCTGGCCCAACTTTAAATGGTTCATCTGATGAAATACAGAAGTATAAGAAAATTAAAAAGTTGCATCAAACGATTTCTGAAGCTTTGGAATGGGCTCCGATAGAAAAGGCTTTTTCTGACAAGAATTGTCTGCGATTGGCTGTTAAGAACTGCGGAAAGGCAATTGATGAGGATGTTGAGATATCTTTTGAGATTTCTCAAAAATCGTTATTAACTTTGAGTGAGTTTCCAAACTTTAAAAATAACGAAATGGGATACCTTTTAAACGACTGTGATATGAGTATCTTGTTCGGAATTGAAAGTACAGCAGCATATGATGAATATTCTGAATCCAAAAGAAGCAGGACTTCTAATTACACCCCAAGAACGTATGGATTGCCTGGAGTTGTACCCAACTACAGTGATGATTTTGTCAATGAATTGAATGATGTTTTTTGTTATTCCATTTATTCAAGCGGAGAGAATTACATTGTTAAGTTGAAGATGGATTATATAAAACACAATACATGCGTTGCTTTTCCGTCAGTCTTGTTTATAAAAGGTGATGTTGAAAGTATACCATATAAAATTACATCAAAAAATAGTCCGGATGTAGTTGAAGGAGTTATTAAGGTCCAGAAAATGTAATAAAAAGTTGTTTTGTTGTGTTTTTGCTCATGCAAGTCAAAAAAATTAATAAAATAGTTTGCGATTTTAAATATTTACATATACTATCGGGAGCGAGAAAATCCAGTATTCTCGCGGGTTCTAGTGAAAAGTGTTAAGGGAAAAGCAGTTGAAAAATTAAGAAAAAAATAGTAGGTCCTATTACACGAACCTGTAAAAAGTTAAGTAAAAATAAAAATATTTTATTGTAGGGAGTATTTATATGTACAAAAAATTAGAACAACTAAAAACAGAAACAAAACTCAATAATGAAGGCAAGGAAAAAATGTTTAAGACCAACCTTGCAGACTTCGATGCATGGGATCCGAGAATCAGACTTTTTTCTCTGGTGCAGGTAAAGCCGGGCGAAGAAGTGGAATATCATATGCACGCTGGGGAGAGTGAAACTTTCTTTATTCTATCAGGACAGGGCATCTATAATGATAACGGAAACAAGGTTGATGTGGTTCCGGGAATGGTAACATTAACCCCGTCAGGTCAAGGCCACTCTATTAAAAATACCGGTGATGAAATGCTTGTTTTTATCGCCCTTATTCTTGTTGATTAAATTACTCAGTTAATGATTTGCAGTAATTACCCGGCGAAATACCAAACTTCTGATAAAATGCACGCTTTTGGGTATTGGTGAGAACGGGTATCTTGCATTTAATTATCCGCCGGTGGATGATTTTTCTGATCCGAATGCCATCAAAAAAGCGTGTTGCTTGATTCTGTGTGCCGTCAACAGCAGGTTAACGACGGTTGCTTTTTTGCTATTGACTTGGTACCCACGCATGCTCTTACATTAACAGTGCCAACTCTCATGGCTGGAAGACAGCTGTTTTGTGTTGTTCCTGCGCCTACAAAGGCAAATACAGTTCTGGCTATCGTTAAGGGCGCTATACCTTTAGTAGTTATAATGATTATATCGGCAAGAATAGCGATATTGTGTTGAATATTGTCAAAGGAGAAAAGTATATATGAAAAAGCTAAGCATACCAATACTTGTATTACTTGCGTGTGCGGTTATGGGCATTGTTGATGCTTTTATTCAACCGGGGTATATTGTCAAATCTGTCATCAAAATTATAATGTTTTTGCTGATACCGGTTTTGTATTACATATTCACAAAAGATTGTAGTATTTTAAAGCTGATAAAAGCGGATAAAAAAGGTTTTCGGTTTGCATTTATCCTGGGTTTGATAATATATTTCGTTATTCTGGGTGCATATTTTTCGTCCAGAAACATTTTTGATTTTTCCGCACTTACCAAAAGTCTTAACGAAACAACAGGGGTAAGCAAATCAAACTTTTTGTGGGTCGCTATTTATATATCATTTATCAACTCGTTGCTTGAAGAATTTTTCTTCCGTGGATTTGCATTTTTAACCTTTAAAAGAGTCACCTCAAGAAGTTTTGCATACACATTCAGTAGCATTGTTTTTGCGCTTTATCATATCGCTATGATGATTGGCTGGTTTGGACTTCCTGTAATAATAATTTCACTTTTGGGACTTTTTATTGGCGGTTTGATTTTTAATAAATTTGATGAGAAAAGCGAAAATATATATTTGTCATGGCTTGTACATATGTTTGCAAATTTTTCAATAAACACAATAGGATTTATTTTGTTTGCGGCATAACTACATAAAAAGATAGAAAAAGGTGATAATTATGGGAACGAAAGCAGAAAAAGCAAAAGAATTATTTGAACAAGGTTATAATTGCTGTCAGGCGGTAATCGGTGCGTTTTGCGAAGAGCTTGGTATGGACTTTGAAACAGCGATGAAACTTTCCTCATCCTTTGGAGGTGGAATGGGAAGAATGCGTGAAGTATGCGGTGCAGTAAGCGGTCTCTTCATGGCGGCAGGGCTTAAATGCGGATATAATCTTCCTGAGGATACTGAAGGTAAGACTAAACATTATAAGCTCATTCAGGAGCTTGCAGAAAGCTTTAAAGAAAAAAACGGCACAATAATATGCCGTGAATTGCTGGGCGAAAATGCAATAGGCGGAACTCACGTTCCAGAAAAAAGAACAGATGAATACTACAAAAAACGACCCTGTAGTGAACTGGTAAAGGATGCAGCACTTATTTTTGAAGAAATTCTTGAATCTAAATAAAAAAACGGATATGCTTTTGCATATCCGTTTTTAAAGTTTTATCTTTATCTACCGAAAGAAACACCTGTTGCTTCGGCAATCTTGACAAGCTCACCATCTGGGTCAACCGCTTTGTTTGCGCCGATAACATTTTCCAAAGATTCATAGCTCATTGAGTTGCCGTCCAATGTAACCATGTTACCAAATTTGCCCTGCATAAGAAGTTCAACTGCATACGCGCCATATCTTGTTGACAAAATTCTGTCATTTGCAGTGGGAGAACCGCCACGCTGAACGTGTCCGAGAACAGTAGCACGAGCTTCGAGGCCAACCAATTTTTCAAGCTGGTCTGCAACAACCTTTGAAATTCCACCAAGACGAATGGGGTCAGGACTGTCCTCAACAACCTTTGAAACAAAGATTTCACCGCCCTTTGGTTTTGCACCTTCAGCAACAACGACAATAGCGTGATTTTTGCCTCTTTTGATGTTGCTTTTGAGACACTGGGCAACCTTGTTGATGTCATATTCAATTTCAGGAATCAAAATGGCATCAGCAGCACCGCCAATACCCATATGGAGAGCAAGAAAACCTGCATATCTGCCCATAGCTTCAACGACGATGATACGGCTGTGTGATTCAGCTGTGGTTTTGAGCTTGTCGATAGCATCAACGGCGTTTGCCACAGCAGTATCAAAGCCAAATGTTGTTTCGGTCGCAGCCAAGTCGTTATCAATAGTTTTGGGAACACCTATAACCTTTACACCCTTACGTGAAAAATCACGTCCGCTGGTGAGCGTACCATCACCGCCGATTACGATAAGGGCGTCGATATTGTTATCTTTAAGGTTCTTTACGCCAACATCAGAAACGTCACCATGACATATGTTCCCGTTTTCATCCTCATAGGTATAATCAAAAAGATTATCCTTGTTTGAGCTGTAAAGGATTGTACCACCCTTTGAAATAATGTTCTTAACAGTATCATAGTTTAGGTTTACAAATTCGTCACCACCAAGGTAAAGGCCTTTGTAACCATGCTTGATACCAACGACCTCAAGGCCGTACTTCATTGTTGCTGTTTTTGTAACGGCACGGATGACGGGATTAAGTCCCGGACAGTCACCGCCGCCTGTCATAACAGCGATTTTTTTGATTTCACTCATTTTTTGAATACCTCCTAAATGTATGCATTTTTGCTTGTTAAATAACAAACGAAAAAAATCAAATATTCTCAACATTATACTATATGATGTAAAATTTTTCAAGCAAAAAATGGTTTTTTCTGTAAACTCGATAAAATTTTGACAAATTACCACTTTAAAATGACAAAAAATGGCTAATTTTCTGAAACAGCAGCTTTGATAATAAATTTTAAATATAATTTTTAATTTATTCATACACTGTTCATATTTTAATAGTATTATTTTAAATAGAAACTTGAAAAATATACCGTGCAGGAGGCAGAAAATATGAATTTGAAGAACCGGATTGGTGAAATAAAATTCAATAAAAGTTTTTTCACAACCTTTACAAGAAAAAAGATAATAATTCTTGTTGCTATTATTTTATGTATTACACTTTTAAGTTTCTTCTTGTTCGGAAAAGGAAAAAATGCGGATGTTGCCGATGTTACATATACTGAAGTCCAGGCAGTGATAGGAAACATAACAGAGACCATAGAGCAGAGCGGTGTTGTTGAGCCCCTTGACAGATATGAAATAACTTCCCTTGTGAAAGGAGAAATTCTTTTTTCACCTTTTGAAGAAGGGGACAGCGTAGAGGAGGGAGACACTCTTTATCAAATTGATGACGAAGATGCTCAGCTTAATATGGAAAAGGCCCAGATGAATCTCGAAGAAGCCAACGAAAATGTGGCTAGTCTAAATATTTTTGCACCTGCAAGCGGGAAGCTCTCAAACTTTTCCTTACAGGCAGGTGATAAAGTTAATTCAGGAGTCATCGGAAACATAAAAAATACGGAAAAACTATCTATTGATATTCCTTTTTCTGTAAGCGACTTCGAAAAAATAAGTATTGGTGACAAAGTAACAGCAACAAGTGCACTTTATATGACAAGCCTTTCAGGGACAGTTACCCACAAATACACAGCCCCCGCAGATGACAATGGCGACGGAAGTGTTGTGCGCAGTATAGAAATTGAAATTGAAAACCCTGGAGCATTGTCTGACGGCACTACATTTGCGGCAACAGTACATACGCGCATTGGGAGTGTAAACTCTGCAGGTTCGGGTGTTATTGACGGAGGAACAACCACTGACCTTAGAGCAGAAGTTTCGGGCGAAGTTTTGTATGTCGGTGTAAAAGATGGTGACTATGTAAAAAAAGGTCAACTGATTGCCAAACTTAAAAATAACGCTCTTGTTAACTCGCAAAAAAGCAGCCAATTGAGCGTTAAGTCAAATCAGAAAACTCTTGATAATTACAATATTACCTCGCCTATCTCAGGCACAGTTATTACAAAAAACAGCAAAGCTGGCGATAAAATTGACAGCTCAAATTCACAAACTGTTATGATGGTTGTTGCTGACATGAGCAAAATGAAATTTACCATAAGTGTTGATGAATTGGATATTGCAGATATACATCTGGGACAAACCGCTAGTGTTGAGGCGGATGCACTTCCAGAAGAAACTTTTGAAGCAAAGGTAACAAATATTGCAAGCGAAGGTATTTCAAGCGGTGATGGGGTAACAACCTTTGATATTGAGCTTACCATTGATGAACCCGGAAATCTGAAATCAGGAATGAATGTAAATGCTAACATCCTAATCAACGAGGCATATGATGTGGTGACAATTCCTGAAGACGCACTTATGAATGTGAACGGCTCGACCGCAACTGTTCTTGTAAAAGCAGACGGCAAGACTGATAAAAAATCAAAAGAGAAAAATATGGATAGTGCTACTTCGGATGAGGATAGAATGTATCGTCCTGACGGAAACGAATTAGTCGAAAACCCTGAGCGTTCTGGCGATACAACAAGCAGCGAAATGCCCAATCGCCCTGAAAATCCAAACGGAGACAGAAATAGCAAGCCAGATGCGACCGAAAGGCGGAAGTCAAACATTCCTGAGGGATGCGAAATGCGACGCATTACCATAGGAATTTCGGATGGAACAAATGTCGAAATTGTTTCAGGGCTTGAGGTAGGCGAAATTGTTGTTTACATACCAAGCACCGCAGGTACATCTAATCCCTTTGCCCGAATGATGGGTGGAATGATGAGCGGAGGTATGTCAGGCGGAATGATGGGTGGAGGAATGCCATCTGGCAATCGTTCTTCAGGAAACAGGCCACAGGCAAGCCGTTAAAAGGAGAATTTTGATATGAGAGATGTAATTTCAAACTCAGAATATATGATTGAGATTGAAGATATGTACAAAATTTACAAGATGGGTGAGAACGAAGTCAGGGCATTAAATGGAGTTAATCTTAAAATAAAACCTCACGAATTTGTGGCAATTATTGGGCCGTCAGGTTCAGGAAAATCTACACTTATGAATATGATTGGCTGTCTTGACACACCAACATCGGGGAAATATTACATAGATGGCAACGATGCAAGCGGGCTTAAAGACGACGAGCAGGCAGCTATACGCAACAAAAAAATCGGATTTATTTTTCAGCAATATAATCTATTGCCAAAGTTAAATGTTGAAGAAAATGTTGAACTCCCCTTGATATATGCGGGCATACCTTTGGCAGAGCGAAGAGAAATGACAAAAATAGCACTTGAAAGGGTAGGGCTTTATGACCGCCGCTTTCACAAACCAACCGAGCTTTCAGGAGGTCAGCAACAAAGAGCGTCTATTGCCCGTGCACTTGCGGCAAGGCCACCGATGATTCTTGCCGATGAGCCAACGGGTGCGCTTGACTCAAAAACAGGAACCGAGGTTCTTTCTATGCTGAAAGAACTTCATCAGGAGGGCAAAACTGTTGTGCTTATTACCCATGACAACAAGATTGCACACGAAGCCGACAGAATAGTAAGAATTATGGATGGTGAAATCGTTTTTGATTCGTCGGTTGACGGCGATAAGTCACAGGTTAACGTGTAAAAAGGCGGCAGAGGAGTGAATGAAAATGAATTTATCCCAATCCTTTAAAATGGCTGTCAAAAGTATTTCAGCGAGTAAAATGCGGACTTTTTTGACAATGCTTGGAATAGTAATCGGCGTTTGTGCTGTCATTGTTCTTGTAAGTGTGGTACAAGGCTCAACAGGAAGTATTACCGAGTCCATTGAATCCCTTGGCGCAAACAGTATAAACGTAAGGTTTACAGGCAGAAACAGTACAAAATCGGTCAGCTATGACGAAATGGAAGAATTTGGGGAAGAAAACAACGAATACATATCCTATGTTGTCCCCAATATGACAGGAAATGGCAGAATAAAATACCAATCATCTAACCTAAATGTTTCAGTTGTGGGCACAACTCCTGATTATCTCACTGTGAAAAACCGTGATATGGAAGCCGGAAGATTCATAAATGCTATGGATGTTGACAGGCGAAGAAAGGTGGCTGTGCTTGGCAGTTACAATGCAAAAGAGTTGTTTGGCTTTGAAGATCCAATAAACAAACAGATCAAAATAAACAATGAGCTTTATACAGTGGTCGGGGTTTTGGAGGCAATCTCAGATTCTGAGGAAGGCTCGGATGATGATACTCTTATAATTCCATATTCATCAGGACGATTGATTTTTAGAACAAACAAAATACGCTCATATGTTGTATGGGCATCCACAGCGGAAAACGTAGAAGAAGCAGTCCAAAGAGTTGAAAGCTTTCTGTATTCAAAATTTGGTGACGAAGACGAATACAGTGTCATAAGTGTCGCAAGTATGATGGATACTCTTGATGAGATTACTGGAATGATGGCACTTCTTACTGCCGGAATTGCAGGAATTTCACTGGTTGTAGGTGGAATCGGCATTATGAATATAATGCTTGTATCCGTTACCGAAAGAACCCGTGAAATAGGCATAAGAAAGGCAATCGGGGCTAAGCGTTCAAGCATAATGTCTCAGTTCCTCATTGAAGCGGCACTGGTCAGTGGTATGGGCGGGATAATCGGAATTATCCTGTCGTGCTTTGGAACGGTCATTTTGGGAAATGTGATGGGCATCGACGCATTTCCCAGTATATTTGTTATGTTAGGTGCCTTCTTGTTTTCTGCGATTATTGGAATTTTCTTTGGTTGGGCTCCGGCCAACAAGGCATCAAAGCTCAACCCCATAGATGCGCTCCACGCAGACTAAAAAATTTCAGAAAGGTACAGGATAAAAAAATGAGAATTTTAAGAAAACTCACAGCTGTTTTATTGGTTTTATCTTTGCTGCTTAGTTTGACAACTTCATCGGCGTTTGCATCTTCATACAAAGATGTTGATGACAATGCAAACTACAAGAAGGCGGTTGAGGCTCTAACTACTTATGGAATAGTTTCAGGGTATGCCGGATATTTTGAGCCCGATTCCCTTGTCACCCGTGCTGAATTTGCCAAAATGGTCACCTTGGCATCAGGACTTGGTGATGATGCTTTTAGCAACGCGGGAAAACGACGCTTTGATGATGTAAATCTCTCTCACTGGGGAAATGGTTATATCAACACAGTGTCGGAAAATAAGCTAATTGTAGGTTATCCTGACGGTCGCTTTATGCCTGATAAAAACGTTACTCTTGCTGAGGCTGTAACTGTTCTGCTTAGGGCAATGAACTATACTACTGCTGACCTTGGCGACAACTGGCCATATGCATATATGGTGAAAGCAAAAGGTCTTGGACTTACCGACGGTATAAATCTTGGTGATAACGATTTTATACAAAGAGGAAATCTTGCAATAATAATCAATCGTGCACTGCAGTCAAAAATGAATGGCTCAAATGAAAAGCTTATCTCAAAGATGGAAATAACTATCACCGATGAGCTGTTGGTTATTGCTACGCGAAATGAAGATAAAAGTCTTGCATCCGACGAAATTAAAACAGATGCAGGTACATATACCCTTGCTGACATAAACCTAAAAATAGATGCTATGTCAAGGGTTAAGCTTGTGCTAAACAAGGACAAAAAGGTCATAAATTATACAGATTCTGCAACTTCAGAACGTGTTCTTACAACCGTTGACAGTGTCGTAAACGGAGAGACATATTTTTCAAACGGCACAAGCACACTAAGTCTTGGAATTTCGGACAACACATCTGTTTATAATGACGGGGCGGTCACAACATACGGAAATTTTAAAGCCTATATTGAAGACGGAGCAGCTGTTTCAATCATCTATGACAATAGTGGAGCAGTAAGGTACCTGGTGTTTGGAAATGCAGAGTATACCGAGCCTGTGGCAATAAGAACTGATATTTATACTGCCCTCAATTCGGTAGGCGTAAGCGATGACCAGATAAACTCAGCAAAGGTAATAAGAAACGGTTATGCTGCATCACTTTCAGATGTCCAGACCTATGATGTTGTTTATTATCTTGCTGACAATTCAACAATTTATGTTTACAGTGACAAGGTTTCGGGCGTTTACAGAGAGGCTTTCCCCAGCAAATCGAATGTAACAAGTGTTGAGATTTCAGGCAACATTCTTGAACTTGAGACCCAAAGTGCTGCATACAAGCTCGGTGAAAAATCAGGCAGCTACAAAATTGGTGCACGGGTCACAGCTCTTCTTGGTATGAACGGAAAGATTGTTGATGTTGTTGATTTAAATCAAGGGGATATGTCCAATTACGGAGTGCTTCTTTCCTATGGCACAGAAATTTCAAACGAAGCCTTTGAAAGCGGAAAGGAGTATAAATATATAACAGTTATGAACGGTGAGGGGAATACCGTCAAATACGTCACAAAGGGCGACTTCAGCAAACGCATTGGTGATATAGGAAAGCTTTCTTTTGATGCTGAGGGAAACGCTTCTTTTGGTTCGATTTCATCTTTTAAAACAATAGATGGGACAATAGACAAAAATAACCGAAAAATCGGAGACTTGTGGCTTACAAATGATTCTGTAATTATTGAAAGGACTTACGCACCCGATACCAGAACAGGAACAGCCACCGCACGGGTAATTGACCTTGAGGATATTTCCGGGTCAGAACTTAAAAAAAGTCAGGTAATTCACGCAGTTACATCAGGTGTTTTCGGTGATATTGCGCTTTTGTTTGTTGAAAACATCACCCGTGACCAATACACCTATGGAATTTTAACAAATATGAGTGGTAACGTTTCTAACACAAGCTCAAATGCCTCATATACGGTTTATTCACAGGGGCAAACAAAAACTTATCAGGCAAGTTTCTACAATTCAATAAGTAGCGGAACACCGGTTGCACTTATACTCTCCGGAAACTCGCTGGTATCACTTAAAAAGCTTGTAGCTGTATCGGTGGGAGCTTCTGTTAAGGCAATAGATGCTACCCGTGTTAAAGTAGGGGATGATATTTACAGAATAGGTGATGATGTTCAGATTCTAAAAAAAGGATATTCGGGCTATACATCAATGTCTGTGTTTGATATCGGGGAGCTTAAGGGCAAAACTGTAAATCTTTATTCGGACGCATCTGTTTCTGCAGGCGGACTGATAAGAGTTATAACAGTAAACAATTAAATATAAAGTCAAGGATCGCAGGCTACCTCTTGCGATCCTTGTTTGTTGACAAAATTACGTAAATTTGATAATATTAAATAACAAATCAAAAGAAAAGAGGACTGATTCTGGTATGACAAAAATCGACATTTTTTCAGGCTTTTTGGGAGCAGGAAAAACCACACTCATAAAAAAACTTCTTGACGAAGCCTATAAGGGCGAAAAGGTTGTTCTTATTGAAAATGAATTTGGTGAGATAGGTATAGATAGCGGATTTTTAAAGAATGCCGGTGTTGAAATCACCGAGATGAATTCCGGATGTATTTGTTGCAGTCTTGTGGGAGATTTCAGCGAGGCTCTTAAAAAGGTAATTGATGAATTTAATCCTGACAGAATTCTTATTGAACCATCAGGCGTAGGAAAGCTCAGTGACGTTATCAAAGCTGTTAAAAATACTGATAGCGAAAAAATTATTCTTAACAGCTTTACCGCCGTTGTTGATGCGAAAAAATGCAAGGTTTATATGAAAAACTTTGGCGAGTTCTATAATGACCAGATTGAAAATGCAGGTGCAATTATTCTCAGCCACACAATTGGTCTTGATAATGAGAAAATCGAAAATTGTATAGGACTTATCCGTGAAAAAAACGGCAAGGCTGCAATTATTTCAACACCCTGGGAAGAGCTCGATGGAATGATAATTCTAAAAACAATGGAGGGAAATAACACCCTTGAAGCAGAGCTCACAGCCCTTAAAGAAGAGCAGGACGTATGTCCTGAATGCGGAGGACATCATCACCATCATCACGATGAGCACTGTAAATGCGGACACGAGCATCACGAACACCACGAACACCATCACGAAGACTGTGATTGTGAACATCACGAACATCACCACCATCATGATGAACACTGTGACTGTGAACCTCATGAACATTGTGAACATAAACACGGGCATCATCACAAACACGAACACCACCATGAAGAGTGTTGCTGTGGGCATGACCACCATGAACATCATCACGAGCACGCTCATCACCATCATCACGCTGATGAGGTATTCGCAAGCTGGGGTGCTGAAACCACCTCAAAATATACCATTGAAGAAATAAAAAATGCACTATCTGAGCTTGGAAATGAAGAAAAATTTGGTATGGTACTCCGTGCCAAGGGCATTGTTGCCGAAAATAATGGAAAATGGATACACTTTGACTATGTACCGGGCGAATCTGATGTGCGTTTTGGTACAGCTGAAATTATTGGTCGCATATGTGTTATTGGCTCAAAGCTTAACAAGGAAGCAGTTGAAAAATTGTTTTCTGCAAGTGAAAAGAAATAATTTTGAAAGGTTGATTTTGAATTGGATATAGCAGTATATTTGTTTACGGGATTTCTCGATTCCGGAAAATCCACATTTATCCGTGAAACCATGAATGACCCAAGGTTTGTAAATGGCGAAAGAACACTTCTTTTGCTTTGCGAAGAGGGGGAAGCGGAATTTGATATTGACGCGTTAAATAAAAAACAGGTTTTTGTGGAGGTTATTGACGAGCCGACACAGCTTGATACAAAAAATCTCTCTGAGCTTTGCAAAAAGCACAAGGCAAGCCGTGTTGTTATTGAGTATAACGGAATGTGGGAGCTTGGTGATTTATATTCAAATATGCCTGACAATTGGGTTTTGTATCAGGAAATTACTTTTGTTGACTCAAATGTTTTTCTCGCATACAACTTGAATATGCGAAATCTTGTGGTGGACAAACTTCAAAACCCCGAGCTCGTGGTATTCAACAGATGCAAAAGTGATGTGGACAAAAATGAACTTCACAAAATTGTCAGAGGCATTAGCCGCAAATGCGACATCCTTTATGAATATGAAAACGGGGAAATTGAACCTGACGAAATTGAAGACCCGTTGCCATTTGATATTGATGCCGACACCATTGAAATAGGAATAAACGATTATGCAATATGGTATCGTGATTTGATTGAAGAAATGGATGAATACCACAAAAAAACTGTCAAGTTTACTGGTATACTCACCATTGACAAGCGTATGCCTGCCGATTGTTTTGTTATAGGACGCCCTGTTATGACCTGCTGTGTTGATGATATTTCGTTTAAAGGCATTCTTGGTACAAACAGAGGGAATATGATGAAAAACGGTGACTGGGTTATTCTCACCGCAGAAATAAGGGTCGAAAAGCACACGCTCTACCGTGGCAAAGGCCCGGTTCTTTATCTCAAAGATTATTCATTAACCGGCGAACCCGCCGACCCGGTTGCTACATTTTATTAAAAAATTTCACATCTCCTGAAATATTGCATATACTATTTACAGAAATATTTCAGGAGGCGATTTTTTTGTCAGGAATTGCGGGAATTGTAAGCCCAACCAGATGCCTTGACCTTGAACTTGGCAATATAAATCTTATGACCGAAGCGATGCAGGCAAGAGGAAGAAGTGCATTCAAAATAAAGAATTCAAAATTGGCTGTTTTTGGATGTGCATCATCAGTTTTTTGTAATAATGACGAAAAACAAATCCCCTGTTCCCTAAAAAAAGACGGGGTGGAGTATGTAATTTGTTTTGACGGACTTATTTATAACAGCGACGAGCTTAAAAGTGAGCTCAGCAAAAAGTATTATGATACCGAGGCTATGAATGACCACGAATTGGTTCTGCACTCGTTTTTGAGATGGGGAGCAGGCTGTCTCACTCGTCTTGACGGCATTTTTGCGTTTTCAATATGGAATTCAAAAACAAACGAACTTTTTCTTGCCCGTGATAGATTTGGCATAAAACCTCTTTATTTTACCATCAAAAACGACTGCTTGATTTTCGCATCTCAAATCAAAGGGGTTCTTTCTCATCCAAATGTTGATGCTGTTATTGACAAAACAGGTCTTTGTGAGGTTTTGGGGCTTGGTCCAGCACAAACTCAAGGCTGTGGAACTTTCAAAGGAATAAGCGAAATAAAACCTGCACATTTTGCATTATTTTCAAGAGACGGTTTTGTTACTCACAAATATTGGCAACTTGAATCAAAGACCTTCTCGGAAAGTTTTGATGAATGTCTTGAAAATACCCGTAACCTTACATTTGATGCCATTAGCTCTCAAATATCGAACAAAGGCAGAAAAATGGCATTTTTCCTATCGGGAGGAGTGGATTCCAGTGCCATTGTTGCCTTTGCATCAAAAACTTTGGGAAGAAGGATTGATACATTTTCTCTTAAATATAACCACAATGATGAATTTTTCACCCCCACTGAATACCAGCCCGCTTCGGATGATTACTTTATTGATTTGGTAAAGGAAGAATGTAATACAAATCATCACATCATAACAGTTGACACCCTCGACCTTGTGAAGCATCTTACGGATGCTGTTGATGCACGGGATTTGCCCGGTATGGCGGATGTGGACTCTTCGCTGTATTTTCTTTGTAAAGAGATGGGCAAAGACTTTTCGGGCGCAGTTTCAGGTGAATGTGCTGACGAAGTTTTTGGCGGTTATCCGTGGTTTCACAGAAAAGAAGATTTTGATGCCGATATATTCCCATGGGCAAAGAATATTGAGCTCAGACAAAACCTTGTGTCACCTGACATTTTCACCCGTGATGAAATTTCAGAGTATATACAGGAAAAGTATCTAATGAGCATAAAAGAAACTCCGGTTTGCGCCTCGGATTCTCCCGAAGAAAAACGCAGACGTGAAATTGCTTTCCTAAACCTTAATTGGTTTATGTATACACTTGGTGCACGAAGTGAACGTATAGGGATGAACAACGGACTTGAAATAAGAATGCCCTTTTGCAATTACAAGCTTGTAGAGTATGTATGGAACATTCCTTGGGAGTTCAAGGCATACAAAGGAAGAGAAAAGGGTCTTTTGAGAACTGTGTTTGACGGACTTTTGCCTGAGGAAGTGTTGTGGCGCAAAAAAAGCCCGTTTCCAAAGACACATAACCCAGAATATGAGGAAGTTGTCAAAGATATAGTTCGAGGAATTTTTAGCGATAAAAATTCACCTATACATGGCATCGTAAACGAAAAGTTCATTGTGGACCTTATGGGTACGCCGTCTGACTATGGAAAGCCATGGTTTGGACAGCTTATGGCAACACCACAGCTTTATGCGTATATTATTCAACTTGAATACTGGCTTAAAAAGTATCATATAACAATAAAAATATAAACGAGGAAAACCAATGATAAAAGCAGTTTTATTTGATTTTGACGGAACCTTAATCGACACCAACGAGCTTATTTTTATGTCTTACAGAGAGGCATTTCGCAAGGTTCTAAACCGTGAAATTGATGATGAAGAAATTTTAAAATTATACGGCAGACCGCTTCGTGGCTCACTTCTTGAATACGGTGAGCCCGGCGAGATGCTTTATCGGGTTTACCGTGAATTTAACGAAAGTCGTCATGACAGTATTGCGAAATCCTTTGACGGCGTATATGAGGGACTTGTAGAAATTAAAGAAAAGGGCTATAAAATGGGAATTGTCACCTCGAAACGCTTACCATTGGTGAAACGCGGTCTTGACCTAATTGGAATTTCGGAGTTTTTTAAAACAGTAATAACCCTCGAAGATACAAAGCGCGGAAAACCCGACCCCGAACCACTTATCTTAGGATGCGAAAGGCTTGGTGTACTCCCTGAAGAAACCATTTACGTCGGTGACAGTATTTTTGATATGGAGGCTGCAAAAAATGCAAACTGCCGTCTTTGCGGTGTAAAATACACACTTACTGACCACGAAAAAATTCTGGAATACAATCCCGACTTTTTTGTTGAAACAATAAAGGAACTCGCAGATTATTTGGAAGAAGTTGATTAAATGCCGTTAATGTTGGAATATAAAGCCACCCAAAACGATGAAGGAAAAACTGTTGAACGTATTCTCAAAAGAGAATTTGGAATTTCCTCAAAGCTTATGGTTTATCTGAAAATGAATAAAAAGCTTTTTCTGAATGGTGAGACTTGCCGAAGTGTTGACCAGTGCAAAAAAAACGATGTAATTTTAGCAGATGTATCCGAAGATAATGATGGAATAGGTGAAATTAAACCCTGGTCAAAAAAACTTGAAATACTTTACGAGGACGAGTTTTTGCTTGTTGTTTCAAAGCCAGGTAATATGGAGGTTCATCCATGCCTTGGAAACCGCGATACAACCCTTGCCAATGCGGTTATGCATCATTGGGCGGCGCGCAGGGAATACCACAATTATCACATAGTGAATAGATTGGACAAGGATACATCTGGTATTTGCATAATAGCCAAAAACAGATTTGCTCACGGAGTGCTTTCGGCTCAACTTAAGGCAAAAACTTTTAAACGGGGATATACAGCAATCGTCCATGGAAAGCTACAGGAAGAAAGCGGAAGTATTGAATTGCCTATAAAAAGGGACAGTTCGGGCATAATAAAAAGAACAGTGGCGGAGGATGGTAAATACGCAAAAACCAACTATTGCATTCTCTCGTCCGGTAAAAACTTTTCGGTGGTGAATATAAATTTAGAAACCGGACGAACCCACCAGATAAGAGTGCACTTTTCACATATAGGACATCCTTTATTCGGAGATTGGCTGTATGGTGATGGTGATAACGAAAAAGCCTTTATTGACAGGCAGGCGCTTCATGCAGGATATACCAAGTTCATACATCCAGCAACCAAAAAGACAATGGTTTTCAATGTTCCCTTCCCATGCGATATGGAAAGCCTAATCAATCTTGTAAAAAAGGAATAAAAAACGATTAACTTTACACAAAAAATTCAAAAAAAATTAACAAAACGGAAAAAAAGTGTTGACTTATAACAAAATTTTTAGTATTCTTATACTATCGAGGTTTTTCGATTGGAAATGATTAAAGGAGCGTTTTTATGTTTTTAAAAGAAGTTGTTATCCAGAATCATGTGGGACTTCATGCAAGACCTGCTACATTTTTTATACAGAAAGCAAACGAATATAAGTCAAGCATCTGGATTGAAAAGGACGAAAAGAAAGTCAACGCAAAGAGCCTTCTTGGTGTTTTGTCTCTTGGTGTTACCAAAGGAGTCAGCATCACTATTATGGCTGATGGCTCAGATGAAGAACAAGCGGTGAATGACTTGGTTGCTCTTGTGTCCTCTGACTTTGCTTAAATAAATATTGTTTTTACAGAAAATGCCTTACTTTGTGTAAGGCTTTTTGTGATATATAGGGATTTTTTTGAAAGGACGGTGAAATTTATGGATATAAAAAAGAAGCTTTCTTCTTTGCCTCTTTGTCCTGGAGTTTATATTATGAAAAACTCAGCCGGAAAGGTAATTTATGTGGGAAAGAGCAAAACTCTAAAAAACCGCGTAAGTCAATATTTTGCAAATCTTTCAAGCCATTCTCCAAAGACCGTGGCAATGGTCAATAGCATAGCCGATTTTGACTATATAATCACCGATTCTGAGGCAGAAGCTTTGGCACTTGAATGCAACCTTATAAAAAAACACAGACCCAAGTACAATATTCTACTAAAAGATGACAAGCAATATCCATATATAAAAATAACCGCTGGAGAGAAATTTCCCCGTATTTTTATTACCCGTGAGGTAAAAAAAGACGGTTCACTTTATTTTGGACCATATATGACAGCATCAAACCTGAAAAAAGCAGTGGAAGAGGTACGTAAAGCGTTTAAAATACGTAGTTGCAAAAAGAACATAGATGACCAAAACCATCGACCTTGCCTGTATTTTCGCATAGGAGAGTGCAGTGCCCCTTGTGCGGGAAAAACTTCAGCCGAAGAATATAAAAAATCTATAAATGAGGCATCAGATATTCTTAGTAGCAAATATGACATTCTTGAGAAAAAAATTAGAGATGATATGTTAAAGGCCTCAGAAAATCTGGATTTCGAAAAGGCAGCGGTTCTTCGTGATAAGCTCCAAAGCATAAATGTTTTAAAGGAGACACAGAAAGTATCCTCTGCAAACGACAACGATATGGACTTTATCGGTGTCTACAAAGAAGGAAACGATTTTTGCATCCAGGTTTTTTATTACAGGAACGGAAACGCTGTAAAGGCTGAACACTTTACATTTAAAGACGAACTGTTGGGAGCAAACGAGCTTGTAGAGCAGTTTGTAAAGCAATTTTACTTCACATCAACAAATATACCACCCGAGATTTTAATATCAGAGGATTTTGATGATAAAGAAACTGTTGAGCTGTGGCTTTCGGAGAACGCTGGGTATAAGGTAATTTTCAACATTCCCAAACGTGGCAAAAAAGCCCAGATTATGCAGATGGTTATTTCCAATGCAAAGGAATCACTATACAAGTTTAAATCAGAAGAGGCGAAAGGAAAAGAAAAGCAAAATCGAATTTTATCGGATGTTACCAGGCTTTTAAACCTTTCAAAAACGCCTTTCAGGATTGAATCTTATGATATATCCAACTTTTCAGGTGCATCTTCAGTAGGTGCTGAAATTGTTTATGTAAATGCTGTACCCAAAAAGAGCCTATACCGAAAATTCAATATAAAGACTGTGATTGGCGCAAACGACTATGACAGCATGTGTGAAGTTATTTTTCGCAGGATAAACGAAGCGTATAGAGAAGAAGATTTAATAAACGATGGAAAATTATCACCTGAAAAAGCTAAGTTTTTGCCGCTCCCTGACCTTATTTTGCTTGACGGTGGGAAAGGTCATGTCAGTGCCGTAAAGAAAATGCTCGATACTTTGGGCGAAGAAATACCTGTTTTTGGGCTTGTTAAGGACAAAACACACAGAACTCGTGGGATTACTGATGAATTTAATGAATTTTATATTGAAAAACGAAGTGAACTGTTTCGTTTTTTCTCCGGTATTCAGGACGAGGTTCATCGATTTGTGATAACTGCCTGCCGTCGAAAACATCAAAGGGACACACTCAGCTTTGGTCTTGAAGAAATAAGTGGAGTAGGTCCTGCTAACAGAACAAAGCTTCTCAAAGCCTTTGGCAGTATTAAAAAAATCAAGGAATCAACGTTTGAAGAACTTTCTCAGGTTGTTCCATCAAATATTGCCAAAAATGTATACGAATATTTTAAAAAAGGATAATTTTTATGTCTGTTATTATTGATAAAAATGCACCTGTCAACATTATTGAAACCCTTGAGAAGCTTGAGATAAAATACTATTTTTCAGCAAGCATTGACAAACTTTATTCACCGGTTAACACTCATCCTGATATGCAGATTCATTTTCTGTCAGACAGCATTGCTGTTGCGGCACCATGTGTGTTTGAATATTACAAAAAAACACTTCCAAGCCATATAAACCTGATTAAAGGAAGTAGAGAAGTTGAGGGCACATATCCTTTTGATATTGCATATAATGTAGCATCTTTGGGTAAAAGAATAATAGGAAATCTTTCTTATACCGATGCTGTAATCAAAAGGCTTTATGCAGATTCTGAATATGAATTTTGCGACGTGAAACAAGGATATACAAAGTGCAACCTATGCATTGTTAATGAAAATTCTGTCATAACAGAGGATGAGGGACTCTCAAAAGCGCTCATTTCAAAAGGAATTGATGTATTGAAAGTCCCTGCAGGCGAAATATCTTTGTCAGAATTTCCTTACGGATTTATAGGCGGTGCATCAGGATTTGTTGCGCCAAAAATTCTTGGATTTTGCGGAAATATTGACACTCTCAGTTATGCAAATTCTATCAAAACCTTTTTGAAAGAAAAAGGCGTTGAATTTGTATCCTTGTCACACGATAACCTTCTTGACCTTGGCAGCATTGTATATTTCAAAGATTTTCCTTATTGATTTTGCCTCAAAAAAAGGAGGAAGACCCATTTTATGGACTCTTTGAGTATAGTGTGTGATTCGGACATTGACGAAATAAAAAGAAATATTATAATGGCTGTTGAAAGCACCGAAATTGATTATATTTTGACTCAAAAAATATCTGATAATAAAAATAACAGATATTTTTTGACTATAAAAGGTGATAAAGGATTGCCTGCAACCAAGCTATCCGAAATAATCGGCAACTGGATAGTTGATGTTTATATAGAAAATCTTTCTCAAAAGATGCTCACTATGTATTTTTCACAAATCGAAGCTTATAAAGACCGTATCCTTGAAAGTGCTGCAAAAAAAATGACGGTACTCAAGAATAATTATTATAAAAAATATGTTGTTAAAAATTTAACAACATATTTTAAAACAGAAAATTCACTGATTATTGATGGTTTTCTGAAATTCAGGCTTTTTGAATACAGAGAAGAGATTTTGGGTGCTCTGTATGATTCAGTAGAGGAATTTTATATTGAACAGGAATATGAAGAATTCCTTGAGTTGCTTTCCCAGTACATTTATGAAAAAGCACCTATGATTGATTTATTGCATATAAAGCATGATTTTGACGGAAAATTCTATTTTTATGACTTCAAAAAGAACAATATAGCTGTTGATATAGAAAAAAGCGATGAGATAAATCTTATAGAAAATTTTCTCACAAGGGAAGATATTCTGATAAGCATTCTGATAACTTTAGCACCAAAACGAATTATTTGGCACAATAAATACAAAATTGAAAACTTGACAATTATGAACACCGTCAAAGAACTATTTAAAGAAAGATTCTCTTTGTGCAACGGCTGTGAGCTTTGTGAAATATAGAAATTTTTTCAAAAATGTATTGCAAAGCAGGGGAATATATGTTATAATTCAAATATATACAATTGCACATAATAAAAATTATGTGCAATAAAGAGGAGGGAAAAATTAATGAAATACTTTACAGATGTCCCTGAGCCGCTTATTTCGTTTCTTATGTATATCGAGAACATTCAGGGAAAGTCTCAGAGAACTGCTCAAAGTTATTATTATGACCTTCGTGCTTTCTACAGATTTTTAAAAATAAAATTTATAAACTTTTCCTCTGATTGCGATTTTGATTCCATTGATGTTTTGGATATTGATTTATCTATCATAAAAAAAGTTGACCTCAATCTTATATATGAATATATGAATTTTCTAAATCGTGACCGTGGCAATTCTTCATCATCAAGAGCGCGAAAAATTGCATCCATACGTTCATATTTTAAATATCTTTACAAATCGGGTTTTTTAGCGGAAAATCCCACTGCAGAGCTTGAAACCATAAAACTGCGCAAAAGACTTCCTGTTTATTTTTCTTTGGAGGACAGTCTTTCATTGCTTTCTGAAATCAACGGAAAAAACGCCGCAAGAGATTATTGCATAATAACGTTGTTTCTTAATTGCGGGATGCGTCTTGCTGAGCTTGTTGGCATAAATATCACAGATATACGTGGTGATAAACTCACTGTTGTTGGAAAAGGCAACAAAGAACGCACAATTTATCTTAATAACGCCTGCATATCCGCAATCAATGACTATATGGCTGCCAGAAATACCCAAATGCCAACTGCATCCGACAGAAACGCTTTGTTTTTATCCTCACGCGGCAAACGCATAAGCCGCCGTACTGTTCAGCATCTTGTTGAAATGAATGTCAAAAAACTCGGTCTTGACCCTCACAAATACACTACACACAAGCTGCGCCACACAGCTGCAACTCTTATGTATCAGGCAGGTGTTGATATCCGCGCTCTTCAGGAAATTCTGGGACACGAACAGCTTTCAACCACTGAAATCTATACTCATCTAAGCAACGAACAGCTTCAGGAGGCTGTTGCTGCCAACCCCCTCTCTTCTGTTACCAAGAAAAAAAATAATTAAAATTACAATAATAATATTATGTAAACTGTTTCGCTTAGAGATAAAATTTTAATTCACATAATTATATTATGGTAAATAAAACAGCCCCAAATGTTTGGGGCTGTTTTTTAATATCCAATTTCTCTTGCTAAATTTTTTAATTTATCAGCAGATTTTCTCAAATCCTCTATTTCCTTTTCATCAAAATCAATTTCAAGAACTTTTTCCGCACCTTCGCTTGACACGATTGTGGGGACAGCAAGACACATATCTGAAATTCCATATTCGCCGTCAAGCAAGCTTGAAACCGTCAAAATTGACTTTTCATTACCGATTATACTCTCAACAATTCGTTTAACCGAAAGTGCTATTGCATAATACGTAGCACCCTTTTTTTCAATTATCTCATAGGCTGAATTTTTCACCGTTTCGTGAAAATGCTTGTTTGTCAAAGGCTCTGCGTCACATACACCACTGAACTGACAAAACTTGTTTATATCCATTCCTGCAACCGATGTTGTACTCCATGCCGCAACCTCAGAATCTCCGTGCTCGCCAATTATATAAGTGTGAACGTTTCTTACATCCACATTTGTATATTCACCGAGTAGATACTTGAGTCTTGCTGTATCAAGCACCGTCCCTGAACCTATGATATGGTTGCGTGAGAACCCTGAAATTTTATATGTTACATAGGTCAGAATGTCAACCGGATTTGTTACCATCATCAAAATTGTGTCATCGTGGCAATATTTGAGCACGTTTTCAACAATGCTTTCCATAATTTTTGCATTTCTTTTTAGTAAATCCGTTCTTTTTTCCCCCGGCTCCTGACTGGCACCTGCTGTTATTATCACCATATCAGAACCCTTTATATCCTGATAATCACCTGCAATAATTTTCACAGGACTTACAAAACTGATTCCATGATTCATATCAAGAGCATCACCTTCTGCTTTGCCTCTATTTATATCTATCAATACAATCTCAGATACAAGACCGCTGAGCATCAATGTATATGCCGTTGTTGAGCCAACAGCTCCAGCACCAATTATTGTTATTTTTCCTTTAAACATATATCTTCCTCCCTTTCTCTTTATTTTGACCTCACCTAATAAAAATATGCAAAAACTTATTTTTATATTTACAATAAAGCGAATTTGTGATATAATTTTCACAGACAGAAAGGGTGATTTTTTTGTATTTAGGTATTGATCTTGGCGGTACAAATATCGCCATTGGTTTGGTTGATGAAAACGGAAAGATTGTTGTGCAGGATTCAACCCCTACTCTTGCTCAAAGAACTGCTGATGAAATTATAGATGATATGATTACGCTTGCTGAAAAGGTGGTCGAAAGCGCAAGCATTTCAAAAGATGCTGTAAAAGCCATTGGCATCGGTTGCCCTGGCGCTATTGACAATGAAAAGGGTGCCATTGTTTTTACTGAAAATGTACCATTTTCAAACTACCCGATTTGTGATAGATTTAAAAAACATTTTGACGTGCCCGTTTATCTAGAAAATGATGCAAACGCAGCGGCCTATGGTGAATATGTGGTAAACGGCGATGATTCAGATATTTTTATTGCCGTGACTTTAGGCACAGGCATCGGCGGTGGAATCATCGTTGGCGGAAAAATATTCAAAGGCAGCAATGGTGTCGGGGCAGAAATCGGTCACACACCGCTTGTGCTTGGAGGTGTTAGGTGTAGCTGCGGTCAAAAAGGCTGTTGGGAGGCCTATGCTTCAGTAACTGCCTTAATAAATCAAACAAAAACTGCTATCAGCGAACATCCGGAAAGCTTTATGAACACTCTTGTGCGTGAACGGAGTGTCATAAACGGCAGAACAGCTTTTGACGCTGCAAAACAAGGTGATAAAGTTGCCCTGGAGGTTGTAGACAAATACATAGAATATGTTGCCGGTGGTCTTGTGGGAATTGTAAATATATTCCAGCCTAACAAGATTGTTATTGGCGGTGGCATCAGCAAAGAAGGTGCATATCTCATTGACCCGATAATTGAATATGTTAGAAAATATGATTATAACCAATTCTTAGAACCGGTAAAAATTGAACCCGCTACACTTTATAACGATGCCGGCATAATCGGTGCAGCTTTTGCCGCCAAAAACTTTTTATAAAAGTAAAAAACAGAGCGAATTTTTTCGTTCTGCTTTTTCATTGTATAACGAAAACCACCCATATGGGTGGTTATTTTCTATTTAAGCAATTCATCAAGAAGTTCAAAACCATCATTTCCGACAATTCTTACTTTGACACGGAGTTCTCTTTCAACATCCGAAATTGTGGTATCATCAAGAAAGACCTCTTCGTAGTGCCTGAGCATAGAAACCGGTATGAGAAGATATTTCCCCAAAACTTTTCCTTTTAGCTGGTTTATAATGTCCCCACCTGTCACAAGTCCGCTGACGGTAATTTTTTCTCCAAAAAAATTGTTTTTTATTTTTTCAACGTGGATTTTTTCTGTTTCAAGTTCATCAACAAGGCTTTTTATAAAATCAAAAGCGAGATATCCGGTAACCAGCGTTTTTTCACTCTTTACACGCATTTTTTTCTTGAAATTGAGAGCATCAAAGAATTCAGCTTTGAGTGATGCACAAAGTCCTACTCCGTTTTCAATCTGAGGAAATCCGTCATATTCTTCTGCCTCTGGAATTTCACGCTCTGCCATTATATAAAATTCATCGGAAAGATATACAAAGTTTGTGTTGCGTTCTTTTTTGAATTTTTTCTGCCACTCAGTGACCTGATTTATAACCTCAAGGGAACTTTCTTTGTCAAAAGGCACAAGATTGGTAAGCCCCTCCCTGTGTGCCGAAATTCCAACAGGAACAATCGACAAGCTTTCTATTGAATCACCAAGCTCATAAAGGTCCGAGATAGTTCTGTCAAGCTCCTCTTTGTCATTAACACCGCGGCAAAGCACCACCTGACAATTTATCATGAGCCCGCCGTCTTTGAATCGCCTCAGCTGCTCCATAAGCTTTCCCGCATTTTTATTACTGAGCATTTTAACCCTGAGCTCAGGATTTGTGGTATGCACAGAAACATTTATGCGCGGAATTGAATATTCAATTATGCGGTCAAGGTCGCTGTCCTTCATATTTGTAAGGGTCACATAATTCCCCTGCAAAAACGAAAGGCGATAGTCGTCATCCTTGAAATAACAGCTTTCACGCATATCCTGTGGTAGCTGGTCAATAAAGCAAAAAATACATTTGTTATGACAAGAACGCGGCTCATCAATGAGCAGCGTCTCAAATTCAATTCCCAAAGGCTCAAAATCTTCGTTTTCGATAACTATACTTCGGTCTTTAAGGTCAATATTCAGTTTTTCACCGGCAGACAGAAACATATAATCGAGATAATCATGTATCTTCTTGCCGTTGATTGAAATAATTTCATCTCCGGACTTGATGCCGTGTCTTTGGGCAAGCGAGCCTGGCAAAACATTATTTACTTTTGCTGACATTATTTTGTCTGCTCCTTTTTAAGAACGGTTTTATAACCTTTTCCATAGTTCAGTGCCTTGTTTACGCGTGAAATTGTGGCACTTGAAGCACCGGTCTTCTCCACAATCTCATTGAAAGTCATACCACTGCTTAAAAGTTTCGCAACGGTCATACGTTGGGAAATAGAATTAAGTTCATTTATGGTGCAAATATCTTCAAAGAACGCTTTACATTCTTCAATGCTTTCAAGGTTTAGTATAGATTTATAAAGATATTCTATCTCTTTGTTTGAAACATCATTCATAACTTTCACCTTACCTTTTAAACCCCTTGAGGAATGCTTGTGTACGTTCATTCTGCGGGTTATCTATAACATCTTCCGCTTTTCCCTCTTCAACAATATATCCTCCCGCCATAAAAACAACACGGTCGGCAACGTTTTTTGCAAATTCAATTTCGTGAGTAACAATAACCATAGTCATATCCCTTGCAGCAAGGTCACGGATAACCTTGAGGATTTCGCCTGTAAGTTCAGGGTCAAGAGCGGAGGTCGGCTCATCAAAAAGCATAACCTTTGGATTCATAGCAAGAGCTCTTGCTATTGCCACACGCTGCTGTTGACCTCCTGAAAGTTGATAAGGATATGCATCAATTTTATCGGAAAGTCCTACCTGCTCCAAAAGCGAAACAGCGTGCTTTTCAGCTTCTTCACGCGATTCGTTGTTAACAAGCATCGGCGCAAGAGTTATGTTTTCAAGCACTGATTTGTGAGGGAACAGATTGAAATTCTGAAAAACCATTCCAAGCTTTTGAAATGCATTACTCTTTTGGTAAACACCGTTCTCTACAACTGTTTCACCATCAATGGAAATTGTACCTCCATCCACTGTTTCAAGATGGATGAGGGACCTCAAAAAAGTGCTTTTTCCTGAACCGGAGGGACCGATAAGTGCCACAACTTCGCCTTCCTGAATTTCCATACTCACATCTTTTAAGACATCAAGCTTTCCAAAGCTTTTCATAACATTTTTAGCAGAAATTACAGACATACCAATCCCCTCCTATCCTTTATAATAATCCAGTTTCTTTTCCACATAGCCAAGAAGCAATGTGAGAACACCGTTGAACGCAAGGAAATAAAGCGCCGTTGAGAAAAGCGGCCATATGAGACCCTGCTTTGAAAAACGTTCAGCAAACATCAGAATTTCAACAACACCAATAACACGCGCAAGTGCTGTATCTTTTACAAGGGTGATTATTTCGTTTCCCATAGGCGGAACTATTCTTTTTACCACCTGAAAAAGTACAACCTTAAAAAACACCTGAGTTTTGGACATAGCAAGGACCTGGCCTGCTTCATACTGACCCTTTGGAATACTTTCAATTCCTCCACGATATATTTCAGAAAAATATGCCGCATAGTTAATAGAAAATGCGATGAATGCCGCCATCAGGCGGTCACGCATAGGAATTCCCCAAAGAAGTCCCGGCGCATAAAACACCACAAAAAGCTGAAGCATCAAGGGTGTACCGCGTATTATCCAGACAAAAGTTTTCATTATGTATTTAAGCGGTTTAAAACTCGACATCGTCCCAAGAGCTATAATAAGTCCAAGGGGGATTGCTACTATAAGTGTTACCGCAAACAGCAGAAAGTTTACGCCAAAGCCTTCAAACAATGCTGCTATAATTTCCTGAAATCTATCCATCGTTCAACCGTACTTTCTGTAAATTTAATTATTTTGCTTTTGAAACCATTACCTGTTTGTTCTGCATATAAGGAGCAGAAATGCTCATATTCTCAAGACGTTCGTCTGTGATTGTCATACCATTCCAGATACAGTCAATATTCTTTGCGTTAAGCTCAATTTCTTTTGAGTTCCAGTTGATTTCAACAAACTTTGCTTCAACACCAAGCTTTTCACATACAGCCTTTGCAAACTCTGTTTCAAAACCGATAAGCTCTTCGCCATCATAATAGTTCATAGGAGCAAAAAGTGTGATACCAACGATGAGTTCACCCTTTTCTTTCACATAAGCAAGGTCACCCGCAACGATTTCATCATTGAAAGCCGCACCGTCTTTAATGATGAGGTCGCCAAGCTTGTAAGCATCTGCGATTTCATCCATCTTGCCCTCAGCAGCGAGTTCAGCAATTGCAGCATTTACAGCAGGTGTAATGTCACTACCTTTTCTGAATGCGATGCCATATTCTTCGGGATTGAAATCTTTTCCCTCAACAACAGCCAAATCAACAAAGTCTGTACCCTCACCGATTGAACCGATTGATGTAACATAGTCAACAATAGCAATATCAGATGTGCCTGACTTAACGTCGAGAAGCGCTGTAGCCATTGAATCTACCGCTGTGAACTCTGCATTTTTGAAGAATTCATCACCTGTTGCAAGCTCTTCGCCTGCTGAACCTGCTTCTGCTACAATGAGTGCGCCGTCAACAGACTGTGAATAGTCAACAGCAATGTCGTTTCCACCACAAGCAACAAGGCTGAGCGTTAATGCTGCAACCATCATAAGTGTTAAAATTGTTCTTAAGTTTTTCATTTTAAATACTCTCCTTTTGTTATGTATTTATTTTTACTTTAATAGTTTAGCACACTAAATCATTAAAGTCAATACCCAAAAATAAAAAACCGGATGAATTTTTCACCCGGTTTTAAACTTTTTAGCTTGCATTTTTAATTTTAAGTCTCAATTTATCGGCAATCATTGCGATAAACTCGGAATTCGTAGGTTTCCCTTTTGATGTAGCAATTGTATAACCAAATATGGAGTCAAGAACTTCAGTGTCACCTCTGTCCCATGCAACTTCAATAGCGTGACGTATTGCTCTTTCAACGCGGCTTGGAGTTGTGCGGAAAGTCTGGGCAACTGTGGGATAAAGAGTTTTTGTGATAGAGTTTATTACATCAAGATTGTCAATAACAAGCATAATCGCATGACGCAAATACTGATATCCTTTTATGTGAGCAGGAATGCCGATTTCGTGAATGATTTCAGTAACCATTGTTTCAACGTCCATATGCTCTCCCACAGCAAAACGTTTCGCAAAAGTAACACTTCCCTTTTTCTCATCAATACCGTCACAAAGACGTCTGATTGTATTTCGTATGCTTTCAAAATTTATCGGCTTCACCATATAATAGCTTGCACCAAGGTTAATACAATCCTGAGCAATCTTGTCCTGCTTAAATGTTGAAAGAACAATGATTTTTGGCATTTTAAAATTTTCGAACTCCTGCTTTTTATTTTTGAGCCGCTCTAAAATGCCAATGCCATCAATGCTCGGCATAACCACATCCATAATCACAACATCAGGCTTCAAAATATCTACCTTTTCTATAACCTGATAACCGCTTGTAACAATATCGCAAATATCAATTTTAAAATCTCCTGAAATATTGCGGCTCAAAAGTTCAGCATACTCTCTGTCTGAATCTGCAATCAGAACACTTATCTGTTTTTCCATATTTTTGACTCCTTTTTTTCTAAAATTTTCCAATTACAGTTAGATTATAACCACGTATTACAAATTTGTCAAGTATTTTTTTACATTTTTTTCCAACTTTTTTATTAGATATTGTGGTGATTGTCGCAGAAAGTCACAATATGTTGTATTTAAATTTAAAAAGCCCCTTTTTGCATGTGTTTCAGGGGCTTTGTCGGTTTACAGCAAAACATCAAGAATAAAATTTCTTGCCATATCCTCTGTTTTGTCGTCAAGCTGAGAAAGTTCGGTGAAATCCTCATATTTATGAGCAAGGGCTTTTTTCAGCACAAAATCACACAATTTCGGATTTTTAGGAAAAAGCGGTCCATGAAGATATGATGCCAAAACATTCTTGTAGATAACTCCCTCAAAATCGCCTGAGTCATTGTTCCCGAAGCCTTTTTCCACCTTCCCAAGAGGTGTATGCGAGCCTATATCAACTCTTCCATTGTGATTTTCAAAGCCTACAACCTTGCCAATGTTCTCTCCGCAATCTATCACCACATTTCCGATAAGACGGGAATTATCCTGAGGAATTTTCGTTGTTATATCAAGAATTCGAATTCCTTCTTTTGTTTCGTCATTTGTTTCTATGGTTTTTCCAATAAGCTCAAAACCACCGCAAAGAGCAACGATTGTTCCGCCGTTTTCTGCAAACTTTACAAATTCCTCTTTTTTGCCAAGGAGTGCCAATCTTACAATTTCGGTTTCTCTGTCAGAGCCACCGCCAACAAAGATTATGTCCGTGTTTTCAAAATCAATTTCAGGGTTTTTGGCAGTACATTCGGTTACTTCAGCCTCGATCCCCCGCCACTTAAGGCGTTTTTTAAGGCAGGCAATATTCCCCTTGTCACCATAAAGGTTAAGCAGGTCTGGATATATATGAAGTATATTTATTTTGTAATCAATCATTTTTCACACCTATCCCTTTCTGCTTTTCCAAATCCGAAAGAATATCCTTTGTGGAAAACAAAGCTGTGTAATTTACCAAAATATAACAAACCTCCGCATCAGTACAGAGAGCGTTTTCAATAAGCATCCTCATATCATCAGAAACCGTACCAAACGGAATTTCATCATACTTGAACCGAAGTGCAAGGTCATAGCGTCTTATCCCTGACAAAGAAACTGTATTGAGCCCACTATGCACGATTTTGTCAAAATCCACATCCCAAAGCCACGAAACATCCAATCCGTCACCTGGTTTGTCATTTATGGCAAAAATAATATCCTTTTTTCTGGGGTCCTGAAGAACTGTTGAAATTGCCTGATTGAATCCCGCCGGATTCTTTGCAAGATTCAAAATGACCTTTTTCCCAATATCAAATTCTTCCATTCTTCCGGTCTGGGGTTTGTATTTCTGTAATGTTTCTGCAAATGAAGACGTCTTTATGTTCATAGAATTCAAAAGAGAATATACAGCAAGAATATTATAGATGTTATAAAATCCACGATAATTCAATTTTATTTCCTGATTTGAAACTGAAAAGCTTATACCCTCGGTCAAGTCCACATTTTTTGCTTCGAAATCAATCGTTGGTCGCTTATTGTTGCACTTTGGACAATAGTAATCGCCAAGCTGTCCATAGTGGATAAAATTATATTTCTGCTCTTCGCCGCACACCATACAGAATCTGCCTTCCTTTATCTCTGCATCCTGAGGAAGAACCGCTTCACCAATTCCATAAAATACTGCTCTGTCATATCCAATACCAAAGCTTGCCGAAATCGGGTCATCACCATTTAAAATCAGCACGGGCTTCTCCGCAATATCAATAGCATTTTTGATAAGTTCAACGGTATGCTCAATTTCACCGTATCTGTCAAGCTGGTCTCTGAAAAGATTTGTGATAACAATATAGTCAGGCTTTATATGTTTGAAAACTTTTGGTGCTGATGCTTCATCAATCTCAAAGCAGGCAAAGTCCGCATTAAATTTTCCCAGCCAGTTACACCTAAGCGCAAATGCCGTAGCAACACCGCTCAGCATATTTGCTCCAAGATTATTGCACAAAACACTGTATCCGCTGTTTTCAAGGGCACTGTAAATAAGGTTGTTTGTGGTTGTCTTTCCGTTGGTGCCGCAAACAGCAATCACCTTTCCTTTTATATTTGATTGTAGTCTTTCAATGAGGTCAGGACAGATTTTAAGGGCAATTGACCCCGGACCTGCAGATGAATTTTTGCCAAACAATCTTCCTGCAACTGCTGAGATTTTAGCCATCCATATAGCAACAAGTTTTTTCATCAAAGTTTCTCCTTTTGGTGACATTTCATTTGTTTTCTTTCTAACTTATTATACTCCTCAAAACAAAAAAAGACAATAGGAAATATAAAAAACCTATTGTCTTTTCAATTTAATAATTATATATATTTATAAATTTAATTTTATTTGTGGCGCACACAACAACTGTATTGCTACCATTTTCACCTATTGCAACGAAATCCTTGCCCACATCAATGAGTTTCCCTATCTTTTCCATATGCGTATTTTCGCCAAATAAAAATTCAAGCTTTACAAACTTACCAATCTGACTACAAAGATAATTATTTACCGCCATATCTGAACACTTTTCCATTGACGGCATTTCCACCGTGCCCATGCCAAAAGATGTGCGATTATCCCGTCTTGGGACTCCCATAATCGGGTCTCTTCTTTCTTCTCTTTCGTTTTCTGAAATATATGTATCCTCTGTTTGCTGCATTTGGCTTGGTGAATTCATTACTGCAACAGGGATGCTTTCCTCCGCCATTTCATAAGTCTTTTTTTCGGGATAACCTATTGCCTGTGCATTTGAACCTTTTGGAACTACCACAACGGGTTGTTGCGACGGCCATTTGGGATTGGGATTTCTTTTGCCTTGATTAAATCTTCTCAAAAGATTTTCACTCCTTCCTTTTTCACTCACTCCTTTATATTATGCAAAAAAAATTTTTTTGAAACAATCGGAATATTTATTTTCAAAACCGCCCATAATATTTGTGAGATATTTCTCAAGAATTTTTAAATTCCAAAAGGAGTGAAAATCATGTCAAACAAGGAAAATCAGAACAACAAGAACAACCAGAACAATCGCAATGACAACAACAAAAACGAAAATAACAAGAATAACAACAATAACAACAGAAACGAAAACAACTAATTTGTACGTTATTCAGTTAAAAAAAGGCCGTTTCGGTCTTTTTTTAATGTACATATATATCTTTCATATAATATTCTTCCTTCATCAGTGAAAAACTATATCAGAAGGGAGTGATGTAATGAGTGTTAAGAAAAAAATAATTTGTTTGATTTTGTCTTCATTTATTTTCGCCGCAAGCTTGCCATTCGAAAGCACAATTCCCTTTTTTAGTATTTTTACAACTGTTTCAGCCGAAGAAAAAACGGTTATTCCTGGCGGAAAGAGTATCGGTGTTACCCTTAAAGCCGATGGTGTAATAGTCACAGAGCTTGCTGAAATAACTGACGAAACAGGAAATGCATCGTCTCCGGCAAAGGACGCCGGAATAAAAGTCGGCGACATAATAAAGGGCTTCAACAATGCTGAAATTAACGGCGTTGAAGACCTGATTTCACAAATCGAAAACACGGATAAAAATCAGGCAAAAATTTCTCTTGTCCGAAACAAAAGAAATATCAGTGTTCTCATTTCTCCCAAAAGCTCAAAAGAAGACGGAAAAGCAAAAATTGGTGCATGGGTAAAGGATTCAGCATCAGGCATAGGCACACTCACCTTTTATGACCCCGAGACCCACTTTTTCGCAGCACTTGGTCATGGAATAACAGATAGCGATTCCGGTGAGCTTATTTCTATTGAAGAGGGAAAAATCCTGGACTCCACGATAATATCCGTAGAAAAAAGCAAAAAAGGTACACCCGGAGAACTCAAAGGCATTTTTTCAGAAAATGAACCTCACATAGGGTCAATAACCACGAACAGTAAATTTGGAATTTCAGGAGAAATAACCCCCGATTTTTCAATCCCTGCCGAAGCGGTTGAACTTGCTTCGCGGTCTGAAATAACCACGGGGAAAGCTCATATAATATCAAACATCGAAGGTAAAACCACAAATACCTTTGATATTGAAATTCTTCGTGTTCTTCCCCAGCACAACAGTTCTTCAAAAAATATGATAATAAAAATAACGGATGAAAAATTACTGGAGAAAACCGGTGGCATTGTTCAGGGAATGTCGGGTAGCCCAATTATCCAAAACGGAAAGTTAATTGGAGCAATAACCCATGTTTTTGTCAATGACCCAACCCGTGGATACGGCATTTTTATTGAAAATATGCTATAATAAAAATACTCGCTTAATTTCAAATAAGCGAGTATTTTTGAGTACATAGATTTGTTTTATTTATTTTGTCTTTTATATTCAGTAGGCGAAACACCAAAATTCTTTTTGAAAGAATTATTGAAATTTCTAACACTTTGAAATCCGCTTTCATAAGCAATTTCCAAGAGTTTTTTCGAACCGTCTTCGAAAAGTTTCATGGCAGCCTCAAGTCTGTAAAGATTTACAAAATCCCTGAAAGGCATATTGAAGAGCTTGTTAAAATATCTGGAAACATAATGATATTCATACCCCAAAAATTCAGCAACATCGTCCATGGTAATATTATTTTTATAATTATCCTCAATAAAATCTATTATCTTGCGCATTTCACTTATTTTTGTTTTGTCAATGTTTTCCAAAGTAACTGACTTGAGATATTCGTTGCACACCGCATAAAGACAAGCTTTCAAAATCAAAAGCGACGGCGGCTCATCACTAGTAAAACAATCAACACAAAAATTCTTAACTGTCTCGCTGCAGTTAAATTTGAAGGTATTTCCAATCTTACCCTTAAACTGGGGTGCAACTGTTTTTATGTATTCTTCTGAAAAAACGCATGCCAAATAACGGGCATTGTCCTGGGGTTTCATTGAATGTATTTCATTGGACAAAAAAAAGGCAAAATCCCCTGATTTGAGAATCTCATTTCTCCCTGTCGCAGTGCAATCAAGTATCCCGTCCATTACATAAATAAATTCAAAATTCTTGTGAAAATGAAAGTTCCAGACTACATCTTCCCATATGTTTATATTAAACTGATATCCGCTTAAGGAATTGAATGGCTGATGAAAAATCATTAGTTTCACCTCTTTTGGATAAATTATTGCTACCTTTTGTCATAATTATATAATATATGGCGAGAATTTGTCAATAGTTTATGGTATTATAATAATAGAAATATTCTATAACTAATGGTTTAATAAATGAAAGGGGATTATATTTATGGCACAAAAATTATTAGATTTTATAACAGCAAAAAAACACCATGATTTCAGACGTGAATGCAATATAGATTTTGCAACTGAATTCAAAAAATCAGGTCTTGAGCCTGTTGAACGTATGACAAGACGATTTGAAACTATGCTCAAAATGGAAGAGCCGCAAATCCTTGATTGCGAAAAAATCTGTTTTATGCGCACTTTCAAAAATCTTCCCGACGTTTTTACCAATGAAGAATGGCAGGAAATTCGTAAAAATCACTATATACACGAACTTGGTTACATTTCAAATATTACACCTAATTATGAAAAGGTTTTAAAATCAGGTCTCCTTTCTTTGCGTGAGTCTTCTGACGAATATGCAAAAAGGGCAATTGATGCCATTCTCGACCTGACAGAACGTTACAGATTGGTTGCTGTCGACAAAAACCGTATGGACATTGCGGAAATTCTCGAAAGAGTTCCAAAGTATGGTGCTACCTCCTTCCGCGAGGCACTCCAACTTTTCAGAATTATCCATTTTTCTCTCTGGTACGAGGGCAACTATCACGTAACTTTAGGTCGTTTTGACAAATATATGTATCCCTATCTCAGAGCAGACATTGAAAAAGGTATCCTTGACAAGGATTCTGCCCTTGAGCTTTTGGAGGACTTTTTCATTTCTTTCAACAAGGACTCTGACCTTTATCCTGGTGTTCAGCAGGGTGACAATGGTCAAAGCATGATGCTTGGCGGTGTTGATGAAGACGGAAACGACGTATTCAATCTCCTTTCTGAGCTTTGTCTCAAGGCATCTTACAACAACAAGCTTATTGACCCCAAAATAAATCTGCGTGTTTCAAAAGCTACTCCAGCAGAACGTTATACCGAAGCTACAAAGCTTACAAAAGCAGGTCTTGGCTTCCCGCAGTATCCAAATGATGACGTGGTTATCCCGGCTCTTGAAAAACTTGGCTATGAGCACAAGGATGCCGCAAATTACACTGTTGCTGCTTGTTGGGAATTTATCATTCCCCATGTTGGTATGGATGTTGCAAACATTTCTGCGCTTTCTTTCCCTGCGGTTGTTGACACTGCTCTCCACAAGGACCTTAAAAACTGCAACACTTATGACGAGTTTTTTGCTTGTGTAAAACGTGAAATTCAATTTGGTATTGACAAAATCTGTGACGGAATAAAAGACCTTTGGTTTGTTCCCTCCCCCTTTATGAATGCCATGATGGATTGTAACATCTACACCGGCGGAAAATATAACAATTTCGGTATTCACGGCACAGGAATTGCCACAGCTGCTGATTCCTTGGCAGTGATTAAAAAATACATCTTTGAAGAAAAATCTCTGTCAAAAGATGAACTTATAAGTGCTGTTGACGATAACTTTGAGAATTCACCTGAGCTTTTGCACAAGCTCCGTTACGAATCACCCAAGCTCGGAAACAACGATGACTTTGTTGACTCCATTTCAACCGAACTTCTTGATGCCATGAGTAATTCTGTAAAAGGAAAGCGAAACTGTCGTGGCGGAATATACAAAGTAGGTCCCGGCAGTGCTATGTATTATCTGTGGCACGCCAACGAAATCGGTGCTTCTCCTGACGGCAGACGTCGTGGCGAGCCTTTTGGAACAAACTTTTCAGTAAGTATTTTTGCAAAGGTGAAAGGTCCTGTTTCGGTTATTGCATCAATGACAAAACAAAACTTTCTTGACGCCATAAACGGAGGTCCTTTAACCCTCGAGTTCCACAAAAGCATTTTCAGTGATGATGATGGAATTGAAAAGGTCGGAAAGCTGGTAAAAACCTTTATTGACCGTGGTGGGCATCAGCTTCAGCTTAACACCGTAAACTCTGAGCAGCTCCTTGATGCTCAAAAGCACCCCGAAAATTACAGACAGTTGGTTGTGAGAATCTGGGGTTGGAGCGCATACTTTGTTGAACTTGGCAAGGAATATCAGGACCACGTTATCAAGAGGCAGGTTTATACCGTATGACGGGCACCATTTTTGACATAAAAGAAATGGCGGTTCATGACGGGCCCGGCATACGCACCACTGTTTTTCTTAAGGGCTGCCCCCTCCGATGCATATGGTGTCACAACCCTGAAGGCCTTATTTCAAAGCCTCAGCTTATGTTTAAAGAGGTGAGCTGCATAGGTTGTAATAGTTGCAAAGTTTCGTGTTCACATCCGAAATGTCAGCCATTTGATAGATGTATACACAGGTGTCCCAACAACTGTCTTGAAATCTCAGGGAAAATTGTTTCCGCAGATATTCTTGCGAAAGAGCTTATACAGTCAGCAGAAGTCCTTGCAGACTCTTTTGGCGGATTCACTTTTTCCGGTGGTGAACCACTTGCACAACCTGAATTTTTGTTTGAGCTTATGGAGAACTTAAAAGGCTTCCACCTTTGCATTGAAACTTCCGGTTTCTGTAATAGCGATATTTTTGAGAAAGCTTTATCATATCTTGATTTCGTAATTATGGACATAAAGCTTGCGGATAGCAATCTCCACAAAAAATATACCGGCGTTTCAAATGAGTTGATACTTGAGAATTTCAAAACTCTGAAAGCAAGCAAAAAAAACCATCTTATACGTACACCAATGATTCCCGGAATAACCGATAACGATGAAAACATCTCAAAAATAAAAGAAATAATTGGAGAAAGCGACTGGGAACGTCTCCCATACAACGCCCTGGCAGGCGCGAAATACAAAATGCTCGGTATGGAATTTAAACTTTAATACATTTAACGCAAAAACCCACACGAAAGTGTGGGTTTTAACTTTATAATCCAAGCAACCATTCAACAGTAACATTTAATATTTTTGCAATTTCTTTTAATTCATAATCAGCAACAAAGCGCGTTCCAATTTCTATTCGCGAAATGCTGTCACGCTCCAAGGTTATTCCTGCCACTTGTAACCTCGCAGCCAGCTCAGCTTGTGTCAACCTCAACTTGCAACGGGCCTCATGAATACGTTCTCCGCAAATATTTTTTCTTCCATTATAATCATAAATTTTCATAACAAAACACCTCGCATGTGAAAAATAAGATTTTTTCTTGACTTTAACATATTTTTATGTTAAAATGGTGTTAAAGATAAGAATTTGTTTTTTATCTTTAAAGTTGTAATCTTGATTTTTCAAATGTAAAATTTGGATTGGTCGCAATCAGGATTACGCGCAAAAGGGATGAACCACGTTAGTGATTCATCCCTTAATTCAATTTATAAATTTTAACAAGTCCAATCGTGAATTGCATCATTCATCCTGTTCATAATTTTACCTGCTCTGTGATAAGCTCTTCTCATTGAACGCTTATTCATAGGGTGAAGCGTGATCATAACACCTATGCCTACAACCGTTCCCATCATAAGTCCAAGTGAAAAATTAGCCATTACTATTTCTCCTTTCCTTCTATATAAATGATATTGTTTTTTATATGCATATCTTTTATTTCTATCTTATTATTTTTCCTAAAAAGTCCATTTTTCAAAGTCATCGAGTGTATTTCACCAGTTTTAAAATCAAAGCTCATATCATAAAGCTTTCGTTTTTCCCTATCTCTCTCGTATACACCCAAAACCCTGTCTTCCGAAACATCCTCTTCTCTGCTATTTTTTATACTCTTATCAGAAATTTGCTCTTTGAGAAACAGCCTATCGCCGGATATTTCGCCAAATTCTTCAATAAAAACTTTTTTGCTTAAGGGAATGAGACTTAGTGTTTCAATACATAGGGCATCAACATTATTTTTCTCTTTGGAAAAACAAATACACTTCACCTTTCCAATAGGCTCGTTCTTATCTTTTTCATAAACATCAAGTTTTTTTAGTTTTTTGAGGGTTATTTCCATCCCAATCTCCGTTCATACAATAAAACCCGCAAACCAACCAAAACTTGATTTGCGGATTCTATCATATATCAATATTTTCTATACATTACTGACCGTTAGCCAAGTCCTGTTCATACTTTTTGATCATCTTTTTAACCATCTGACCACCGATTGAACCGGCTTCTCTTGATGTGAGGTCACCGTTGTAACCGTTCTTGAGCTGTACACCTACTTCGTTTGCAGCCTCCATTTTGAACTTGTTCATAGCGGCTTTTGCTTCGGGTACAACAAAATTGTTGCTGCTCTTGTTGTTTGACATAGTTTTCACCTCCCTTTTTTCAGAAAAACAATTTGTTCATCTGTCTTCGGTAATATTTTAACCTGTTTGACACATATTAAACATTGAAAATTTTTCTAATATTCAAATATATTTGCTTGTCGAAATTTATCGACTGCGGTTGACTTTTTTCGAATAATATTATAAAATTAAAAAAAGTTTCAAAAAGGAGAAGTGCTATGCGAAGAAAACTTTCGGAAATATCATCTTTTGAAAGCATACTTTGTATGTTTGTTGTGATGATACATATTTTGTCCGACAGCATAAACAAATATCCCATGGGCTCAGTTTTGTCGGCTGTATCATTTATTTTTTCGCGCACAATTACCTTTGCAGTGCCTGCGTTTATCATTTCCTCCGGCATCAAATTTGCCCACGGCTACGCAGATGGTAGCTTCAGATATTTTTCGTTTTTGAAAAGGCGCATCACAAAGGTATACCTACCATATCTTCTTATGGCACTTATCTACTACCTTTATTTTGTTTTTCACAGACATTATTTTGATTTTAACTTGGCGGTAATGCTGAGGCATCTGTCTCTTGGAACAATAGCTGCACCTTTTTACTTTATAATAGTAATTATGCAATTTTACATTCTTGCCCCGCTGACATATCATTTTTGCCGCAATATTTCTCCAATAGTCGGCATACTTATTGCAGCAGCAATAACCATTGGTTCAAAATATTTTTTGTTGGGCTTTAAATATGCTGACAGAGTTTTTCTTGGATATTTTATATACTGGATAATTGGCTGCTATATCGGCATAAACTTTGATATGAACATTGACAAGCTGAAACGTTCAAAATTCGTGTGGGTTATCTGGGGAATTCTATTTACTATTATTTATTCCACCATTGCCTATTTTGAATTTTTAGGTTGGTTTGAATGGTTTGGCACAGAAATTATAAAAATTATCTTTGCCTCTTTTGCATCAATTATGTGGATTCTCATTATGCCGAAATATTCCCATGAGGTTTCGGATATATTATCACCGGCAACTTTTTATATATACCTTATACATTGTCTGGTGATTTTTGAAACCGAGCGATACCTTGAGATATGGCAAATTTCATCAGTCCCATTACGGTTTCTCATCCTTTGTGGAACTGCATATATAATTTCACTTGCTGTTTCCATCCTTTATTCACGTATAAAAATGATTTTCAATCGCAACAACGATATTTATGGAATATAAAAGATTGCAGATAAATTTCTGCAATCTTTTTTGTATATAGGAAAAGCCCCTTTAATATAATTTAATGGGGTGACTTATGTTGAGACAAAAATTTTTTCTCTTTTTATCTTTAATATTGATGATTACAGCAGCTCCCAAAAATTGCTGTGCTCTTTCTGCCCACAGTGCTGTGCTTATGGATGCAAACAGTGGCAGAGTTCTCTTTTCTCATAATGCTGATAAAAAAATGGGAATGGCAAGCACCACGAAAATAATGACAGCAATCACCGCTCTTGAAAACAGTGATATTTCGTCAGTGGCAAAGGTTTCTGGCAACGCATATGGCGTCGAGGGCTCATCGATGTATCTTGTCCTTGGCGAAGAACTGTCCCTTGAAAATCTTTTGTGGGGACTTATGCTTGTTTCGGGCAACGATGCGGCAACAGCAGTAGCTGAACACGTTTCAGGCTCGGTTGAAAAATTTTCACATTTGATGAATAGCACCGCAGAAAAAATCGGTGCTGAAAATTCGAACTTTACAAATCCACACGGACTATCTGACAATAACCACTATACCACCGCCAGAGATTTAGCAAAAATAACCTCATACGCACTGAAAAACCCAAAATTTTCCGAAATAGTTTCGACGCGTACAAAAAGTATTCCATGGAAAGACCACGATTATAACCGTTATATGGTAAATCATAATAAATTTCTCACTATGTATGAGGGGTGTATCGGTGTCAAAACCGGTTTTACCAAAGCCACCGGAAGATGCCTTGTAACTGCAGTCGAAAAAAACGGAATGAAGCTTGTCTGTGTAACGCTCAATGCCCCTGATGACTGGAATGACCACAAAGTTATGTATGATAATACCTTTTCTCAATACACAGCTCATAAGATACATAACAAGGATGACATCATTATTTCCGCAAACGTAAAAAAAGGCATTTTGGGCACCGTAAGTCTGGGAGTTGCAGAAGATGTTGTTTTGACGTTAAAAAGCGATGAAATAAGCAAAATAACCACCGAGGCAATCCCTTTTGAAGACCTGCAGGCACCCATTAAAAAAGGTGATGTTTTGGGAACGCTCACTGTAAAAATCGGTGAAGAAAATTGTGGGGAGTTTCCGCTTGTTGCTTCAAGTGATGTTGAACTTAAAAAAATGATTTTCAAATCCACCGCCCAGCCATTATCACATTCCCTAAAAAAATTCTTTTGGGCATGGATAACCTGCTTTCAATAAAAAAAGCCTGAGGCAACCAGCCTCAGGCTTTTGAATTTTAAAATTTATGCTTCTTTCTTTTTAGAAATTGCATCAATTACAAACATTGTTCCAACAAGGATTATAACAGAAATCGGGAAAACAATATACCAATTCTGAATAAGACCTGCAAGTACATATGAAACAAATGATACAGCTGCAACAGTTATTGCATAAGGAAGCTGTGTCGAAACATGGTTCAAATGGTTACACTGTGCACCGGCTGATGACATAATGGTTGTATCAGAAATCGGTGAACAATGGTCGCCGCATACAGCGCCTGCAAGACATGCTGACATACCGATGATGAGAAGCGGGTCGTTTGCATCAAAGATAACTGTAACAATCGGAATGAGAATACCAAATGTACCCCATGATGTACCGGTTGAAAATGCAAGAATGCAAGCAACAACGAAGATAACAGCCGGCAGAAAGTTTGCAAGGCTTTCAGCGTTTGCAAGAAGATTTTCAACGTATGTTGCATAACCCAAAAGACCGTTTACATTCTTGAGTGCTGTTGCGAATGTAAGAATCAAAATTGCAGGAACCATCGCTACAAAGCCCTTGGGAACACATTCCATAGCTTCTTTGAAAGAAATAAGTCTTCTTGCCATAAAGTAAAGGATGGTAATAACCAAAGCAATGATTGAACCCCAGGGAAGACCAACGGTTGCATCTGTGTTACCAAATGAACCGATGAAGTTACCTGCATTGTCTGTTCCGCCCCAGATGTCAACGCCAAAGAAGCCGCCAACATAGATAAGCGCCAGAACACAAAGAATTATAAGGACAACAATGGGAAGTACCAGGTCAGAAACACGGCTTCTGGTTGAAATCTGTACTGCTTCTCCATCTTCAACCTTGTCACCTGTTGTGAAAAGGTCACCGTTGTTGATTGCGTTGAGTTCATGCAATCTCATAGGACCGAAATCCATCTTTTTAACACAAAGAACAATTATGAAAACAAATGTAAGAAGTGAATAAAAATTGTAAGGAATAGCACGAACAAAAAGTGAAATGCCTTCGCCTTCCGGAGCATAACTTGCAACAGCAGCTGCCCAAGACGAAATCGGAGCAATCATACAAATCGGTGCAGCAGTTGCATCAATGAGATATGACAGCTTCGCTCTTGAAACTTTGTGACGGTCACACACCGGCTTCATAACAGAGCCAACAGTGAGACAGTTGAAATAGTCATCAATGAAAATAAGAACACCAAGAACAAAGGTAGCAAGCATTGCACCCACGCGGCTCTTGATGTGCTTTTCTGCCCATGCACCGAAAGCAGCACTTCCTCCTGCCTTGTTAATAAGAGCAACCAAAATACCCAGAACAACAAGGAAAACGAAGATACCTGCAGTGCCTGAAACTGCATCAATAAGACCAACTGACAAAAGGTTGTCCATACCAACTACCGGATTGAAGTTTGCTGAGAAAAGAGCAGCGATAACAATGCCGATAAAAAGTGATGAATATACTTCCTTTGTAACAAGTGCCAGAATTATGGCAAGAATTGGTGGAAGCAATGACACAAATGTTGCATAATAGTTACTTGGTGCGGGAAGCTCACCTGTGCCTCCGCAGTCCACACAGTCAGCGCCTGCGCCCTCACAGGTTGCACATATGATTGTTTCGGTTGAGTGAACAGAAACAGCACATACAACAACTGCAATAAGAGCAAGGATAACAACCGCGCTTTTGATGATTGTTGATTTTTTCATAATGAATCCTCCTGGAATTTTATGTAGTGCCGAAAACTTTTTTCGACAAAATAAATACTGTATAATTATTGCATATTTACATAAAAAAGTCAATAATTAGTCACATAATTTTAAAAAATGGCATAGCAAGTAAAAAAATCCGGAGCAAATGCTCCGGAAATGTATTTTATTTAAAAAATTTCATTATCTCTTTTTTCGTGCTCAAAAGCTTATAAGCAACGGCCGAAACAAAAATCCCAAAAACAGCCTGAGTTATATTCCCCCAGATACCTGCTGCTGCCGCAAAAACGCTTCCGGTGAGCACTATTTCAAAGAGAAAATATCCCACCGACATAATACATTCAGCGACAATTCCACAAACAATAAGGCTCGCCCAGCTTCTTGTTTTGAAAACGCTGCCAAAAAGCTTTCCCGAAACAAATGCCATCAAAAACTTTATTACAAGCGTTGGAACGACAAACACCATATATCCACCGAAAGCATCAGCGAGAGCCGAGCCTATTCCCCCTGCCAGACCGCCAAGAACAGGACCCAGCAAATAGGCTGAAAGAAGCACCACCGCATCGCCCATGTTCACATATCCGCCACTTAACCCCGCAGGAATACGTACCGCAAATGTGGAAACGCACACGAGTGCAGCAAAAACTGCTGCAATAACCATTTTTTTTGTTTTCACAAGTATCCTTCTTCCTTTATTATTAGTATTCCTTAACTAAATCTGCCATGCTGTAAAGTCCAGGGTCTTTTTGGTACATAAAAATTGCTGCACGAACAGCACCCACTGCAAAAACTTCTCTCGAGGTTGCCGAATGCTTCACCTCAATAATTTCATCGTTTCCGGCAAAAATAACGGTATGCTCGCCCACGATGTTTCCTCCGCGTACTGCGTGAATACCTATTTCATCTTTGTCCCTTTTCTTTCTCACAGAGTGTCTGTCAAAAACATATTTGGGGTTAAAAGCAACAGTATCAGAAATAGCATCCGCAATAGCAAGTGCAGTTCCGCTGGGTGCGTCAAGCTTTTGATTGTGATGTTTTTCAACGATTTCAATGTCGAAATTACTTTCCAGAACCTTTGATGCTTTGGTAACAAGGTCAATAAGGAGATTCACACCAAGTGACATATTTGCTGAAAAAAAGATTGGAGTATCCTTTGAATAAAATTCAATTTTAGAAATCTGTTCCTTTGAAAGACCAGTTGTGCAGATAACAGCCGGAATCTTGTTCTTCTTTGCGTAATCCAGCACTTCATCAGTCAGTGACGGATGTGAAAAGTCGATAATACAATCAAGCTTTTCATTCACCTTTTGAAGACTGTCATACACCGGAAAATCAGTGCTTTCAGTATTTATATCAAAACCCGCTGCAATGCATAAAGCAGGGTTTTCATTTGCAATACGGCGTACCGCATTTCCCATTCTTCCGTTTGCACCGCATAAAAGAACATTTATCATTTGTGTATCTCCTCTTTTTCTTATTTAAGACTTTCTTTATAGTTAAACAATGCCTTTTTCAGTTTTTCGACATTTTTTTCTTCCATTTCACAAAGGGGAAGCCTTAGCTTTCCCACATTGAACCCGAGAATGTTCATTGCCGTCTTCACCGGTATGGGATTTACCTCATAAAACATAGCCCCCATACAGTCAAGCATTTTGAGAAATTTCTCTTGGGCAGTCTTGATATTCCCGTTTTCAAAATCATTGCAAAAACCATAAACCTCATATGGAAAAATATTTGCAATAACAGAAATCACACCGCTTCCGCCAATAGCCATAATCGGCAGTGCAACATCATCATTTCCGGAATAGACCACAAGATTGGTTTCAGCCAAGATTTTTCCGGCGAAAGCCACGTCACCGCTGGCTTCCTTTATTCCGATTATGTTTTCATATTTTTCATCAAGGATTTTCAGTGTTTCCAGGGAAATTGAAACCCCTGTCCTGCCCGGAACATTATACAAAACAACAGGAATTTTAACACTTTCGGCAATGGCTCCGTAATATTCGCATAATCCCTTGGGGGTTGCCTTGTTATAATAAGGCGTAACCACCAAAATGCCGTCATAACCCACATTTTCAGCAAATTTACTAAGCCTTACTGCTTTATCCACATTGTTGCTGCCCGTTCCGGCAAGCATTGTAATTTTGCCTTTCATTTTTTCAATACAAAATTTGAGAACTTCCATTTGTTCTTTTTCATCCATTGCAGATGCTTCACCTGTTGTTCCGCAAATAATAAGTGCCTTTGTCTTATTTTCAAGCTGAAACATGAGAAGTTCTTCAAGCTTTTCGTAATTCACACCACCAGCATCAAAAGGTGTAATTATAGCAACACCCGAGCCAGTGAAAATAGGTCTTTTCATAATTCATACAGCCTTTCTGCCCACGAAAAATCAAAATCCCTTTTGTGCTTTTGTGGGATAAAAGCACATTTTTTCTCGGTATTTTAAATTGATGCAGCAAAAATTTGCTGCATCAATCAATGATTTTAGTCAAGATATCCCTTTGCTGCCAGAAGTTCAGCCATAAGGACAGCACCACCCGCTGCACCGCGGAGTGTGTTGTGTGAAAGGCAGACAAATTTGTAGTCATACTGACTGTCTTCGCGAAGACGTCCGATTGAAACAGCCATACCGCCTTCCATATCGCGGTCAAGCTTTGCCTGAGGACGATTGTCTTCTTCAAAATAGTTAAGGAACTGTTTTGGTGCTGACGGAAGCTCAAGCTCCTGGGGAACACCGCTGAAATTCTTCCAAGCAGCTTTTATCTCATCGATAGTAGGCTTCTTTTCAAAGCTTACAAAAACTGCCGCTGTGTGACCGTCAGAAACGGGAACTCTGAGACACTGTGTGGTGATTGCAGGGCTCACTGCGTCAACAATCTTGTCACCCTCGATTTTGCCCCAGATTTTGAGAGGTTCAACCTCGCTCTTCTCTTCCTCGCCACCGATATAAGGAATGAGGTTGTCAACCATTTCGGGCCAAGTTTCAAAAGTTTTGCCTGCACCGGAAATTGCCTGATATGTACAAGCAAGAACATTTTTTACGCCGAATTGCATAAGCGGATGAATTGCAGGAACATAGCTCTGGAGTGAGCAATTTGACTTTACAGCAACAAAACCGCGTTTTGTACCAAGGCGTTTCTTCTGCGCTTCGATGATTTCCGCATGGTCAGGGTTGATTTCGGGGATAATCATAGGAACATCACTTGTGTGTCTGTGAGCTGAATTGTTTGAAACAACGGGGCACTCTGCCTTTGCATAAGCTTCTTCAAGTGCTCTGATTTCATCCTTCTTCATATCAACAGCACAGAACACAAAATCAACCATCGATGCAATCTTTTCAATATCAGCAGTTGCATCAAAAACAATCATATCCTTAACCTTTTCAGGCATTTCTGTCTTCATAGCCCAACGGCTTCCAACCGCTTCGGAATATTTTTTGCCGGCACTTCTGGGCGAAGCCGCGAGCAAGGTTATATCAAACCACGGGTGTTTGTCAAGCAGAGAAATAAATCTCTGACCTACCATACCGGTAGCACCGATTATACCAACTTTATAATTTTTCATGCAAAAGTCCTCCTAATGTGAATTTACTTATTCTTAATAGATATTATATGTCATACATCAATCATTGTCAATTATTTTTTGTAACACAATTTTAACATAAAACAAAAGGAATTTACAAGATATTTGTCGAATTTTTTATAATAGTGATAAATATTTAAAAGAACAGGACTTGTTTGTTATGAAAACATTATTTAAAACAATTCTTTCATTTGTATTGCTCGTGTCTCTTACAGGGCTTTCGTGTTATGCCGCAAATGCTGCTAAATACGAAGATACACTCCGTGTTGGAATCTATTATGGCTCAGGAGTAACAAATGACATTACCTTTGAAAATCAAGACGGTTTTTCTCTGGGAATTTCAAAAGGCAGAGACTTTTATCCGGTGTATGCTGTTTCTTCCCACACCGTGTCTGCGTCGAGTTCTTTCACACTGCCCTTTTCTGTTCTTTATTCACAATACGAAACCGCAGAAGAAATGCTTGTCAGCCTTGAAGAACTGAAAGCTCTTGGTATGGATGTTTTTCCAGGATACTATGACTCTTTATATTGCGTTTTCGGCGGAAAGTATCAAAACAACAACGACGCACTCTGGGCGGCTGAAAATCTTTCTGTAAAAGGCTCCGTGGTTGAGTTTTCGTCTGGTGTCCTTTGTGCACTTGACAACAGCGGCAAGGTTTTGGTTGCCGTAGACAGTAGTGATGCGGCTCTCGCTGTTTTTTGCGCAGACTATGAAACAAATGACAGCATTATGAAAATTTCGGGTGCGAACAAAGGCACATACCGTGGCGGCTTTGAATGTAAAAAGCTTTCAGCTGACGGACTAACTGTAGTGAACATTGTTCCCGTGGAATCATACCTTTATAGCGTTGTGTGCCGTGAAATGTCGTCTTCCTGGCCTGTTGAAGCTTTAAAGGTACAGGCCGTCTGTGCCAGAAATTTCGCCCTTGGCAGAATAAATTATCACAAACAATACGGCTTTGACGTGTGCCGTACTGTATGCTGTCAGGCATACTCCACCTCCGCTGACCAAAGCGAAAGTGTGCATATCGCTGTTGATGAAACCCGCGGTCAGTTGCTCTTTTATGAAGACAAGCTTGTTCAAGCGGTTTATTCCTCATCAATGGGTTCGTCCACCGAAAATGTAAAAAACGTCTGGGGTTCATCGTTCCCCTATCTTGTGAGTGTTGAAAATCCATACGAAGACACCGAAAATATTTATAACGGAAAATGGACAAAAACACTGACAAAATCCCGTGCAACAGAAATTATGAAAAGCCGTGGCTATGAAATTGGTGATGTCATTGAAATAAAAGCCCTCCAGTATACCGACGCAGGTCGTGTGTTAAAGCTTTTAGTAAAGGGAACAAATGGTGAAAAAATTTTCGAACGCGAAAGCTGTCGCACCATTTTCAGCGAGGCAACCTATAGCCAGAAATACACTGTCGCTCAAGGCGGTATTACTACGCATCCCGTGGTTTATGTGGCTGACGGAAATGGAACTAAGACCAAAACACTTAGTTCTGCAGTTGTGCTTTCAGGAGATAAAAAAACATCTTCAATAAGCGAAAAATACGTTGTTTCAAACGGCAAGAAATCAACAATATATGAGACCGAAAAAATTGAAGGCAACAAAGATACCTTCGTTTTTTCCGGCGAGGGCTGGGGGCACGGCGTTGGCATGAGCCAGTATGGTGCAAAAGGTATGGCTGAAGCAGGTTTTGGCTATGAAGAAATTCTCACCCATTATTATACAGGAACACACCTTGAAAAAGCCTATTAACGAAAGGACAAAAAGACATTGAACATAAAAGATTTTTATTATGACTTACCTCAGGAAATGATTGCACAAACACCTCTTGAGGACAGAACCGCATCAAAACTTATGGTTTTGAATCGCAAAACAAATGAGATTTCGCATAAACATTTTTACGATATAATTGAATATCTGAATGAGGGTGACTGTCTTGTTATGAACAACACCCGGGTTATCCCTGCCCGCCTTTTCGGCACAAAAGAGGGCAGCGGCGGCAAAATTGAATTTTTGCTCCTTAAACGGCTTGATATAAATACTTGGGAAATCATTCTTCGCCCCGGCAAAAAGGCAAGAATTGGTAGCCGCTTTGTTTTTGGTGACGGAATTTTAAAAGCCGAGGTTATTGATGTTTTGGAGGAAGGAAACCGCATTGTCCGTTTTGAGTTTGATGGCGTCTGGGAAGAAATTCTTGACACTTTAGGCGAAATGCCTCTTCCTCCTTATATAAAAGAAAAGCTGGAAGACAAAAACCGTTATCAGACGGTATATTCAAAAATTGAGGGCTCAGCAGCAGCACCCACAGCGGGTCTTCACTTTACCAGTGAGCTTCTTGAAAAAATCAAGGAAAAAGGCGTAAAAATCGCATTTGTTACACTCCACGTCGGGCTTGGTACATTCAGGCCCGTTTCAGCAGAAAACATTGAAGACCACCATATGCACTCTGAATATTATGAAATTTCAAAGGAAACTGCTGACATAATAAATGAAACAAAAAAATCCGGTGGCAGAATTGTTGCTGTGGGTACTACCTCGGTAAGAACCCTTGAATCAGTGGCTGATGCAGACGGCTACCTTGCAGCCAAATCCGGTGATACTCAGATTTTTATTTATCCGGGTTATAAGTTCAAGATTGTTGATGCTCTCATCACAAACTTCCATTTACCTGAGTCAACACTGCTTATGCTTATTTCGGCTCTATATGACCGTGAATCAATTATGAATGCATACAATATTGCAATAAAGGAAAATTACAGATTTTTCAGCTTTGGCGATGCAATGTTTATCGAATAAAAAAGAAAGGTTTTTATCTTATGTTTAAAATATTAAAAACAGAAGGCAAAGCACGGCGCGGTGAATTTAAAACAGTTCATGGCACTATTCAAACCCCCGTTTTTATGAACGTGGGCACTGCTGCTGCAATAAAAGGCGGACTTGATGCCTTTGACCTAAAACAAATCGGCTGTCAGGTAGAGCTTTCAAACACATACCACCTCCACCTGCGCCCCGGTGATGAGGTAATAAAAAATTTGGGCGGTCTTCACAAGTTTATGAACTGGGACAGACCTATCCTCACCGACAGCGGCGGTTTTCAGGTTTTCTCACTTGCGGGACTTCGCAAAATCAAAGAAGAGGGTGTTTATTTTTCGTCCCACATTGACGGCAGGCGTATTTTTATGGGTCCTGAGGAGAGTATGCAGATTCAATCAAACCTTGCCTCTACCATCGCCATGGCTTTTGATGAATGTGTCGAAAACCCTTGTGAAAAAGATTACGCAAAAGCATCCTCTGAGATGACCGTAAGGTGGCTGAAACGTTGCAAAGACGAGCTTTCACGCCTTAATTCCCTTGACAGCACTATAAACAAAAATCAAATGCTTTTTGGTATCAATCAAGGTAGCACCTATGCTGACCTGAGAATTGAAAACATGAAGCAAATCGCAGAGCTTGACCTTGACGGTTATGCCATAGGCGGTCTTGCCGTAGGCGAGCCTGCTGAGGTTATGTATGATATAATTGAAGCGGTTGAGCCTTTTGCCCCCAAAGACAAACCTCGTTATCTTATGGGTGTGGGCACTCCTGAAAATATAATTGAAGCCGTATATCGCGGTGTGGACTTTTTCGACTGCGTTATGCCCAGCAGAAACGCAAGACACGGTACACTGTTTACGTCATTGGGGATTGTAAATATAAACAACGCAAAATATGAAACAGACGACACACCCCTTGACCCAAACTGTAACTGTCACACTTGTCGCAATTTTTCTAAAGGTTATCTTCGTCATCTTTTCAAGGCCAACGAAATTCTCGCCCTTCGACTTGCTGTTATTCACAACCTTTCTTTTTATAATAACCTTATGACAGATATCCGACTGGCTCTGGATAACGGTACTTTTGAAGAATTCAGAAAAGCCAACATAACAAAGCTTTCACAAAGAATATAAATTCCGTGTTTTGTTAATAATATTTAAATAATGTTAAATTTCTCTTGCAAAATCTGGAAATCTAAGGTATAATTTAAGACAATATTATTTAGGACAATGTCCTTTAAAATTTAAGGAGGCAGAAAAAATGTTTATTACAGCTTATGCAGCACCCGCAGCGGCAGCTGCTGCTCAGCAGCCCGGGTCAATGATTCCTTCACTTCTTATGTTGGTTGTTATGTTTGCAGTTTTTTACTTCATTCTTATAAGACCACAGAAGAAAAAAGAAAAAGAACTCAAAAATATGCTTGCGGCTCTCAAGGTTAATGACGAGGTTGCAACCATTGGCGGCATCCACGGCAAAATCGTAAGAATCAAAGACGACCTTTTTGTTCTTGAATCAGGTATCGGTCAGAACAAATCTTACATTACCGTTGACCGCAGTGCAGTAAGCCGTTTTATGAAACGCGGCGAAGAAGAAAAGACTTCAACACCAATTCCCGGTGCTGAGGAAACTGCTACCGAATAATAATTTTCGGGAATACACCCCCTTTTTTGTTCATATATTTGTTTTAAGATATAAAAACAAAAAGGGGGATTTTTCTTGCCAAAACCAATCCGGACCCGAACATCCTTTGAGGTAAATGATACAGGTATTGCTTCGGGGGTTATTTTTATGCTGAAAACTGTTCTTTTCAGTTATCTTGCATCAGCTGTACTGCTTTTTCTCGCTTCAATTCTTGCAACCTTTCAGGCTTTTTCTGACCAAATCATTGCTATCATTGCAAACTCCGTGACAGCACTTGGCGTTTTTCTGTGCGGCTTTATGTCAGGGAGGCATTTTTCAAGCCGCGGACTTATCTTCGGTGCAATTTGCGGCATTATCTACGCTCTTTTGCTTCTGGTAATTGGAAATCTTGCTTCGGGCACTATGTCTTTTGGAACCGAGGCTCTCACCGCCCTCGCCATCGGCATTCTGTGCGGTGCTGTCGGCGGTATCGTTGGAATAAACACAAGGAAACAAAGACGTAAAAGCTTTTAAAAACAACACTCACATATAAATATTAATATTTTGTAAAATTCGGTCTGAAAATTTGTTTTTCAGGCCGAAAACTTTTTCAAAACTATTGACTATTGATTAAAAAAAAGTTATAATAATACAGTATGTGATTTTGAAAATAATTAACACACAATATAAAATGGCTTGATTTTTCAAGCAAGACACAAGGAGGAAAAAACAGTGTCAAGAAGTATTATTAAATTTTCAGCAATAATTCTTGTTATTGCGGCACTTCTGTTTGTTGCACTGTACGGACTTGACTTCACTGATGACGTGAGATTCCCAGGCATACTTGACCCGGACGGAGTTGTTCAGGGTCTTGACCTCAAGGGTGGTTCAGTAATCGTGTTTGAAGCACAGGAAGAAAACCCGACAGACGAACAAATGGATACAGTTGCCAACATGATGATAACCCGTCTCGATGGTCTTGGCTATTCAGAAGCAACAGTTACAAGACAGGGTTCAAAGAAAGTCAGAATTGAAATCCCTTCAATGTCTGACCCCGACGAAGCAGCAAAAACATTGGGTGCAACAGCACAGCTTCAGTTCGTTGACCACGAAGGTACAGTTGTTCTCACCGGTGCAGATGTTAAAACTGCAAATGCGCAGTACGGACCTTTAAGCGAACTTGGTTCAAGCGAACATTACGTTGAACTCACTCTCACTGAAGAAGGCAGAACAAAATTTGCAGAAGCAACAGGCCGTGTTGCAGCACTTTCTTCACAGAGTCAGAACTACATCGCAATTATGATGGACGAGCTTGCTGTTTCTGTTCCAAGAGTTAATGAAAAAATTGACAGTGAAAACTGTGTGATTTCAGGTGATTTTACCGCTGAAAGTGCAAAGGCGCTTGCCGGAAACATCCGTTCAGGTCAGCTTCCTTTCTCACTTTCTCAGGTAGAGCTTCGTGCAGTAAGCGCGACACTTGGTGATACAGCACTTAAGACATCACTTATCGCAGGTCTTATCGGTATAATTCTTGTTATGCTCTTTATGCTTATCTTCTACCGCCTGCCCGGCTTCCTTGCAAGCATTGCTCTTGCGGCTTATATCGCGATTATAGGTATCATTCTTGCAACACTTCACGTAAACCTTACACTTCCGGGTATTGCAGGTATTATTCTTTCAATCGGTATGGCAGTTGACGCCAATGTTATTATCTTTGAAAGAATTAAAGAAGAACTCAAAATCGGCAAAACTGTTCGCAGTGCTGTTGACGCAGGCTTTAACAGAGCCCTTTCTGCAGTTATCGACTCAAATATCACAACAATTATCGCAGCAGTAATCCTTATTTTCCTTGGCACAGGTACCATCAAAGGATTTGGTATTACCCTCTTCATCGGTGTTGTTGTCAGCATGCTTTCTGCTATTTTCATTACAAAGTTCCTTCTTAAACAAATGATTGGGATGAATGTGAAAAATCTCTGGCTCTATGGTATCAATACAAAAAAGGAGGATGCTAAGAATGCTTAATATCACAGGAAACAAAAAGATTTTCTTTATTATTTCACTTGTTCTTATGGTTGCAAGTGCCGCATCTCTTCTTATTCAGGGATTCAACCTTGACACAGACTTTGCAGGCGGTATGGCTGTTACTGTTGAAATCGGAACAGATTTTGAAGTTAAAGATGTTGAAGCTATCGTTTCTGATGCACTTGGCAAAGACCAGAAAGCTTCTTCTGTTCAGAAATCAGAAAACAGTGAAGCTATCATAAAGTTCGGTTATGACAATGCTCTCAAAACAGATGACGAAAGAGCTGCTTTTGGTGAAGAAAAGGTTTCAGCAATCGAAACTGCACTTACCGAAAAATATGGTGAAATTGAAATCAAGAACAAAGATGTGGTTTCACCATCAACCGGTAAAGAGTTGGCAAGAAGTGCAATCTGGATGTCAATTTTTGCTGCACTTGCAATCCTTATCTACATCACATTCAGATTTGAATTTGTTTCGGGTGTTTGTGCTGTTATTGCTCTTGTTCATGATATCCTTATTCTTTGCGGTATCTATTCAATTGCAAGAATTGCTATTGATACAACATTTATTGCAGCAATTCTTACCGTTCTCGGTTATTCTATCAATGCTACAATCGTTATCTTTGACAGAATTCGTGAAAACACACGTCACGCTAAAAAGCAGACCTATTCAGAGATTGCAAACACAGGTATAAACCAGACACTCAGCCGTTCTATCAACACAACAGTTACCACACTTCTCACAATCGGTATGGTTTATATTATGGGTGTTACATCAATCAAAGAATTTGCTCTTCCAATCATTATCGGTATCGTTATCGGTACTTACTCATCAATCTGCATTGCGGGTAATGTATGGGCTACTTGGAAAGATTCTGCTGTTAAGGCGAAGGCAAATAAATAAGCTTTTAAAACAGAAAAGGAGAGGAAATTTTTCCTCTCCTTTTTTATTTTGTCATATAGTTGTAAAGCATAACCGCAGCCTCCGCACGGGTTATATTGTCCTTTGGGCGAAGGTTTCCGCCGTTGCCGCAAATTATATTCATTCCTGTGAGTATTGCCGCATACCCAGTTTTTTCTTTTGCCAAAAGTTCTTGGTCCGAATATTCAACCTTAAAGATTTCGCTGAGCCTTGCAACTTTTTCAAGCCCCTGAAGTCTTATCATAAAAACAAATGCATCTTCACGTTTAACTGTACCGTCGGGATTTTTTTCACTTTCCGAAATCACTTCTTCATCCATAAGTATTTTATAAAGCTCTTCGGACTCAAATTCAAGGTAAGACTTGTGTCTTGTTCCCGCCGCAAAAAGTTTCAGTAAATCTGATTGTTTAATAGCATCATCAGGTGCAAATTTTTCACCCTCAAGCCCAATTTGAACCTCAGATAGCTTGTTTATCGCATCCTCTGACCAGTGACCTGTTATATCAGAATATTCAAAGTTTTCAGAGGTTTTGTATAACTGATATTTTTCACCAGTGAAAGCATCTATTTCTGTATTATTCTTTTTCACTCCAAAGCATAATTTATACTTTTCCTCGGTATGCACATATATTTTGTCAAGTCCAGAAAATTCCAAAAGACTGTTATGTGCAGCTTCGACATCAACAATACCATCTGGTTGGGGAAAACTTTTGCCATCATCAAAATTCAAACGATAATTTAAAACCTTATCATTTTTCGCATCAAATCTTACAGAGATTGAATTGTCTATATACCTTATACCATCTACATATCTATCTAGATTGTAACTTACTGTAGTGTCGTAAGATTCAAAGCTTTCTTTACGGAATTCAGTAGTCCTTGGCGATACCAATTTCAAAAATTTTTCAATTTTTGTTTTAGCCTGATCTTTCTGAGCTTCACTAAGCTCCGCATTCTTTTCGCTGTTAATAGGCAACCGCTGATAAAGATTAAGAATTTCTTTTGTCTTTCCATCAACGGTGGCACTTAAATATCTATCTTGTTTTTCGCTTTCATAAATCAACGACAATTCATATCGGTCGTTATTTTTTATTATATCAAAGGATGTTAGCTTTAAAGAATTATCAAGTCCAACATAAGGCAGCTTTTTAAGTACTTTTTCAGCCTCTTCTTTTGAGATAAGGTCTTCCAATTTTGCAAGCTCTTTGAGTTCTGCCTCGGTGAGCATTTCTTTTCTTGCTGCAGTATCCTCTGTAAATCCCATATTCAAAGAATTTCCACCACTTGCAAAAATCTCATCAAAAGTATCTTCCTTTGCTACTTCGCCGTCAGATGCCAGTATGTATCCTGCATCGTTATTTTTATATCTGTAAACTAAAACTGCCTTATCTTCTTCGTCTTTTTGTGGGCTATATTCTGATTTATAAATGAGTTCAATTGGAAAACTTCCCTTATATTTTTCTATGTAAACAAGTTCTTCATCAAATTCATCCACAAACTCCGCATCAAACTTTATGTTAAGATTCATATTTCTGACATACGCCACATCATCATAAACCGCAATCCTTATGCTTGCATAGTTGTCTTTTACCTCAATGCCGTCTCTCATTCGCTTGTATGTAAGACTGTAATTTAAATTTGAAACATTCCAGGAGTCTTCATCAAAAATGAGACAATCATTGGCATCAACAAAAGCTTCCGGCACGGTTTTTTTAAGAAAATTTTCAGCAAAATCAATAATATCTTTTTTTGTTAGAACAGTAATCTTCTTGTCGGTTTTAAGTGAACTGTCAAAGGCGTAATAATCCGTAATTCTCCCTTTGCCATCTGCTGTGATTTCTATTTGAGCCTTTCCTTCCTTACCCTGCCACAAAAAAGTAAAGGTTTCTTTTTCATTCCTTAATGATGTGTAGGATGAAAATTCCGTCAGTTCATCGGGTATCTGAACCTTTTCCTTTACCAGGATGAGAACATCTTCTGCCCTAGTTGATGACATTTCATCAGCAGAAACCAAAATATTTGGCAAAATCATTGCCAGAACAATTAAAAAGCATAATACTCTTTTCATTAAAACCATCCTTTCCTTTTTATATAAATACTTTCTAAATTACCAAAAAGTTGCATTTTAAAATCTTTTTACAATTATACTATATTTTTTTATTCATTACAAGAATTTTTTCAAATACTTAACTTAAATAAGACAGAAATTATTGACAAATTTCATAATTTGCTGTATCATTTTATATAGAATAATTGTCACTTTTTATCAAATTTTGTGACAATTTCAAAGAAATGGAGGATTTTAAAAATGAAATTAGTTTACGGAGTTAAAGACAAGCCCAAATTTGGTGCGTTAATCGTTTATGCGATTCAACAACTACTCGCTATTATGACAGCCACCCTTGTTGTTCCGGTTATCATAAACGGCGCTTGCCAAACCACAATGAGCAGTGCAGCAGCACTTTTCGGCGCAGGTATCGGTACCCTTGTTTACGTTGCTTTCACCAAAAAGAAGTCACCTGTTTTTCTTGGTTCATCTTTTGCTTTTATCGGCTCAATGATGGCAGCATTTGCAGGTGGCGTTTCTATGTCCCTTGGATTTTTAGGCCTTATTATCGGCGCAATTTTTGCAGGTCTTGTTTATGTAATTATTGCTATTATCGTTAAGTTTGCCGGAGTGAATTGGATTAACAAACTTATGCCAGCTGTTGTTATCGGCCCTACTGTTGCAATAATCGGTCTCAGCCTTGCAGGAAACGCAATTGGCGATATTTCAAAAGGCAGCATCGAAGGCGTTGCTACATCACCACTTATCACTATCCTTTGTGGTGTTATAACTCTTCTTATTACTGTTGTTTGTTCAACATACGGCAAAAAGACACTTCGCCTTATTCCTTTCATAATGGGTATTCTTGGCGGATATGTTGCTGCTGCAATTTTCACTGCAATCGGTTACTCTGCAAACATCGATGCGCTCAAAGTCCTCAACGTTGCACCTTTCCTTGCTCTCGTTGAAAATGGCGTTACTATCAACACTTTTGTTTCAGTTCCTGACTTTACTTTCCTTACAGCTATCAAAGGATTTGGCGAACTAAACGCAGCATACATCAGCACCATTGCTGTTGCATATATTCCTGTTGCTTTCGTTGTTTTTGCTGAGCATATTGCTGATCACAAAAACATATCTTCAATCATTGAAAAAGACCTTCTTGAAGAACCCGGCCTCCACAGAACACTTCTTGGTGACGGTGTTGGTTCAATAGTTGGTGCAATCTTTGGTGGTTGTCCAAACACAACATACGGTGAATCGGTTGGTTGTGTTGCTATCACACGAAATGCATCTGTTGTTACCATAATCACAGCCGCAATACTTGCAATTGTTATTTCCTTCATTTCTCCGTTTATTGCTTTTGTAAACTCCATCCCATCTTGTGTAATGGGCGGCGTTTGTATGGCTCTTTATGGTTTTATTGCAGTATCAGGTCTTAAGATGGTGCAGACAGTAAACCTTAACCTTAACAAAAACCTTTTCGTCGTTTCTGTAATTCTTATTGCAGGTATCGGTGGTCTTACACTCACCTTTGGAAAAATTACCATTACTTCCATCGCTTGTGCTCTTATTTTGGGTATAATAACAAATATAATTGTATCAAAATCAGACGAACAGGAATAATCAAGGAGACTACTATGAATAACGTTAAAATTTTTGACCATCCGTTGATTCAACATAAAACCACAATTTTGCGTCAGACAACTACCACTAACAAAGAATTTCGTGAACTGGTAGAAGAAATCACAATGCTGATGTGTTATGAATCACTTCGTGATTTACCTCTTGAGGATGTTGAAATTGAAACTCCTATCACAAAGACCACGCAAAAAATGCTTAAGGGCAAGGACATTGCTGTTGTGCCTATTCTTCGTGCCGGTCTTGGAATGGTAAACGGACTTTTGAATCTTGTGCCAAACGCAAAGGTTGGCCATATAGGTATGTACCGTGACGAAGAAACTATGCAACCCCATGAATATTACTGCAAGCTCCCGACCGACATTGACAAACGTTTGATTGTTGTTGTTGACCCTATGCTTGCAACAGGCGGTTCAGCCATTGATGCCATAAGCCAGATAAAATCATATGGCGGCACAAGCATCAAGTTCCTCTGTCTCATTGCAGCACCCGAGGGCATTGAAGCCTTATCAAAAGCACACCCCGATATTGAAATTTTCTGTGCAAACGTAGACGAATGCCTCAACGAGAGATGTTACATTGTTCCAGGGCTTGGCGACGCAGGAGACAGAATTTTCGGTACAAAATAACACAAATAAAATCAAAAAGCTCTCTGTTTAATACAGAGAGCTTTTTCTTATGTCTTATTAGTTTTTTACATCTTCAACTTCAACCAAGCCATCAGGTGTTTCAACCATATCATGGCGTTTTAGCAAAAATCTTCTTATACCAAAGAGAATAGCAATAGCAACAACCGTAATAAGATTTTCCCAAGGCTCAGCATGGCCTATAATAAGCTGTCTGGCGAGAGCAAAAGCAAGAACTTCAATAACAGTTTCAGGAGTATGCTTGCAAAGCATCTTTATAAGCTCTGCACCTATGGCAAGAATAATCGCATCGTCCAAAACCTGAACAAGCGCATCAATGCCGTCAGAAGAAACCCCAACTATCGCCGTTTCTATTGCCAGGCGTACTCCAAAAACCAAAAGAGCAATACTAACAATTACCGATATAAAAAGTTCAAACAAATAGCTTGTTTCAAACATTTTATCCTGTAGCTTTTTCCTCATATAACCTCTCCTTTATCTTAAAAAACAAGGCTGTCCGAAAAAATCAGGCAGCCTCATTTCGTGAAAATTAGTCGTCAATACTGTTATTTACTTACATATTCAAAATCTTCTTGTACTTCTTTAGAAGGCTGAGGTGTAATAAGAGAAACGATCACTATACAGATTGATGAGAATATAAATGCAGGAAGCAGTTCATAAATCGCAAAAGCACCGCCCAACTTACTGATGACCAATTTCCATATAAACACCATCGCAGCACCGCCGACCATACCTGCAATCGCTCCTTCTTGGGTAGTTCTCTTCCAGAATAAAGAGAATAGCATCAAGGGGCCAAATGTAGCACCAAAACCTGCCCACGCAAATGATACAATTTTAAAAATAACACTATTTTCATCAAGGGCAATCACAGCAGCAATTACTGTTATCAATAGTAATGTTATTCTAGACATTGTCATTACCTGCTTATCTGTTGCTTTTTTATTGAAAACACCCTGATATATGTTCTTAGCAAAAGCAGATGCCGCAATCAACAAATATGAATCTGAAGAACTGATTGTAGCTGCCAGAATACCTGCCATTACAAATCCGGCTAAAAGCGGTGGCAAAAAGCTTGTGGCCAAGGTGATAAAGATATTTTCTGCAGCCGATTTTGTCAAAAGTGCAGCAGGGAACAACTGTCTGCCTACAATACCAATAAACACAGCCACAGTAAGAGAAATAACAACCCAAATCATCGCAATTCTTCTTGACATTTTAAGTTCTTTTTCTTCACGAATAGCCATAAATCTCAACAAAACCTGGGGCATACCAAAATAGCCTAATCCCCATGCAAGCATTGAACAAATAGTCAACCAACCATAGTCCGAAGCCGCACCCCAAACAGGCTCACCATTTACAACAACCTGTGTCCCATCAACCATTTCAGGAGCCGCCAGACCGAAGAACGAAAGGAATCCTGGAATTTGCTGCGCATTGTTGAAAACCTCTGCAAATCCGCCTGCTTTGATAACGCTGATAGAAACAATAACTACCAATGCAACTATCATAACTATACCCTGCATAAAATCAGATGCACTTTCTGCCAAAAATCCGCCGATTAAAGTGTAAATCAAAACAAATACAGCGCCCAGGATAAGCATCGAAATATATGGTGCACCAAACAATGTTGAAAACAGCTTTCCACATGTAACAAAGCAGCTAGACGCATATACAGTAAAGAAAACAAGAATAAACAATGCCGCAATGGTCAAAATCACCTTTTTATTCTCACGGAATCTGTTTGAGAAAAATTCAGGCAATGTGATGGCATTATTTGCTCTGATACTGTATCTGTGAAGTCTTTTAGATACCAAAAGCCAGTTAAAGTATGTACCTATCGCAAGACCGATAGCAGTCCATGCAGCATCCGCTAAACCGCACCAATATGCCACACCCGGAAGCCCCATAAGAAGCCAACCGCTCATATCCGATGCCTCGGCACTCATAGCTGTAACCCAAGGACCTAATGTTCGACCGCCAAGATAATAATTTTCTGAATTTTTGTTAGCTTTTTTTGCAAAAACCACACCGATGATAATTACTGCAGCCATGTAAATAATCATCGATATAAGGATTTGAAATACATCTCCGTTCATAAATAAACCTCCTGAAAAACTAAATTTTAGTCATTATACCACATAGTAAAAAAAAAATCAATAGAGAACCAAGTATAGACTGTATTCTATACCTCATTCTCTATTGATAACTGTTTTTTCTTTTAAAATCAAAGATAATAAGCCGAACTGTTTTAGATACAAATTTTTGACAAAAACATAGGCATTGTCTTTTTAGCATAGGAGCAAAGCGAATATTCGCCATTGCATAAGCACCAATCATAAATAAGCGCACGTTCACACATGGCATATATTTTCACTATTTCATTCACTGTCATATCTTTAGTGAACTCTCTATTCTTTTGCCCGTCAGAAACAATTCTTTTGAGCAGCTTGTAGTAAAGACGCTTGCTGTCAAGCAAATGCTTTTCACCCTTTGTAACAAGCTGTGTAGAATAGAGTCTTGTAAGCAGGTCAATGTCAATTCGGTCTTCGATTACAGCAAAAAGCTCACTGTTTAAATATAGCAACTTTTCAAGGCTTGACATAACGGACGGTAAAGAATTCTGAAGCCTTTCATATTCCTCATCGAATATGTATGATAAAGACCCCAAAAGCGCATCTTTTCCTTCGAAATAATGATAAAATGAACCCTTTGAGGTTTTGGACTTCTCGATTATTTCTTCTACCGTTGTGTTTTCATAGCCTTGCTCATAAAACAAGTCCCACGCAGCATTGATAATTTTGCCTCTTGTGTTTTTTTCATTTTTCTTTGACATACAACAAATCCTCTTCTTTTCTATTCAACAGAAAGTGTTTCGCCAGGTTTTATGCAGTATGCCACACCATCAACGTCAAAATATATATCATAAAGTGTGGGGTTGTATATTTTAAGGCCGTTTGCGCTATACATAAGGCTTTTATATGCCTTGACATAATCATGAATTTCTATGTTGGTGGCATACCATATTTCATCATTATTGGCAAACTTTTCGCATATTTCTTCCATATGGTCCCAGTTGTCGCGGTTGTCAAATTCATAGCTGTGTCCCCATATGTAAAACAATCTCGGTATTCTTCTTGCATGATATGCAGCAGGTGAAATATCCAGATTCAAAAACTCATCAATGTATTCCATAATCTCTGGATTATTGTGGTGTGCCGTGGGCATCCATGCATAAAAATCCTCAGGCAAGGTGAAAGAATTATTGTCGCCAAGCAGCGTACGGGCGTATGCAATATCAAGTTCTTTTAGATACTGCTTTACCATTTCAAAGTTTCCAAAATTTCCAAACTGTGTTATGCCTGAATCGGGATAAGCCATACCCCTGATAAAGCAACCGCACCGTTCCTCAAGTTCGAGACGGCAATCCAGAACGTCACGAATGCCCTCAATAGGTCTTAAGTTCCCGTTTGCCCTGTGTCTTGCACCGTGCACTGCTATTTCATGGCCTTTTGAAAGAAAAATTTCCTGTATTTCTTCCCGTGTAAAATTAAATTTTTTCCCCGCTTCGTTGTTGAAATTAAACGTCCCCTTAAGTCCGTATTTATCAAACAATTCCGCCAATCGTCTGTCCTGAATTACCCCATCATCATAGCTGAAAGTAACAGCCTTTGCCTTTCCGCCAGGATACCTCATAAGCATTGTTCTCATATCAATCACATATAATTAAAACCATCTCTAAATGAACTTATCAATTAAAACTACTCACACGCAAAACCGCTATGTGTTTTATTTTACTACTTCAAAAATGGGTGGTTTCAATTATTTCTCCTTTCCTTAAATTTGTTATAAGTTTTTAAAAATATATTAAAATTTATTATTTAACATGGACATTAGCGATGATTTCTGACAAAGCTTTAGCCATAGAGGCAAAGCCAAAGTCTTAGGATAAAATTTTCTATACTTGTTGATTTGTGGTCATAATCATACACAAAGAGCGACACGTCAGGGCCCTTTATATATTCCGAAGTTAAGACAATACCATATTAAAAATCAAAATCAACAGAGGCATGGAAATAACACACCCTATTGTTGTAACCACATTTATTGCAGTTGCATAATCAAAATCTTTCTCATGAATTTGAGAAAACTGCATAACTGTCGCCGCTGTTGGTGTAATGCTTGCAAAATAGGATATAAGCATAATAGTATGAATGCTGGCAATTCCAACCACTGGCAAAATACTCATCATCAAAAACATTATTATCACAGGACACACAACAAGCCGACCAAGCAAAACAAAATATAGTCTTTTGTTTCTAAGCATTTTTCCAAAATCCACATTTGCAGCAAGCATTCCCGCTATAATCATCGCTACCGGAGCCACCATAGCACCCAATGAAGAAGTTATTTCACTGACGAAATTCGGAAATCTTATTCCCGAAAAAAGCATAACAAAACCCACAACCACAGCAATCACATTGATGTTAAACAATATTTTTTGATACTGACTTTCTCGTCCGAGAATAGTTTCACACCATGAGTCCAAAAAAAACACCAACTGAACAATCAAAAATGCACTGCTGTAAATAAGCCATTCTTCACCCAGAACATAAGTTACAATCGGAACAATCAGGTTTCCTGAATTTGAATACATAACTGAAGCACGTTCTACTTCAGTCGCTTTAAAACACCTTTTCAAGATGTAATCCACCAATAAAAGCACAATATGTATTAAAACGCCCAACAAAAATGCAATTGCAAGACCTTTCATAATATCATCGGTTACTTCGACATTAAAAGCGTTTATAATTACCGAGGGCATAAACAAATATAATGACAGCCTGGACAAAACCGCACTATCTTCACTTTTCACCAGCCTTGCTTTTACAAAAACAAAACCTAACATCATTATAAGAAACAGTTGAAGTATCTTATATAATAACAACTGCGCTATCATTTGTCAAAAACCTCCATGATGTTAAATGTTCTATATTTTATAAAACCGGTATAATCTAGATGCCACTCTTTTTTTAGCATAAGTTCGTGTCAAGTCAGGAATAAAAAATTTTATTTTTATCAAAGGCCTCCCCTTGAGGTGCGATAATTGCCGGTGGCAATTGTTTATCGCCGACCGAGTAGAGAAACGAGACATCTGTCACAAAGTCACTGATAAGGTGTTAATTTCATCCAGTATATCTTCGCAAACACTATATACCATGCACATTCTTCGGTCAGGAACAAAAATTCAGCCTTCTCATCGCTGAGTTTTACTGCAGAACTGTCTTTGCGAAAATCTTTTTAAATCATAAAGTTCACCTTACGTTATGTTGTTTTAAACAGCATTCAAAAATTTCGTCTTTAATTAATTCATTATACTCCTTTTCCCTCAAATAGTCAAGTATTCCCTGTAAAATAAATATCTCTCCTATATATAGGAGAGATATTTGTCATTATTACAGATTTAGAAAGATGCCATGAGCTTTGCCACTGTTTCCTTTGCATCACCAAGCATCATAATTGTGTTTTCTGCTTCATATAAGGGATTTGGAACGCCGGCATATCCGGGCTTGTCGTCAAAGTTACAGATAATAACGTGTTTTGCATCAGCCGCATCAAGCACCGGCATACCATAAATTGGTGTGCCCTCCGCTGTGTTTGCAGCAGGGTTTACAACATCGTTTGCTCCAATGATAATTGCTGCGTCACATTCTTTGAACTCGCCGTTTATTGCATCCATTTCATAAAGCTTGTCATAAGGAACGTCAACCTCGCAAAGAAGAACGTTCATATGTCCGGGCATTCTTCCTGCAACCGGATGGATTGCATATTTAACCTCTGTTCCGTTTGCTTCAAGCTTATCTGCAAAGGTCTTCACTATGCTCTGTGCCTGACCAAGCGCCATACCATAACCAGGAACTATCATTACCTTTTTGGCATTTGTAAGGATATCCCCTACGTTTACTTTTTCTTCTTTGACGGGCTCTTCTTTTTTACTTTCAATGACGGTCTTTTCCGTTTTTACAGCAGCCTTTTTCACCTTGCCGCCAACAAGAATGCTTATGAGACTTCTGTTCATTGCTCTGCACATAATCTGTGTAAGAAGAAGACCTGACGCACCAACTACGCCGCCTATTGCAACAAGAAGAACGTCACCCACAGCAATACCTGCAATACCGCCTGCAACACCACTCAAAGAATTTAGAAGCGAAATGGTGATTGGCATATCCGCACCACCAACGCGGATTGCAAAGGCAACCCCAAAGAAAGCAGATAGGATTGAAATAAGCCACATACATTCAGGGCAAATAACAACCGCAATAACTGTTGCAATAATTGTAACTGCCACTATAAAAGAATGTGCCTTCCATACAACCGGCTTTTGAGGAAGAAGCTTGTGAAGCTTTCCTGCCGCCACAACACTTCCTGTAAATGTTACAAAACCAACAACGAGGGCAATAGCACCCACATATATTTCGAACTTATCAGCAGTTTGCTGAAATGTGAGAATTGCAACAAGTGCACTTGCAAGACCGCCAAAGCCATTGAGAAGTGCCACCGCCTGTGGCATCTCTATCATTTTTACTTTAACAGCACCGATAATTCCTATAACAGAACCTATTGCAAGTCCGAGCCAAGCCTGCCAAGCTGTAAGGATTTCGCAGTTATACATTACGACAAGAATTGCAATAAGTGTACATACAGCAGAAAGGGTATTTCCGTTGTTTGCACTTTTGACCTTGCTCATCATGCTTATGCCCAAAAGAACACCCAAAACGAGGACCGCACTTATTATGTAATAAACTGTACCTGGTATCATTTATTTGTCCTCCTTTGACTTAAACATTCTGAGCATTCTGCCTGTAACAGCAAAACCGCCCACTACATTTACCATTGCAAACACAATTGCAAAAATACCGATTATAACACTCAAAACAGAGCTTTGTTCTTTAACAACCACTGCAATAGTAGTGAGAGCACCCAGAACTGTTATTCCTGAAAGGGCATTCATACCAGACATAAGTGGGGTATGCAAAAGTGTGGGCACCTTGTTTATTATGAAGTAACCAACGATTGCCGCTACTATAAATACGAGTATTAAGATAATTCCCATAAAATTAAAACCTCCTATATACACACAATCCGCACCCCAAAAGAGTGCGGGTTGATGTGGTTTAATTGCTAAATCTATTTGTTCATTGCTTCAATGGCACCCTTGTGAACGATTTCACCGTTGATTGTGGTAAGAATACCTTTAACAATATCATCATTCATATCAAGACTGATTGCGCCGTCTTTTGCAAGATATTTAACAAGGTTGTAGATGTTGTGTGAGAACATCCAAGTTGAGCTTGTAGGAAGCATACCGGGGATGTTCTTTATTCCTTCGATTGTAACCTGATGCTTAACAGCTGTTTCGCCGGGGTCTGTGATAGCACAGTTGCCGCCCTGGTCGATGGAAATATCCACAATAACTGCACCGGGCTTCATTGTTTTTACAAGCTCTTCTGTAAGAATTACCGGAGCAAGCTTGCTGGGAACAAGCGCAGAACAGAAAATAATATCCATATCCTTGATTGTGTCAGCAAGGGCTGCTCTTTCTTTAACAAGCCATTCTTCAGGAAGCGCATTTGCATAACCGCCTTCGCCTACTGCAATTTCAGCAGGAACGCCTGTGTCAACAATTTTTGCACCAAGGCTCATAGCTTGTTCTGCTGCTGCAGGACGAATGTCTGCTGCATATGTAATAGCGCCAAGACCCTTAGCTGTAGCAAGTGCACGAAGACCAGCAACACCAGTACCGATAACGAGTGCATTACAGGGTTTAACTTGACCTACTGCGCAGAAAATCGGAGGAATGAACTTCTTCAAATCGTTTGCAGCCATAAGAATACCCTTGTATCCTGCGCAAGTACTCATTGATGAAAGAGCATCCATCTTCTGTGCTCTTGAAATACGGGGAACACCATCAAGTGTAAGGCTGATTACGCCTTTTGCCGCCATATTCTTAACCATTTCGTGGTTAACAGGAGATGCAGGGTGAATAAACGTAATAAGATACTGACCCTCATGCATCATATCTACTTCGTGTTTGCCCTTTGCTTCGTTGAACTGTGGCTCTTTAACCTTCAGAATGATGTCTGACTTTGCATAAATTTCCTCAGCATCAGCAATCATAGTAGCGCCCGCTGCTGCATATTCTGCATCTGAGAAAAGTGCGCCCTCGCCTGCCGTATTCTCAACAAGAACATCAAAGCCTTCTGCCTTGAGGAGAGAAACTGTTTCAGGAATTGCAGATACACGGCCCTCACCGTGCATAATCTCTTTTGGAATACCAATAACCATTTTTTTACCACCTTTTTAAAATCTTATATAAATTGTTAATAATTATTTTTCAGGAAGAATGCAGACCTCGTTTTTGTTTTCTGAAAGGACCACAGATGTTCTGGTAAAGGAAACGCCGTCTATGGATTTTATAGAGTTGAGAATGTCCTCCAAACTCTTTCTTTGGTCTGTAACCACTTTTAATATAAAATCAAAGTCACCTGCTATGTAATAACATTCTGTGATAAATGCATTTTCTTTGACACGATTCACAAAATTTTCATAATGCTTGGGGTGCTCAAGTCGCACCGTGATAAAAGCGTTCAAGTCTCTTCCGAGAATATTTTGATTTATTATGACCGTGTATTTCTTTATAAGACCCGAGCTTTCAAGCTTTTTTATGCGCTCGATAACCGCCGATGTGGAAAGATTGATTTTTGCCCCTATGTTTGTAGCATTTTCTCTTGAATTGTCTTTAAGACAAGTAAGAATTTCATAATCAATAGCGTCCAAAAGTTTCACCTCGATTTTCTAATCTAATTATATTAAAAAGGCGTAAAAAAGTAAATATATTGCCGGAAATTCCGAAATATATTTGGTATTTTTTT
>JAZQUY010000014.1:0-1609 GCA_045631525.1 Clostridia bacterium
CAAGTAAGAACAACGAAAACATCAATACAGATACGCATATAAGCACCCAGAAAGGACGTTGTTTGCGGATCAAAGCGCATCCCATAAAGCCACCATCCTTTTTAAAAAAGCTTCATCCGGTTTTGCATATGAAAAACGGCGGCACCAAGGCCGCCTTCAAAGACACTATAACAGATGCTTTCCCTATTTGTCAAGGGGGCGTTGTTCGTCCTGCACGGATTTCTGTATTTTATACAAGTTCATTTTGTTTACTTTGTACAATATTACATATTGCAAAACGCAAATTTTTGTGTTATCTTATAGACACAAAGAGGTGATACCAATGTACACGTAAATCCTCAAGGCTAACGTAAATGTTGAACACCTAAGATTAAAAGCAGAAGGCATTTCGCATAAGAGAGTAAGTGTCATAACAAACAATCAAATAAGAAAAGCCAAAAGCAAAAAATCAAAAATGCATACAGCACAAATAAACAAGCAACCAAAAATGATTAAACTGGGCGCTGAAATGCTGGAAGCGAAAATTCAACAAATACGAAGAGCCAAACGATGAACTTCAAAGAAAAATAATTCCGACACGAAAGAGCTTCCCGCTGAAGGGAAATAAATGAATGAAAAAATTTGGATGTTAGTGGATGCGGAAAGATTTGGAAGGAAGAACATCGTAATACTGTAGAAAGAGAGGTTAATCAATGATGTTAGATACTAAGAATGAACAGAAATGACCCTTGACTACAAAAAAATGTTTCTTGAGTCAGACAGGAAGCAGTAGTCAAGGGTCATTTCACATGTATATGCCGTTCTCCTCCCTGCTGAAGGCAGGGTTATTTTTATGCCATAAAATCGGGAATTTTCTTGCTTTTCGTTTCCCTGGGTGTATAATAAAAACATCCCATTTTCAGGAGGATTTCACTATGGTTCGTTGGTACAAAAATTCTTTTCTGGCTTCCCTGGTCAGCATTATCGGCTGCCTGATGATCATTGGCGGTATTGGCTGCTTTACCACAAGCATTGGCGGCGCCATTGCCTTCATCCTTATCGGCTTGGCTATGGCTGTTTGGGGCAAGAACATCAGCGATAACAAGGCTTTCAAAACCTGGTGGCAGCAGGTTGTGGATGCCGGTCTGGTACCCCAGATTGCCCGGGATACCGCTACCGCCATTGCCATCTACAATAAGAACCCCCAGAACCGCACTCTGCAGAAGATCCGCGAGCTGAACCCCGCCGCTGCCCAGCAGATTCAGGCCAACATCGATGCGCAGAAGGCTAAGAAATAAGGTTTCTTTTCAAACGCTCCGCATCCGCGGGGCGTTTGCCCTTTTCTTCTTTTAAAAAAAGAATCGAAAAAAACGCAAAAAAGGGTTGACAATTCCACATCCCTGATATATAATACTCAAGCTGTCAGCGAAATGCTGCTATAGCTCAGCCGGTAGAGCGCATCCTTGGTAAGGATGAGGTCGCCAGTTCAAATCTGGCTAGCAGCTCCATAAAAAGACCGAAACCGTTTGGTTTCGGTCTTTTTATTTTGCTGCGCCAGATTTGAAAGATCAAATCGCAACAGTCCGGTGGACTGTTGCTCGCGACGGCTTGACGGAGCGAAACCACTATT
>JAZQUY010000015.1:0-1958 GCA_045631525.1 Clostridia bacterium
CTACGATCCGACTTAAAGCAAAAATCGGGGAATTTCTTATTTATGAAGGGCGACACAAAGGCATTATTTCTGAAGAGCTTTTCAACGCTGCACAGGAAAAGCAAGGAAGAAACCACCGGGCAAAACCAACCACCAAAATTAGAAACCCTCTTGCTGGTTTGCTGTATTGCCACTGTGGACGAGCAATGTCTTTGAGATTTTATCCGAAGCCTGGCGGCGGTGATAGATTAGCCCCTCGCTTATCCTGTGAAGGTCAAACACACTGTAATACAGGCTCTTGCAGATTTCCAGATATTATAGACCGTGTTTGTGCCGTGCTTGAAGAGTGCATTGAAGATTTCGATATAAGGTTGCAAAACGGCACCGGGGATTCTGCGAAGCTCCATACTAAGCTTATAAAAAACCTTGAACAAAAAATGAAAGACTTGCAAGCTAAGGAACTATCACAGTGGGAACTCCAGAGTCACCCTGACGAATCAAAAAGAATGCCGCAGGAAATATTTCAGCAGCTCAACGCAAAGCTTTTGAAGGAAAAAGAAGAAGTTCAACAGGCTTTGTGTAAAGCCTACGAATCTATGCCAGAACCTGTTGATTATGAAGATAAGCTGCGCAGGTTTAAAGACGCCCTTGCTGCTCTGAGTGACCCTGAAGCTGAACCTGCAAAACAGAACAGGCTGTTAAAGGCTTGTATTGACAGGATAGAGTATAAGAGGGATAAACCAGAGCGTTTAAAAAGAGAGCCTGGGGAAAAGAAAGGCACACGCTTTAAAAGTGCAGGCGGACGTTGGACTGAGCCACCTATTGAGCTTGATATTAAATTAAGGGTATAAGGGCGGATTTCTTTTCGCCTATTCATATCCAACATCGAGGAGCAGGTTCATACGCTCATTGATGTTGGATATAATCAAAAACGTTGAAGGGATGCGGGTTTTATGAAAACAATTGAAGAAGTTATTGAGTATCTGCAAGGGGAGCTTGCAGAAGCATACGAGTTGCACGATGAAGCAAAGGGAAAAGATCCGGCACAGGCTTTTGCCTTCCTGTTGAAGGTCACTGTTATTGAACATTTGCTTGAAGAAATCAAAGAAGATGAACTGTAAAATATTGACATAACATCGTTATTAACCTATAATATTATTAGGGGCTTCCATATTCTTTTTTCCTTTCATATTCTTACTTTAACAAAGCAGCACTGCCGGGGTTCTCTCTCGGTGGTGCTGCTTTTTGTGCATACCACATAAGACCGTCTGGCAGTACTTGTGCACTCCTACAAAGTGTAAGAAATTGTCAGAAAACTCTTGATCTTCCACGCATTGTGTGGTAATATACAATCAATCCAAGGGGGAAGACATCAATCAAAAGTCACGCACCGACAAACACGAAATTTAGAGGTGATGCGAATGACTGTAGAAGTTAAGTTCACGATTAAGATTGAAAAAAAGAAAAAACCCGCTAAATCCAAAAAGGAAAATAAGCAGGCTAATTCAAAAACCGCAATCATTATAAATCAAAATTAACTTGATGTCAACCCTCTTGGAGAATAAAAATGAAAGAAGGCATAGAAAATGAGAAGAAAGGCAGATTTTACAGTTGTGTGTGAAATCAGAAACGGTTGCGAGGTTGTCATGCGCAACTTCAACAGCATTGAGGAAGCGATAAAGTTTTGTGACGGCTTCGGCTGGTGTTATGAAGACTTAAACGGCGTTATTCGAGAAATGGTTATCAGAGACAACAGAATTTAAAGAAGATTTATTGCAGAGGAGGTTAAGTAATGACATTCAAGGAATTAAGAAAACTTTCAGGGATGACACAGAAGGCTTTTTCAGAGTACTTCGGCATCCCAAGACGGACCATTGAGGACTGGGACACGGAAAAGAGACAATGTTCACCGTACCTGCTGGATCTGATGCAGTACAAACTTGAAAAAGAAAATATAATAAAAAAAGAGGGTACAGCCG
>JAZQUY010000016.1:0-1545 GCA_045631525.1 Clostridia bacterium
AATTTAGATATTCACAATATTACTTGCCACAGTATCTCGAAAAACATTGTCATGTTCTACCAGGAGCATGGTCGGGGCAAACTCCGTTATGAGCTGTTCAATCTGCATACGTGAGTACACATCAATAAAGTTGAGCGGTTCATCCCATACATACAAGTGTGCCTTTTCACAAAGGCTTTTCGCAATTAGGACTTTCTTCTTTTGCCCGCCAGAAAAGTCTTTAATATCCTTTTCAAACTGTACACGCTCAAAGTCCATTTTCCTAAGAATTGCCTTGAACAGACTTTCATCAAGGTTGTTTTCTTCTGCAAACTCGGAAAGGGTTCCACATAAATACGATGTATCCTGTGGCACATAAGAAATTACAAGCCCAGAGCCAAGTGTTACTGTACCCGTATAATCTATGGACTGCCCGACTACCAACTTTAACAGGCTACTTTTGCCACTGCCGTTCTTCCCGTCAAGCACAATGCGTTCTCCCTGTCTTATTTCAAACGAAACAGGTTCACAAACTGAAATGCCATCATAACAAACTACTACATTCGATAATGATGCAAGCAAATCTGTATGGTAATTAAGCGGTTGTATCTTGAGGGCTTCTGCGGTTTCCACATTTTTCAGCAATGCTGATTTTTGTTCGATTGTCTGTTGTTGTCTCGCTTCTATAGATTTTGAACGCTTCATCATTTTGGCGGCTTTATGACCGACATAACCTTTATCTGCTGCCCCAATTTTGGAAGCTTCTACACGTTCAGACCATACTGCAGAGCGTTTTGCCGACTGCTGTAATCGTCTGATGTCCTTTTGCAAACGTTCGTTCTGAGCCAGTTCAAATTCTTGCTGTCGCTCAAAATTTGACATCCATGCTGAAAAGTTTCCTCTTTGCACTTCGATATTCGCTCGGTTAATCGATAGAATATGGTCAACACAATCGTCAAGAAAGCGACGATCGTGAGAAACTAAGATGAATCCCTTTTTCTTTTTCAGATATGTCGCCACACTTTTTCTCGCTTTGGCATCCAAATGGTTGGTAGGTTCATCAATCAGTAGGAAATGCCCTTCATTAAGAAAAAGAGCGGCAAGCAAAACCTTTGTCTGCTCTCCGTTGGAAAGTGTTTCAAAAGGTCGCCAAAGCACATCGACATCAACATCAAGATAAGAAAGTTCTCGCATAAGTTCCCATTCTTCCGCAAGTGGGCAAACCTCCTGCAATATATCCTCTGTAATACGATTCTTATCTGAAACGGGATAAGGAAAATAATCAAACTGTACGGATGATAGGATTTTTCCGCTATACTCATATTTCCCAAGCAGAAGATTCAGAAAGGTTGTTTTACCTCGTCCGTTTCTGCCCACAAAACCAAGCTTCCAATCGGTATCAACCTGGAAACTGACATTTTCAAAAACATTATCATAACTTGTCGGATATGAAAACGTAAGGTTTTCAATTTTAATCATTGACATAAATATTATCCTCCTTTGCCTGTCATACGATATAAAGTCGGTTCGGTGAATGTTTACTCCGTATAGATTTCACCAAAAGGA
>JAZQUY010000017.1:0-1826 GCA_045631525.1 Clostridia bacterium
GAGAGAGGGATTCGAACCCCCGGTACCTCTCGGTACGTCGGTTTTCAAGACCGGTGCAATCGACCACTCTGCCACCTCTCCAAGAGTTGTTTTTCAACGAAAATGTGGTCTCTTTTCGTTTGATGATGCAAAGGTATATCAAAAAAATATCACGTGCAAGTCTTTTGGGTAAAAAAATGAAAAAAATCGCATTTTTTTTCGCTTTGCATTATCAAATACCACCAAAAAGTGCTATTTTTGTTATGATATGGTGGCTTTTTATGGTTGCCGGAATTTGTTTGTGAAGATGAAGATTGGTTTTGATGGTAAGCGCGCGGCGCAGAATTTTACAGGATTGGGAAATTATAGCCGGTATGCCCTTGAGGCTCTCTTGCGCTATTATCCCAATGAGGAGTATGCTGTCTATATTCCAAAGGATGTGTCTAATCCCAAATTCGAGGATATTCTGTGTGAGTCGGGTGGTGCGGTGAAAAAGGTGCTGCCTGCAGGCACTTTTGCCCGCAGGTTCAAATCCTTGTGGCGCGTGTGGGGTGTGACCGGTGAGTTTGCGCCCGATGGTCTCCGGTTGTATCACGGCTTGAGCAATGAGCTGCCGTTGAATATACGTTCGGTTTCTTCCACGGTGAAGAGTGTGGTTACCATTCACGATGTGATTTTCAGGCGTCTGCCCTCGTGTTATCCGTTTGTTGACCGCTGTATCTATGACTATAAGTTCAGGCGTGCCTGCAGGAATGCCGACCATATAATAGCGGTGAGTGAATGTACCAAGCGCGACATTGTCAAGGACTATGGTGTTGCGCCCGAGAAGGTCTCTGTCATTTATCAGGGTTGTGATCCCCTGTTTTCGCAACAGGTCGCTCCTGAAAGGATTGCCGAGGTGAGGGAGAAATATTCCCTGCCCGATAAATTTGTTGTGTCGGTGGGTACCATTGAGGAACGAAAGAATTTGCTTTCTGTGGTCAGGGCTCTGCTTGAACTCCCCGGGGATATTCATCTTGTTGCTGTGGGCCGTCGTACAAAGTATACCTCTCTCGTTGACAGGTTTGTTGCCGAAAATGGTCTTTCCCACAGGGTGCATATGTTGCACGGCGTCCCTTATGCCGATTTGCCTGTCATTTACCAATGTGCATCGGTGTTTGCCTATATGTCATTGTATGAAGGTTTTGGAATACCGTTGCTCGAGGCTTTGAACTCTCGCCTGCCGGTGGTGGCCGCTACGGGCTCCTGTCTCGAAGAGGCTGGTGGCCCCGGGTCCATATATGTGGAGCCTTTTGATGCTGCAGCGATAGCAGCTGCGGTGGAGCGCTGTCTTGAGCCTGCTGTGAGGGATGGGATGATTGCCGCCGGGCTTGAGTGGGCTTCACGTTTTTCTATGGAGCAATTTGCACGTGAGACAATGCGGTGCTATAATATGTTGCTTGGAATGAAATAGACTTTTTGTGCGGGCTTTGTGTGACATTTTCAACAAATTTGTCAATTGTAATGGTCTTATAATATGAAATCATTATAAAAATGAAATAAATTAAAAAATAATCGTAATTATATAGAAAATTTTTGTGTAGTATATTTCAAAATTTATTATCTTTGCGGAGCAATAGGGGGAGACATGGGTGCTTCTCCTGTTACGGAGTGAATTTTAAACCATATATCATATAAAAACTATGGAAAAGAAATTGAATTTTAAGGATGGCTTGTGGAGCAAGGAAATCAACGTTGGTGATTTTGTCCATGAGAACATCACTCCTTACGAGGGAGATGCTTCATTCTTGGTTGGTCCTACCGAAAGAACAAAGAAAGTTTGGGGCGAGTGTGTAAAGGCTCTTGCT
>JAZQUY010000018.1:0-2464 GCA_045631525.1 Clostridia bacterium
TAAAATTGTTTGACCACCTGGGCTGTGGCACCATTGCTTCTAACACTCATACCAAGCAGGCGCTGAAATATATTTTTGCCCGGTGTGGCTGCGTGAGCTGCTTGCACTGCGCCCACACGAGGCATGGCCGAAAAATAGCGCAGGATATCCTCCACATAGTTTGTGGGGATAACCTCGTCACTATCCAGCACCACAAAGTAATCGTAGTCGTTTCGGCCTCGGAGATAGTTGTTGAGGTTGCCTGCTTTAAAGCCGATTTTGGTGGCTCTGCGCACAACGGTGATTCTGTGGATGCTTGCAAATTCGTCAATTTCTTTTATATAGGTTGTTTTTTTACTGTCATCCAAAATGATGGTTTCGCAGTTCTGGTAACTTTGCTTCATGCTTGCAAGCAGGGCATTTGGGTTGAAATCGTTACAGGTGCAGTAAAGGAGCAACACACGAGGCGTGCCTGTGATAGAGTGGGTGGTAAGTGGTTTTATGATGCGGCGAAACTCCTTCTTTTTTAAGGCGTAGCACAAAGAAAACAGCAGGTCTCTGACACTCCCCAGCCAAAACAAAATCAGCACCAAAATGCTAATGGTGAGCAAAAACCCCACCATGAAATTGTTGGCAGCCCTACATTCTCTTATTAAATACTCGATGAGAAGCAAAGAAAATGCGCCCCATACAAACAGCACAATCGTATATAATTTTCCGCTTTTTCGCATAGCATATCCCCCTTTTTTCACAGTTATTGTATCCCCATTTTAGCAGAATATGCATGGCGCAAAACAATGATAGATTGTGCCAAGCGTCTTGATTTGATAGAAATAAAAACAAAAAAGCACTTCCGAGTGCCTGCAAAATTAGCGGTAAAATTGAAATGAGCCACCACGTTTTTCGTGGTGACTTTTGATATGCAGGAAACAAAGAGTAGTCAATGAAAGAACCCCTCTAAATTAATTGCGTGTCTAATCATGTTTGTTGCGATTTTCGAGGCTGGATTATTCATCAAATCTATAACCATTCTTGTCTCTTCTTTCGCTGTTTCTTCACAATAAAATTCGATAGGAACATTATTTTCATCCAACAGGTCATGCACCTTGTGGTCTTTAAAATGTAATAATCCTCTTTGATGACACTCATCAAGATAAAAAGAAAAATTAATGCCAAAGGATACGGGTTGGCAAAGGTAAACGCCTGCTCTTCCGTTGTAGTCTCCTTGCACCTTAATGATTCCGATATCGTGATTTCCCTTGGGGGCTTTGCGTAAAAGCAACCAAATTGCCGTAAGAGCGGTGGCATTTAGGACGTCTTCAATATTTTTCGGGACAACCGATAGTTTTTCGGTTATTGCGAGAAGGCGTCCTTCATATACGGCATCAAGGACAACAAAGCCATAATATCCGTCATCAGCCTCATAATATGACACAGTCCCCTTAGGCAATCGCTTTAGCCTATTGCAAGCTGATATTTTGCGCTTCCTCGGAGCTTTGGGCGATGTTTGCAATAATGCTTGAAAGCATAAAAGTTTTTTGGATCGTTCATTTATGTCTTGTTCGGAAAAGCCAAGCGATTGATAGTATGTTATATTTTCTCGGTTGTCAATTATTTGATTTACTCTCAAGAAAACGCTCTCCGAACGGAAGCCTAAAGACCATCCTGCTTTTGCTATTGCAAAAAATGCATTGTGCGGTATTGCCTCCTTTTGATACTTTTGGAGCATTTGTTGCGTTATTTCAGCCGGTTCGAGTCCAATATCATATAGATCCATATATTCGTTATATATTTCGCAAAATTCATCAGATTGGTTTAAGTCCATTCCCCAAAATGCCATAATACCCTCCAATTTTCAGATACATCAAGCGTGCTTTCAATTCATTATATCATAAATCTGTCAAAAAGTAAATAGATAGGTTTAGAAGCATTTACATAGTTTCCCGACGCTTGTGTCTGGTGCAAGCATAGCGCGTGGACATCCACCGCCAAATTGGCGGCGCCCGTCTCGCACCGTCCCTGCGCTCACGCTGGGACAGAATCGGGCAGAAGCCCGAACCCACTATCCGCAGAAGAACGGCACATATAAGGCTCACTTGTGCAAAGGGAGCTGTCACCGAAGGTGGCTGAGGGATTGTCTTGGTTTCTTCTGTGATTTTACACTCCCTCCGTCACGGCGAGCCGAGCCACCTCCCTTTACACAAGGGAGGCTTTAGTAAGTTCACACCAACAAAAAAACACCACCAAAGAGATTTCCTTGGTGGTGTTCGCGTTTTCTCCGCTAAGAATGCAGAGACGAAAAGAGAGATTTTTGTTTATTATAGTTTTTTCGGTTTTCCGCGAAAGAGGACAGCAACGAGGTAACCGAGCAAAAGGGAAGCGGTGATCCCGACGGCAGCCGCACTGAGACCTCCGCCTAAAATCCCGATCAAGCCGTCCTTGTCGATCGCCTCGCGCACACCCTTTGAAATGAGACCGCCGAACC
>JAZQUY010000019.1:0-72674 GCA_045631525.1 Clostridia bacterium
AGAGAGATCCTTTGACATTTACTCCCGTCTTTTGAACGACAGAATCATTTTTCTGACCGACGAGGTCAATGACGTGACATCGTCCCTTGTTGTGGCACAGCTTTTGTTCCTTGACAGTGAAGACCCTGACAAAGATATTAATCTTTACATCAACAGCCCTGGCGGTTCTATCACTGCGGGTATGGCTATTTATGATACAATGAAATACACAAAGGCGGATGTTTCAACCATTTGTGTTGGTATGGCGGCTTCAATGGGTGCGTTTTTGCTTTCAGCTGGTGCAAAGGGCAAAAGATTTGCTCTTCCCAACAGCGAAATTATGATACATCAGCCTCTTGGCGGAGCTCAGGGTCAGGCAACAGACATACAAATTCACGCAGAGCGTATCATAAAAATGAAAGATAAGCTCAACCGTATGCTTTCAGAACACACGGGTCAGCCTCTTGATGTTATTCAAAGAGATACCGAGCGTGACAACTTTATGTCGGCGGAAGAAGCTTTAAAATACGGTCTTATTGACAAAATCGTGGAAAAGAGATAAGTTATTTTTTCTAGAAGGAGACAGAATATGTCGAGCAATAATGATATAAGACAGCTTCGCTGTTCTTTTTGCGGTAAAACTGAAGATCAGGTCAAAAAACTCATTGAGGGACCGGGGGTTTATATTTGCAACGAATGTGTTGATTTGTGCTTTGAAATTGTTGAAGATGAGTTTGATGATGTGAACTATGCTTCTGAAGAAACAGAGGCCGGCGAACTTCCAAAACCCAAAGAAATCAAGGCGTTTCTTGATGATTATATAGTTGGTCAGGATGCGGCAAAAAGAGCACTTTCTGTTGCTATTTACAACCATTACAAAAGAATAGGCTATAACGGACAGAATGATGACATTGAGCTTCAAAAGAGCAATATTTTGCTTCTTGGCCCAACCGGTGTGGGTAAGACTTTTCTTGCCCAGACACTTGCCAAGATGATGAATGTTCCATTTGTAATTGCGGACGCAACATCACTTACTGAAGCCGGATATGTGGGAGAGGATGTTGAAAACATTCTCTTAAAGCTCATTCAGGCTGCGGACTATGACATCCAAAAGGCGGAAAAAGGAATTATTTATATTGATGAGATTGACAAAATTTCAAGAAAGTCCGAAAACCCGTCTATTACCCGTGATGTAAGCGGCGAGGGTGTTCAGCAGACACTTCTTAAAATTCTTGAGGGAACTGTTGCATCAGTTCCACCCACGGGTGGAAGAAAACACCCGCATCAGGAGTTTATTCAGATTGACACAACTAATATTTTGTTCATCTGCGGTGGTGCATTTGAAGGAATTGACAAGATAATCGAAAGCCGTATAAACACTTGCTCTCTTGGCTTTGGTGCAAAGGTTGAGAGCAAGAAAGAGAAAAACCGCGGCGATATTCTCAAGCATCTTATCCCCGATGACTTACTGAAATTTGGTCTTATCCCTGAATTTATCGGGCGTGTTCCTGTTATTACAACCCTTGAGTCGCTTGATAAAGATGCTCTCAAAATGATACTTACAGAGCCTAAAAACGCTCTTGTAAAGCAGTATAAAAAGCTTTTTGAAATGGACAATGTTGAACTGGAATTTCTTGATGAGGCTGTTGATGCTGTTGCTGAAAAGGCGATAAAGAGAAATACTGGCGCAAGGGGTCTCCGTACAATTCTTGAAGATATAATGCAGGATATTATGTTTGAGATTCCCTCGGATTCTGCAATCAAAAAGGTAACTGTGACAAAGGAATGTGTTGCAGAAAAAGCAGCACCCCTCACCGAGCGTGAAGAACGCAAGACGGTAAAAAAACCACGGACACAAACGGTTATTACTGATGATAAATCTGCGTGTTAATTTTCGCGGAAAGGATGAATTGTATGAAAAAAGTTAGAGCTTTGATAATTGCGCTTATTTGTGTTTCCTTGCTTTCGGCTTGCGGAATAAAAAATCAGCCGTCACAAAGTGGTGAAGATTTAAATGTGGAAAATAATGCACCTAAGCATGAGGTGATTGTGGCTGAAAAGCTTCCATATGAGATTTCAAAATGGCACGAGGTCACCCGATATACCGGAGACACAGACGGTGATGGAAGTGACGAAAATGTTGTTCTTTTGACCTCGGCTGAGTATGACGAGGACGGTGAATTTTTCTGGAATGACGGTCAGGACTGGGCTTTGTTTGTTGAAGACAGTAGTGAAAATTATCTTTTGCTGAATGAATATCTAAATGCCGGCAGTGTATATTTTGAGGTCCTTGATTTATATATGGAAAAAGGCACACAGCCACAGATAAACGTTATTGTGTCAACAACATCAGGATTTTCCCTTACAAGTTATGCTTTCTCAATGGAAGAGAAAGGATATGTTGTTATTCCTCAGTATGACTCTGGAGCCACAACCGTTGCAGGAACAAACAGACGTTTTTCATCAATTCCTGAATATTAAATTTAAGATTTTAAAAACCGCCAAGGCGATGGTTGCCCTTGGCGGTTTTTTCTATTTGGATTAAACACAAAAGTGCTGACTTTACATAGTATATAATATAAAATTCATATATGTGGAGGAAGTAATAATGAAAAGTTCCACCAAAACAAAGAAAATACTATTTATCGGGGGTGACCTCCGTCAAATAAGGGCAATAAATGAAGCGGCAAGGCTTGGAAACCAAGTGTACACTTTGGGATTTAGCGGGGCTTTCAAACAAAAGCTTTGCGAAGATATAAGGATAATAGACGATTTTTCTGAAAGCGATGATACATATCATGCTGTTGTATTACCGCTTCCATATACCACTGATGGAAAGTTCTTGAATGCTCCTTTGTGTGATGAAAAAATTACGATTGCTGATGTATTTGAAAATATTTCACCGCAGAGTAAAATTCTTGCCGGGAAATGTGATGCAAAAATAAAAACAATGGCTGAAACCTATGAAATCGGTCTTGTTGATTATTCCTGCCGCGAGGAGCTTGCAATGCTCAATGCAATTCCGACAGCAGAAGGTGCCATACAGATTGCTATGGAAGAAACGCCTTTTACCCTGCACGGCTCAAAATGCCTTGTTGTAGGATGTGGCAGAATAGGAAAAATTCTTGCAAAAATGCTTTCTGGAATAGGAGCAAAGGTTACCGTTTCAGCAAGAAAAAACAGGGATTTGGCTTATGGGCATGCTATGGGATTTGAAACAGTTTCAAACTCGAAGCTCGCTGCAATAATGAATGATGTTGATGTAATTTTCAACACAGTACCAAGTCTTATTCTGGATTTTGACCTGCTTTCAAAAATAAGTAAAAAAACCTTGATAATTGACTTGGCGTCAAAACCCGGAGGGGTGGATTTTGACGAGGCAAGACGTCGTGGGATAAAGGTTATATGGGCGTTATCCCTGCCCGGAAAGGTAGCACCCGATACAGCAGGTGATATTATATGCAGTACAATATTTAATATACTGGAGGAAATGGAGATGAATGGATGAAACTCGAAAACAAAACGGTTGGATTTGCTATAACCGGTTCGTTTTGTACGTTTAAAAAGGTCTTTCCTCAAATTGAAAAGCTTGTTGACTTGGGAGCGAGTGTTATCCCCATCATGTCGGAAACAAGTTATACAACAGATACAAGATTTGGAAAGGCAGAGGAACATATAAGAAAACTTGAAGAAATAACCGGGAAAAAGGTGATTGCAAGTATTCGGGACGCAGAGCCCATTGGTCCAAAAGAAATGCTTGATATACTTGTTGTAGCACCTTGCACGGGCAATTCTTTGGCAAAAATTGCCACAGGTATAGCGGATTCATCAGTTACTTTGGCTGTAAAAGCTCATCTTCGTAACAAAAGACCTGTGGTGATTGCAGTTTCTACAAATGATGGACTTGGCAATAATGCAAAAAACATAGGCGTTTTGGCAAATATGAAAAATATTTATCTTGTTCCATTCGGTCAGGATGATTTTGAAAATAAAGAAAATTCTTTGGTTGCTGATATGGAGCAGATTGTTCCAGCAATAGAATCCGCACTTGATGTAATACAGCTTCAACCAATAATCCGCACCTATGAATGAGAAAATCCCCTCGTTTTTTGAGGGGATTTTCGTATAGACAAAATCAAAAAAGTATGATAATATGTTAAAGAAATTGTTAAATAGGAGATTTTGCGGTGAAATACAGAAGTTCAATCAAATTTGTTGCAGTTGCTTTGGCACTTATAGTGCTTTTTTCAGGTTGCCACAAACCCACTGAGGAAACGGGCGCTGATGCCACTTTAGAGATAAATGAAGAAATTTCTATATTTACCGTAGGAGACAATCTTTTGCATATGCCGGTTATAAACAGCGGAAAAAAAGATGACGGAAGCTATGATTTCTCGCCGATTTTTGAAAAGCTTCAGCCTGCAATCCGCGAGGCTGATATTGCGGTTATAGGTCAGGAGACTGTTTTTGGCGGAAAGGAACTGGGTTATTCAGGCTATCCGCTTTTCAATTCACCCTCTGATATGGGAAAAACCTTGGTGAATGAGGGGTTTGATGTTGTTCTCCATGCATCAAATCATGTTATGGACAAGCTGAGTAGAGGCGTTGAAAACACCCTTGTGTTCTGGAGAGAATATCCCCAAGTTACTGTGCTTGGAATAAATGAAAGCGAAATGGACCAAAACACTATTGATATAATAGAGGAAAAAGGTGCAAAAATTGCGCTTCTTAATTATACATATGGAACGAATGGAATACTACTCCCTGCTGACAAAAAGTATCTTGTGAATTTGATTGATGAAGAAAAGATAAATTCTGATTGCCGTTATGCTGAGGACAATGCGGATTTCACTGTGGCATTTATGCACTGGGGAACTGAATACGCGAGCTACCCTGATGAGTTTCAAAAGAACCTGGCTCAGAAAATGTGTGATTGGGGTGTTGATTTAATAATCGGTTCGCATCCTCATGTAATTCAGCCAGTGGAGTGGATAAAAAGTGAAAACGGAAATGAGATGCTGATTTTTTATTCTTTAGGCAATTTTGTTTCAAGGCAAAAAGAAGTTCGCAATCTTCTTGGCGGAATAGCTGAAGTAACTTTAATGTATGACGGTGAGGGGGTGAGCGTCGGGGATTATTCTTTTGTTCCCATTGTGACTCATTACAACACGGACTACAATCGCTTTTTTGTTTACAGGTTGTCGGAATATAATGATGGAATGGGAGCTATGCATGGAGTAACACCTCATGATGGTGCAGTAACAGTGAAACGCTTTAAAGATATTATCGATACAACATTTGACGGATATGATAAGTCAATAATTAAATACTAAAAACTTGTCGAATTTAAAAACCCTTGAAACATCACGTTTCAAGGGTTTTCCTTATATATTCATTTATAAGTATTTTGTGACCTCTTTTACAAGTCCTAAAACGGAAACCCTCGAGGTATCCGAATTCTCAAAACGGCGGGCAGGATAGTAAGGGTTTATGGATTCAAGCTCAATCCAGTTGCTTCCAATATTGAGCTTTTTAACAAATGCCTCGTCTCCATCAACAGTAACCACAGCGATTGCACCGCTTTCAACCGAGGATTGGAGTCTCACAAGAATCTGACTTCCGTCATCAATCAGTGGGGACATACTGTCGCCTGAAACGTTCACCCTTATATATTTTTCGGGATTTGCACCATAGGGGAGAAAGGTGGGAACAAAATCGTCAGGAGTTGTGTCTGCTAAGCGGCCAAAACCTGCAGAAACGCTGTTATATACAGGGATTTGGTATACATTATCCTGAGATTGTGAGGAATTGTCGATTTCAGCATTTGGAACATCGGTTCTGCCCAGCAAATAATCAGAAGAAACATCCAGAAGCTCAGTAAGATTTGTGATAACGCTTACAAGTGGCTCTTGCTTATTATTTTCATATTTTGAAAGAGTTCCCTTGCTCATACCACCATCAAACCGCCTGTTGTATTTGAAGGCAAGCTCCTCAAGGGTAAGACCTTTAGCTTTTCTGCATTCTTTAAGTTTATCTCCCAAATTATACATTTTATCACCCGTTTTCTGAAAAGATTTTTGTTTCCATCAATAATATATCATATATTTTTAAAAAAATCAAGAAAAAGTTTCGAATTTATAAAAAAGTTTAAAAAATTTGAAAAAAGTTATTGACAACGAAACAAAAGTGTGCTATGATTTAGAAAAAGTTACAGAAAACGAAACAAAAAGTTTCGAAAAAGGAGATGCTTTTATGACAAACGTAAAATTTAATGGTAAAAAGTTTTTCAGATTCATGTTTTTTATTTCAATTCTTTTTGTTGGTGCTTTTGCGGAAAACGGAAATATCACAGGGGCACTTGTTCTCGCTATGCTCATATAGGGTTAATTGTGTTTAAAAAAATGATGTATTCTTCTTTTGTCATGGGATGTATGTAAGGATATTCCAAGGAAAGTTTTTTGAGAATTTCAAAAGTATTGTCCTGAGAATCAAGGTCTACGACAAATAATTCCTCTGGTGGTAGATAGGGAATATTTTGTTTGGTATTGAGTTGACAAATGAAGCTTCTCAAGAAACATTCTATGGTATCTTCGCTGTCTTTGGTGGAAAGGACGATTCTTACAGGCGTTTGATAATAAAATGAACCCCGCATTGAACAAACTATTTTTAAGGTTATGCACAAAATAACAGATAATATTGTTATGAGAATTAAAAATAAACCAACCTCCATAATTTGACCTCCTTTTGTTTTGAGTATATGCGTTATCTTGGGTTTGGTTACAATAAGAAAAGAGAATAGATATGAAATATGAGACTAAAATACCTCCTGAGACGGCAAAGACTCTATGTCGTTTTCGTGGAGGTATTTTTTTTTGTTCATTGGTGTCGAAAAATCTTTTTTAAAAACAGTTGACGTGGAGAATAAAAAAAGTTATAATACTAAATAGGATATTATGTTGTTTTTTGGAGGTATTTGATATGTTAGCAAGAAGACTCAGAAGCCGTTTGTTTGGTTTCAAAAAGAAAGATGTATATGCGTTTATTGAAGAAATGGATGCTAAAGCCGGCGAAAAGCTCGACGAAAAAGAAAAGGAAATAGAGTCTCTCAGGGCAAAGATTGCGGAACTTGAAGCAAACCGTGATGCTGTTGTCAGCGTTCTCCAGCTTGCTGAAAAACATGCTAAAGAAATTGTTGAAGAAGCCAAGAAAACTGCTGATATTATGCGCAAAGAGGCAGAAGAGGAAATTCAGGAGAAAAAGGGTATTGTCAATCGTGAGATAGAAATCAAGCGCAAGGCGATAAAAACCTATTATGCCAATGAAAACAAAAAGATTGACCAGATAAAAGGTGAGGTTGAACGTATGAGACGGGCGTCTCTTGACGCTATTGAGAATTTTGAGCGTCAGCTTCGTGAGGTTGAACGTATGACTTACAACAGCGGAAATTACATAAGTTCTGCTATGAGTTATGCACAAAGTAGTGCAAATCTTGAAACTTTTGATGATGTAGATCGCGAAATACCTGTACGTATTGTCACATCACTTAGTGAATAACAAATTTTATATACTTTCAAAAAACATCGTTGCACAATTATAAAAACTTACACATAATATAAATTATAGATGCAGGTTACTGTATCTTTAAAATGCGCTTATCCGGTTCCGCTGATAAGCGTTATTTTCAGTAAAGTTGCGGAAAGAAAGGCGATGAAATACAGTGAATGTATACCTTGACAACAGCTCAACAACACGGTCTTTCAGAGAGTGTGCGGAGCTTGTGTCGGACGTTATGTATAATTCTTTCGGCAATCCATCTTCATTGCACAGAAAAGGTATCGAAGCGGAAAAGCTTATAAAGACAGCCCGTATACAGATTGCACAGACTTTGAAAGTCGAGCCGGAGAGCATATATTTTACTTCGGGTGGCACCGAGGCTGACAATCTTGCTATTTTGGGTGCGGCCAGAGCAGGCCGTGGGAAGCATATCCTGAGCACATCTATCGAGCATCCTGCGGTTCTGAACACACTCAAATACCTTGAAAAAAGAGGATATACTGTTGAACTGATTCCCGTTTCAAAAAGAGGCGTGGTTGATATTGAGCGTCTATCAAAAATGATAAGAAAAGACACTGTTTTGGTTTCGTGTATGTATGTTAATAATGAAATTGGGACAGTGCAACCGGTAGAAAAAATCGGAAAGATTATAAAGGTGCAAAACCCAAATACGCTGTTCCACGTTGACGCGGTTCAAGCTTATGGAAAGTTTCTGTTTTCTGCGGCTCAGCTTGAGGCGGATTTTATAACTCTCAGCAGTCACAAAATTCATGGTCCTAAAGGCGTTGGGGCATTGTATATTAAGAATAAAAACAAGCTTGTTCCCATTTTTTACGGAGGGGGACAGCAAGGAAATATAAGACCTGGGACTGAAAATGTCCCCGGTATTGCCGGTTTTGGTCTTGCTGCGAAGATGTCATTTGATTCTATTGCGGAAAAAGCGGCGAAAATGGAAAAACTGAAAAATCGGCTTAAGGACGGACTTAAAGCACATCTTGATGATATTGTTATAAACACGCCCGAGGACATTTCGGCACCGCATATACTGAATGTTTCTTTTGGAAATGTAAAGTCAGAGGTGCTTCTTCATTCGCTTGAAGCAGACGGTGTTTATGTTTCGTCGGGTTCTGCTTGCTCAAGTCACAAAAAGGGTCCCAGCTATGTTCTCACATCCATTGGAACTGACAAAAAAATGATTGACGGAAGCATCAGGTTCAGCTTGTCGGAATTTACCACTGCTGAAGAAATTGATTACGCCGTGGAATGTACAGTAAAACACGTAAAACTTATCAGAAAGCTTTTGAAAAGGTAAAAAACTTTTCAGGATTGGAGAAATTTATGCAAAAGATAGATTTGATACTTTTGAAATATGGCGAGATTGCTCTCAAGGGGCTTAACAAGCCCCTTTTTGAGGCAAAGCTTGTGGACAACATTAAAAGCCGTCTTGAAAAAATAGGCAAGTTCGGTGTAAGAAAATCTCAGTCTACAATTTATGTTGAGCCTCTTGAAGATGGACTTGATATGGATGAGGCACTGAAAACTTTAGGTCAGGTGTTTGGAATTGTAAACATTTGTCCTGTTATGAAATGCGAAAAAGATATAGAAAGTATAGGAAGGGCAGCTGTTGAATGCGTAAGGCCGCTGTTCTCTGAAGGAAAAACCTTCAAGGTTGAAGCAAAACGTGAGGATAAGAATTTTCCTATGAAGTCCCCGGAAATCTGCCGTGTTATAGGCGGAAAAATCCTTGAAGCAATAGACGGGATTTTGGTTGATGTTCACAATCCTGATATAACAGTGAATGTTGAAGTAAGACAGGATGGGTTTGTTTATACCAGAAAAATAAAGGGCGCAGGCGGTATGCCGGTGGGAACAAACGGAAAAGCCACGATTCTTTTGTCCGGTGGTATAGACAGTCCTGTTGCCGGGTATATGATTTCAAAACGCGGTGTTGCGTTGGAGGCTGTTCATTTTCACAGTCATCCTTATACAAGTGACCGTGCAAAAGAAAAGGTTATTGACCTTGCGAAACAGATGTCGGCTTATTGCGGAAAAATCAAGCTCCACATTGTGCCTTTTACGAAAATCCAGCTCGATATAATTGAAAAATGTCCCGAAAATTATCTTACTGTCATAATGAGAAGACTTATGATGCGTATTGCAGAGAAAATCTCAGCGAAAGAGGGGTCAGCGGCACTAATCACGGGCGAAAGCATTGGTCAGGTTGCAAGTCAGACAATGGAAAGCTTGGTTTGTACCGATAATGCTGTAGCACAACCGGTTTTCAGACCTCTTATCGGTATGGACAAGGAAGAAAATGTTACTATATCAAAGAAAATAGGAACTTATGAAACATCAATTTTGCCTTATGAGGATTGTTGTACAATTTTTGTTCCAAAGCATCCAAAAACAAAGCCTGTGCTTTCGGAAATTATTGAGGCGGAAAAGGCACTTGGTGATATTGAAACAGCACTTATGGAAGCTATTGAGCAGGAAGAAATTCTGGTGATAAAATAATGAAAAATATAGAAAATATTGTGTGTGAATTGCTCCTTGAACGAAAAATGAAGGTTGCCACAGCGGAAAGCTGCACGGGAGGGCTTATTTCAAAGAAAATAACGTCTGTGTCAGGTGCCTCGGGATGTTTTGACCTTGGTGTTGTGACCTATTCAAATGAACAAAAACATAAAGTTTTAGGCGTAAAATATGGAACGCTTGAGCAGTTTGGTGCAGTATCTCAGGAGACAGCTCTTGAAATGTGTAAAGGAGTAAAAGAACTTTCCGGTGCTGACTTTGGAATATCTGTTACCGGCATTGCGGGTCCAACGGGAGGAACTACCCAGAAGCCTGTGGGAACTGTGTGGATTGGTATTTGCAGTGAGAATTTGCACACAGCTCAAAAGTTTGTGTTTGACGGTGACCGCGAAATGGTGCGTGAAGGTACGGCAAACAAAGCTCTTGAAATGGTCAAGGATGCTATCTTAAACAAATAATTATTCTATTTTACAGAAAGGTGCGGACGAAAAGTGAGTATAAGAATTGGAATTTACGGATATGGAAATCTTGGACGGGGTGTGGAAAACGCTATAAGGCAAAATCCTGATATGGAGCTTGTGGCAGTATTCACAAGACGTGACCCATTTTCAATTAAAATAAATACAGCAGCAGCGTCAGTCTTCCATGCGGACGAGCTTTTTAAAATGACAGATAAAATAGATGTTTTGATTCTCTGTGGCGGCAGTGCAAAGGATTTGCCAATTCAGACACCTGAAATGGCAAAGCTTTATAATGTGGTTGACAGCTTTGATACTCATGCGAAAATTCCGCAGCATTTTGATAACGTTGATAAAGCTGCAAAGCTTGGCAATAAGGTCGCTATTATATCTGTTGGCTGGGATCCGGGTATGTTTTCTGTTAACCGTATGTATGCAGAAACAATACTGCCTGATGGTGAAAGCTATACCTTCTGGGGTAAGGGTGTGAGTCAGGGGCATTCTGATGCTATCCGCAAAATAGAGGGTGTTCTGGATGCCAAACAGTACACAATCCCGGTTGAAAAAGCTCTTGAAAAAGTAAGAAACGGTGAAAACCCAAAACTTTCGACTCGTGAAAAGCACACAAGGGAATGTTTTGTTGTGGCAGAAGACGGGGCTGATAAAGAGCGCATCGAAAGGGAAATTAAAACTATGCCCGATTATTTTGCTGATTATGACACAACGGTTCATTTCATCACAAAAGAAGAACTGATACGTGACCACAGCGGTATTCCCCATGGTGGATTTGTTATCAGAAGCGGAAAAACAGGTGAAAACCTTGAAAATAATCACATAATTGAATATAGCTTAAAGCTTGATTCAAATCCTGAATTTACGTCTTCTGTTATTGTGGCTTATGCGCGTGCGGCATACAGAATGAACAAAAATGGTGATTCGGGTTGCAAAACCGTTTTTGATATTGCGCCAGCACTTCTCAGTCCCAAAACAAATGAGGAATTGAGAAAAAATCTTTTGTAGTGTGAATCATTGACACAGACTTAATTTGGTGTTACAATAAAGACGTTTTAATGCGAAAGCATTGGGGTGCAAACAATTATTTTAATTCCTGCATTGTGCATGCAGGTGAAAAGTGTGAAAACTTATGAGAAATTTAGAAAAGTACAAGGGTGTTATTCCGGCATTTTATGCTTGCTATGACAAAAATGGTAACATCAGCCCTGAGGGTGTTCAGTCTCTTACGAAATATTTTATTAAAAAGGGTGTTAAAGGCGTTTATGTTAATGGTTCCTCTGGTGAATGTATCTACCAGAGTGTTGAAGACCGCAAAATCGTGCTTGAAAATGTAATGAAAGCAAACGATGGTTCACTCACCGTTATTGCACACGTTGCTTGCAACAATACAAAAGACAGTATGGAACTTGCAAGACATGCAGAGTCTTTGGGGGTTGATGCTATCGCTGCAATTCCTCCCATTTATTTCCGTCTGCCTGAATATTCAATTGCTGAATATTGGAACGATATAAGTTCAGCAGCTCCAAATACCGATTTTGTTATTTACAATATTCCTCAGCTCGCAGGTGTTGCACTCACACTCAATCTTTACAAAGAGATGAGAAAGAACCCAAGAGTTATCGGTGTTAAAAACTCTTCAATGCCCATTCAAGACATCCAGCAGTTTAAACAGGAGTCGGGTGATGACTACATAATTTTCAATGGACCGGATGAACAGTTCATAGGTGGAAGAGTTATCGGTGCTGAGGGTGGAATTGGCGGTACATACGGAGTTATGCCTGAACTTTTCCTTAAGATGGACGAGCTTATAAAGAATGGCGAAATGGAAAAAGCGAAGGAAATTCAGTACGATGCAAATGCTATTATATACAAAATGTGTTCTTGCCACGGAAATCTGTATGCGGTAATAAAAGCAATTCTCAAAATCAATGAAGGCCTTGACCTTGGCGGAGTGAGAAAACCTCTTGCAAATCTTGCAGACAGCGATATGAAGATTGTAGAAGAAGCAGCGAAAATGATTCGCGATGCTATAAAAAAATATGTTGGATAAAAATTAAAGTCTTTTAAAACCCTGTGATTTTAAAATCACAGGGTTTTTGTTTCAAAAAAAGTTTACATTTTGGTGTATTTGTGTTAAAATATTTATGCTTTAAATTGTTAGTAATAAGAGGTAAATTGCTGTGATAGAAGAAAAAACACTGAAAACTCTTGAATTTAATAAAATATGTGGGATTTTGGCTGATTTTGCAGTTTGTGAGGATAGCAAACAAAAAGCCCTAAGCATTATGCCCAAAAGCGTGCTGGAAGAGGTGAAATACGACCTTTCAATGACGGATGCAGCTGTTGTTATGGTCTTGAAATATGGTTCACCCCCCATTTCTGGTGTTTCAGAGGTTTTGAGCGCTTTGAAACGTATAAGCGTTGGCGGAACACTTTCTATGGTTGAGCTTCTTAACATAGCAAAGGTTCTTTCCTGTGCTGCACATCTCAAGAAATATTATGACGGCCACAGCAGTGTGCTCGATGGCTTGTTTGATGGACTCAGTGTGCATAGTGACGTTGAAAATCGCATATCCTCATCAATAATTTCTGAAACAGAGATGGCGGATGGAGCAAGCCCTGAACTTGCAAATATCCGAAGAAAAATTGTCCGTATGGGTGACAAGATAAAAGACACCCTGAATTCGATGATACGCTCGCCCCATTACCAGAAATTTTTGCAGGACCCCATTGTTACCTTGAGAAATGACAGATATGTACTTCCTGTAAAAGCTGAACACAAAGGGGATGTTCAGGGTATAGTTCATGACGTGTCGGCATCGGGCGGAACGCTTTTTGTTGAGCCGAGCAGTGTTGTGGAAGCAAATAATGAACTTCATAGCTTAGCAGCAAAGGAAAAGACGGAGATTGAACGAATCCTCGCTGAACTCACGGCACTCGTCGGGGAAATATCCGAAGCTGTTAAATGGAATTATGAACTCATTTGTGATATTGACTTGCTGTTTGCAAAGGCAAAACTCGGTATATCACAAAAAGGTGTTTGTCCTATAGTTAATGATGAGGGAAAAATTGACATCAAAAAGGGGAGACATCCGCTTATTGACTCCCAAAAAGTGGTTTCTCAGGATATATCTTTAGGGATTGATTTTGATACACTTGTGGTTACTGGGCCAAATACAGGCGGAAAGACAGTGCTTCTCAAAACTGTCGGGCTTTTTTCACTTATGGCACAGGCGGGTCTTTATGTGCCGGCTTCTGATGGAACCACTCTTTCAGTATTTGATGGTATTTATGCTGATATTGGTGATGAACAAAGCATTGAGCAGAGCCTCAGTACTTTTTCTTCGCATATGACCAATATCGTTGGGATTTTGAATAAGATAACGCCTGATTCACTGGTGCTTTTTGATGAGCTTGGTGCAGGAACTGACCCAACAGAAGGTGCGGCACTTGCGATTTCCATACTGAATTATGTAAAAAATATGGGAGCCAAGACTGTTGCTACCACTCATTATAGCGAATTAAAGGTTTATGCACTTTCTACCGACAGAGTGGAAAACGGCTCTTGTGAGTTTGATGTTGAAACATTAAGCCCCACATACAGACTTCTGGTGGGTATCCCCGGAAAGAGTAATGCTTTTGCAATTTCCAAAAAGCTTGGGCTTTCTGATTTCATAATTGAGGATTCAAAACGTCTGCTTTCAAAGGAAAATATAAAATTTGAAAATATCCTTACTGATATTGAAGAAAACCGAAAGGTTGCGGAGATTTCACGTGTTGAGCAGGAACGTCTTAAAAAAGAAGCCCAGGAGATAAAAGCGGAGCTTGTGAGGGAAAGAAAGCTTCTGGATAAAAAACGAGACGAAATCTTTGAGAAAGCCAACAAAAAAGCAGCTGAAATTATGGAACAGGCAAAAGCTGAAACAGAAGAAATGCTTGTCAAGATGCGTGCACTCAAAAAAGAAAAGGATGAAAAAGAAGCACTTAGAGCAATGGAAGAGGTGCGAAAAGAGCTTAATATACGCATCAAAAAGACCGTAAAAACCCAAAATGTTTCAAAACCCAAAGTTCAGAAAACAAACATAAATGCTCTGAAACCCGGAATGTCGGTGCTGATTGTAGATCTCAACGACAAGGGAAGTATTTTATCCATAGACAAAAAAACAGAAACAGCTGTTATTCAAATGGGTATTATGAAGACTACGTCAAAACTTTCAAACCTTGTTATTCTTGAGGACGAAACACATAAAAATATAGAAAAATTTATTCCAAGAAAAGGTACTAGCAACAGCATAAAGACCATAAAAACAGAGGTTGATCTTCGTGGAATGGTACTCGAAGAGGCTCTTATGGAAACTGATATGTTCCTTGATAAAGCCTCTATGTCAGGACTTGGAACGGTTACGGTTATACACGGCAAGGGAACAGGTGTCTTGAGACAAGGCGTTCACGATATGCTGAGAAAGCATCCTCACGTCAAGTCGTTCAGGCTTGGAAAATACGGTGAGGGCGAAAGCGGAGTAACTGTTGTCGAACTTAAAAATTCCTGATGACAAAAAGGTTTTTAATCTTTTCAAAAAAGGGTTGTTTTTTGACGGAAAATGTGATAAAATGTAGGGTGAAAAATTAACAGGTAGGAGTAAAACTTATGTTACAAAAAAATTGGTTACTTAAAGAGTTTGACAAGACCAGAGTTGTCGAGATTTCAAAGGAGTTTAATATTTCACCCCTTGCGTCTATTATTTTGTATAACAGAGGCATAAAAGAAAGCAATGAAATTCAAAAATTCCTGCACTGCGACCTTGAAAATCTTCACGACCCATATCTTCTCAAAGATATGGACAAAGCTGTGTGCCGCATAAAGGATGCACTTGAAAAGAAAGAAAAAATCACCATTTACGGCGATTATGACGTTGATGGTATTACGAGCATTGCTATCCTTTATAAGCACCTTACCTCTATGGGATTTGAGGTTGATTATTATATTCCTGATCGCATACAGGAGGGTTATGGTGTAAATCGCGAAGCTTTGGATAAAATAAAAGAAAACGGAACAGGTGTTGTTATCACTGTTGATACAGGCATCACAGCCGTTGAAGAAACAGAATATGCAAAAAGCATAGGGATGGATATTATCATTACTGACCATCACGAATGTAAAGAAACAATACCCGAGGCTTTTGCGGCTATTGACCCGAAACGCAAGGATTGTAAATATCCTTTCAAAAACCTTGCGGGCGTAGGTGTTGCATTTAAGCTCATTCAGGCGCTTGATGAGAATTCCTCTGTGGAGACTCTTATGTCAAAATATGCGGACCTCGTCTGCCTTGGTACAGTTGCTGATATTTCACCATTGGTTGATGAAAACAGAATTATTGTTACAAAAGGTCTTGAAAAATTTAAGAATACCGAAAATATCGGACTTAAAGCTCTTCTTGATGTTTCAATTACGAATAATAAGGCAATTACTACGTCATCAATTGGCTATATAATTGCTCCCAGAATAAATGCCAGCGGTCGTCTTGGCTGTGCTTCCAGAAGCGTTGAGATGTTCCTCACTCAGGATAAAGACAAAGCATATGAGCTTGCGAACAACTTGTGCGAAGAAAACGTTATAAGACAGCAGACAGAACAAAGAATGTTTGCGGAAGCTCTTGAATATATAGAAAAAAATCCTCAGATCAAAGATGACCAGGTGCTTGTTATTCCTCACGAAAACTGGCATCATGGTATAGTTGGTATAGTTTCATCAAAAATTACTGAGAAATTTTACAGACCGTCAATTCTTTTTGCTATTGATGGCGATGAAGCAAAGGGCTCGGGAAGAAGTGTAAGCGGTTTCAACCTTTTTGAAGCTCTTGAAAACAGCAGTGACATTTTGGAAAAATTTGGCGGACACGAGCTTGCCGCGGGTCTTTCCATAAAGACAGAGAACATCGAGAAGTTCCGTGCTGCCATAAACTCACAAAAGCTTGGCAAAATTGATGAACAATCACTTATTCCTACGGTTTCAGTGGATGCGGTAATAAAGCCATCCTACATAACCATGGAAACAGTTGATGAAATCAACAGACTTCAGCCCTTTGGTGTTGACAACCCACTGCCTGTTTTTGCGGTAAGGAATATAAAAATTCACAAAATCAGCACCATGAGCGAGGGTAAGCACCTTCGTATGACGCTTCTTAAGGACAACAAGTTCTTTGACGCAGTGGGCTTTGGTATGGGTGAATATTTCAATCATCTCAAAGAAGGAGATTTTGTTGAGGTTGCCTTTGGACTTGATATCAACGATTACAAAGGCTTCAAGAATGTACAGCTTATTTTGAAGGATATTAAACTTGTGGATGTGAAATAAATTATGCAAAAGCAACTGGAAGATTTGCTTAAAAAGTTAAAAAACAACAATGTTGCCGCAGATCTTGATATTGTTATCAAGGCGTTTGATTTTGCATGCAAAAAACACGACGGACAGCTCAGGGCATCGGGCGAACCATTCTTTATGCATCCAATCGCTGTTGCAAATATCCTTGCTGATATGGAATTTGATGCAAGCTCTGTTGCGGCGGCACTTCTTCACGATGTGGTTGAAGATACGGATGCCACCGACGAAGAAATTTTGCAGGAGTTTGGCGAAAATATTGCTCTGCTTGTTTCGGGTGTTACAAAACTTGGTAAAATTCCTTATGCATCCAATGAAGAACAGCAAATTGAAAATTTGAGAAAAATGTTTCTTGCTATGGCAAAGGATGTAAGAGTTATCCTTATAAAGCTTGCCGACAGACTGCACAATATGCGGACACTCAAATCTATGCCCGAGCACAAGCAAAGAGAAAAAGCAAGGGAAACTCTTGAGGTTTTTGCGCCTCTTGCCCACAGGCTTGGTATGTCAAAAATCAAAATGGAGCTTGAGGACTTATCTCTTCGTTATATTGACCCCATTGGCTATTATGAAATTGTTGACAGTATAAGACAGAAAAAGGGTGAACGTGAAAAATATATAGTCGATATCATAAGTATATTCACACAGCGCCTTGAAAAATTGGGCATTGAGGCTCACGTTGAGGGCAGAGCAAAGCATTTTTACAGCATCTACCGAAAGATGTTTATGCAAAACAAAACTATCGATGAAATATATGATTTGTTTGCTGTCCGTGTGATTGTGAATACTGATGCTGACTGTTATGCGGTTCTTGGTATGGTACACGAACTTTTTATGCCAATTCCGGGGCGTTTCAAGGATTATATTGCAATGCCAAAACCCAATATGTATCAGTCTCTTCATTCAACGGTTATTGGACCAAACGGAACACCTTTTGAAATTCAGATACGGACATGGGATATGCACAGAACAGCTGAAAATGGTATTGCTGCCCATTGGAAATATAAAGAGGGAATAAGTGGCAAGTCTGATATCGACAACAAGCTTGAATGGATAAAACAGCTTCTTGAAATCCAAAAGGATATGACAAACGCTGAAGATTTTATGCAGACACTTAAAATCGATATGTTCAGCGATGAGGTTTTTGTGTTTACACCAAAGGGTGACGTTATAAGCCTTCCTGCAGGCGCGACACCTATTGACTTTGCTTATGCAATCCACAGTGCTGTTGGAAACAAAATGCAGGGAGCAAAGGTAAATGGGAAAATCGTGACACTTGATACCATACTTGAAAATGGTGATATTATTGAGATAAACACTTCAAATTCGTCACGTGGTCCAAATCTTGACTGGCTCAAAATTGCGAAAACTTCTCAGGCACGAAATAAAATAAATCAGTTCCTGAAAAAAGAAAACCGTGCAGAGAATATTGTAAAAGGCAAGGAAATTTTTGAAAAAGAACTTAAAAAATCAGGGATTCCCGTGACGTATATGAATAACACCGATATGCTTGAGGGACTTCTTTCGAAGTATGGTTTCAAGCAGCTTGATGACGTTTTTGCAACCCTCGGTTATGGTGGCTCAAGTGCGGGGAAATACCTTGCAAAATTCAAAGAAAAATGCAAAAAGGATATTGCCAGCAATCAGGATGCGGGAGATATTGCAGAAAAATTTGTTGTAAAAACCACTGCAAAAGCAAATCACAGCGGTGTAATTGTTGAGGGAATTGACAACTGTCTTGTGAGAATTTCCCATTGTTGCAGCCCTGTACCCGGCGATAAGATAATAGGGTATGTTACACGCGGAAGAGGCGTCGCAGTTCACAGAAAAGACTGCATTAATATTGTAAATGCAAGGTTTTCACCTGAAGAGGAACAGCGTTTTATAAATGTATGTTGGGCTCGCGAGGTGGAAAATGACTTTCAGGCACTTTTGTGTATTACAGCTCTTGACCGAAACTCATTGCTTGTTGATATTACAACCGTTACGGCTGAACTTAAAATTCCAATCAAGGGTCTTAATGCAAGAACGGTGAAAAACAATGTTGCTATTATTGAGATTTCTATTGAAATAAGAGATACCGAACACCTTGAGAATGCTATCAGAAGGCTAAAACAAATTGATGACGTTCAGTCGGTAATAAGAAGACGTCAGTGATTTTTCAGGAGGAAAAAATGTTTTTTCACAGATTTATTTTGGGAGAGCTTGTCACAAATTGCTATCTCATTGCAGATGAAGATACGAAGAATGCGGTTTTGTTTGATGCCCCTGCAGACGCCGAAAAAATAATTGCTTATATAGCGGATAAAGGGTTTAAGCTTAAGTTTATTTGCCTTACACACGCCCATTTTGACCATATCCTGGCACTCAGTGAGCTTCTCAAAGAGACCGGGGCAAAGTGCTTGCTTCACAAGGATGAAGAGCAATATCTCAAAAATCCTGACCTTAACCTTTCGGGTGAACGCGCGGGGGAACTTGGTGAAATTTCAGAATATTCACTTCTTGATGATGGCGATGAGATTGTTCTTGACAGCCTCAAAATTGATGTTTTACACACGCCTGGTCATACCAAGGGCGGTGTGTGTTACCTTGTAAATGGTGAAGTTTTGATAAGTGGTGACACACTGTTTTCAGGGTCAATAGGTCGCTTTGATTTTCCTTTGGGAAGCTTTGAAGAAGAGATAAACTCAATAAAAGAAAAACTTATGCCACTTGATGATAAAATAAAAGTGTATCCGGGACACGGCTTTTCTACCACAATCGGAAAACAAAGAAAGGAAAATCCTTATCTCATATGAACACAGAAATGAAACCTTGGGGGATTCTGGATGGAATTCGCCCGGTAAAGCTTGCTACAAAGTTAATAAACGAAAAAAAGAGCGCACAGGAAGCAGTGGGCTCTTTTATGCTTGAATACGGGGCTTCACGGGAAAAAGCTGAGCTTGCAATAAGGACTGCTGTGACTGAAAAAGGTATTATTGATAATATGTATCCAAATGGTGTCAGTCTTTATATAGGGATACCCTTTTGCCCTACGAGATGCCTTTATTGTTCTTTCATAAGCAACAGCCTTAAACAAAGTTCAAAGCTTGTTCCCCAGTATCTTGAATGCTTAAAAAAGGAAATTAAATACACAGCCGACATAATAAGACAAAATAAAAGCATTATAGAAACTGTTTATATCGGAGGAGGGACGCCTACAACCCTCACGGAACATCAGCTTGATGATCTTTTTGATTGTCTTTACACAGAATTTGACCTGTCAAAAATAAAGGAATTTACAGTTGAGGCGGGCAGACCTGATACTGTTACAAAAGAAAAGCTTATGTCAATCAAAAATCACAACATAAACCGCATAAGCATCAACCCACAGTCAATGAATCAGGAAACCCTTGATTTAATCGGAAGAAAACATACACCTGAGGATATAAGAAACGCTATGTATCTTGCCAGAGAATGTGGAATAGATATTATAAATATGGATATAATTGCAGGTCTTCCGGGTGAAACCCTTGATATGTTTAAATATACTGTGGAAGAGGTTGAAAGATTAAACCCCGAAAACACAACTGTCCACACAATGAGCATAAAACGGTCGTCAAGGCTCAATGAAACTCTTGATGATTATAGTCTTACGGAGGGCGAAAAGGTGTCGAAAATGGTTGATTTTGCACGAGAAACGGTTATGCATAACGGCAAAAATCCATATTACCTTTATCGTCAGAAAAATATGCTGGGGAATCTTGAAAATGTTGGTTATGCAAAGCCGGGGACAGAGAGCCTTTACAACATTTACATAATGGAAGAGGTTCAAAGCATAATTTCTCTTGGTTGCGGTGGCGTTACAAAGACTGTTGATAGAAGTACCGACCGCATAGAGCGAATTTTCAATGTCAAAGAGCCCAAGGATTATATCGAAAGAATTGACGAAATGCTCAAACGAAAAGATGTTCTAAGAATTTTAAAAACCATATAATAATTTTGAAAGGATGATTTTTATGAGCCAGAAACCGTATGAACTTGACTATCTGAAACTCTTATCCAATGATTATCCGTCCATCCAAAGTGTTTGTACAGAAATTATTAACCTTCAGGCGATTTTGAATTTGCCAAAAGGGACAGAGCATTTTATGAGTGATTTGCATGGCGAATATGAGGCGTTTTTGCACGTTTTGAAAAATGCTTCCGGTGTCATAAAAACAAAAATTGATATTTTGTATCAAACAACCCTTAGTGAAAGCGAACGAAAGCTCCTTGCAACGCTGATATATTATCCTGAACAAAAGTTATATTATCTTAAACAAAATCATAAGCTCAACGACGAGTGGTATGCACTGACACTCTATCGTCTTGTGGAAATTTGCCGTATGGTTTCCAAAAAGTATACACGTTCAAAAGTAAGAAAAGCCATGCCACCTGATTTCAGTTATATTATTGAGGAGCTTTTGCATACCAGAAATGCTGAAGTTGATAAGCACGATTATTACACTCAAATTATAAATTCAATCATAGAAATCGGCAGAGCAGATGAATTTATTGTCGCTATTGCAAACCTAATAAAACGACTGAGTGTTGACCACTTACATATTCTTGGCGATATTTTTGACAGGAGTCCAAGAGCAGATATAATTATGGATGAACTCCTCAAATATCACACCATAGATTTCCAATGGGGAAATCACGATATTGAATGGATAGGTGCTGCTGCAGGACACGGTGCTTGTATTGCCAATGTTATACGCAATTCACTTAAATACAATAACTTTGACGTTATTGAAATAGGTTATGGCATAAACACCCGAACCCTTGCAAATTTTGCACTCAGTACGTATGCAAATGATGAATGTGAGCACTTTATGCCACTTGATTCAAGCAAGCACGCACTGACAGCCAACGATGCAAGGATAACTGCCAAGATGCATAAGGCTATTTCTGTTATTCAGTTCAAGCTTGAAGGTCAGATTGTAAAAAATCATCCCGAATACGAAATGGACGACAGACTGTTTCTTGATAAGATTGACTTTGACAAAGGGACTATAAAAATAAACGGTAAGAATTACAAGCTTACAGATTGTGATTTGCCTACCGTGGACCATGAGAATCCCTATGCACTCACGGAAGAGGAAGAATTTGTCATGAAATCCTTGAAGCGTTCATTCCTGCACAGCGAGAAGTTGCAGCAGCATATACGTTTTGTCCTAAATCATGGCGGAGTTTATAAAATATACAACAATAATCTTCTTTTCCACGGATGTATTCCTCTTGACGAAAAGGGAGAGCTTGATAAGGTGAATTTCTTTGGGTGTGAAATGCGTGGCAAAGCTTATCTTGATTTTATTGACAACCTTGTGAGGAAAATTTATCTTTCAAAATGCGCCGATGAGCACAGCGACTTTGTGTGGTATCTCTGGTGCGGAAAGAAATCACCTCTTCACGGAAAGGAAAGAGTGACGACTTTTGAAAGATATTTTGTAAAAAGCAAAGAGGTTTTGAGTGAGCCTAAGAATTTTTACTACACCTTTATTGAAAATCCCGATACTTGCGATATGATTTTTGAAGAGTTCGGTCTGAAAAAAGAAAGCGCACATATAATAAACGGTCATGTACCTGTCAGGACAGGAAAGGGTGAAAGTCCCGTTAAAGCCTTTGGAAAGCTTTATGTAATCGACGGCGGTTTTTCAAAGCCTTATCAGGGTACAACCGGGATAGCAGGATATACTCTTATAAATAATTCCAGTGGATTTTACATAACTCAGCATCAGCCGTTTACTGGTATAAATGATGTTATTGAGCATGATGCCGATCTTTATTCAAGCAGGACTTTGGTAGAGCAGAATTCCAGCAGGAAAAAAGTTCGAGATACCGATATTGGCGAGGGAATAAAACATAAAATAAAGATTTTGAATGAGCTTTTGGATAACTACAAGAAGGGTTACATAAATGAGCGTGTGAAATAAAAATTTATATATAGGGAGGACGTTTTATGAATTCAGTAGTAGTATATAAATCGAGATACGGCTCTACAAAACAGTATGCCCAGTGGATAGCCAAGGAGCTTGGTTGTGAGGCGGTTGATGCTAAAAAAGTTTCGGCTACCGACTTGGAACAATATGACACGATAATATATGGCGGTGGACTTTATGGAGAGGTTATCTGTGGGCTTAACCTTATAACCAAAAACATAAACCTATTGAAAGATAAAAAGATTGCTGTTTTTTCTACGGGGATTACGCCCCTTGACTGCCGTGAATATTACGATAAATATGTTATTGAAAAGAATTTTAAAAACGGACTTCCCGAAAATGTAAAGGTGTTTAACTTTATGGGGAAAATGGTGCTGGATGAACTTTCATTTCCTCACAAAACTGCCATAAAGGCACTGAAAAAGCTTATGTCCTCAAAAGAAAACCCCAGTGATATGGAAAAGCTTTTGATAGAGCTTTGCGATGCGGACGGGGATTTCACCGATAGGGAATCAATTAAAGAGTTGATTGAGTATGCACTTTAATAAGAGGAAATTGATGTTCTGTAAAAAAATAGTTGACACAGGCCGGTTTGTGTGATATAATACCAAAGGTTATGAACCTATTGCTTAGTTTAAGGGTTGATGTTTCACCGCCTTATACCAAGCTTTATGGGGATTTAAAATTTAATGGAGGTGAATCCAAATGCTTAAAGAAAGAAAAGAAGAAATCATCAAGACTTATGCTGTTCACGAAGGTGACACAGGTTCTCCTGAGGTGCAGATTGCACTCCTCACAGAAAGAATCAACCACCTCAATGACCACCTTAAGACTCACAAGAAAGACCATCACTCAAGACGTGGTCTTCTCAAGATGGTCGGTGTAAGAAGAAGCTTTCTTAACTATCTCATGAAGAACGACATTGAAAGATATCGTGCTATCGTTGAAAAGCTTGGTCTCAGACACTAAAAAATGCAATTTTAAGTCTTTGTCCGCATTGGGCAAAGACTTAATTTCGTATTTATGGCAATAATAAGACAGATATTTTTTCTGTTTTTTTAATAATAAACTTTAGGAGAGTTTGCGGTTTAGCAGTTAGAAATATGCTTTTGTTCACCCTGAAAGTATACCTCTAAGTGCTAAAATCAGCAGACCTCTAAACGAAGGAGGAAAATAAAAATGAGTAAAATTTTTGAAACAGAAGTTGCCGGCAGAAAGCTTAGCCTTGAATTCGGCAAAGTTGCAGAGCTTGCAAACGGCTCAGTTATCGTAAGATACGGTGATACAGTGGTAGTTACTGCTGCTACCGCATCAGCAAAACCAAGAGATGGCATTGATTTCTTCCCCTTAAGCATTGACTATGAGGAAAGAATGTATGCTGTTGGCAAAATCCCCGGGAGCTTTTTAAAGCGTGAGGGAAGACCGTCAGAAAACGCAATTCTCACAGCTCGTGTTATTGACAGACCTATGAGACCTTTGTTCCCCAAAGACCTCAGAAATGACGTTTCTATCGTTTCTACAGTTTTGTCGGTTGAACAGGACAACGCTCCTGAATTCTGTGCGATGATTGGTTCATCAGCAGCGGTTTCAGTTTCTGATATTCCGTTCAATGGCCCTATCGCAGCTGTTTATGTTGGTCTTGTTGACGGCGAATTCATCATCAACCCAACAGTCGAGCAGCGTGAAAAGAGTGATCTCAACCTCACAGTTGCAGGAAGCCTTCAGAAAGTTGTTATGATTGAAGCGGGTGCAAACGAAGTTCCTGAAGACACAATGTTTGACGCTATTATGTTTGCTCACGAAGAAATCAAGAAGATTTGCGAATTTATCAAAGGCATTCAGGATGAAATCGGAAAGCCCAAGTTTGAATATGAGCACATTGTTGTAAACGAAGAGATTTTTGACGATATCGCAGCATTTGCGACAGATATGGTGAAGGAAGCTCTTGACACAGACGACAAGTCAATCCGTGACGAAAACCTCAAGGTTGTGTACGGAAAGGTATACGAAAACTTTGAAGAAAAATATCCTGCTGAAGAATATGCTCAGGATATCGAAGATGCTCTTTATAAGCTCCAGAAAACAATTGTAAGACGTTGGCTTCTTGACGAGGGCAAGCGTGTTGACGGAAGAAAGATTCAGCAGCTTCGTCCCCTTGCGTCAGAGGTTGGTCTTCTTCCAAGAACTCACGGCAGCGGTCTCTTTAAGCGTGGACAAACTCAGGTTTTGACTGTTGCAACACTTGGTGCTCTTGGTGATGCACAGATTATTGACGGTCTTGATACCGAAGAATACAGAAGATATATTCACCACTACAACTTCCCGTCATTCAGTGTTGGCGAAACAAAGCCATCACGTGGCCCCGGCAGACGTGAAATCGGTCACGGTGCACTCGCTGAACGTGCTCTTGTTCCGGTTATTCCAAGTGAAGAAGAATTCCCCTATGCAATAAGACTTGTATCAGAAGTCCTCAGCTCAAACGGTTCAACTTCACAGGGTAGTATTTGCGGAAGCACACTTGCTCTTATGGATGCAGGTGTTCCCATCAAGGCTCCTGTTGCAGGTATCTCTGTTGGTCTTGTTACAGAAGGTGAAAGATTTATAACAATCCTTGACATTCAGGGTCTTGAAGACTTCTTTGGCGATATGGACTTCAAGGTTGCAGGTACCAAAAAGGGTATCACAGCTATCCAGATGGACCTCAAGATTGATGGTCTTACACCTGAAATCATCAAGAATGCACTTACAGAAACCCGTGACGCAAGATACTATATCTTGGACGAAGTTATGCTCAAGGCTATTGCTGAGCCACGTCCTGAGGTTTCACAGTATGCTCCAAAGGTAATTCACATCGAAATTCCTGTTGACAAAATTCGTGACGTTATTGGTTCAGGCGGAAAGGTTATTCAGAAAATCGTTGCTGATACCGGTGCGAAAATTGATATTGAAGAAGATGGTCGCGTATTCATTTCTGCTCCTAACGCTGAAATGGGCGAAGCTGCAAGAAAGATTATTGAAGGCATCGTGAAAGAACCTGAGGTTGGTGAGGTTTATGACGGCAAGGTTGTAAGAATTATGGACTTTGGCGCATTTGTTGAATTCCTCCCCGGAAAAGACGGTCTTGTTCACATTTCAAAGCTTGACAAAGCGAGAGTTGAAAAGGTAGAGGATGTAGTTTCTATCGGCGATGACATCAAGGTTCAGGTTATTGAAATCGACAAGATGGGAAGAATCAATCTCAAGAGAATTGTAACAGAATAATTTTAACATTTAATGCCGCAGAAATTTGCGGCATTATTTTTTTGAAAAATCCTCGCAAATAAGGGGATTTTGACACAAAATGCTTGGGGATTTCCCTTGACATATGAGGGCAGGTTGTGATATAATTCTTAGGCTATGTTAAATTGGGGTGTTAGCGGTACCTTGTAACCCACAATCCGCTATAGTGGGGATGAAAACTTGTGTTGAGGGGCAAATTTTGTCTTGTCTGACCTGATTTGATGGGTGTTGATGATTCGGTCCTGCGCAATTGAAACCTGTGAACCACGTCAGGGCAGGAATGCAGCAGCGTTAAGCAGTTCTTTTTGATGTGCCGCAGGGGTGCCGGGTCTGAGCTCTTCGGTTGGGTAACGGAGGTAGATTTTCTTCGAACTCAAGCACATAGCTTTTATTATTTTTGAAATTTTGGGTGGTGAAACAAATGGCAGAAAACTATCAGGCACTTTATCGAAAATGGCGTCCTCTTGTTTTTGAAGATGTGGTTGGTCAGGACCATATCTCAGAAACCCTCAAAAACAGCATAAAAACAAATCGAATTGCTCATGCCTATTTGTTTTGCGGTACCCGTGGAACAGGAAAGACTTCGTCTGCAAAGATTTTTGCCCGTGCGGTGAACTGCACAAATTCCCACGACGGAAACCCTTGCAATGAATGTGAAACCTGCCGCGGGATTCTTGACGGAAGCATCCTTGATGTCTATGAAATGGACGCTGCAAGCAACAGTGGCATAGACAACATCCGTGAAATTCGTGACGAGGTTATTTACAGCCCTGTTGGCTGCAAATATAAAGTTTATATTGTGGACGAGGCACATATGCTGACTACCGAGGCATTCAATGCACTCCTAAAAACACTTGAAGAGCCGCCCGGGCACGTGATTTTCATTCTTGCAACAACAGAACCTCACAAAATTCCGGCGACCATACATTCCCGTTGTCAACGGTTTGATTTTCGACGTATAGGACTTTTTGATATTGAAAAACGCTTAAACAAAATCGTAAGAGAAGAAAATATTCAGATAACTCCTGATGCGGTTGAACTTGTAGCAGAACTGGCTGACGGCTCTATGCGTGACGGACTTAGCATTCTTGACCAGTGCGTTGCTTTCAGTAAGGATGAACTTAAATATGATGACATAGTTGACATAGTTGGCATCGCAGACAAAAAAGTTCTGTTTTCTATTGCTGACAGCCTTTCGGAATTTGATACAAAATCGGCTCTTGATGCTGCTGACAAATTCTTAAAAAAAGGAAACGAGGCGGCAGATTTCATTCAGGAACTTATATTGCATTTCAGAGCACTTATGATTTGCAAGGCAACAAGCTCACCCAATGACATTTTAGAGAAAACTGAGGATGTAATAAACCGATATACAGAGCAGGCTGAAAAGTTCAGCTTGGACAGGCTGATAAATGCAATTTTGGTCTTAAGTGAATTTTTGCTCCAGGCAAAGAAGATTTCTGTGCCAAAAGTTGCAGTGGAAATGGCCATTGTAAAGCTTTGCTCAGCAAATACTGACACATCTTCTGATGGACTTTCAGTCAGGGTTGAACGGCTTGAGGCGTTGGTTGAGGATATAAAAGAAAAAGGTGTTGTGGCATCTAAAACAGTTTCAAAACCAAAGAGTATCACACCAACAAGTGAAGAGCCGCCAAAGCCGGCAGCTCCGCACACGTCGGATGCAAAAAAATGGACAAAATGGAGAGATGTACTCCTCCTTATAAAAGAAAGAAGCAAGAGTCTTTATACATTTTTGTTTAATGCTGAAGCCTTGGATTTTGGTGACGAAATAGAGCTTGTGATTTCCGGGGAACTGGCATATGATAAGATAAACACTGCTGATGGAAAAAGTTACCTGTCTACACTTTTTACAGAGGTACAAGGACAAGAACTTAAAGTGGTTATCTCCCGAAAGGGTAATTTGAAACAAAGAGGTAATAGTTCTGCATCGATTTTGGATTTGGTTGCAAAAAAAGATTTACTTGGCGACAAAATGACAGTGGTAGAAGAATAGAATTTTTATCAGAAAGGATATGATTATTATGGCAAAAGGTGGATTTCCCAGAGGCGGTATGCCCGGTGGTGCAAATATGAATCAAATGCTCAAACAGGCAAAGAAAATGCAGGAGCAGATGATGAAAATGCAAGAGGAAATGGAAGAAAAGGTATATGAGACTACTGCCGGTGGCGGTGCAGTTTCAGTTAAGGTAAACGGAAAACGTGAAATTCAGAAAATTTCACTAAAGCCTGAGGTTGTTGACCCTGATGATATCGAAATGCTCGAAGACCTTATCACAGCCGCAGTAAATGAGGCTCTTCGCAAGGTAGACGAAAGCTCTGCTGATGAAATGAGCAAGCTCACGGGAGGACTCAACATACCCGGATTATTTTAAAAAATATTAGGCATCCCTCCAATAGCTTTGGACAAGGGTGCCTAAATCACGTCAGGACAAAGTTTTGAAAGGATGTACATAATGAAAAGTTTCAGTCCAATATTGTTTTCAGATTTAAAAGGATATAATTCATCGCAGCTCTTAAAGGACATAATAGCCGGAATAATCGTGGCAATTATCGCTTTGCCACTTTCCATAGCTTTGGCTATTGCGTCAGGTGTAGGGCCTGAGGCAGGCATTTATACCGCTATCGTTGCCGGCTTTGTTACTGCATTTTTTGGAGGCAGCAGCGTCCAGATTTCAGGACCAACAGCGGCGTTTGCAACCATTGTAGCCGGAATAGTTGCTCAAAAAGGTCTTGACGGAATGGTTCTTGCCACTGTTGTTGCAGGTATTATTCTTGTTCTTATGGGTATCTTCAAGCTTGGAAACCTTATAAAGTTTATACCTTTTACAATCACCACGGGATTCACAGCAGGCATTGCTATAACTTTGGTAATCGGTCAGATAAAGGACTTTTTTGGCGTTACATATAGCGGTGAGGCTCCCGTTGAAACTATGGAAAAGTTCATAGCCTTTTTTGAAAACATAGGCACAGCAAATGTTCAGGCACTTATTGTGGGGATGGTTTGTCTCATAATACTCTTTGGTTGGCCCAAAATCTATGATAAAATCCCTGCATCCCTCATTGCAGTGGTTGTTTCTGTTTTTATGGTTAAGGGCTTCAAAATGGAGGTAAATACTATTGGTGATTTATATAGCGTAAGCAGTGCATTGCCGAAGTTCAGTATGCCAAACGTAAGCTTTGATGCTGTTGTTGACATTTTGCCTGATGCGGTTACTATTGCTTTGCTTGCGGGAATTGAATCACTTCTTTCTTGCGTTGTTGCTGACGGAATGGTTGGCAAGAAGCACCGTTCAAATACCGAACTCACAGCTCAGGGCATAGGAAATATCTGCAGTGCGCTGTTCGGCGGAATCCCTGCAACAGGTGCTATTGCAAGAACTGCAGCGAATATAAAGAATGGCGGAAGAACCCCTGTTTCAGCCATGGTACATTCTGTGGTTCTGGTGCTTGTTCTTGTGGTTTTGATGCCTTACGCAGCACTTATCCCTATGCCTGCTATTGCGGCAATACTTATTTCTGTCGCATATAATATGGGACAGTGGAAACAGCTTGGCTATCTCCTGAAAACCTCACCTAAAAGCGACATTCTAACCATTCTTATAACACTTTTCCTTACGGTTGTGTTTGACCTAGTTGTTGCAATTGAAGTGGGAATTGTCTTGGCTTCAATACTCCTTATGAAACGTATGAGTGACGAAACAAAGGTTGAAAGCTGGAAATATGTTAAAGAGGAAGCTCAGGGCGAGGAACTTGGTCTCAGGTTTGTTCCAAAGTTCATCAGTGTTTATGAGCTTTGCGGACCTATGTTTTTTGCTGTGGCAAACCAGATTTCTGAAATAAAAGCAAAGGACTATACCAAGTGTATTATTTTGAGAATGCGATCTGTTCCGTCTGTTGATACTGATGCCCTTAAAAACCTTTCGGCACTGGTTAAGGATTGCCGAAAGAAAGATATAACCGTTATTTTCTCACATGTAAATCCACAGCCCCTAAAAGCAATGAAAAAATCAGGACTTTTTGAACTCGCAGGTGAAGAAAACTTCTGCGAAAACATAGACAAAGCTATGGCAAGAGCCGAAATTCTGGGTTAAAGCTATGTCAGGAACGTTCAGAGATTTTTGGCTCAAAAATACAGATTTAAGGCAAGAAGAACATTATGATGAATTGCCTGAAAATATTTTTGAAAAGTTGTTGAGCACAGAAAATCTTGATAATGATGTGTTGATTACTGTCACTGGAATAAATCATTATTTTGGCAAAAAACCATTTAGAGTGGGTGCAAAAGTCTTTCTTCAAAAGGAAACAAAAAATAAATATGATAAATTTGCTATTAGCGTCATTTTTGATGGCATAAAAAAGTGTGGTTATGTAGCAAATAGTGAATATACAGTAAAAGACGGTACATTTTTTGCAAAAGAAATTTATGGTGGAATAGAAAACCTCACATCTGCTACAGTTTTGTGGGCGGAGGAAAATTTTGCGATTTGCACTCTTGACGATATGTCACAATACGATTTGTTGTTCGGTTGGGGTAGCTGCTTTTTTGAAGACGGCAAAATTGATGGGGCAATAAAAATTTTCGAATTTCTTGCTCAAAATCGTAAAAGTGCTGTGCTTTTCAAAAGACTTTCACTCTGTTACATAAAGAAATCAGATTTTAAAAGTTCACTTGAAAGCATAAACAGAGCAATGGAGCTTGATGATGAAAACGTGAAAAATCTTGTCATCCGCAGTGCTATTCTAAAAGAAATGAAAGAATATAAAAAAGCACTTTCAGATGCAGAAAAAGTTCTTAAAATTGATAAAAATAATGTTTTTGCAAATAGAATAAAAGAAGAAATTAACAAGAAACTGTGAAATGCGGTTTCTTGTTTTTTTATAGGCTATCCTGCATATACTAAAATAAAAACTTGGAGGCAAATATGAAAAAATCTGTTTGGCAGGATGGAGTAGCTTTTAAAGAATTTGAAAAATTAAAAGGAGAAATAAAAACGGATGTGCTGATTATAGGCGGAGGCATCTGCGGTATACTTTGTGCTTATTTTTTGCAAAAAGCAGGCGTTGATTATATCTTAGTAGAGGGGAATAAAATAACGTCAGGTATTACGAAAAACACTACTGCAAAAATAACCTCACAGCATGGCCTTATTTATGACAAACTTATAAAAAATGCGGGCAAAGAAAAGGCAAAAATGTATCTCGATGCAAACAACGAGGCTGTACGCACCTATGGAGACCTATGCAAAGACATAGACTGCGACTTTGAAATAAGGGATGCCTACACATATTCCCTTAATGACAGACAGAAAATTGAGGATGAAATAAAAGCGGTAAATTCTTTGGGGTTTAAAGCGAAATTTACAGAAACACCTGAGCTTCACTTTGAAACCAAAGGTGCAATTTGCTTCAAAAATCAGGCGCAATTCAATCCCCTTAAATTTCTGGAGGAAATTTCAAAAGACTTGAACATTTATGAAAACACCTTTATCCGTGACATAACACCAAGTAAAGCAATATCTGACACGGGGAAAATAATTGCGAAAAAAATAATTGTTTCAACACATTTTCCATTCATAAACAAGCACGGCAGTTATTTTTTGAAGCTTTATCAGCATCGCAGTTATGTTTCGGCATACGAGTGCGCGAAGGAGCTTTCCGGCATGTATGTTGATGAAGACCTTAAGGGATTGTCGTTTAGGACGTATAAAGATTTGTTGCTCATAGGCGGAGGAAGTCACCGCACCGGAAAAAAGGGTGGTGCTTGGGAAGAAATACAAAATTTTGCCGATAAGCACTATCCTGATGCCACGCTTAAATATCAGTGGGCAACCCAGGATTGTATGAGCCTTGACAGCGTTCCGTATATCGGTAAATATTCAAAAAACACTCCAAACCTTTATGTTGCATCAGGTTTTAATAAATGGGGAATGACAAGCTCGATGGTTGCAGCAAAAATTTTATGTGATATGGTTTTAGAAAAACAAAACGATTTTGCAGAGGTATTTTCGCCCCTGAGAAGCATTTTGAAACCACAACTGTTGATAAACGGAGTTGAGTCCACCGCAAATCTTCTCATGCCAACCACAAGACGTTGTCCACACCTTGGCTGTGCGCTTAAGTGGAACAAGATTGAGCATACATGGGATTGCCCTTGCCACGGTTCACGTTTTGAGGAAAGTGGAAAGCTTATTGACAACCCTGCTACTGGTGATGCAAACATCAAATAAATATTGATTTTCATAAAGTTCCGTGATAAAATGTATATACCACAAATATAGGAGGGAATTTTATGAAAAAAGTATTGTTATTTCTTTTGATTATGAGTTTAATCTGCTCCTCGTTTGTTACCGCAAGTGTTACAGAAAGTGGAACAGCGGACACTTTCAAAATTATAAAAATTCCGCTTCCTGAGGATATTAAGGACAATGACGCGTGGAGAACTATTGCGCGTTTTGCTGATACGAAAGAGCCTATAAACCTTTCTATGTATTATGACGGGTTTGTTCAGGCAACAGTTCCAATAGAATATGCAGAGCGAGAGATTGAGGCATTTACTCCTGAAAGTATTGAATTTAGTGATTACGACTCAAGCCATTTTGAATTTCACACAATGGAGCGTCTTTCAGAGACCGGTGTAATTCTGGGCAATGAAAAGGGCGAAGCAAAGCCCTTTGACAATGTTACAAGAGCTGAAGCGGTGGCTATGGTTATGAGATTTATAGGTCTTGGCGGCACTGATGCTTTTGAAGTCGAATTTGATGATGTATCCGAGAGTGACTGGTTTTATGGTGTTGTTGCGGCGGCAAATAAGACGGGTATTGTTTTGGGTGATTCAGAAACAACATTTTCTCCAGAGCGCAACGTGACAAGAGAAGAAATAACGGTAATGGTGGCGAGAGCTATTGAATATGCGGGGCTCAGATGTCCAAAAAGTACTGTGAAAAATATTGAAGATGAGGAAAAAATATCTGTATGGGCAAAGGATGCTTATGATTTTGTAGGCTCAAGCTATATATCCGATTATGACGATAAAGACCCCGAAAATCCTGTCAGGGTACTGAACCCTCAAAAAGCAGCAAGCAGGTACGATGTTGCATATTTAATTTACAACACAACACGATCGTGTCAGCTTTATCCCACAGAGCTTGCCAAAAAGTTTGGTTTTGATAAGGAAATGCCCACTATTGACGGTTCAACATCAACATATCCGTTCACGCAGGCTGTTTATACCCAACTTTTTGCCAATGGCAGCACTCATCCGAACTTTGTATATTCACACAGCAAAAGCCACGCGTCTTATCAAAGACTTATAAACGGCGAGGTTGACATGCTTTTTGCCTCTGTTTATCCGGCAAGTGATATTTTGGCGATGGCGGAGGGGAAAGGTGTTGAACTTGAGCTTATTCCTATTGCTTATGATGCTATGATTTTCTTTACAAATATGGAAAACCCCATAAAAGGTCTCACCAAAGAACAGATAAGCAATATTTATGTGAATAACCAATATGCCAACTGGCAAGAGCTTGGCGGAAGAGATGCACTGCTTTATCCCTATTGCAGAAACAACGATAGCGGAAGCCACGCACAAATGGAAAAGCATTTTCTAAACGGAAACGATATACACCCAAAGATTAAGGCGGAAACCACTTCGGTTACAATGTCAAATGTGCTTACTGATGTGATGGATGCAAAAACGGATGATCCAAAGGGGTTTGGTCTTGGATACAGCATTTATTATTATTTCAACAATATGGATTTGTTTTATGATACTAAATCACAACTGAAACTTCTTGAAATTGATGGTATATATCCAAATGATGAAACAATAGCAGACGGAACATATCCTCTTTCAAACAACACATATATTGTTTTGAGAAAGGATACCCCGCCTGATTCACCTGCAAGAAAAATGGCAGAATTTATGCTTACCGACGAAGGACAGACCTGTGTTGAGCTTGCAGGATACGGAAAACTTAAAAAATAAAGGAGCGATAAAATGAGACTTTGTGTTTATGGTGCGGCGTCACCTACGATAGATAAGGATTATATTGAAAAGGTTGAAACTTTGGGCGAAGTTATGGTCACAAGAGGTCATTCTCTGGTGTTTGGCGGTGGCGGAAACGGACTTATGGGTGCAGCAGCAAGAGGAGTGAAACGCGCAAACGGATACATTATGGGTGTTATCCCTAAATTTTTTGAAAACGAGGCGGTTGAGGCTATTTGCGACTTTTGTGATGAACTGATTCAGCCTGATACAATGCGTGAAAGAAAGCAGATTATGGAAGACAATTCGGACGCGTTTATTGTAACTCCCGGCGGTATTGGCACATATGAAGAGTTTTTTGAAATTCTGACATTGAAACAGCTTTGTAGGCATAATAAGCCTATTGCACTTTACAATATAAACGGTTTTTATAATGATATAAATACCGCAATGGAAAGTGCAATAAGAAAGAATTTTATAAAGGAAGACTGCAGAGAATTATTTTTTGTAACCGAAGATATTGACGAACTGTTTGAATATCTTGAAAAACCTGTTTCAAAAAACAGAACAATCCAGCAGTTTAAGGAAGGATAATATGATAAAGATACTTTTTGTTTGTCACGGCAATATTTGCAGAAGCCCTATGGCTGAATTTTGCATGAAAGATATGGTCAAAAAGGCGGGAATTTCTGATAAATTCGAAATTGCATCTGCCGCCACCAGTACTGAGGAAATCGGCAATCCTGTTTATCCTCCTGCCAAAGAGGTTCTGGCAAAACACGGCATATCCTGCGTGGGAAAAACCGCCCGTCAAATGACAAAGTCAGATTATGAATATTATGATTACATAATTGCTATGGACCGCTTCAATCTTAAAAATATGAAAAAATTTGTGGAAGATGACCCAGAGGGAAAGGTGTCACTTTTGATGAGTCATACCCAAAGACCAGGGGACGTTGCTGACCCTTGGTATACCGGAGACTTTGATAAAACCTGGGCTGATGTCTTTGAAGGGTGCAAATACATTCTGGATGAGATAAAGGGAAAATAAATTATGAAATGTCGAATGTTGCGGAAAAGAAATTTTGTTATTTATAATATTTTCTGGTATATATGAATTTTTTCTCCTGACTTGACAAAAGTCGAATTGTGTCGAATGATGGAGAAAAATGATTTTTTAATCTGGTTTTCAAATGATAAATTGAAAGGGGAATTTTCATGAGGAAATATATTAAATTTCTGTACATTGTACTTGCAGTTTCTTTTGTTTTATGTGGGTGCTCTAATATGGAAAATAATAACGAGAAAATTATTGGTTACTGGATGAATAAAAATGCTGATACTATATCTTTTACTGATGAAACCAATTGTTCGATAAACAATAATGCTTGTAGTTATACGATTTATGATGATAATCATTTGCAAATTACATCGTTTGACAAAAAAACACATGAGTATTTGTTTAAGTTTGAAAATGGTAATTTGTATATTAAAGGAATAAATTCACAATCATTTGATGAATTTACAAAAGATGAATTTGAGCAAGCAGAGATTATAAAACAAGTTGAATTTGAAAAGCAGGAAGCGAATGCTGAAAAACAAAAGCAAGAAAAAATCGCACAATTAAAAGAAGATATTCAGGAATATCAAAATGAAATTAATTGGTCTACTCGTGTGATTTCTAACAATGAAAAAGATATTAAGAAATGGGAACAAGATACGCTTGATACCATAAAAGATTGTGAAGAAGCAATTGCTTCTGGTGATGATAGAGAATATCATGAAAACCAAAGAGATGATTTTATACAGGCGAACAATGAAGCCATCGAAGGATGTAAAAAAAGAATTGCAGAACATAAAGAAAAAATAGAAATGTATAAAAATGAAATAGTAAAAATACAAGAACAAATAGATTTATTAAATAACAACTAAAAATATATCTCATATGTAATTGTGTTTGATTTTTAAACTTAATAAAATAGTTTGCCGATAATAAATATTTACATATCGGGCGAGAAAATCCAGTATTCTCGCGGGTTCTAAAGAAAAGTGTTTAAGAAAAAACAGTGAAAAATTCAAGGGAAAATTAGTAGGTCCTAATACGAGCCTGTGAGTATCAAGGTTCTCGGGTACCCAACAGAAATCTTTGATTTCGTGTTGGGTGATGGTTCTTATTATTCACTGTTCTCCTGACTTGACACGAGTAAAAATTCTGTCGAATTATGTGTAAAGATGTGATAATATGAAGAAAAAGATTGCTTTTTGGTCTTAATTATATGAGTTATCACTAGAAATCGGTGCTTGAATTGTACAGTGTTCATATTAGTTACGACATTTTGCGACAAAACCTACTAATAAATAGTCTTATAGAAATAAAGAAGATTGCGATTAGAAGTTTTTGTAGAAATATGGTGAAATACTTGAATTTTATGTAGAATAGTGATATAATTTAATTAGAAATCTTTGTTAATTATATTATGAAAGAAGATAAAGCAAATGGCAATAACATACGAACGAAAAAAACAAAAACAAAATAATATTTTATATACAATTGTTGCTGCAATTTTAATATGTGCAGTCTTTTTTGCTATGGTTGTATCTTTCTATATTAAGGCTGAGGACGATGCTTATGAAATGCTTCATATTCAGACAAAACAGATTAAAGACGATCTTATTTTGCAATTAAAATCAGACGGAGAAAACCTTACTACTATGGCAAACTTTGCGTCAAAGCTCTATGCTGACGGAAAAGGCTATGAGCGTATGTTTGATTCCTTTAAGCCAATCGGCTTGTTTTCAAGAATTGGTATACTTAACCCGGACGGCACATTTATCACAAAGGACGGAGTCTATGATTTAAGCGGACAAATTTCATTTGAAGAGCAGGCCCTTCTGGGGGAACATGTTACCGGAAGAACTTATAGCTATTCAATGCCTGATGAGCAGGTGGTCCGTAGTTCTGTTCCGATTCAGGTGAACGGAGAAACTGTCGGTATTATGTATGGCATCATTAAGATTGAAACCATCAACGAAAAATACAATAATATGGCAAAAGAGCTTGATGCTCAACTTTTTGTTTATGATAAAGAAACAGGAAAATTTATTGTAGATACAATAAATGAAAAACCATCTGAACTGTCAAGCTTTAAAAACAGGGAGTATAATGACGGCTATTCATACGAAATGCTGGCTAATTCCGATAAAGGTTATTCGTCGTTCAAATCCATACGTACAGGTGAGAATCTTTATATCCATTATTCAATCATTGAAGATTTTAACTGGGGTATTATGCTTGCCCGTTATGAAACACAGGTGTTTGAGGAAACTCATAAAATATCCCGCAATTTAATTGTTGTTTTTGCTCTATTCATTTTAATTATAGCAATTTATCTTGAGCTGATATTAAGAAGCGAAAAAAACAGAACAAAATTAAATTCAGAGTCTTCTGTTATCAGGCATCTTCTTCTGGAAATAAACAGGCAACATGAAAATATAAATACTGCATTAAAAAGAATAAAAGAATTTTCAAGTGCACGTTCATGCTTCTTTGCGGATACTGACGGAGAGGATTATTGCTACATAAAGCCTTCCTTGAAGGATAAATGCTTATTGGGTGACGAAAGAAAATACTTTGTAAGTGAGCTTTTCAGGTATGCGGCAAACATTCACACGGATGATTCATCTACCGGATTTATGCAAATTGTTCCCAACAATCACCTTTTAAAAACCAATTCGGAATTTTATCACTTTTTATTAAATCACGGTATCAAGGATGTTTCTTTTGCAATTATTGCAGATAAAGACAACCATGTTAGTATTTTGGGCACAATTAACCCAAAGAAAAGTTCTTCCATCAGAAAACTTGTGGGCGATGTTGCTGTTTGCTTTTCTATTGCCATATACAACAAAAAGCATCTTAATAAAACTGAGCTTGCTGCAACAACAGATTCTCTTACCGGAGCATTAAACCGTGTTGCGTATAAAAAAGATATTCTCGTTTTTGACGAAGAAAAACCGGAAGACTTTTCTTGCATTTATATTGATGTTAACGAGCTTCATATCAGGAACAATAAATACGGACACGCCGCAGGCGATGAAATGCTTATCTATATTGCAAATTCCTTGAAGGAAGTGTTCTATGGCCAGCACATTTACCGTATGGGTGGCGATGAGTTTTTGGTGTTTGCAAAGAAAATTCCACAAGAAACTATTAAACAGAGCATCGAAACCTTTACTCAGCAAATAAAAACAAAGGACTACCATGTAGCTATTGGAATATCTCACAGAAATCGAAATACAAACTGTGAAGAAATGGTTCGCGAAGCCGAAATCAGAATGTATGAGGCAAAGGCTCAGTATTATCAGGAAAAAGAAACGAAAAATATTTCGCATACGGATGATAAGGGTTATGTTCATACAAAGACAGGCATACTCGAAATTGATTCGATGATTTCTATTCTGAAAGAGAATTATAATGGAATATATCGTGTAGACTTAGATACAGACAAGGCACATCGTATTTTGATGCCTGCCTACCTTGGTTATAATGAAAATGAAGAACATTTTTCTAAGCTTTTAACTAAGTATATAGATGATTCTGTTGCACCCGAGTTCCACAGAGCAACTATGAACTTTTTGAACTACGATGCTCTAAAAAGACAATTTTTGGAAGGCAATACCCCCAGAATTACATATAAAAAGACTAACGGAGAAACCGTAATCCTTAGTATTTATAAGTTGAGCGAAAATGACAATTCTGCAAATAATACGCTTTGGGTTTTTGCCAGAGATTAAAAGATTGCTTGACAAATTCAGTTCATTGTGGTAAACTTATTTTAAGTTCAATATTTAGCAAAATCGGTGAAAACCGGTGACGCAAAGCAAAGAGGCTAAGGTTGTAAACTATGCCAGTCCAGCTGCAATGATAAAAGTCTTTTGGGACTTTCTATTGTTGCAGTTTTTTGTTTTAAGCGGAGGAATTGTATGAACGTAGTAACAAGAGAGGAAAAGAAATTTTTAATAAGCCTTGAAGAATTTAGAAATAAATCACATTACCTTGACAGTCTGCTGATTCAGGATGAACATAACGGGATTGATGGATATATTATAAGGTCATTGTATTTTGACACAGTTTACGATGACGATTTTTTTGAAAAACTTGAAGGAGTTGAAACAAGACGAAAAATACGGCTTAGGATTTACGATCCAAAGCACGATTTTGCAATGCTTGAAATGAAGCAAAAGCAGGGCGCAAATCAAAAGAAACGCTCCCTTCGTATGACAAAGAAAGATGCCGAAGATTTAATAAAAGGTAAATATGAAGTTTTGTTAAAATACGAAGAGGATTTTGCAAAAGAGTGCTACGGACTTATGCACTACAGGTGCTATCGCCCGAAAACCATTGTTCAGTACAACAGAAAAGCATACATTGCAAAGGAAAATAAAATCAGAATTACCTTTGATAACAACATTGTGGCAACAGAAACCAATTTTGATTTATTTTCAGAAAATCTTGTAATGTACCCGGTACTTGATAAATTCAATGTTGTTTTAGAGGTAAAATTCAACGGATTTTTGCTTGATTATATCAGGCAGTTTATAAACAGCATCAATAAAAGCGAGCTGTCGGTAAGTAAATATGCTTTGGCTCGTCAGCAAAGCTATGCGGAGGTGTAATTTAAATTATGAAAAAAGGATTTTCTTTATTTCTCGTAGTGCTAATACTTACAACTTTTAGTGTGAGTGCAACTTCTCAAGGCAGAGCAATTTGGCAGGATCCTAATAATGTTATAATTATCTGGAATAATGATGTAAATTGCGAATACAGTATACTCCGTAGCGATAGTGCTGATGGTGAATATTTGTCTATAGGAACTTCATCTAATGGCTCATTCAGGGATGATGATGTAAAATACCCTAATACATATTTCTATAAAATTGAAAAGCAGAATAATGGTAATAAAAGCGTGTCTGAACCCATAAAAGCGGTTGCAGATTCCGATATGATTTCATCAGTAAGTGTTATTATGTACCACAATTTTATTACTGATGAGGACATTAAAAATGGAGTGGAATTTGATGAATATTCTATTAAACCGGAAGATTTGGAGGAAGATTTGCTTTGGCTTAAAAGCAATGGATATGTAACAATCACATCAGATGATTTGTTAAGACATCTTGAAGGAAAAAAATCACTGCCGCAAAAGGCGGTTATAATTTCTATAGATGACGGCTCGTGGGGAGTATATACAAACGCATATCCACTTTTGAAAAAATATAATATGAAAGCCGATTTTAACATAATTGGAGCGAATGTTGATTCAACCTGGGAAAACTTAGATTCAGGTGGAACAAGAAATGGCGAAAACGCTCCTTATTGCACATGGGAAGAGCTTGTCCAAATGTCCGAAAGCGGAAAAATCAACATATGTTCACATACATACGGTCTTCATGTTTACAACAAAGAAAAACGAATCGGTATGAGTATGATGGAAAATGAGACTGCAGAGGATTTTGCAGATACTGTAAAAAAAGATTACAACCTTTCCGTTAGTTGTATAGAAGGTTGGATTGGCAAAAAACCGGAAACAGTAGCTTATCCATATTCAAAAAGAAGTACCGAGAGCGATAAACTCGTTCTTGAGAATACAGGATATAAGATTCTTATGGCAGGAGAGGGTGCAAGAGGTACTGCTGCAAATTATTTTGTCAAAGATTGTGATATCACAAACCAGCTTTTGCTCTTAAGCAGACCTTGCAGAATGGAAGGTACTCCAATTGGAACCTATCTTGAAAGAATTGATAAAAAAGACAGTCAAAACGGAATAAATAAAAGCATAGATTTCCTTAAGGTACAAAACACCGATGAAATTGCATCGGATTATCAGATATTTGATGATGTTAAAACAGATGCGTGGTTTTCGGGAAGTGTGTATTATTCCTACTTAAATGGTTTGATGAAAGGAGTAGGTGACAAAGCGTTTGCACCTGATGATAGTATAAACAGAGCAATGGCTGCAACGTTGTTAAACAGAATTTCAGGAAATGATGAGGCTAAAACAAAGGTCGTGTTTGTCGATGCAGAAGGCACAGAGTGGTGGTATAATTCGGCTAACTGGGCAGCGGAAAACAGAATACTCAATGTTTTTGATGATAAAAGCTTTAAGCCAGATGAACCAATCAGTCGTGAATTACTTGTAAAGGCAATGTATAACTGCGGAAGGTATTTAAAACTCGATATGTCTAAAAAAGCAGATATTACTAAATTTACCGATTATGCAGGTATAGCTGAAGAAAACAGAGAGGCAGTCATCTGGGCTGTAGCAAATGGGATTTTTAAAGGCAACGCCGACGGAACTTTTAATCCTGCCGGTAATGTAACAAGAGCAGAAATGTCTATGGTGCTCAGAAATTGGCTCAGTAAAGGAGAGTAAAAATGAGAAGTCAGATATTTAATTTAATTAAAGACCAGTCAACACTTACATGGGAGCAGATTGTAGCAAACATTATCGTTTCGGGGATTTTGGGGTTTTTAATTTTCATATCCTATATGATTTCCCACAGAGGAACGATTTACAGTAAAAAGTTTAATGTTTCACTCGTTGTTCTTACCGTACTTACCTCAATGGTTATGACGGTTATCGGCAACAATGTTGCATTGTCACTTGGTATGGTGGGTGCACTGTCTATCGTTCGTTTCAGAACTGCCATTAAAGATTCAAGAGATACAGTTTACATATTCTGGACAATTATTGTTGGTATATGCTGTGGTGTAGGGGACTTTATCGTTGCAGGTATTGGTAGCGGATTTGTGTTTATCATTCTTCTTATATTAGGTGCAATTAAGAACAATAACCGTATGCTTGTAATTATACGGGGAGGCAGAACAAGAGAAGCGCAAATTCAGGCAGTGATGTATAAATTTTTCGGGGCAAAAGCAGTTTTAAGAGTTAAAAATACAACAGATACATCTATTGAATTTATATATGAAATTACACAGAAACTGCTTTTTCAAGCAGAAAGAAAAAACAATGTTGCAATCAATGACGAGATTTATAAAATCGGCAATATTGACTATGTAAATACAGTGATGCAAAACGACGAAATTTCCAACTGATTTTTTTAGGAGGTGTAAGGGTTTGAAATATAAGTTAATAGGATTATCTGCATTAGCCCTTACGCTGATTGCTGTAATCTTTATAAGTAAGTCCATGCCGGAAGATAATGGCACAAGATACATAGAGCATATTATAGCAGAAGAGAATACATTTTGCGAAACACACACGGACGACACATTTTGTTCGCATCTTCCTATCATAAGCATTAATACAAACGGAACAGAAATTCCCGGAAAACCTGTATATGATGAAAATCTTGATGTTATAGATTATACTCTCGCAACTGATGGCACAACCAGCATAAAAGCATCTTTAGATGTAATAAACAATGAAAAATCATATAATCATCTTACTGATTCAAAAATTGATATGGGTGATGTAATGATAAGAGTAAGAGGACACTCTTCAAGAAGATTTGAAAAGGCAAATTATTTTGTTCGTTTTGTAAATGATGACGGTACTAATAATACTCAAAGCTTTCTCGACATGGATGCTCATCATGAATGGGCACTTCACGGCCCTTTTCTTGACAAAACACTTATCCGCAATTATATGTGGTATAATATAGCCGGTGAGATTATGGAATATAGTCCTAATGTGAGATTCTTTGAACTTATATTAAATGGCGAATACAGAGGACTTTATCTTGCAACGGAAATGATTACTGCAGGTAAAGACGGTTCGAGATTATCTCTTTCCGTAAATAAAAAAGACAACACCTTTTCGGGCTATGCTCTTCGTCTTGACTGGGGAGACACCGACGAAGCAAACAAACTTTATCCTTTTACAAACTATACCACAAGGGCGAAAACTCAACACGAGCTTGTATATCCAGGCGCAAAAAATATGACACCTGAGCTTAAAGAAGCTATAAAGGATGAGTTTTCTTTATTTGAAAAAACGCTGTATTCCTACGACTACAACAATGAAAAATACGGATACAAAAATTATATTGATGTGGATTCGTTTGTAGATTATTTCCTGATAAACGAGCTTACCTGCAACTATGACGCAGGCTCGCTTTCGACATATATTTACAAAGACACTTCGGGCAAATATAAAATGTGCGTGTGGGACTTTAACTCCGCTTGCGATGCGTATCAGGAGCAGGCAATACCTACTAATGAGTTCAGATTAAACTCAAGGCTATGGTATCAGATGCTCTTTATGGACAATGATTTTACAGACAGGGTGATAGAAAGATACGCAGAGCTCAGAGAAACTGTATTCAGTGAAGAATATTTAATAAACTTTGTCGATGATACTGTAGAGTATCTAAAGCCTGCTATCAAAAGAAATTATGATAAATGGGGTTATACGTTAAGTCCGGAATATGACCTTTTACACCCTTCGGGCAGAAACCTGAGGACATACGAAGAGTATATAATGCAGTTGAAAGATTTTATCAAAAAAAGAATTGCCTTTATGGATGAAAACATTGAGTCGTTGAAACAGAACAGCGCAGAATCAAAAACTAAAAAATACAATGAAGTGTCAGATTAAGAGAAAAGGAGGTACAGGTTTTGAAAAAGTTTATTATCATAATATCGCTTATTATACTTGTACTTCTTAGCTTTGATTGGCTTTACTTTTATGAAGGCGTATATTTTGATTTTGGAAAAGAAAAGCATGCAGAATATTTTACAAAGGTGGACGGCGAAGAGATTTATATAAAAAAAGGCAATTCCTTTGAAACTTTTGAGATAAGAGGTGTAAACCTTGGCTCAGGACTTCCCGGCGAGTGGGCAACGTCTTTTGCTATTGACGAAAAGACCTACTTAAGATGGTTTAAATATATTCATGAAATGGGCGCAAATACCATTCGTGTTTATACCATTCAGAGTGACACTTTCTATAATGCATTTTACGAATACAACAAAGATAGTGAAAATCCCCTTTATATGATACACGGAGTATGGGTGAATGACTATGTTTTAAACTCACACAGAGATGCATACAGCAAAGATTTTTATGACGCATTTTTAGAAAACAGTAAAATAATGGCAGATGTTATTCATGGCGAAAGAAAGCTAAATCTGGGCAGAGTTGCCAGCGCCGGTCACGGCACGTACAAAAATGACATATCCGATTGGGTTATCGGCTATATTTTAGGTGTTGAGTGGGATGACTCCACCGTTGCATATACCGATGACTTATATAAAAATATCGAAGGTTATTCATCCTACACAGGTGAATATATGTATACATCAGACGATGCGACACCTTTTGAAACAATGCTCACAATGGTTGGGGACAAGGTTATCGAATATGAAACCGAGCGTTATGGCGAGCAAAGAATGTTGGCATTTTCCAACTGGCCCACAACCGATCCTTTTGAATATCCAGAAATAATTAAAAATTTCTTTATGAAATGTGCTCGTGTGGATACGGAGCATATTAAGACAACTGATGCATTTATTCCCGGTCAGTTTGCTTCATACCATGTTTATCCTTACTATCCGTACTACTTGAGTTTTGCAGAGGACTGGTCTGTATTTGGTATTGAGTCGAAAGAAACTTTCCGTAATGAAGAGGGCAACGTCAATGCCTACAGAGCATATCTCACAATGCTCAATAACCACCATACAATGCCGGTTGTAATATCAGAATTCGGTGTATCTACCGGCAGAGGCATGGCACAGGTGGATAAGGATACGGGCAGAAATCAGGGTAATACATCCGAGCAGGCTCAGGGTCAGGCACTTATTGATTGCTGGGAGGATATTAAGATTACGGGTTGCAACGGCGGATGTGTATTTACCTGGCAGGATGAATGGTTCAAGCGTACATGGAACACAATGCACGCAGTAAATCTTACAAGAACCGCTTATTGGTCTGACTATCAGACGAATGAGCAGTATTTCGGACTTTTGTCATTTGACCCGGGAAAAGAAAAGAGCGTCTGCTATGTGGATGGCGATGTATCCGAATGGACAGAGAATGATAAAATTCAAAGTGGAAACACAGAACTTTCGGTTAAATATGACGAAAAGTTTATGTATTTTCTTGTAAAGAAAGACGGACTTGATTTTGAAAATGAGGTTTTATATATTCCTCTTGATGTTACCCCGAAAACAGGCAGTAATTACTGCAATAACTTTGATGTAAAATTTGACAGGGAAGCAGATTTTGTGATTGTACTTGACGGAAAAGATAACAGCCGTATTATGGTACAGGAACGCTACGATGCGCTTCGCTCAACATATTCAAAAGATCTCTATAAATTTGATACATATTTTAAAGAGAATGTTCCCGACAAAAATTCATCTGAGTTTGTGAATATCGAATTGATCCTTCGTACCGCAATTGCACTTAGTCCCGAAACGAAGGAAACGGTTGCAGAGTCTTACGAAACAGGAAAACTTTTGTATGGCAATGCAAACCCCGAAGGTGAAGATTTTAATTCACTGGCAGACTTTTGCGTGGGCGGAGATTATATTGAAATCAAGCTTCCGTGGCAACTTTTGAACTTTGCGGACCCGTCAAAAATGCTTGTTCACGATGACTATTATGACGGGAATTTTGGAATTGAATATATTAGTATTGATAAAATGTATGCCGGTGTGGGCAATAAAGGTCAAAGAATTGAGCTTGATGAAATTAAGCTCAGGGGATGGGGCAACAAAGTAACCTATCATGAAAGATTAAAAAGCTCATATTATATAATGCAGAATTTATGGAAAACAGGTGATTAAGATGAAAATAGAAATTATGATTTATACCTATATTGCAATTTGTGTCAGTATGATTTTGTATAATATAATCTATGTTTTCATTTTAAAGCACAGAGAACGCGCCCTTGTTTCCAATTCTGAAAAATTAAGGAAAATCTTAAATGAACAAATTGACATACTGAAAAAAGGGGAAGAAATATCCGAAAAACATAAAAAGTTTCTCTGTCGTGAGCTTGATAAAACGTCGGGAATTACCGCTTTTGACAAGGCGCTTGAAAGTATATTTGAAAAAGAGCCTGCTTTAACTGAAAAATATCTTGTTGATACTTTTTCTGTTTTTGAAACGCTCACCCATAGATACATAAGCAAGGATACTCTTAAAATTGCATACTTCCCCTACATACTGCATAAGTACAATATTTTAAAGCATCACGAAGGCGAAAGGCTTACATCTGTACTTTTTGACCTTTTGCGTTCGGTAAATGTATATTGCAGAGAAAACACACTAAAAGCTCTTTACAGTATGCAAAGACCTGATATTGTCAGAAAAGCTCTTAAAGTTATCGATACAAATCTTTCGTTTCATCACCCAAAGCTTATAACCGATGGCCTTGTTTTATATAAGGGTGATAAAGAAGAACTTAAGAAAACACTTTTTACATACTTTAAGGACTATTCTGTTGGGATGCGGGTTAATATGTTAAATTACTTTAGATTTGCAGGCATAAGATGCGACAACGAAATGTATGAAATATTAAAAAACGAAAAAGAAAGCAGCGAAATCAGATTTTCCGCCATTCGTTATTTTGAAAAGTTTCCATCGGGGGATGCAGAACCTGTTATATTAAATTTGGCAGAAAATTTAGAAAATCGCACGTGGGAATATCAGGCAATTGCAACATCGGCATTAAAATCCTATCCGGGGGATACAACATTTAGAATTTTAGTAAAAAACCTTTCGAGTTCCAATTGGCACGTTAGACAAAACAGTGCTATCTCCTGCGAAAAACTTGGTTATACATACCAAGACTTAATAAACGTGTTTGACGGAAATGACAGATATGCAAGAGAGATTATCAGGTACCGCCTTGACAGAAGAAATGCAGAAGAGGCGGTGAAAGCGTAATGGAGATGGAATTAATCAAGCAGATTTTTGATATTATCGGCGTACTATTCATTGTTTATTTAATCGGCTATTCTACATTTTTGTTTTTATCGGTGGTGGTTGGTGCAACCACTCTTTATAAAAGAAAAATGCAGGACAGAATGATGAACAAGTTTACCGAGAACTATTTTGTGCCAATAACAATCGTTACCCCTGCTTACAATGAAGAAGTTACTGTTGTGCAGACTGTAAAGTCACTTTTAACCCTTGACTACAAACTTTATGAAATTATTGTGGTAGACGACGGCTCAAAGGATAGTACATCGCAGCAGTTAATTGATGCATACAATATGCATCCGGTAAGAAGACCGCTTCACAGGTCCATTGATTGTCAACCTGTGGAATTTATTTATGAATCGCACGAGCAAAAAGTGCCGCTTACGCTTATCCGCAAGAAAAACGGCGGTAAGGCAGATGCACTTAATATGGGTATAAATGCTGCACAGTATCCTTATTTTATCTGTATGGATGCAGACTCGGTTCTCCAGTACGACTCACTTGAAAAACTGGTTGTGCCGGTTTTAGAAGAAGAAAATGTTGTGGCGGTCGGCGGAACAGTTAGACCGTCTAACGATGTGGAATTGTCTGATGGCAAGGTAGTGAAATACAGACTTCCTAAAAACATTTTAGCTTGTATGCAACTACTCGAATATGACCGTTCATTTTTGGCATCAAGAATATTGTTTGACAGATTCAACGGCTCTTTAATTATTTCAGGAGCGTTTGGAATGTTCAAAAAAGAAACGGTTATTGCAGCAGGCGGATATGACCATGGCACCATGGGAGAGGATATGGAGCTTGTGGTAAAACTTCATTCCTACTGTCTTACAAATAAAATTCCTTATTCCATCAAATATGCAACAGATGCCGTTTGCTGGACGCAGGTCCCTGAAAAGTTGGGTGATCTTAAAAAACAGAGAAAACGCTGGCACTTGGGACTTTTCCAGACAATGTGGAAGCATAAAAAGATGATGGCAAATCCCAAATACGGAGCGGTTGGATTTATATCCTATATGTATTTTCTTTTATACGAATTGCTTTCCCCGTTTATTGAAGTATTCGGTGTGTTCACAATGATTGCAGCATACTGCATTGACCTTTTGAACTTGCCGTTTATGCTGCTCTTTATGCTGATTTATGCTTCATACAACTCAATACTTACCCTGACAGCATTTTTTTCAAGAATACAGACCATTGATTTAACGGTAAAACCAAAGGATTGTCTTAAAGCGATAATGCTTTGCTTTTTTGAGGTTACAACCCTTAGATTTATTATGGCGTTTGTTCGTCTTACAGCATTTAAAGGATACAAAAAGAAAAAGCTCGACTGGGGACGAATTGAGCGAAAGAAAATGAATATTTAACAGAGGCGAGGTGATATGGAAAATGAAAAAAGTTATTATTCTCTTTTTGGCAGTGCTTACATTTTTTGTTCAGCCTGTCTTTGCTGAGGTTATAACCACGCAGAATACGGAGGGGTATGCAGATTACCTTTATGTGGCAGGAAATCCTAATAATTACCCTATAGAATATTATGATGAAGATGCAAAAACTTATAAGGGTGTTATCCCTGATCTGCTAAGTAAAATTTCTAAACACTCAGGGCTCGATTTCGTTTATATCAACGGAAATAAAAACGAACGAAATAAAATGGGCGAAAATCTTCAGGTGGATATTGTTTCATCGCAGGACGCAAATACTTCCTACGGCAAGGAGTATCTCGAGTTGATTTCTTTTGAACAAAACGGAGAAACACAAAAAGTCGGTCTTGTTTTTACAACCATTGCCGATGACAACAAAATCACTATAATTAAAACCGCATTAAATAAAATATTCGAGCCTGAAAAAAGCGGTATATATCTGTCCTATGCATCAAAAAACTCAAAAACAAGCTATAAATGGCTTATAATTACACTGTTATTGTCCTTTATTCTTCTTGTTTTTGTCGCATTTTTGTTTTTGAAAATCAGGAGAATTCGAAAAGAAAACGAAGTTGACAGAATGACAGATACAGAAACAGGAATGGGAAACCTTCAGTTTTTCAAATACCATTTCAGGTACACCATAGGTGATATTTCAAGAAATCTGTATCACGTTGCATATATCATTTTAGACAGCAGCTACCTCCGTTCTTACCATGGTGACAGTTCATTTGATGAGGTTTTAAAATACACAGCATCTGTATTGTCGGAACATACGGGAGACAGAGAAATATCTGCACGAATTACGGAAAACGGCTTTGCCCTTGCGTATCAGTCTACAAATGACGAAGATGCTAAGAAAAGGCTTAAAGAGGTTATGGATAAACTTAACAGCTTTGAGGGTATGAAAGATAAAAGCAACAAACTTGTTTTCCACGCAGCAACCTATCATCTTGCATCATCAGACAGAAATTGCGAAATTTTGTTATTTAATCTAAGAAAAAATTGCAACAGAATTTTTGGAACTGACAAGCAAATTATGTATTGCGACACCCATTCTATGAATATGGTTCAGGAAGAAAGGAAGATTACAGAAAGCATCTTAAAGGGATTTGAAAACAATGAATTTAAGATGTATCTGCAGTTCATTGTTGATAACAAAACCAAGAAAATTGTATCGGCAGAAGCACTTTCAAGATGGGATAGCAGTGAAAAAGGCCTGATAGGTCCCGGAAAATATATCGAAAATATGGAGCATTCAGGGCTGATTTCAAGGCATGATTTTTATATGTTTGAGCTTGCGTGCCGACAGCTTGAAAAGTGGAACGGAACAGAATATGAAAATGTAGCTTTGTCCTGTAATTTTACAAGAATTACGCTCTCTGAAGAAAACTTTATAGATAAGCTCCTTATGATTTCAAACAGCTATTCCTTTGATAAATCAAAAATAGCTATAGAAATTACCGAGGACGCTATCGAAAAAGACAGAAAAACCGCAACAAAAAATGTGGTTCGTGCAAAAGAACATGGTTTTAGAATTTACCTTGATGACCTCGGAAGTGGTTACACATCACTTGCAAATCTTTGTGACTATCCAATTGACGTGGTTAAAATTGATCGTGATATTTTGCTTAAAACCGAGCTTGAAAATGGAAAAAAATTATTTGCCGGAATAATCGCTCTTGCTCATAATATGGATATAAAAGTTATTTGCGAGGGTGTTGAAACAGAAGAGCAGAACGCACTTGTGTCAGATTCTGACTGCGATTATGTTCAAGGCTGGTATTATTCCAAAGCACTTCCGTTGGAAGAATGTGAGTCGTTTGTGAAAAGAAATATGGCATAGGAGGATATATGATCTAATAAAACACTTTGAAATAATATTTTGTTTCAAAGTGTTTATATGTCTTATTATAACGTGGTGTGTGTAAAAATTGACCATTACGGCAATGTATGATATAATTTCAACGTTGTGAGGGTTTGTACGCAATAATAAATTATATTTTTTGATCCTGACGACTCCCCTTTAGCTAACATTTTGCACGGCTATATGTACTAAATAACCATTAAATCTCATATATTTAAAAAGAAATAATATATGGGAGTGATATCATGAGCACTGATACCATTGAGGAGAGAACTGTAAATATAGCAAATTACATAATAGAGACAAAATGTACCGTGCGAGAAGCAACAAAGAAATTTGGAATTTCAAAATCTACTGTACATACAGTGAGAGTAACATAGAAACTTTTTACTTAGAAGTTGCCTAAACTATGCGGTTTATGGCGATTTTATAAATTTCAAAATATTTCGACATGGTCTATATAAAAATAAAACACACAAAAATCCTGAAAGTTGCCTAAATGTCGGCTTTCAGGATTTTTCGTGTTTCAGTCTTGCTCCGTCTATATTGAAAAACAAAAATATACGCTAAAGGATTTTATAGGCAAAATAATTTGTTCGTTTTGTCCGTTTTACTATGAGATAATTATATATACAGGATGTAAAACTATCATAAATTTAAAAATTGAAAGGAAAAAATGATGAAAAAACAGGAAAAATTGATAAAATCTATAGTTAATCTATATTCATTTGTCAGGAATGTATTTTTTGAAGGAATGGATAAGCCAACGCTTATGCATCGTGTAAACAGAAAGGAGGGTATGTTTTTAGAAAGGCAAGGCCTGCACTTTAATATGCTTGATGATTATGTTAAGAAAACTATTTCACACTATGTCGATGAATATTTTGTGGATTATAAAGTCAGTCCTAAAATATTTAATAAATACGAGACTGAGCAAAAGAAACATCTCGTTGATTTAAGTGAAAGCATTAACGTATTAAAAGAAAAAACTATAAGACAAATATATGAAAGATTTTTCAGATTATCAAGACAAGAGAAATCGTATATCGAAATAGTTGTTAATCTTGAAAATGCCGTTAATGAAGTGATAAGCAGCACAGAAAAATCTATCAAAAATACAATTAGACAAATTGGATATTCTATGCTATTATATGATTATGAGAAAAAGGGCTTTAATAAGTATCGATTGATTTCAAACGATGATGCGTGCGATGAATGTAAGTAAAGAGGCTCGCATACATATCAACTTGATAAACTATCTGATATAGAATTTGCTCCTCTTGTTCATCCAAACTGCAGATGCACTGTTGAAATCATTGATGACCAAAACAGGTTTATGGCAATAATTGATGATAAAGCTGTTGAAGAACAATTGCAGATATTAGGTATTACCAAGGGTGATGATTTTTGGGATTATTTACACAAATTGTATTCCCCATTAAATATTATTTCAGACACTGATAACTTTAGTGATTTAATGTCAATACTTCTTAAACTAAGTGGAAGAGAAATCGAAAGTCTGATTTTAAATAAACAATTACACAAGCTTGTGTGGTTAATTGGGACTGAAACATATTTGAAATCTAAAGAATACTATACTTCTGCACAATTATTAAAACATTCGTTGTTAAAAAGTCCATCAGATCAGTATATGGATAATTCATCAAGACTTGCTGGGTTAATAAAAACGGATGCAGAATTTTTGGCAGAGTTGGATAAAAAAATAGTAAGTAGCAATGGCAAAGAATTAAGTGACACATTGTATGTAAGGTTTTTAGATGGAGATTTATATTATTCGATACATAAAGCAAATATTAAAGTAAAAGGTTATAAAATGGATAATGGAAATTGGAAGATATCTGGTGTGCTTGATGATGAATATGATTATACAGAAATTATGACCTTTATGGAAGGTAAAAACGCAGCATTAGGAACCATAGCAAATGATACTGCAGTAATATCACAGTTAATTGATGCAATAAATCCGTATCATATTTATGTTAATTTTGAAATGGAAAGATAGAGGGGGACAAAATGAAAAAAAGTGTAGTTTTAACTGTTTTTTTTGTAGTGACACTATTCTTGACGTCTTGCGGAAGCAAATTAAATCCTACATGGTATCCATTGGGCCCGGGAAAGGATACAGTTTATATTGTGGGTGACGGTAAATTTAGTTTGGGGAAAACTACTGCTGGAATTCACTTATCAATGCATACAAGTGAATATGATACTAACGATGACATTTTATTAGCGTTTGTCAATAAATATAAAAAGAAAAATGATAAGTTTTATGTATATTCAGATGAGGGATATTGCGTTGTAGATATAAAAAAAAATACAGCTAATCTTTTGATTACTGTTGAAAAACAATATTATTCTAATTTGGTTGGAGAAAACGAAGCAGTTACCTATCTGTTGTCGTATGATGATTTCTCGAATGAAGATAAAAAGGTTTTTGATAAGATGGTAAAGGCAAAATAACAATACTAAAACTAAAAAAACTCTCATATATTGAAAGTAGTAAGAACAATATATGGGAGTGATTGGATGTCTTATCAGACAATTGAAGAGCGGACCCTCGTCATTGCAAATTACATAATAGAAACGAAATGCACCGTAAGGGAAGCTGCAAAGAAATTTGGAATTTCAAAATCTACTGTACATAAAGATATAACAGATCGACTTAAAAAAATAAATGCACAGCTTGCCATGGAATCGCAAAAAATACTCCAGGAGAACAAAAAAGAACGGCATATACGGGGCGGAAATGCCACCCGCGAAAAATACAAACGTCAGCTGCTTAAATAAAGAAAACCACTTATGCTCTTGCATAAGTGGTTTTTTAATCTATTGACAAATCCTCGGGATTTAAATTGAGGTCAAGGCTTCTGCGTTTGGGGGGGTGTTTCATAAACAAATTATATTCATACTTTTTGCAGGAATATTCAGGATTTACAGGTCCTTTTTTTGAACAAAAGAGTGCTTCCGAAGAATGCATAGAAGATGCATACTTGCAAGTGGCACAAACTTCTGCAACCTCGCTTGACAGCTCTTTTAAAAGCCGCTTTTTTCCTTTTCCAAACATATTATTTCTCCCTTAAAAAATCCATGTATCATGATTATACAGCGTTATTGACAAAAAATCAAGCAAAATGGTATAATATTCTCAAAAAAATGGTTATTCTATTCTATAAAAATAATGGTGACATCAACCACAGGTAGAGACAATCTGTTGAAAATATTTGTAAATGCCTTTATAGTTGGAAGTTTTTTGCCTATAATATTAGTAAAATTACTTATACGAGGTAGAAATATGGATGGCTTTAATTCGAAAAAAATTAAGAAATTAAGAGTGCTAAATAACATAACTCAAAAGCAACTTGGAGATTTGCTGGGAATCAGCGACAGAGCAGTTTCAAAATGGGAGTCGGGATTATCAAAACCATCAGGACAAAATCTGATTGCTTTAGCAAAAGTGTTCAATGTGCCTGTGGAGAGCTTTTTTGAAAATGCACTCCATATAAAAATGAAAAGAGATGATTTTGCTGGTGGTATGGAATCGCTGACGGAGTTATATAAAATTGGCAGAGGACCATCAAGTTCACATACAATTGGACCTGAAAAGGCGTGTTTAATTTTTAAAAACAAGAACAAAGATGCAGACAGATACAAGGCAATTCTTTATGGCTCTCTTGCTAAAACAGGCAAAGGGCATTGCACCGATGAAGTAATCAAAAAAACTTTTTTGCCATATCATTGTGATGTAGAATTTAACTATATTTCTGATAATATACCGCATCCCAATACAATGGAACTTATCTCATATAAGAAAAATATTGAGCAAGAACGAATTAAAGTTTTTAGTGTAGGCGGGGGCAGTATTGCATTCGAGAATGATGTAGTAAGAAATCCGGAAAGGGTATATAAGCTTGATAGATTTACTTCCATAGCAAGTTATTGTGAAGAAAAAAATATAAGACTTTGGCAATATGCTGTCGAAAATGAGGGTGAAGAATTCTTAGACTATATGTATAGTATATGGAACGCTATGAAAACTTCTATTGAAAATGGATTGGTTGCTACCGGGGAGCTTCCTGGGGGCTTAGGCGTCCAAAAGAAAGCGAAATCTTTGTTTAACAGTCAGCATGTTGACGAATCGTCTGTAACTAAAGAAAATCGAATAGTTTGTGCTTATGCCTTTGCGGTGGGGGAACAAAACGCATCGGGAGAAAAAATTGTTACTGCACCTACTTGCGGAGCAGCCGGAATAGTTCCGGCAGTTTTATACTATCAGCAACAGAAAAATGGTTTTAGCGAAGAAAGCATAGTTCGTGCACTTATGACGGCGGGCATAATTGGAAATTTAATAAAAACAAATGCATCAATATCCGGTGCAGAATGCGGATGTCAGGCAGAGGTCGGAAGTGCATGTGCTATGGCGGCGGCTGCCCTTGGCGAATTGTTTGAACTTTCTATCGATAAGATTGAATATGCAGCAGAAATTGCGATTGAACATCATTTGGGTCTCACGTGTGATCCAATTTGCGGTTTGGTACAAATTCCTTGTATTGAAAGGAATGCGGTTGCTGCAATGAGGGCAATAAATGCTGTAAATTTAGCAAGTTTTTTATGGGATACAAGGAAAATTTCGTTAGATAAGGTTATTCAAACTATGAAAGAAACCGGCGATGATATGCATAAATCTTATAAAGAAACCGCAGAGGCGGGACTTGCAAAAATTATTATAAGTAAATGATTTTTCTGTCCCGACTTGACACAAGCAATAAAGAGATGTCGAATATTGTTGAAAGAAAGTGATAATGTGGTTTATGGAGCAATAAATGAAAAAGGTGAAAAGTATTATACTTATTTAAAGAAAGTTTTTGATGCGATAGATAATAAGCAAAAAAATTATAATTGGTTAATAACAGATTGCGAATGTTATCCAAGTAATCAAATCATAAAAGAATTATTGAATAAAGAATATTGTTGGATTTCAGGTGAAGACTTAACTGAAATGATTAATCAGGAAGATTTTCAATGGATGTGGGCTGTGTTATCTGGTTTTGATAAAAGCATTGAATTGTCTGAAATTTTAAAATACGATTTGCCTTATGCAGATGGATATTCAGGTTTTTGGAATAAACCGCTAACACTTCAGCATCCTTTATCGAAGATAGAAATTGTTCCATTTGACAGTTCTTTGACTTTGATTTTAAGCGAAGATGAAACAATTGTAAATTCTTTTATGAATTGCTTTCTGTATAGTCAAAATTTGGAAGATTATATTGACTAAACAAGTTGCATCTAAACCTTATGCCTCGCAATATGGAGAATTTTGTCGAAAGGAAGTACGAACATGAAGAAAATTAAAATAGTTGTTTTAGTCATAATATCAGCGTTTGTACTATATTGGACTTCTTCAATTGCTATGTGTGAATATAACACTTACAAATATGGTGAAATTTTCAGAAACACAAAAATACATGATATTGGTGGAGAAGGATATTTGAATGATTGCAATATAAAAGTCATAAAGTATAACGATGATAATGCTAAAGTGTATGCGGTTTTTGAGAATGCCCAAAATGAAGTTGGTTTGGTTTATTACTTTGTAAAAACAGAAAATGGCGATTGGGTTTTTGATTATTACGATGCTGTATATTCAACAAGAGGGAGTGCGGATGGGTTTATTTGGCCTTATATAAGATAAATGCTGTTTATCCCTAACTTTGTATGAACATGACATCAAAAAGCTTTGCATCTAAACCTTATGTGTCGCAATATAAAAATGTCGAATATTGTCGAAAAAAGAAGGAGGGGTTGAACATATGAAAATACAAAAAACATATATTTGGTACTCTGTTATAATGTGGTTACTTTGGGGTTCAATTGTCATTCTTCTTAGATTTTCAGGAAATGCTTTTGATGTACAAAATGAACAACTCTTTTTTCTTATAAAAAAGGTTTCTAAAATTATTAATGGGATTTCTTTAATTCCTGTTATTCCTGGATTGTGGGTGCTTGCACTTACATATTCAATTAGAAATAAAGAACGTAAATATGTTGCGTTTAATGTTGTAAGTATATTGTTTAGTGTCGGTCTTTGGTTTCAATACTTTGTTACACACATTGTGCTTGTATTGGGTGGTGTATAATAAGTATAATTTTTAGTCCTGACTTAACACAAACTTGCTACTAAAATAAGTTGCATCTAAACCTTATGTCTCGCAATATATAGATGTCGAATATTGTCGAAATAAAAAAGCCTCCCTTGCCTAAAGGGAGGGGGACCACCGAAGGTGGTGGAGGGATATATGGAAAGAAAGCATAATGTTGATTTAACAATTAATGCAAGAAACTTGAGAAAGAACATGACAAAAGAAGAGCGACATCTTTGGTATGATTTCTTAAAAAGATATCCTGTCAGATTTTTAAGACAAAAAGTAATAGATAATTACATAGTTGATTTTTATTGCCATAGTGCAAGGTTAATTATTGAACTGGATGGTTCGCAACATTATGAAGAAAAAGGTTTATTAAAAGACAAAATTAGAACTGAAATAATTGAACAAAGAAACTTAACAGTTATTAGAATTCCCAATAACGTGGTGAATAGAAACTTTGAGGGAGTATGCCAATATATTGATAATACAGTAAAAGAATCCCTCCGTCAGTCTTCGACTGACACCTCCCGGGAATCCCCCAGTCAACTTCGTTGACAGCCCCCTTTAGGCAAGGGGGCCTATGGCAAGGGAGGCTAAGTTGCATCTAAACCTTATGCCTCGCAATAAGAATACTGCTCTTTTGTGCAGTGCCTTTTAACAGGTGAAACAAGGGACCGGGCAGGATTGTTCTGTCTAATAAATTGTCCATACAGAACATTCCCTCTTTTTTTGCATAAAATGTAGTATCCCGAAATAAAAGGGAAAAAATGCAATAAGGAGGATGGCGGAATGAATCAGGAAGAATACAATGCAATGGATTTTGGTGGATGCGATGGTCACAACGATGGATGCACAACCCTGAATTATCAGTATGCAAGCATCAGCGTTCCCGTGGAGGTAAAACCCAAAACAACAACAGGAGATATAACAATAGAATGTTGTGATGAGCCTGTGGTTGAGTGTTGTACAAATGAATGCGAAGACGGTCTTAATATAGTTATTACGCAAAAAGTATGTATAAAAATACCGGTCAGGTACCAGATTGAAACCTGTGTGGGTGAAGAAAGCATAAAATGTGACTGAAATGGAAATAGGAATAGTCGTTGTGATTGAACAGGATTGAAATCAATTGCAATGACTTTAATTGGCTGTGGTAAATTTTATCACAGCCTCATTTTTTTGTTGGGTTTTATTTATGCGAAAATTAAATATCAGGGTGTATTAAATTCTGACTTGTCATTTATAGCTTGATGTGATATAATTGGCTCAAAAGAAGCTCATATGTTGTCTGACAAATGATATATGAGGTAGAAAGCGGAGAGAAATTATGACAGAGGAACTTATAAAAAGAATAAATGAGCTTGCAAAAAAGTCAAGAAATGAGGGGCTTAGTTCTAGTGAAAAGGAAGAACAGGAAAAGCTCAGAAAAGAATACATAAAAATGTTTCGTCAAGGGGTCGAAAACACTATGGAAAGTGTTTATATCATAGACGAAAACGGAAATAAGAAAAAAGTAGAAAAGAAAAAATAAAGTATATACGGGGGTATAAAAATGAAACTTGAAGGACTTAAAATTAACTTTCTGGGAGACAGCATAACAGAAGGCGTTGGAGCGAGCGCACCGGAAAAGGTATATCATGCTGTTTTGAAGCAGGAGGCAGGTCTTAAAGAGGCAAGAAATTACGGCATAGGTGGAACAAGATTTGCGCTTCAAAAGGGAACACCTGAAAGACCTATGGATGACTATGTTGACCTAAATTCTTTTTGTGAACGTTTTGACCAAATGGATGACAATGCAGATGTTGTGGTTGTTTTTGGCGGTACAAATGACTATGGTCACGGGGATGCGCCAATCGGCGGATTTTCTGACAGAACTCCGGACACATTTTATGGAGCATGCCATTATCTTTTCCGCGGTCTTATCAAAAAATATCTTGGAAAGACCATTGTCGTGATGACGCCACTCCACAGACTGAATGAGACAAAGAACAATGGCGATGCAAAGACATCTGGTTTTGGAACATTGAAAGAATATGTAAACATAATTCGCGAGGTTGCGGAATATTATTCACTGCCGGTGCTTGATTTGTTTGCGTCAAGCGGAATACAGCCTGAGATAAAGGAAGTTCAGGAAAAATTTATGCCTGACGGACTCCATCCAAGCGATGAGGGATACAAGGTGATTGCAGAAAAATTAAAGAGCTTTTTGGAGGCACTTTAGGAGGTCTAAGTCATGAAAATAAAAGCTTTCTTTGCGGCAATAATTTTAATATTTTCTGTTAGCATAAATTCATCAGCAATTGTGCATCTTGATCAGTTGAAAGGCGACGTAGTACTTGAATATAGTTGGGAGAAAGAATACCTTGATGGGGGATATTCAAAGGAAGATATGTATTATCTTGCAGGGATTGCTACGCTTTCAAAGAGAAACAGAGGCGATAGATACATAGTACCAAAGTATTATATGAAAAATAAAAGCGATCGGGATCGGGTCCTTAAGGACAAGGAAGAACTTGGTACTTGGAAAGATGTAGCTTGGTATTACTTTGTTGATTATGAAAAGCTTGAGAAATTTGTGCTTGAACGAAAGGTTCAGGATGGCCTTATAACAAGGGAAGAAATTAAAGCACAAAAAGAGGCAGAGGAAGCTGAAAAAAATAAATGGAAAAAGCGTATATTTCTTTATGTAGGCAGCAACAAGGCTATTGTAAACGACACTGAAAAGCTTATTGATGAAGAGAATTCTGACACTGTTGTGTTTACCGAAAATGACCGTTCTTATGTTCCGGTGAGGTTTTTAAGTGAAGAGTATGGCGGAAAAGTTGATTGGAACGAAGAAACACAGACGGTAAGTATTTCTTTTGAGGACAGAGAAATATCTTTGACTGTGGGAAAACCTGAAATTATAGTAAACGGTGAGCCGATAGAAAATGATGTTGCACCAATTCTTAAAAATGACAGAGTTTTTCTTCCGTTGCGCGCCTGTGTTAATGCCATTGGCAGATATGTAATGTATAACAGTGGACTTATTGTGGTGGATGAAAATCTTGATATGGACTGGGAAATGAAGAATATGGAATTTGTCAAGGGATTCAGCGAAGAAAGGTTTAAATAAACGTCAAAATATCCAAAAAAATATTGAAAAAGATATTGACAATGCCGAAAAAGGGTGGTATACTTATTCTATTGTTTTAAAAGCTATGACGAAGAAGGTACGAAGCGTGTCGGCTTTTGTGAGTGTCGGTGGTTGGTGCGAACCCATAGAGGCAGTTTCAATGTACCCCTCACTTCCGAGCTGAAGGTCAGAAAGCTCAAGTTTTGGTGAGTAGATACCTTCCGTGATTGCTGCGTTAATGGCAAAGGGCTTGTTTGAGCCTGATGAGTGGCGGATGCATTGTTTCCGCAATTTGAGTGGTACCGCGAGTGCTTTGCACCCGTCTCAAAGCATTTCTTTGAGTCGGGTGTTTTCTTTTGTAAACCCAAAATTTTACATTGATGCAGGGGGTGTGTAGATGAGTTATAATTACAAACGAATAACCTTGCTTTCGGGTCACTATGGCAGCGGCAAGACAAACATTGCAGTGAATATGGCATTTGATATGAAGAAAAAATCGCCAAATGTCACCATCGCTGACCTTGATATTGTAAATCCTTATTTCAGGACAAAGGACAGCCAAAAAGAGCTGCAGGATGCTGGAATAAAGCTTATATGCTCTGAATACGCAAATACCAATGTCGATATACCGGCACTTCCTCAGGATATGTATTCTGTGATTGATGACAAGTCTCAGATGGCTGTGATTGACATAGGCGGTGATGACCGTGGGGCACTTGCTCTTGGCAGATACTCAGGCGGGATTGTGGAAGAAAACGATTATGATATGCTGCTTGTTATAAACTGCTATCGCCCCTTGACCCGTGATGCAAAGGATACCCTTGAGGTTATGCGGGAAATCGAAAATGCGGGAAAGATAAAGTTCACGGGGATTGTAAACAACTCAAACCTTGGCGAAGAAACAACAGCAGACGATGTTTTAAATTCTCTTAAATACGCATCGGAAATTTCTGAAATTACCGGCTTGCCCATTGTAGCAACTTGTGTAAAGGAAGAACTTTTTGATGAACTTTCTGGGAAAATAGAAAATATGTTTGCTTTAAAATTACAAAAAAAGATTATTTAATGTGAAGGAGAGATAAATATGGCAAAGCTTACATTCAAGACAGACAACTGTAAGGGCTGCGGACTTTGTATTGATGCTTGTCCAAAGCAGGTTCTGGCTCTTGCAAAAGACAAAATAAACAAAAAGGGACATCACCCCGTTGAGGCAGTGAATCCTGAGAGTTGCATCGGTTGTGCGTTCTGCGCTACAATGTGTCCCGATTGCATTATCACAGTAGAAAGGTAGGTACATATTATGTCAGATAAAGTTTTGATGAAAGGCAACGAAGCAATCGCTGAAGCTGCTATAATTGCAGGATGCCGTCATTATTTCGGTTATCCTATTACACCACAGACAGAGGTTGCGGCGTATATGGCAAAAAGAATGCCAAAAATTGGAGGAACATTCCTTCAGGCTGAGAGTGAAATCGCAGCAATAAATATGGTTTATGGTGTGGCATCAACTGGTAAAAGGGTTATGACATCATCTTCAAGCCCCGGTATTTCACTGAAAGGCGAGGGCCTTTCTTACCTCGCAGGCGCAGACCTTCCGTCACTTGTAATCAACGTTCAGCGTGGCGGCCCCGGTCTTGGTGGTATTCAGCCCTCACAGTCTGACTATTTTCAGGCTACAAAGGGTGCGGCACACGGCGACTTCCATATGATAGTGCTTGCACCAAGCTCAGTTCAGGAAATGGCAGATCTCACAGTTAAAGGTTTTGACCTTGCAGATAAGTACAGAATGACTGCTATGGTGCTGGCTGACGGAACAATGGGTCAGATGATGGAGCCTGTTTCGCTTGATTATGAAATCGGCGAACCCGTTGAAAAGCCCTGGGCTACAACAGGAACAAAAATGGAAAGACCACACAATATTGTGAATTCACTTTTCCTTGAACCGGATGTACTTGAAAAATCAAACTTTGAACGCTATGAAAGATACAAATACATAGAAGAAAACGAATGTATGTATGAAGAATATATGATGGATGACGCAGAAATCTGCGTTACAGCATTCGGTATCGCAGCACGTGTTTCAAAGAACGCAATCAATGAAGCAAGAAAGCAGGGCATAAAGGTAGGCTTAATCAGACCGATTACACTTTGGCCTTTCCCCAAGGCTCCTTATAAGAAAGCGGCAGATAAGGTTAAGGAAATTATTTCTGTTGAACTTTCAATGGGACAGATGATTGAGGATGTAAAGCTTGCATCAGAGTGCAAGGTTCCTGTAACACTTTGCAACCGTGTAGGCGGTATGATTCCTACACCTGAGCAGGTGCTTGAGTCAATAGAAAAAGCAGCAAAGGGAGGTAACAAATAATGGTAGTTTTTGAAAAACCAAAGGCTCTGGCTGATGTCCAGATGCATTACTGCCCCGGCTGTACACACGGTATTGTTCACCGTCTGGTAGCTGAGGTTATAGACGAACTCGGAATCGAGGGCAAGACAATAGGTATTGCTCCTGTTGGATGCTCTGTTATGGCTTACAATTATTTTAACTGTGATATGATTGAAGCGGCACACGGCCGTGCTCCGGCTGTTGCAACAGGTGTTAAACGTTCTGACCCTGAAAACCACATTGTTTTCACTTACCAGGGCGACGGTGACCTTGCATCAATCGGTATGGCAGAAACTGTTCACAGTGCTGCAAGAAACGAAAATATCACTGTTATCTTTATCAACAACGCAATTTATGGTATGACAGGCGGACAGATGGCGCCTACATCACTTCCCGGTCAGGTTACACAGACCTCACCTTACGGAAGAGACACTGATGCTTGCGGTTTTCCCATCAGAGTTTGCGAAATGCTTTCAACACTTGATGGTCCTGAATATCTTGAACGTGTTACTGTAAACAATGTAAAGAATGTTAAAAATGCTAAAAAGGCAATCAAAAAGGCGTTTCAGAATCAGATTGACGGCAAGGGATTTTCGCTTGTTGAGGTTGTTTCAAGCTGTCCTACAAACTGGGGTATGACTCCTCAGGATGCTCTCAAATGGATTGAAGAAAAAATGCTTCCTTATTATCCTCTCGGTGTATATAAGGACCGCAGCGCAGAAAAGGAGGAAAAGTAATGAGTACAACAAATATGCTTATTGCGGGCTTTGGCGGTCAGGGAATTCTTTTTGCAGGAAAGTTTCTTGCATACAAAGGTTTGGTTGAAGAAAAAGAAGTAAGCTGGCTTCCCTCTTACGGCCCTGAAATGCGTGGCGGTACAGCAAGCTGCAGTGTTATTATAAGTGATGAGGCGGTGGGTTCACCTATCGTTTCAAAGCCCGACGTTTTGGTGGCTATGAATCTTCCGTCACTTGATAAATATGAAGATACCGTTGTTTCAGGCGGAAAGATTTTCGTGGATTCAACACTTATCGAAAGACAGGTAAAGCGCACAGACGTTGAGGTGTATTATATTCCTGCAACAAAGCTTGCATCGGACAACAATATGCCTACCCTTGCAAATATGATTATTGCGGGCAAAATTTTGAGTGTTACAGACGGCTTTTCTGAAGAATCGGTTGATGCTGCACTTAAAAAAGTTATTTCAGCAAAGCGTGCAGATATGCTTGAGACAAACCTCAGGGCTATGCAGATTGGTGCTGAGAACTAATTTTTAAAGGAGAACATAAAAATGGATATAAAGATTGTTAAAACAACATCACCAAAAGAACATCCAGAAAGCTCTGTTTTGGGTTTTGGAAAGTTCTTTACTGACCATATGTTTATTATGGATTATTCAAGGGAAAAAGGCTGGTATGACGCGAGAATAGTTCCATTTGGCAATGTTGAGCTTCACCCTGCGTCAACAGTTCTTCACTATGGCTCTGAAATTTTTGAGGGTCTCAAGGCTTATCGCCGCGAAGACGGAACTGTTCAGATGTTTAGACCCATCGAGAATATCCGCAGAATGAACCGCAGTGCTGAAAGACTTTGTCTTCCACAGATTGATGAAGATATGGCTATGGAAATACTCAAGACTTTCGTAGCATTTGAACAGGATTGGACTCCGTCAGCCCCCGGAACATCGCTGTACCTCAGACCTTTTATGTTTGGTAATGATGAAACACTTGGCGTTCACGCAGTTCACAATGCAAGATTTATGATTATTGCATCACCTGTTGGAAGCTATTACAAAGAGGGTATCAACCCCGTTAAAATTATGATTGAAGCAGACGATGTACGTGCAGTACGTGGCGGTACAGGTTATGCAAAATGCGGCGGAAACTATGCTGCAAGTAACCGTGCAGGCGAAAGAGCTGAACAGCAGGGATATTCTCAGGTTCTCTGGCTTGACGGTGTTGAAAGAAAGTATATTGAAGAAGTTGGCGCTATGAACGTTATGTTCAAAATAAACGGTGAAATCGTTACTCCGGCGCTCACTGGCTCAATTCTTCCGGGTATCACACGTATGTCTTGTATTGAGGTTCTCAAAAAGGAAGGCTTTAAGGTTTCTGAAAGACTTCTGAGCATTGACGAGCTTGAAAAGGCTATGGATGATGGAACATTGGAAGAAGCTTGGGGTTGCGGTACAGCAGCAGTTGTTTCACCTATCGGCGAGCTTCGTTATAAAGACAAAATTTTCACAGTAAATAACGGCGAAATCGGTGAGGTTACACAGAAACTTTATGACACACTTACCGGTATTCAGTGGGGCAAAATTGAAGACAGCTTTGGCTGGACTTGTCCCCTCAAATAGTATAAAAATCAAACAGGAGGAAACGTAAAAATGAAAAGCATAAATGTAGCGGATATGACTTTGTGCCGCAATGCGTCAGCACTTAGTTTTAAAGAGAAAATAGAAATCGTAAGACAGCTTGAAAAGCTGAATGTGAATGCAATAGAACTACCTGCAATTGAGAACAAAAAAAGCGATATTCTATTAGTCCGCACAATTTCTTCGTTTGTGCAAAGAAGCATTGTTTCTGTTGCGGCAGGGATGACGGAAGAAAGTCTTGATGATGCTATTGAAGCGCTTTCCGGAACAAAAAATCCCCGCATAAGAATTGAATTGCCAATCTCTCCTGTTGGTATGGAGTATACCTGTCACAAGAAAGCACCAAAAATGCTTGAATTTGTTGAGAAACTGGTTGCAAAAGCAAAAAAATCAGTAAGTGACGTTGAATTCTGCGCTGTTGATGCAACACGTTCGGAAGATGCGTTTTTGGTCGATGTAATCAAAACAGCAATCAAAGCAGGTGCGACGCTTGTTACTGTTTGCGATTCTGCCGGCGAGATGCTTCCGGATGAATTTGCAGGGTTTGTTGATGACCTCAAAATGAACGTAAGTGAACTAGAAGGTGTGTCTCTTGGCGTTTCTTGTGAGGACAAAAACGGCATGGCAAATGCAGCGGCAATTATGACTGCAAGAGACAGCGTAGATACAGTGAAAACAGCTGTTTCAGCGGGTGCTGTTTCTCTTGAGGTTTTTGCGTCAACAATCAAGAATTGCGGCAACAGCTGTGGTCTTTCAAGTGATATAAAAAATACCGAGCTCAAGCGCATTGTCCACCAGATTTCACGCATTATCAAAGCAAACGAAAATGCGAATACTATTGATGTGTCAGGTCATGTTGATAATTCAGCGATTTATCTCGACAAGAGTGATGACAATGCTGCTGTCAGCGCTATTACCCAGAAGCTTGGCTATGATTTGAGCGAAGACGATGGTGAAAAGGTATACAAAGAATTTAAAAAGCTTGCTGAGAAAAAGGAAAAGGTAAGCGCAAAGGAGCTTGATGCCATTGTTGCGGCGGTGGCGCTTCAGGTTCCCGCAACCTATGAGCTTCTCAGCTATGTTATAAACACAGGAAACATCATTACCGCGTCTGCACAGATTAAGCTTTTTAAAGCAGGTGTAGGAGAGGTTGAGGGTGTTTCTATGGGTGACGGCCCTATTGATGCGGCATTCCGTGCTATTGAACAGATTACCGGAAACCATTATGAGCTTGATGATTTCCAAATTCAATCGGTAACCGAGGGCCGCGAGGCTATGGGTAGTGCTTTGGTTCGTCTCCGGAATGGCGGAAGACTCTATTCAGGCAGTGGTATTTCCACTGATATTGTGGGAGCAAGCCTGAGAGCATACCTTGGTGCTGTTAATAAAATTGTATATGAGGAGGCGTAACCGATGAAACTGTCATTTTCGACAAAGGGATGGCATGGCCGTTCCTTTGAGGATTTTTGTGATATAGCAAAAGATATGAAGTTTGAAGGTATTGAACTTCACAATATTCACAATCCACTTTTTACAGAAAAAGGCGGGGCGTTTCATAACTATGGAGCTGCTGCAACGGTGAGACGCCTTTATGAACTTAAAATTACACTTCCCTGCATTGATACACTTTGTGACTGCGGGGATATTTCAAAAAAGGCTGAGGCTCTCAGCGAAATAAACGAATGCATCAAGATTGCTACCAATCTTCATATTCCAAACGTTAGAATTCGTGCAATTGGAAATGGGGACATTGGGGCAGCTATTGATTCAATCAAGGAAATTCTCTCTGAAACTGTTCCCGTTGCAGAAAAGAACAATGTTTCGTTGCTTATTGAAACATCAGGCATCTTTTGTGACACAGCAAAGCTTCGTGAAGTTTTGGTTGACTTTGCCAGCGATTCCCTTGGTGCAATTTGGGATATGTATTCACCGTATTTCACTTTCGGTGAACAGCCTGAAACAACAATAACAAATCTTGGCGCATTTGTTCGTCATGTACATATCAAAGATGCAAAGCATACTGAAAACGGCACGGAATTTTGCCTTATGGGCGAGGGTGAGATGCCTATTGGAGAAATGATGGCGGCACTCCGCTCGGTGAACTATGACGGATTTATCTCTCTTGAGTGGCATCCTGACTGGTGCGAAGAACTTGATGATTTGGAAATTATCTTTGCACAGTTCGTTAATTATATGAAGCAATACAGCGACCCGTCAAAGAATGAGTCGGCTCTTTATTCAAACAATGCTCATACAGGAAAGTATGTATGGAAAAAGGATATGCTTATTGACCAGACATTCCCTCAGGTGCTTGACCGTATGGTTGAGGAATTTCCTGACCAGTATGCATTTAAGTACACAACTCTTGATTATACCAGAACATACAGCGAGTTTCGTGACGATGTTGATGAATTTGCACGGGCACTTGTTGCTATGGGTGTGAAAGCAGGAACTCACGTTGCCGTTTGGGCTACAAACGTTCCTCAGTGGTATATTGCATTCTGGGCGGCTACAAAAATCGGTGCGGTTTTGGTTACTGTAAATACCGCTTACAAAATTCACGAGGCAGAATATCTCTTTAAACAGTCAGATACACATACTCTCATTATGGTTGAGGGTTATCGTGATTCAAATTACTCGCAGATTATGGCAGAGCTTTGCCCTGAACTTGAGGATTTAAAGCCGGGCGAACAGCTTCACGCAAAAAGACTGCCTTTCCTGCGCAATATTATTACCGTTGGTTTCAAACAAAAAGGCTGTCTTGAGTGGGAGGATGCGGTTAGCCTTTCGTCAAAGGTTCCTGTTGAAACTGTTTATCGTATGGCGGCAGCAGTTGATAAGGATGATGTCTGCAATATGCAGTATACGTCAGGTACAACGGGATTCCCCAAGGGGGTTATGCTGACGCATTATAACGTTGTAAATAACGGAAAATGTATTGGTGACCGTATGGACCTTTCGACAGCCGACAGAATGATGATTCAGGTGCCTATGTTCCATTGCTTTGGTATGGTGCTTGCTATGACAGCATCTATGACTCACGGTGCGACACTTTTGCCGCTTCCGTATTTTTCACCAAAGCCGGCACTTGCCTGCATAAATCGTGAGCATATAACTGCATTCCATGGTGTTCCTACGATGTTTATTGCACTGCTTGAACACCCTGATTTCGAAAAGACAGACTTTTCATATATGCGTACGGGAATTATGGCGGGAAGTCCCTGCCCGATTTCTGCTATGCAGGATGTGGTAAACAAGATGAATATGAAAGAAATCACCATTGTTTATGGACAGACCGAGGCATCTCCCGGTTGCACCATGAGTTCTGCTGATGACCCCCTTGAAGTGAGAGTGGGAACAGTTGGCCGTGCACTTCCTGAAATTGAGTGCAAGATTGTTGACCCTGAAACCGGCGAAGACTGTCCCGATGGTGTTAATGGTGAATTTGTGGCACGTGGCTATAACATTATGAAGGGCTATTACAAGATGCCAAAGGCTACCGCTGCTGCAATCGACAAGGACGGCTGGCTCCATACCGGTGACCTTGCCTGCCGCACTGAAGATGGCAACTATAAGATTACAGGACGTCTTAAGGATATGATTATCCGTGGCGGTGAAAATATATATCCAAAAGAAATTGAAGAATTTATCTATACTCATCCAAATGTAAGTGATGTTCAGGTTATTGGTGTTCCTGATGAACAATACGGCGAAGAAATTATGGCTTGCATTATATTGAAAGACGGAGTGACAATGACCGAGCAGGAGATGAAAGAGTATATCTTAGCTCATATGGCGAAACACAAGGTTCCCAAATATATTGACTTTGTAGATTCTTTCCCCATGAATGCTGCAGGTAAAATTCTTAAATACAAAATGCGTGAGGATGCGGTTGAAAAGCTGGGTCTTCAAAAAGCGGACAGCGTGGTGACAGCATAAATGTACAAAGGTTATCAGGTTATTGATGCTCATTGTCATATTTATCCCGAAAAAATTGCGGCAAAAGCAGCGGGAGCGACGGATACCTTTTATGGTGTCAAGGGTTATGGCAAGGGTACGGTCAAAGATCTCAGAAAGGTTTGTAGGAAAGACGGCATTGACCACGCCATTGTTCAGTCTGTGGCGACAACCGCCCATCAGGTGAAAAGCATAAACGAATTCATTGCAGGAGAAGTGGAGAATAGCGATGGTTTTCTTACCGGCCTTGGAACACTCCATCCTGATAGTGAGGACATTTTGGGTGATATAAATCACATAATCGAGCTTGGCTTAAAAGGAGTAAAGCTTCATCCTGATATTCAAAGATTTCAGCTTGATGGTGAGAAAATTTTCGAAATGTATGAAATCTGCGAAGAAAAAGACTTGGTTATGCTGGTTCATACAGGTGATTATCGCTATGATTTTTCAAATCCTGACCGAGTGGTGAATGTTATTAAAAACTTTCCGCGTCTTCGGTTTATCGGTGCGCACTTCGGAGGTTGGTCGGTATGGGAGGAAGCAGTAGAAAAATTGGCTGAGTTTCAGAATTTTTATGTTGATTGTTCATCCAGTTTTGAGTTTTCGGACCATTCTAATTTTAGGGAAATTACTTTGAAGTATGGCACAGACAGAGTTTTATTTGGCACGGACTATCCAATGTGGCGTGCAAAAGATGAGATTAAAAAACTTTTGAAGCTTGGATTTTCAGAGGAAGACAACAGAAAAATCCTCAGCGAAAATGCGAAAAAGTTATTTGGTATTTAGTCAAAAACAGCCTTTTATCAAAAAGGCTGTTTTTCTTTTTGCATTTTTGTTAATACTTTCGGTAAGGAGTTGATTTTTGTGAAAATAACAAGATATGTAAACGGAAAACGAATTGACGGTGGGCTTTCCCAAAAAATCACAGTGAATAGTAGTGAAATTGTGAATGCCATAACTGGTGTAAACAGAAGACTAGGCAAAGAAATAAGTCAAAATCAAGGAAAGAATAACGGAAATATGGCATGAAGAAAATTGCTGCAATATATATCCGTGTTTCAACAGATGCCCAAAGAGAAGAGGGATATTCTATTGATGCTCAAAAGGAGATGCTTACGGCATACTGTGTGTCAAAGGGTATAAAGGAATATGACTATTATATTGATGGTGGTTTCAGCGGGAGCAACATTGAAAGACCTGAACTGAAGAGGATGATTGAGGACGTAAAGCTGGGCAAGGTAGATTGCGTTCTTGTTTATAAGCTTGACCGACTGTCAAGAAGCCAAAAAGACACACTCTATCTCATTGAAGACGTATTCAATCCAAATGGTGTGGATTTTGTTTCTCTTAATGAGAGCATGGATACCTCAACCCCTCTTGGTCGCCTTATGCTTGGTATACTTTCAGCATTTGCTCAGCTTGAAAGGGAAAACATAAGAGAACGTACCAGTATGGGTATGAAAGAGCGGGTCAAGGAAGGGTTCTGGATGGGTGGGGGAAGAATTCCTTTTGGATATAACTATGATGAAACCCTTGGTATTCTCGTCCCCAATAGTGATGCAGAGACAGTGAAAAAAGTGTTTGAATTATATCTTTCGGGGTATTCTTCAAACACTATTTCGCGTATGCTTGGATTAAAGTATGAAAAGCTTGCAAGACAGATACTCACGCGAAAAACATATGCAGGATATATTGTCTATAAAGGTGAGGAGTTTTTGGGTAAACATGAGCCTCTCATCAGCCTTGAAACTTATGAACGGACTATGCAGAGAATGGCAGAGAGGTCGGGAAAGTTCAAAGGAATCTCACAAAATCTTCTTGCAGGGCTTGTCAGGTGTGGGGTTTGCGGTGCAAAGATGAGATATCAGAGATGGGGAAAACAAGGGATGAGACTTGTATGTTATTCAAAAGATAAGACAAAGCCACACCTTGTGAAAGACCCTGACTGCAAAAACCCCGGGATGTGGGCGGCGGAACTTGAAAATGTTGTAAAGGAAGATTTGTTTTCACTGTCAATAAAAGGTCAGGACAAAAAGCTTGACCGCGAGAAAAGTGTGATTGAAATTCTCACTGAAAACCGAAAAAAGATAACAGAAAGATTAAAAAGACTATATTCACTTTATGCTGAAAGTGATGATGAAACTCTGAGAGAAATAATAGATGATGAAAAACGTCGGCTTGATGAAATTGACAAAGAAATCAAACGGGAAGAAAAACAAAACATTATCTCAAAAAGAAACAATGAAATAAAAAAACAGCTTACCACTTTGCGTGAGAGCTGGGAATATATGACCCCGAAAGAAAAAAGAAATATTGTAGAGAACTGTATATCTGAAATAGTCGTATCAGGAGATAAAACAGAAATTTATTACAGGTTTAAATGAAATTTCAACAAAGGACATCTATCGGCACAGCGTACGTAGAAAATTTAACACCATGCGAGGTATCAAAGTTATCGAGTGCTTTTATGAGGCCGATACAACCCACCTGAAAAAGGTCGTCAATATTTTCACCGCGTCCGCCAAAACGCTGGAGGACACTGAGAACAAGTCTTAAATTTCCATAAATAAATTCACGGCGGGCACTGGAGTCGCCGTTCCGTATTTTTTCAAAAAGCTCTTGTTTTTGTTTTTCGCTTAAACAAGGAAGCTTTGATGTGTTTACCCCACAGATTTCAACTTTGTTAATTAGAATTTCAATCAGCCCCTTTTTTATATTTTTCATTACAAGTATTTCACACATAAGGAAAAGGTATACAGAAAATTAAGTACCAAATTCGAATATGCGAAGAAATGGGTGTATATAAATTTAATAAAAGGAGTGATAATTTGAACTGCAGTATAAATGAACTGAAAACAAAAGAGGTAATAAATGTTACAGACGGGGCGAGACTCGGCTTTGTGTCGGACGTTGAAATTGATTTAAGTGACGGACGGCTAACTGCGATAATTGTTCCGGGAGCTTATCGGATGATGGGTTTTTTAGGGAGAGAAGAGGATATAGTAATCAAATGGGAAAATATCAAAAAAATTGGTGATGATATTATTATAATCGATTCACTCAAATAAAGACGGTGAAAAACAAACCGTCTTTTTTTGCATTTAAAGATTAAAAATACTTGTATTTTTCTTCTTTAAATGGTATACTTAGTCTGTAGAAATTTGTATTTTATGGAGCAGATTTATGAATTACACTTTACTCACTGATTTTTATGAAATAACTATGGCAAACGGATATCTAAAAAATGATATGCAGGATGAAATTGCATACTTTGATTTGTTTTTCAGAAAAGTCCCTGACAATGCCGGCTTTGCTATTATGGCAGGGGTAGAACAGGTTATTGAATATCTTGAAGAACTTAAATTTACGCCTGAAGACATTGAATTTTTGAGAGGGAAAAAGCTCTTTTGTGAGGAGTTTTTGAATTATCTTCAAAATTTCAAGTTTTCATGTGATGTATGGGCTATTCCTGAGGGCACACCAATTTTTCCAAATGAACCGATTCTTACGGTGAGGGGACCGCTTCTTCAGGCACAATTCATTGAAACAATGCTTCTTCTTACCATAAATCACCAGAGTCTTATTGCAACGAAATGCAATAGGATTGTCCGTGCAGCGGAGGGAAGGCCGGTTATGGAGTTTGGCTCACGTCGTGCTCAGGGTGCGGGTGGTGCAATATACGGTGCAAGGGCTGCATATATCGGCGGTGCAACAGGGACTGCGTGTACTATTTCGGATGCGCTTTTTGGCGTTCCGGCACTGGGTACAATGGCACACAGTTGGGTTCAGTCCTTTGACAGTGAATATGAAGCCTTTCGTGCGTATGCACTTGCGTATCCAAATGACTGCACACTTTTGGTTGATACCTACAATGTGTTAAAGTCTGGTGTTCCCAATGCAATAAAGGTTTTTGATGAAGTGCTTGCACCCATGGGAATACGTCCAAAGGGTGTAAGGATTGACAGCGGTGACATCACATATCTTACAAAAAAGACAAGAAAAATGCTTGATGATGCAGGATACAGGGATGTAAAAATTGTTATTTCAAATTCTTTGGATGAATATATAATTCAGGATATTTTGAAACAAGGTGCTTGTGTGGATTCATTCGGTGTAGGCATTATGTAGAAAAACAGCCTGAGTGCGTAAAAACACATTATTTGCTTTTCTCGAAAGTAGATACCCTATTGCGATATGTTACCAAGTGCGGAGATACAACTCTAATATGCTACATACCTTTAAATTAGCCATAATAACTATTCGCACAGTA
>JAZQUY010000020.1:0-43448 GCA_045631525.1 Clostridia bacterium
TGGATTCCTTTTTTGTATTTGCTTTGTTTTTTTCAACATATAAGTTGTATGCATTTCTGTTATAAATACCTGTTAAATCATCTGTAACAGCAAGTTTATGCCACATATTTGCTTCATCAACATATTTATTTTTTTTGTTAACAGAGTATATTATTGTTGAAAGTATTAATATAAATATAAGTAATATTATTATAATTGTTGTCAAAACTAATGATGCGGTCATTTTTTTCTCCTTGGATTTTTATTATGTCGTATATAGGTATCGTTTGTCTGCATAGCGCTTGCTATTATTTAATTATACTCATTTTATTGAGTATTGTCAATACTTTAAGTATGATAAAATTAATTTGGTGATGAAAATGATTAGTTATAAGCCTTTTTATAATACTTTATTTAAAAAGGGATTAACAGAATACCATTTAATTTTTAAGCAGGGTTTTTCTGCAAACACGCTCCATCGTATAAAAAAAGGTGAAGCAATAACCACCAAAACACTTGATGCACTTTGCTATGTTCTTGAGTGTGAAGTAAGTGATATAATTAAATTTGAAAAAGACTAGCACCTGATTATTTTTTATAAATCAGGTGCTTATTATATTGTATGTAGTTTAATTCCGTTTCAAAACTGCTTTTTGAAAAAAGCTCCACTCGAACGGGCGCCCTGTTGTAACATCGGCTCTGGCGGCGTGTCTTCGCACTTGCCAACCGCCGTGTTACTGCCACTCCTTTTTCTTCGCTGTATCGCCCACCGGGCGCGCTCGGAAACGTCCCCCTGCGGGTTTGCTTCGCAAACTGAATTAACCGCAGGCTCGTGGTTTTGTGCACAGTTTGCGTGCACAACAAAAAACACCCTGATGGGTGTTCTTTGTTTTGGTACACCTTCACGGGCTCGAACCGTGGACACCCTGATTAAGAGTCAGGTGCTCTACCAACTGAGCTAAAGGTGCATATCGTTTCTCACAACGTTTAACAGTATACACTTTTTTTCTTGGTTTGTCAATACTTTTTTTAATATTTTTCCAAAAAAGTTTTTTGGCGGCCAGCCACAAACAACCAACCGCCATCAAACTGCGACAAACCATTAAATACATACCACAAACGTCATTGAGATACGCTACGTTTTGCTTCAATAGCTTCCTTTATCATCATATCCTTGACTTTCATAAGTCGCACCTGTGTGCTTCTTTCGTTTTCGTCAAGCTTCATTGTTATATATTTGATGCTTTCTTCCGTTTCAGGAATCATAACGTGTTCAAGAGCATTAACGCGGCGTCGTGTTTTCTCAATTTCCGCTGCCATAAGCTGACAGGATTTTTCGATTTCAGCTAGCTTTAGCATCTGTGGAAAAATATCAGATAAAGACTTTACCGCATAATCAAGGTCGCTTGAAGTAAAAGCAAATCCGTATGAATACATACCATTTTCATCGGGTGTTCTTGTCTTGTAATCAAAAGATGGGATTTCAACACTCATGACGTTGTTTGTTTTTACATCAACTGAAATGGACTGAAGCGGTGCAAGAAGTGCTGTGTTCAGTGTTTCTTCACGCATTATAGCCTTTGCAAGAACAAAGTTTTTATTTGCTTCTTCCAAGCCCTTTTCCACGTTCTTTCGAAGCTCCATATTTTCTTTTACAAGCTCTAAGAATCTTCGCATAAGCTCATCACGTTTGTCTTTCAGGAGCTTATGTCCACGTTTTGCAGTTACCAGCTTTTTTTTGAGTCTGGTGAGCTCCATTCGGGTGGGATTCACATGTGTGGATGCCAAATCTTGCACCCCCTTTATTCAACATAATATTTTTCAATGAATTCGTCTTTAATACGCTTAAGTTCGCTCTTTGGAAGAATTGAGAGTAGTTTCCAGCCAAGCTCCAGAGTTTCCTCAATGCTTCTGTTTTTGTCATAGCCCTGAGAAACATATTCTTCCTCAAACTTGTCAGCAAACTTCGCATAAATCTTATCCATATCAGTAAGAGCCGCTTCACCCAAAATTATCATAAGTTCACGGGCATCCTTACCTCTTGCATAAGCTGCAAAAAGCTGGTTCATTGTGTTTGCGTGGTCGGCACGGGTTTTGCCCTCACCAATTCCCTTATCCTTAAGACGCGAAAGTGACGGCAAAACATCAATAGGCGGCATAACATTCTTGCGGTATAAATCACGGCTTAAGATTATCTGACCCTCTGTGATGTACCCTGTAAGGTCAGGGATTGGATGAGTTTTATCATCTTCAGGCATAGTGAGAATGGGTATCATAGTGATACTTCCGTTCTTGCCCTTTTGTCTGCCGGCTCTTTCATAAAGTGTTGCAAGGTCAGTATACATATATCCGGGATATCCACGACGACCCGGAACTTCCTTTCGTGCAGCCGAAACCTCACGAAGAGCATCCGCATAGTTGGTAATATCCGTGAGAATAACCAAAACGTGCATACCCTTTTCAAACGCCAAATATTCAGCAGCAGTAAGCGCCATACGAGGTGTTGCTATACGTTCAACGGCAGGGTCGTTTGCAAGGTTTACAAACATAACTGTTCTGTCAATCGCACCTGTTTCTTTAAAGCTGTTGATGAAAAATTCTGATTCTTCAAATGTTATACCAATAGCCGCAAAAACAACAACAAATGGGTCGGTAGTTCCTCTTACCTGTGCCTGTCTTGCAATCTGTGCCGCAAGATTGGCATGAGGAAGACCGCTGGCTGAGAAAATCGGGAGCTTCTGTCCTCTTACCAGAGTATTAAGTCCGTCGATAGCCGAAACACCTGTTTGAATAAATTCCTGAGGATAGTTTCGTGCCGCAGGATTCATGGGAAGACCGTTTATATCAAGTCTTTTTTCAGGCAAAATATCAGGGCCGCCGTCGATAGGACGTCCAAGACCGTCAAATACACGACTAAGCATATCTTCAGACACACCAAGTTCCATAGAGCGACCAAGAAATCTCACCTTGCTGTTTGAAAGATTTATACCTGTTGAGGATTCAAAAAGCTGTACCAAAGCATTTCCGCCATCAATTTCAAGCACCTTGCAGCGACGTTTTTCGCCGTTTGCAAGCTCAATTTCGCCAAGCTCGTTGTAATTTACATCCGTAACATCACGAACCAGCATAAGTGGTCCTGCAACTTCTTCAATAGTTCTGTATTCCTTTGGCATCAGCTTTCCCTCCCTGCCATAACTTTATTTATCTCATTTTTGAGCTCTTCTGAGATATTGTTATATTCATCATTTACTTTATCTATCGGTGTATATTTGTATCTGCCTATTCTTTCTCTTACTTCCATATTTACAAGGCTTTCAATATCCGCACCCTTTGAAAGTGCATCTGCTGACTGGTCATAATATTTCAGGATAAGCTTCATCATAAGGTACTGCTTTTCAATCGAGGTATAGGTATCAACCTCGTGGAAAGCATCCTGATGGAGATAGTCCTCACGTACTGAACGCGCAGTTTCAAGGACAAGACGGTCGGGAGCAGAAAGTGCATCCATACCAACAAGCTTTACAATTTCTTCAAGCTCCGCCTCGTTCTGAAGAATTTTCATAATCCTTGTACGCAGCTCTGTCCAGTCACCGCCTGATGCATCGTTAAACCATTTCGCCATGGTATCAACATAAAGTGAATAACTTGTGAGCCAGTTAATTGCAGGGAAGTGTCTCTTGTACGCGAGAGATGAATCAAGTCCCCAGAACACCTTTACAATTCTGAGCGTCGCCTGAGCAACCGGTTCTGAAATATCACCACCTGGGGGCGAAACCGCACCAATAACCGAAAGCGAGCCTTCACGGTCTTCGCTGCCTGTTGCAATAATTCTGCCTGCACGTTCATAGAACTGAGCAAGACGGCTGCCGAGGTATGCCGGATAACCTTCTTCACCGGGCATTTCTTCAAGACGTCCTGACATTTCACGGAGAGCCTCCGCCCAACGTGATGTGGAGTCCGCCATAAGTGCAACAGAATAACCCATATCTCTAAAATACTCTGCAATGGTAATACCTGTATAAATTGATGCTTCACGAGCCGCAACCGGCATATCAGAGGTGTTTGCAATAAGAACTGTTCTTTCCATCAATGATTTTCCGGTCTTTGGGTCAATAAGTTCAGGGAACTCATTGAGAACGTCTGTCATTTCGTTTCCACGTTCACCACAACCGATATAAACCACAATGTCAGCCTCTGCCCACTTTGCCAACTGATGCTGAACAACCGTCTTTCCGCTACCGAAAGGACCGGGAACAGATGCAACACCACCCTTTGCAATGGGAAAAAGTGTGTCAATAACTCTCTGCCCAGTAACAAGCGGCATTTCAGGTGGAAGCTTTTTCTTATATGGTCTTTCCTTTCTTACAGGCCATTTTTGCATAAGAGAAACGTTTTCTCTTGTGCCGTCAGCCTTTTCAATTTCCGCTACTGTTTCTGTAACGGTAAAGCTACCCTCATTTATGCTGACAATTTTTCCATCAACACCGTTGGGCACCATAATTTTTTGGGTAACAACATCTGTTTCCTGAACTGTTCCTATGATGTCGCCACCTTTGACAGTGTCACCGACAACTTTAACTGGAACAAAAGTCCATTTCTTTTCGCGGTCAAGGGACGCAACCTCAACACCGCGCTGAAGATTGTTTCCTGATACCTCCATAATGGTTTCAAGAGGTCTTTGAATTCCATCAAAAATACCCCCGATAAGACCGGGACCCAGTTCAACACTCAAGGGGCTTCCTGTTGATTCAACGGGCTCGCCCGGACCAAGTCCTGAGGTTTCTTCATAAACCTGAACTGATGCGAGGTCACCGTGAATTTCAATAATTTCACCAATAAGACGCTGATTGCTAACACGAACCACGTCAAACATATTGGCATCACGCATATTTTCGGCTATTACAAGAGGTCCTGCGACCTTTTTGATTTTTCCGATACTCATATACACACCACTTTCTTTTTTAAGCTAAATGCACAAAGCATCACGCTTTGTTTTAGTCCTGTGTTCCTCCGCTGAAAAGTATATCCGAGCCAACCGCTTTTTCAACCGATTTTCTCACAGACAACACGCCTTTTCCCGTATTGCCATGCACGCCTGGGATAAGAATTATCGCCGGATATAAATTTTCAGAAACTTTTTCTATTTCTTCTTCTATTTCCGCAGCAAATGCCTCAGTAACATAAATAACAGCATATTCGCCCTTGCAAAGATTTTTAAAGGTTTTTATGCCATCTTCCATGTTGCTTACCGGAAATATATTAAAACCGATTGAGGCAAAACCGTATATGCTGTCACGGTCGCCAATAACCGCAATACCTTTATACATAAAGCTCCCTCAACCTTTCTCTTATGACATCCCCGTTTAGCTTGTTCAATTTTGCTGTAAGAACAAGTCCAACCATTTTAAACTCACTTTCTTTCGCAAGAATATGAGCAAAAATAGGTGCAAGGGTAAACTGATTATTCTTTTCTTTTTTTGCTTCCCGCATAATGCGGTCGTCACACCACTTTTCAAATGCGGTATAGGATTTTGTCAAAACACTTGCTGCTTCTCTGTAATCAGTGCCTTTGAGATATTCCAGAAAATCTTCAAAGCCTTTTGCTGCAAAACTCCCAAGATTTTTAATATCAAGGGTTTTACATACAGCGAGACTGCGTCTGAAAAATTCTGTATTTTTACCAAGCCGTGAACCACGGGCAGCAATCTTTATATCACAAAGAGCAACCATTGTTTCCGCATAATCCTTTATAAGTCCAATATCTGATTTTTCACCACATTCAAGAAGCATTTCAAGATATGCCTTGTCAATAATAATATCACAAAGCCCGCCGTCACCTGTTTCAAGAAGGGCTTTTAATGCTTTTTCAGCAACATCCCTCAAAAACTTTGGAAGTTCACCAAATTCACGATTCTCAACAGCCTTCACAATAGTTTCATCAGGAACTGTGCCGTAGGGAACTAAAATGTTTCCACAGTCATCATTTGTAACCACCGATTTCACAGCCGCTTTCAAATTATGAAAGTCATTTTCATAAAGAAGAATATCAAATACCGATATATCATCAACAAGCTCTGAAATTAACTTCCACAGTTTTTTGCGCTCATTTTCAAGCACGGCATCGGTGCTTTCCGCATTCATCGTATCATAGCCCTTTTCAGAAAGAATTGCCATGGCCTCGCGCAAATCATTCGCCGCCAAAAGCCGTTCTAAATCCTGATTTGAAAGCATATTGTTTTCGCTTGCGTGAAGTCGTGCCACAGCGTAAGTATACATTTCGGGCATTTAATTCCCTCCTTCGCTGTCAAACAAAAACTTGTTAAGCATATCCGAAAGTTCCTCAGCTTCTGCATCAAAAATAGCATCCACAGTGCAGTTTATTTCAATGTTTCCATAAACAATAACGAAACCGTTTCTTTCATCCATATTTCCGGTCTTTGCCTCAAGACCTTTTTCTACAAGGAGAGCCTTGAAGCTTTTTGTCATACTTTCAAAATCCCGGTTAGAGAGAATAACAGTCCCATTTTTATCCTGTGCATGCTTTGTCAGGACTTTTCCAAGAAAAGTAAAATAGTCATCATCACTTTGACCTTTTATATCATTTCTTGCTGTCTCCAAAATCGTTTTAATGACTTCCTGTTTTCTAAAAAGCTCTGCCCTTTTCTTTTCAATTTCATCGGATGCTTTTATGCGGCTCAATATTTCCGTTGTTTTTTTCTCTGTTTTCGCTTTGTAGTCATCAAGAATTTCCTGAGCCTCTTTTTTTGCAGCAGAAACCATTTCATTTGCCTCATTGTTTGCCCCGAGGATGATTTCCTCTGCCTTTTTAACCGACTCATTTTCAATTCTATCAAGTATATTTGAAAGTCCTGTCATACAATATTCCTCCTATGCCCAAAGCACATCGCCTTGAGTTTTAATAAAATATAGCCTTTTATTAAAGACCGAGAGCAGGAATACCTACGATTGAAAGAATTGAAATGAGAAGTGCAAGGATTGCATATGTTTCAACCATTGCAGCAAAAATTATAGCTTTACCCATCTGTTCAGGTCTTTTTGCAACAAGAGCAATGCCTGAAACTGCAGCTCTTGCCTGACGTATTGCTGACCAAAGACCAACAAAACCCATAGGAAGACAAGCTACAAAGTAAAGTATACCTTCCGCAAGAGAAATTGCATCTCCGCCACCGCCAAGAACACCAATCTGAGAAAGTGTAATAAAAGCGATAAGAAGACCGTAAATGCCCTGTGTGCCAGGAAGAAGCTGAAGAATAAGAACTTTACCAAACTTCTGAGGATCTTCAGTAACAACCCCTGCTGCCGCTTCACCAGCCATACCTACGCCCATTGCAGAACCGATACCTGCGAGAAGTGCTGAAATTGCCGCACCCAAAAGGGCAAATGCCATACCTAATCCATTCATAAATTCCATATTAAATAAAACCTTTCCGCCTGCAAATTTTTTTATCGCAACCGCAGGCAAGTATGCTTAATAATTTTCTAAAATTTAATTGTTTTCTATCTCGAAATATGCCGTGTCAGCCCGGAAAGGCTCATATTTCACGCCACCGCCGTCATAGAACTTTCCGAAGAACTCTACAAACTGAAGACGGTTTGTGTGAACATATGCACCAAGAAGATTTATTCCTATATTCAGCGTGTGTCCCACAACAAACACAATAGTGAATGCTATTGCACCAAAAATTCCGCCACCGAACATACTTCCCATTTTGTTGAAGACATTTGCGATAACACCAGTTGCAAGACCAAGTGCCAGAAGTCTTGAATATGACAAAATATCACTTAGATAGCTTGTAACACCATAAAGCTCATAAAGACCTTTAGCAAGCCTTTTCCCCGGATTTTTTGATGAACGTCCAGCAGTAAGTGCAATGCCGATAGCACCAAGAACCGCAACAATAGCCGCCGCCTTGCCAACTGCACTCGGCAGAACGAAGCTTAAGTTTGTCATATCCACAAACATCTGCATCGAAAGAAGATACACAATTGCTCCACCAACCAGCATATACCAGAAGATTACATCATAAATTGCATCTTTCCACTGTTTTGTGCGAATAAGTGAATACAGTTTCATTCCAAGTCCTGCAAAAAGATGGATTATACCAACAAAAAGTGAGAACACCAACATTCGCATCGGCTCATCCATAGGCGAAAACCACAGTGGCTTTATGACAACTTCCTTATTGAAAAATGTTCTTGCCACAACTTGAATCGCATCACCAAAGTATCCGCCAAACATCACGCCCCAGAATGTGGTTGAAATTCCGCAATATAGATACATCTTCAGGGATTTCTTCATACCGGATTTCATTTTGGGGAACTTCCACAGTGCAAATCCACAAAGGAGAACCATCAAAAATCCGTAGGCTGCATCCGAAAGCATCAGTCCAAAAAGGAAATAGTAGAAAACAGCCATTGCAGATGTGGGGTCAACCTCGCCACGTCCGGGAAGACTGAATGTTTCAAGCACACCCTCAAGAGGTGCCGCAAATCCATTGTTTTTAAGTGCAACCGGAACATCATCGCCATCAGCATCAGTAAACTCCACGGCAACATCAAGAGTAGCCGTCAATGCATTTTCCAGTTTTTCTGTATCTTTTTTGGGCAAATATCCGGTAAGACCAAACACACGTTTACTGTGGCCAAGCCTTTCTATCACCTGATATTTTTCAATACGCATATCAAAATAATCTACTATGAACTTAAGGTCATCACGGTAAATCACCGACTCACCAATTTTTCTTTCATTTTCCGTCAGCTGCTTCTTCGCCTGTTTTATGCGTTCCTCGAACTCGGCTATTTTTTCAGCCGGAGTGCCATCAACGTTGACCACAGGTGAAACCAGTCCCATATACCTGAGGACTTCCTCGCACTTTGCTGCAATTTCTTTGATGCACACAGCCATAACACAAGTCTGGTTCTCGCTTTGACTTACTATATCAAAATGCACATTTTCTTTAAGTTCCGCAAGTTCTTTCTTTTCGCAGCATTCATCAAAATATGTTTTCAAACTGTCAATATCATAGTTTTCAGAAAAAGTCCCCAAAAATGCGGTAGTCTTCTTTGTGCCAGAAAATCGCATGGAAACATCGAGACCTTTCCATGGGTTAAGCGCATCGATATTTGATGAAAGATTTATTATTTCTGATTTTAGGTCAGCAATTTCCTTTTCGAGTCCCACGATGTATGACGCTTTGCCAAGAATTTCGTCCCGACGCGATACATGACTTTCATATTCTTCATCAGACATCCTCTCAAGCCCCATAAGGGAAGAAAATAAGGATTTCTCCTCAGGAGAATAACGTCCCAAGACCTCAAGAGCCTGCACGGCATCAGCCTTTGCTTTTTGAAACCTTGCCTGAAAAACAGCGGTTTCAACCTTTTCAAAACCATCGTCCGTATCAAATGCTTTCACATCAATAACGCCAAGACGCTGCAATGTTTCAAGAATTTTCTTCCGGTCTTTAAGCAGGCCGAAGATATTAACCCTTGACATAGGCAAAACTGCCATTTATGCCACCTCCTATTTCTTAACAGGAAATCAATTTTTCCTTTACCAATTCAACTGCCTTTGAGGATTTGCTTTCAGCCAAAGCTTTGAGTTTATCAAGGTCACTTTCAAAGCCAAGTCTCGCCTTTTTGCTTTCTTCTTCTGCAGTCTTTATGCAAGCATCAACCGCATTTTTGAATTCAATTTCTCCATCGGCTTTTGCCGCTTTGATACACCTTTCACATTCGGTCCTTGCTGCATCAATTATATTCTGCGCACGTTTCGTTGCTTCACGCTCGGTTTGTTCCGCTCTTTGCTCTGCCTCGCGTATTTTTCCAACAGCATTTGTGCTCATTTTTTCACATCCTTTTTATAGCAATTTTCATTTCGCAAATATGAAAATATTTTACCATATTTTACATTTTGTGTCAACTATATTTGCCATCTATTTTAACAAATAATATTCTACCATTATCTTGTAATTTTTATTCCATTATGATATACTTAAGGTACATTTTTTGAAAGGAGTATAAAGTATGGACAGCATAAAAGTTTTACACTGTGCAGATTTTCATATCGGCGCATCACGTACCGGGCTGAAAGGTGCCCTTTTGTCAGGTAGCACTGAAATAAAAAATACTTTCTTCAGAGTGATTGACCTTTGCCAAAAAGAAGCTGTCGACTTTTTGCTCATTGCAGGGGATTTGTTTGACACACCTTTTCCCAGTGCAGAAACCGCATCCGAAATAATCCAGGCAATGTCAAATGTTCCGGATACAACAATTGCTATTTCACCAGGGAATCACGACTGTGCCTGCCCCGGAAGCTTTTATCTTAAGAATGATTTCCCCGACAATGTAGTTGTCTTTACCTCTTTTGCTGAATATTTTGACTTTCCTGAGAAAAAAGTGCGCCTTTTCGGTGCAGCTTTCACAGACCGGTTTGAACGAATTCCTCTACTCTCACAAAAGTTTGAAGTTCATCCTGCATTTATAAATCTTTGTGTTCTTCACGGAGACATAGTTTCAGGTCTCACTGAGAGTGTATACAACCCTATTTCCCAAAACTCCATTAAAGAAAGTGGCCTTGATTATCTGGCACTTGGCCACATTCACAAACGCAGTGAAATCAAAAAAGCAGGTGACACCTTTTTCTCTTATAGCGGTTGTCCTGACGGCAAAGGCTTTGATGAGGATGGAAGCCGAGGAGTTTATATAGGCACTGTCAAAAAGGGACGCTGTGACCTTTCTTACACTGAGCTTTCATCAAGACAGTATATTTTTACAGAAACTGATGTTTCAAACTGTGACACATCTGCCGCAATTTCTTCAAAAATCATTGCACAATTAAAGAGCCAATTCCCTGAAACTTTTGATAAAAATCTTTACAGGATTTCTTTGACGGGCGAAGTTGATTTCAGCTTTTCGCCAAACATTTCTCAGATTGAAACTACCCTGGCGGAAGTTCTGGAATATGCCAAGGTAAATGACTGTACAGAATTTCAGGTAAAAGACATAGAAAAAATTGCTTCAGAAAGCACTCTGCGCGGAATTTTTGCTCAAAAAATGCTTGAGCTTTCTGAAAATGCAAATCCTGAAGATGCTGTCACATATCGTTCTGCGCTTAAATTGGGGCTAAAAGCTTTTGAAAGCGAGGTGACCCTTGGTGCTAATTAAAAAAATCGACATTGAAAACTTTGGAAAATTCAGTGGAAAAAGCATAGACTTCTCGCCAGACTTCAACCTGATTTTCGGCAAAAATGAAGACGGAAAATCAACTCTCATGGCATTCATCAAAATGATATTTTATGGAAACAGCAGCAAGGGCGGTGCTGATATTTCAAAAAACATCCGAAAAAAATATTCACCTTGGAATGGTTCTCCCATGTCAGGTGCTATTGAGATTGAAACAAGTGATGGCAATTTCAGAATCCACAAGGAATTTAAAAAAACCTCTGCCAGCGACAAGGTAACTGTTTTAAATCTTGATATCGGCGAAAAACAGCCGCAGCTTGCCACTTCAGAAATTGGTGAGACATTTTTTGATATGGAACTCGGCGAATTTGAACGCAGCGTCTTTATTGAAAACTTCGGAGGATTCACTTCGGATGCTGCAGGGGACAGCCTTGCGATGCGCATTTCAAATCTTTCCGTCACAGGCGATGAAAATTTCTCACAAAACGCCGTTATACAGCGAATTTCATCTGCAAAAGAAGAACTGATTTCAAAAAGTGGCAAAAAAGGTTTTCTTGTTGATGCAAATGCCCGTCTTGAAAAACTTGAAGCCCAGCTTGAAACATTTTACGCTGAAAGCAAAGCACAGTTTTCACTTATGACGGATATAAATACACTTAAAAGTGAAATATCAGATATAGAAAGTTCACTTGAAAACATTTCACTCATGGAAAAAAGAAAATATGCCGAAAAAGAACTTTCCATTCTTGTGGCTCTACTTGAAAAGCTTGAAAAAAAGCAGGAAACTCTTGACGTTCTTGAAAAATTTTTTCCTGATTCAGGCGACTTACAGTCATTTATCGCTCAAGGCAAGGAACTCAAAAAACAGATTGATGATAGTTTTTTATCATCCCAAAATGCTTATGAATCAATCCCCGACAGCGTGTATATCCACCTTCATGACCTTGAACAAAAATCAGAGATTTGTGACCGCGATAATGTTTTTTTAACTAACAACATAATCCCTGCAAGAAAAAATTTTGAAAAAGTTTTAAGCCTCTGTAAGAAAAAAAGAACACTTGCGGCATTCTCGGTTCTCACTCTGTCTGCAGTTTTGGGCATAGGAAGCCTGTTTGTTTTTAAATTTTACGTTGCTCTCGCACTCTGTTTTGCGGGCATCGTAGCTTTTTCAGCTATTTTCCTGAAAAACGCCACAAAGCTTTTTAAGAATATTTCAGTAAGACTTGCAAAACAAGAGTTTGAAAATAGTCTCTTGCTTCTTTCCTTTTACAGCGAAGACCTTAAAAACACTTCTGTTGACGAAATAAAGGCCAGAATTGAAGCCCAAAAATCAACACTTGAAGCCGAGATTTATGGAATACTTGAAGCAAATAAATGCTGTACAGTTGAAGAGCTTAAATCCAAAACCGTATCAAATCAAAATTCCTACCTTGCATCCGTTCTTGGTGAAACAAATAAGCTTAAACAAACATTTGCCTTGAATGTATCAAAGTTCAAGGAAGTCACTGATTTCAATGAGGCGAGGTCATTCTTTGACGAAATATGCAAGCTTTCAGAAAACCTCCAAGGCCTTTCTGCAGAAATAAAAACTCTTGCTGTTTCTGCAGGAACAACCGACACGAATTTGGATGCCGTAAAAAAACAATTTGAGTCCGTTAACGAATTTTTGGAAGGCTCTCCCCACTACAATGTGGATTGTGCAGACGCCGATAAACTTAAGTCCATTCTTCAGGAAAAGCGAAATCTTCTTGGTGAACTTCAAAGCAAGGTTGTGCCTCCAAATCAGGATGAGCATAAGTTGTTGGCTCTCATTTCGGAAACCCAGGCTGAAATCAGTAAGTTTACGGAACGCTATGACGCCCTCTCTCTTGCGGATAATGCACTGGAAATGGCAATAAGTGAAATGAACAAGGGACTTGGTTCACACCTGAGCAAAAAAACAGGTGAATATCTTAGCAAGCTGTCAAGCGGAAAATACAGCGATGTTCTGGTGAGCCGTGATTTAAATGTAGAAGCCCGCAGCAATCTATCTGATGGTTATCACGAATGGAAGTTTTTAAGTTCAGGAGCTATCGACAGAACTTATCTTGCTCTTCGCCTTGCATCAACGGATATTTGTGCCGAAAAGCACAATCCTCTACCGCTTTTTATGGACGATATTCTTGCTCAGTATGATGACGAAAGCTGTCTTGACACCCTCAGATTTCTTAAAGATTATCTCAAGAATTCAGGCTCGGTTTCGCAGGTTTTCTTTTTTACCTGTCACAAGCACATTCAAAAAATGATTGTTGAAATTTTTGATAATCCAAACCAGATTACACTATGAGAAAGAAGGAATTTTCTATGACAATAACTTACGAACTCGGCGATGCACTCTATGTCAATGTTACCAATCGCTGCAGCAATGATTGTATTTTTTGTGTAAGAAACAATCACGATGACGTGAACGGAAAGGACAATCTTTGGCTTGACCGTGAGCCCACTATCGATGAAATTAAAGAAGATTTCAAAACCCGTGACCTTTCAAAATATAGTTGTATTGTATTTTGCGGTTATGGTGAACCACTTATGAGATTTGAAACTTGCATTGAAATTGCAAGTTGGCTCAAAAAACAATGCCCCGACCTCCCCATCCGTATAAACACAAATGGTCAGGCAAATATGATTGAAAAACGTGATGTCACACCTCTTTTCGAGGGACTGATTGACACCGTTTCAATCAGCCTTAATGCATCAAATTCGAAACGCTATGATGAAATCTGCCAAAGCATTTTTGGCGAGGAGGCTTTTGAAGGAATTCAGGAATTCGCACGTCTTGCAAAGCGTTTTGTCCCGAAGGTTGTTTTTTCAATAGTTGACCACGATATTTCAAAAGAAGAAATCGAAATCTGCCGTAGTATAGCAGAAAATTGCGGTGTCGATTTCAGGATTCGTGAATATATTGAATAAGACCCACAAAAAATATACTAAATTTACCGAAAGGTGCTGATAAAATGAGTTCCGACTCATTCGATATTAAACCTGTCACCTTAAGTGACAAACCACTCTTTGATAAATATTTCAAAAATTCCACCTTTATGAACTCCGACTTTACTTTCACAAACCTTTTTATGTGGAAAAAAGCTTACAATATACGCTTCGCAGAAATATCAAACTGCCTTTGCATTTTTTTCAGGTATGGAAATTCACCCGAAAGTGTGACTTTTCCATTGGGAAAGGACCCCGAAATTGCGCTTGATAAAATTATAAGCTTTTTTGCATCAACCCATACACCCTTTATTCTCCGTCTTTTCAGCAGGGAACAAAAAAGTCTTGTAAAACATTTCTTCCCTGATGTCTTTAATTTTGAAAAGGATTTGTCGAATTCAGATTATGTATATAAAACCTCTGACCTTATTGAACTTCCTGGTCAGCGTTATCACGCAAAGCGAAACCATATAAACAAATTCAAGTCCCTTTATGACTTTCAGTACAGACCCCTTGATCCAAGCGATAAAGCTGAGTGCAAAGAAATGTTCTGTCACTGGTGCAACACGAAAATAGGAAAAATTGATAACATCGGCGAACAGCTTGATGCCGTGGGTACACTCCTTGACAACTGGGAAAGCCTTGATATTTCAGCAGGGGGCATTTTTGTTGACGGAAAGATGGTTGCTTTCAGTTTCGGAGAAGTTCTCAATCACAACAAATCAATGGCAGTAATCCACTTAGAACACGCAAACACAGATTTTCAGGGAAGCTTTGCTATGATTAATCAACAGTTTGCCATGAATAAATGGTCTGATTTTCAGTTTATAAACCGCGAGGAAGATATGGGGCTTGAGGGCCTTAGAAAAGCTAAAAAATCATATTATCCCGTATTTATGGTAGAAAAATATACGGCTGTCCCAAAATAACAGTAATAAATTTCCACTTTCTGTATATTCTTTAATGTAAGTAATTTACAGGAGTGGATTTTTTATGGTTTTTGATACTATGTCAATCTTAGCATACGCTTTGGGACTTTTGTTTTTGTATGTTTTTTGCAGAATTTTTATAAAACCTATAAAATGGCTTTTAAAATGTCTTGCAAATGGTATAATTGGAAGCATTTTTTTGTCCATTGTAAACTTCATGGGAGGCTTTGCAGGAATTTTTGTAGTAATAAACCCCTTTACCTCTCTGCTTTCAGGCTTTTTGGGAATCCCAGGCGTAATTATGGTAGCACTTGTTCAATATCTTTTGAAATGAAAAAATATCCCCGCAATATTGCGAGGATATTTTTATTATTTAATACTTTCCGAGAGCTCGCCGATTGATTTTTCAAGAGCCTCCATTGACTGACCAAAGCTGTTCCAGTCACTATCTTTGTTTGCTTGCTTTACCCGATTAAATTCTTCAACCACTTTTTGTGCAACATATTTGAAATCAAGTGAATTGTCTTGGTTTTCCTCATTCACCATTTCTTCTGTAACATCATCAAGCACTGTTTCAATCGGAGCTTTTTCATTAAACAGAGCATAAAGAGCATCCTTGAGATTGTTTTTCATCACAATCTTTTCGCCATATGCAACCGCCACCTGTTTAAGTTCAGGAAGCGTAGACTTATTGCTTGATGCGATATAAACTGGCTCAACATAAAGAACAGAATTGCCAATTGGAACAACAATCATATTGCCGCGGATTACCTTTGAACCACCCTGACTCCAAAGGTTAAGCTCCTTTGAAATATCCATATCCGAATTGATACGGTTTTCAATCTGCATAGGACCATATACGTTTATGTCCTTGGGGAACTTATAGACTTTCAGCTTTCCATAATCATTCCAGTCATTTTGTGCCGCAAGCCATGCCACCATATTATCCTTGTTGGTGAGTGTGTAAGGAATGGTCAGAAGAAGCTCAGCATCCTCTTTTCCCGCAAGGCGCATCATATTGTAATACGGCGCAATTTCTCTCTCCTCTGTTGCTGTGCCGTATCTTTCTTTAGCGATAACCCACATATCATTTTTGTTATAAAAGGTTGTGGGATTTGAGATGTGGTACTTTCCATAGACATTTGCCTGAACAGTGAAAATATATTCAGGATATTTGATGTGTTCCTTTATTCCATCAGGAATTTCTTTACTGCTGAAAAGCGTGGGATATATCTTGCTGAAGACTTGTGCAATCGGGTCATTTTTGTCCGAAATATAGAAAGTAACATCGCCATTATATGCATCAACAATAGCCTTGACTGAATTTCTGATATAATTGAATTCGCCATAGCTTTGTGAATAAGGGAAATACTCACTTGTTGTGTATGCATCAACCACCCATTTAAGCGTTCCGTCACTGTCAATAATCATATATGGGTCGGTGTCATATTCAAAAAAGGGTGCAACAGTTTTGAGTCTTTCCACAATATTGCGGTTTATGAGAATACGGCTGTCACTTGAAACCAGGTCAGAAATAAGCAGACGTATATCACCATACTTTGCGGCAAACAAGGCACGATTGAAGAAATTGAGTTTAAGTCCGCCACTTCCGTCATATGAAAATTCAATATCCTCCTGACCCTCTGAATAGTCAAGCTCTTTATATTTTTCGTTTCCTACCACAACATAATCGTTTGTAAGCTCACCATAGTAAATTCTGGGTTGAGTAATTTTTTCAATACCCTTTTCGGATTTTGGCGGTATATCTTTCACCAAAAATAGCGGCTGACCCTGAGATGTCACCTCACTGATAACATTCATAGTAAGTCCAAATCCGTGAGTATATCTGAGGGTACGGTTTATATAAGTGTCAGCACTGTCACTTAAGTTTTCTTTCGTTATTTCGCGGGGAGTTATGGCGACAGCAGTTTTTTTGCTGTCAATCTCATATGGAACGATATCCGTTTCATTGAACTGATAATAGTTGCGTATTCCCTGAATCTGATTGAGCACAGTAAGGTTTGCAGAAAGGTCAAGAATCCTGATATTATCAGTTACCTCCTGACTGCTGTTTAAATCAGCAACAGAAAGGTCATTTTTTACATCAAATTCCACCTCAGAAATGCTGTCAAGTCCATAAGCTTTTTGTGTGTACTTAATATTTGAAGCAATGTTTTCACTTTCGCGGATTACCTCATTGGGTGCTACAAAAATAGCTTGAGTTCCAAAGGCGAAAGCAACCGCAAGTAGCCACGACAATGGGTAAACAAGGATTGTTTTTATTGCCGCACGGCTCTTTTGCCTTAAGATAAAAATTCCCGAAAGTATTACAATGAAAACAAGCAGGAAAGGTGCTATCCTATAATATGTGAGCCACACCGTCTTGTCAGTAAAGCCTGCACCATCAAGCTCACCAAAGCTTCCGTACAAAATACTCTCTGCCTTTAACACATAATTAAAACAAATAATTATAAGCAAAATTCCAATATTTACAAAATTGTGAACAGCAACCGCCTTGAGCGTCAAAAATTCTTTTCCGCTGTAACTGCTGTGCGTAGCACCAAACAGCCAATAAGCAACAAAAACCGCTGCTGTTATAAAAAACCAAACACTGAGAACAAAGCTGCAAAGCGAAACAAAAAACGGTCTCACAAACACAAAATAACCAATATCTTTGCCAAAAACAGGGTCGGTAAGATTGAAACTCTGTGAGTTGCAAGCTTTGAGAAATTCTTCGCATATATTATGACTTACCATTCCGTCAAGGAAAAGAGTTGCTACAAAGCTTATCAAAAGCGAAATTTTTAATGACTCAAAAATTCCACGTTCAATACTGAGCAATTTAAGGTTGCGTCTTAAGAACAGCACGCTTAAGGTAAGCACCACAAAAATCACAGCAAAATTTATCGCCCTGATAGTCATCCGGGTAATGAAATTTTTCAGGAAAATCGCGGTATACTGCTCTCCAATCTCGCCCACCTTGATGTATTCAAAGACAATTCTTGCCCCATACCACAGCACAAAAAGAACTGCTGCGGCTATCAAAAAGAGAACTGTCTTTTTCCCAAAACTTGACGGTGACAAGTTATCACGTTTCCTGTTTCTTGCATCAATCATCTATCATCTCTCCTTCCGGTTCGATTATTGCATTGACAAATTCTACCGGATTAAATTCTTCCATATCATCTATTCCTTCGCCCAGTCCAACAAATTTAACCGGTATATCATATTCATTCTTTATGGCAAAAACAATACCGCCTTTTGCAGTTCCGTCAAGCTTGGTAAGAACAATGCCTGTTATATCCGCAGCTTCCTTGAACTGTTTTGCCTGAGACACTGCATTCTGACCTGTGGTGGCATCAAGCACCAAAAGAACCTCTTTTGACGAATCGGGAAGTTCCTTATCAAGAATTCGATATATCTTTTTAAGCTCTTCCATAAGGTTCTTCTTGTTGTGAAGTCTGCCTGCTGTGTCACAAAGCAAAATGTCAGCACCACGGTTTTTGGCAGCACCGATTGCATCATAAATTACAGCCGCAGGATCTGAGCCTTCGTGCTGTTTAATTATTTCGGCATCCGCCCTATCTGCCCACACTTCAAGTTGTTCAATAGCTGCTGCTCTGAAAGTATCCGCCGCTGCGATAATAACTTTTTTGCCCATTTCCTTATACATATGAGCCATTTTGCCGATTGATGTGGTTTTTCCCACACCGTTGACGCCTATTACCATAATCACCGCGGGCTTCCCTTTTAAAGCAAGGCTGTTTTCGCCCTCGCTTAAAATGGTTTCAAGGATACACCGAAGCTCTTCTTTCAATGCGCAGCCGTCTGTGATATGTTTTTCCTTTGCAGCTTTTTTTAATCTTTCAATTATTTCAACCGAGGTTTCCACCCCGATATCTGCCATAATAAGAATTTCTTCAAGCTCCTCAAACAAATCATCATCAATGGACTTGAACATACTGAGAGCATCTTCGATTCTTTCGCTGATGACCTCTTTTGTTTTATTAAGACTGTCCTTTAGTTTTGAAAAAAGTCCCATTATTCTGCCACCTCGTCAATATTTAATGATAACAATTTCGACACACCTTTTTCCTGCATAGTAACACCATAAAGGATGTTTGCAGCTTCCATTGTGCCTCGTCTGTGCGTAACCACAATAAACTGTGATTTTTTGCTGTATTTCTTGAGATAATCTGCATAACGGTAAACGTTTGCATCATCAAGTGCCGCTTCAATTTCGTCAAGAATACAAAATGGTGTTGGACGAACCTTAAGTATGGCAAAAAGAAGAGCAATCGCAGTAAACGCCCTCTCACCACCCGAAAGCAAGGTAAGGCTCTGTAGCTTTTTGCCGGGTGGCTGTGCCTCAATCTCAACGCCCGTTTCCATAATGTCATCAGGGTCGGAAAGCGAAAGCTTTGCCTGACCGCCACCGAAGAGTTCACGGAATACACTGTTGAAGTTCTGGCTTATTACCTCAAACTTTTCAGAGAACTGTTTCTTCATTATTGACATCATTTCTTCAATGATTTTTTCAAGCTCGCCTTTCGCCTTTTCCAAATCAAGAGTCTGCTGGGTCAGGAAATCAAAACGTTCCTTTACATTCTTATATTCTTCAATGGCATCAATGTTAATATTTCCAAGAGCCTTTATTTTACTCTTAAGTTCAGAAATTTTTGCAGTTGCCGCCTTGATGTCGGTTATTTCATCACCTTTGAGTTTTTCAGCGTCACTGTAAGTAAGCTCATATTCTTCCCACAGATATTCAAAAAGTCCGTCAAGATTTTCTTCGCATTTTATCTTCCCTGCCTCAATCTTTGCCTTTTGCTGACCGAGAGCAAAAAGCTTTTCGCGGACGTCCTTGACTTCCTCCTGAAGTGCTCTTGTCTTTTGGTCAGTTTCCTTTCGCTTTTCTGTCAGGTCCAAAAGCTCTTTTTCAAGTTCCAGACTTCTGCCGCCGATTTCTTCAAGCTTTTTCTTGTCGTTTTCAATCTCTTTGTTTATAGCCACAATTTTTTCATTCAAAGCATCAATCTCTGCCTGCTTTTCATTGTTTTCAGCTATAATTTCTTCCTTTTCCTTTCCAACTGACTCAAGTCTTTCTTTTTGAAGGTCAATGTCTTTTTGATTTGAGCTTTCTTCAATGCGAAGAGAAATAAGTGCATCCTGAACCACTTTTACCTTCTGGGAAATCTCCTCTGTTTCAATCAGTTTTGCATCGGTTTCACCACGCAGCTTCAAAACATTTTCTTCAAGCTCGTCCGCAGTCTTGTTGCAAAGAATAATTTCGTCATTTATTTCACGCATACGTTCATCAATGGTATTTTTTTCACGAACAAGTTGTACGCGTCTTTCTTCCGCTGCCAAAAGATATGCACTGCTGTGGTCAAAATCGGCTTTTGCGCGTATATATTCTTCGTTCTTTTCGTTGATAATTTCCCTGCTTTCTGCCACACGGAACCGAACTTTTTCCAAAGTGTCCAAAAGCCCGATTCTTTCGCCATCAACCGCTTCCAGCTGTTTTTCAAGCTGAGAAATCTCCACATTCAAAGCCTCAATCTCAGCGCTGCGTGACAAAAATCCTGAGTTTTTGCCATTGCTTCCGCCACTCATTGCACCGCCGGGCTGCATAATTTCGCCCTCTAAAGTAACAATTTTAAACTTGTGTCCGCACTTTGACGCCATACGTATAGCATTGTCAATATTGTCAACAACCAAAGTGCCTCCAAGGACACTTCCCACGATACCCTCATATTTTTTGTCAAAGCTAACCACATCGCTGGCAACAGCAATGTACCCATCCATTTTTTCTGCACCACAAAAATCCGTGGTTCGTGCTTTCACAGTAGATATAGGCATAAATGTAGCTCTTCCAAGCTTTTCAGTCTTTAAATAATTGATTGCACTCTTTGCATCCTGTTCGGTTTCGGTAACAATATTCTGGTTAACAGAATGCAGTGCCACTTCAATAGCTGTCACAAATTTCTTTTCTGTTGAAATCAATTTTGAAACAGGACCATAAATCTTTGCATTTTTAAGTCTTCCGCCTTTATGCTCTGTCATAACAGCCTTGACACTTCGGTTGTAGCCCTCAAAATCATTTTCCATATCCTCAAGAACAGTTTTTCTTGATTTTTTTCGGTTTAATTCTTCAATGACAGTGTTCTTCTTTTCACTGAGCGCTCGAAGCTTATTCTCACCATCTTTAAGGCTTTCTTCGTCACTTTCAGCAGCCTTTTTTATGTTTTCAAACTCCAAAGAAAGCGCCTTAAGTGCAGTTTCGATTACTCTGTTGTTTTCTTCAATCTTTTTGTGTTCAATGCTATGTCTTTCAAGCTCTTCGCTGTTGTTTCGCAGCTCTCTTTCAAAGTTTTCAATAAGAATATTGAAGTTTGCAACTTTGCTTCTGAGTGTGCTTATTTCAGAGGTTTTTTCAATAATTTCACCTTTGAGATTTTCAACATTTTCGCCGCTTTCCGCAAAGATAAAGTTGATTTTCTCAAACTCAGCCTCTTTTTCAGCAACTTTTTTAACGAGTTCTTCGCGCTTTGAAGAAAACTCGTCATATGTATTTTTATAGCTCTTTATAATCTCATCAAGCTGAGCGATTCCCCGCTGACTCTTTGCAATTTCTTCTTTAATTCGATTTATGTTTTCGTTGGAATATTCAATATTTGCAAGGTTCAAAGAAATTCTGTTGTTCTCCTCTGCTGTTTCGTCAGCCGTCTCTCTTTGTGCCTGACGGCAAACCTCCATTTGCTCCTCAAATTTTTCGATTTTTTCATAAAGCTCTGCAGTCAGTTGTTCCTTGGCGTCAACCTCCTTTTGCATAAGGTCAATGCTGTTTGAAACCGCCTCAAGCTTTCCGTCAATTTCAACCAGATTTTTTCTGTGCTTCACAATCTCCGCAACAGAAACACTTACATCAATGACTTTCAGTTCATCACGTAAATTGAGATATTTCTTTGCCTTTTCAGACTGGATACGAAGTGGCTCAATCTGGCTTGAAAGCTCAGTCATTATGTCGTTAACACGCGTAAGGTTGTTATTGGTCTTTTCAAGCTTTTTTTCTGCCTCGTTTTTTCTGTATTTATATTTGGTAATTCCAGCCGCTTCTTCAAAAATACGGCGTCTGTCCTCGGACTTGTTGCTCAGGATTTCATCAATTTTTCCCTGACCTACAATGGAATATCCCTCACGTCCGATACCAGTATCCATAAAGAGTTCGTGAATGTCACGAAGACGGCAGGATGCGTGATTTATGAAATATTCACCCTCACCGCTGCGATACACACGTCTTGTGATAACAACCTCTTCAAAATCCACGGGAAGTTCGCCGTCAGAATTGTCAAGGGTAAGTGAAACCTCAGCAAAACCCTGAGGCTTTCTTACCTCAGTTCCTGCAAAGATAACGTCTTCCATACGGCTCCCACGAAGCGAACGGACACTCTGTTCACCCATAACCCAACGTATAGCATCAGAAATATTACTCTTGCCCGAACCGTTGGGTCCGACAATAGCAGTTATTCCGTGATTGAAATCAAGATATATTTTGTCCGCAAAGGACTTAAAGCCCTGAAGCTCTACACTTTTCAGATGCAAAAAAATTACCTCCTCAGGCTCAAACACCGACAATGCTTAGCCTACAATTCTCTATATTTCAAAAGAAATTATGCCATAAAAAAGGACAAAATTCACCAGAATATATTCCAAAATATTATATCACAATTTAAGACATTTGTCCATAGCGAAATTTTTCTAAAAGACAAAAAAGGGATTGTATAGCAAGGGCTACACAATCCAAATTCTAAATTTAATCTTCACGGAGTTCCTCAGGGATTTCTTCCACCGGCTCAGCCTTGCCTTTTTTCAGGATTTTAACATCCTTTGCGTCAAGGAACTTAAAAACTGGTTCTTCCTGAGTTCCGAATTTCACTTTAATAAGACCTTTGAGAACAAAAGTTTCAGCGACAGTGCCACGTTCACCCTCATATTCCACCAAAGCGCCCTTTCCGGGAACTTTTTTCAGCAAGTCTTCATAAGCCGCCTGTTCATACTGAAGACAGCACATAAGCCTGCTGCATATACCTGAAATCTTTGTAGGGTTCAGTGAAAGACTTTGGTCTTTAGCCATTCTGATTGACACCGAATGAAAATCGTTTAAAAAGGTTGAACAACAAAGAGGTCTTCCGCAAATGCCAATGGCACCCAAAGTTTTTGCCTCATCACGTACACCCATCTGGCGAAGTTCAATTCTTGTTCTGAAAATGCTTGCAAGACTCTTTACAAGCTCGCGGAAGTCAATTCTTCCATCGGCTGTGAAATAAAACAAAATCTTGCTTCCATCAAAGGTATATTCAGTGTTAACAAGCTTCATATCAAGGCCATGTTCCTGAATCTTTTTAAGAGCAATTTCAAAGGCTTCTTTCTCCTTTTCCTTATTCTTTTCAAGACGTTCAAAATCAGCCTCTGTTGCAAGCCGTACGATGGGTTTGAGTGGCGTAACAATCTCACTGTCTTCAACCTCTGTGTTTTTAACAGCAACATAGCCAAATTCCAACCCTCTTGAAGTTTTAACAATGACTCCGTCACCTATATTCACTTTGTGTTCCTTAGGGTCGAAATAATATATTTTTCCGGCCTTATTAAATTTCACACCTATAACTTCTGTCATGGATTGCCTCCCATAGTTCCACACCCAAGCACTGTGCTATCTGGGCATAGCTTATATTTTTCAAAAAATACTCATTGTATTTAAGCAAAATTTCCAATAATTTTTCAGGAACAGACTTATTCATCTGCTCGTTGAAATTTTTAAGTTTTGACACCTTGTCCGGATTTGAAATGTATTCAAAATCCCCTGTATTTTTTATATGCAAAAGGTCACAAAAAATCCCTTGCAAAATATCCCTGAGAATTTCAAAATCATCCTTGTTTTGTTTCAAAAACAGCACAAAGTCATAAATAGAACGTTTCTTTTCACCAAGCAAATTCTCAAAGCTTTCTATCAAACTATCCCTCATTTTCACAAGTTCAGGGGATTCGCACAGCATTTTGGATTTCCCGATAGAGCCTGCACTCATTGCAGCAATAGCAGTTGCGTTTTCTGAAAGTGCAGGGTAATTTTTCTTCAGATACTCCTCAACATCCGCATCTGAAAGTGGAAAAAAACTTACAGACACAGTTCTTGACAAAACGGTGGGCAAAAACATATTTGAGTTTTCCGCTATTAAAATAATCGTACAATATGCCGGTGGTTCCTCAAGAACCTTAAGAAGACTATTCTGCGCATACATATTCATTGTATCAGCCTTTGGAATTATATAAATCTTCCGCTGTGAATGATATGGCTTTATATATACATCTTTTTTCATATTGCGGATTGTATCAACCAACACATCTGTACTTTTTTTGCTTTGGTCATAAAGCTGATTTGTCACAATAGCAACATCAGGATGATTTCCGGATTCACACATACTGCAGCTTTTGCAAATACCACAAGCCTCACCATTTTGGGGATTTTCGCACAGCAAAAGCTTTGAAAAAGCCTTTGCCGCACTAAGCCGTCCCACGCCCTTGGGGCCCTCAAAAATATATGCATGTCCCACACGTCCATCAAGATAGGAACTCTGCAGGACTCTTTTTACTTTTTCATGACCCACAACGCCTGACAGCATTTGATGTGCACCATCCCTTAAAACTTAATTCTCTCAGCAATATAAGAAACCAACTCGTCAATCTTTACACGTTCCTGTTCCATAGTGTCACGATGACGTACAGTAACAGACGCATCTTCCTCAGACTCAAAGTCATATGTGATACAGAAAGGTGTACCGATTTCGTCCTGTCTGCGATAACGCTTTCCTATGCTTCCTGCTTCGTCATATTCACACATAAATTCTGCCGCGAGCTTTCTGTAAACCTCGCCTGCGCCGTCTGCCAATTTCTTTGAAAGAGGCAGAACTGCAGCCTTAATTGGCGCAAGAGCCGGATGGAATCTCATAACCGTGCGGACATCATTCTTGTCTGCATCAATAACTTCTTCGTCATAAGCCTCAACCAAAAACGCCAAAGTAACACGGTCTGCGCCAAGTGACGGTTCAACACAGTAAGGAACATATTTTTCATTTGTTTCGGGGTCGTTGTATTCCAGCTTTTCACCACTGTGATTGCTGTGCTGTGTAAGGTCAAAGTCTGTTCTGTCAGCTATGCCCCAAAGCTCGCCCCAACCGAACGGGAACATAAATTCGATATCTGTTGTCGCATTGCTGTAATGTGAAAGTTCTTCCTGCTCGTGGTCACGCATCTTGATGTTTTCTTCAGCGATACCCAAAGAAAGTAACCAATTTTTGCAGAAGTCTTTCCAATATCTGAACCATTCAAGGTCTGTTCCGGGTTTGCAGAAGAATTCAAGCTCCATCTGTTCAAACTCACGGGTTCTGAATATGAAGTTACCGGGTGTAATTTCATTTCTGAAAGATTTACCCACCTGACCGATACCAAAAGGAACTTTCTTTCTTGAGGTTCTCTGAACATTTTTGAAATTCACGAAGATACCCTGAGCAGTTTCAGGTCTTAAATAAATCTCGTTTTTGCTGTCTTCTGTAACACCCTGGAAAGTTTTGAACATAAGGTTGAACTTTCTGATGTCAGTAAAGTTATGTTTTCCACAACTCGGACATTTTATCTGCTTTTCAGTGATAAATTCCATCATCTTTGCATCTGACCAGCCATCGGCAGAAACGCCTGCTTCATCTTCAATGAGCTTGTCAGCTCTGAAACGTGCTTTACATTCCTTACAATCCATAAGTGGATCAGAGAATCCACCAACGTGACCTGATGCCACCCAAACCTCAGGGTTCATAAGAATAGCCGCATCAAGACCTACGTTGTAGGGACTTTCCTGAATGAATTTTTTCCACCATGCACGTTTTACGTTGTTCTTGAGTTCAACACCCAAAGGACCATAATCCCAAGTATTTGCAAGTCCACCGTATATCTCAGAACCAGAATATACAAATCCACGCCCTTTGCAAAGAGCAACCACTTTCTCCATTGTCTTTTCAGTATTTTTCATTTCAATCACAATGCCCTTCTGTCCACAAACTTTTGAAAACTTCCGCTGTGGACCTGCGGAATAAATAATATTTTAATAATAACTTTAAGTACAAACATACTTATCCTACATTATACATCATTTTCCTCCCAAAGGCAAGTAAAATTTTGATATTTTTGTTTCATTTCTAAAGTCACAGATAGGTGCACTGCCTTGACAACATTTGTCGAATAAAGTAATATATTGTCGTATTTGTTTTCCCGGAGGATTTTATGTATAAATCACAGCATATAATAACTCTCAAGAATTATCTTATTCTATTTGTTATCGCCTTTGCCTGTGGCATATATCTTGCAGCATCCCTTGGTTTGCTGTTTCTACTCCCCTTACTTATTGTTTTGTGGGTTATCTTTTGTGTGCTTTTAACTTTGCTCATTATAAAAAGAAAAGGAAATGATGTAAAGGTCTTTCTTCTGCCTATTATGATTATTTTGTGTTTTGTTATTGGAATTGTCCGATTTTCTTTTTCAAAAGCTGTATTTGATGACGAACTTGTAACCTTTAAAGATAAAAGCATATGGACTTCGGGTATTGTTTCATCAGTTCCATATGAAACTTCAAGTTCAAACTCATACAGCATGGAATTTCTTGTATGCCAGGCAGACAACAAGCCCATAGACCCTGAATCTATAATTCTTTACATTCCAAAAAGTCGCGGTGAACACCTAAGAGAGGGTGAGAAAATCCGTTGCTGGACAACCCTGAAAGCGCCAAACCGTGAAACCGATTTTGATAATTATGACTACTTCTCCCACTTGCGAGGCAAAAATATCTCCCTAATCGGAACAACACAAAATGCAAACCCCGACGACTTTAAATCGCCTGAGGGTCTTACATATTCCATCAAAGCGCTGGGCACGATTATCAAAAACAAAGTGGTATTTGCCACAGACAAACTCTTATACGACTCCCCAAAGCTTGCGCCGATATTAAAAGGTGTTCTTGTGGGGGATAAGTCCGACTTTTCTGATGCACTTTACAAAAAATTTTCTTATGCAGGCCTTTCCCACATTGTAGCAGTATCAGGTATGCATCTTTCAATTCTTTTCGCCTTGCTTGCTTTTTTATTGCAAAAGTTTCCTATAAGCTACAAAAAATCATTGATGTTCTCCGTCCCAATTTTGTTTCTCTTCGTGGCTGCTGCAAACTTTACGCCATCGGTGTGTCGTGCAGGAATTATGATGCTTGTAATGATAATATCTGTGTTCTTAAATCAACGATATTCTCCTATCAATGCTCTCTTTATTTCCCTGGCAATAATTTTGTGGATAACCCCTTATTCCCTGTTTTCAAAAAGTCTAACGCTCTCCTTTGGTGCAACTCTTGGAATTCTGGTCTTTTGGAAATACCTTGTAAATATCTTTGATTTTGAAATTAAAATGCCAAACTGTGTGCCAGAGAGAATTGTTTATTTAGCAGAAAAAGCGTTAAAATTCATTATACTATCTTTAGTAACATCCTTTTCTGCCTTTCTTGGAACTGCATATTTTTCTGCACTATTTTTTCAAAACATATCCTGGGTTCAATTTCTCACAAATCTTTGGGTTGTCCCTGCTGTAACTGCCGTATTTTCTCTTGGCTTTCTGGCTGTATTACTATTCTATATTTCTCCATATCTTGCCACAAGCATTTTCTATTATCCATTAAGGTTTCTTCTTGAAATCATTTATAAAACCGCAAATATCTTCGGCAAACGCAAATTTTCATTTTATGTTCCCGAAAAATCCCTGAACTTTGCAACTTTTGTGCTTTATACAGGAGTTATAATTTTTATATATTTTTTACTTAAGGCACTCTATGATATAAAAAAAGAAAAAGCGACCAAAAATGGCCGCTCAAAAGTTAAAATTTCATAACTATTTCTTTGAAAACATTTCCGCGCTGTTCAAAATTATCAAACAAATCAAAGCTTGCACAAGCCGGCGACAGCAACACGATGTCGCCATTTTTCGCACTGTTTTTGGCAAAAATAACTGCGTCTTCAAAGGCATCAGCCTTTATGATTTCAATATCCTTGAAATTGTCCGCATTTCTTACTGCTTTTTCTATTTTGGGAGAGGTAACGCCCACCAGAACAAGTGTTTTTACATACTCGTTGACAACTTTTCCAAAGTCGTCAAAGGGTATTTTTTTATCGTAACCACCGGCAATCAAAATCACCTTTTGGTCAAAAGATTTAAGTCCCGCCGTGGTACGCGCAGGGCTGCTGGCTATTGAATCATTATAGAACTTCACGCCGTCTTTTTCACGTACAAATTCAATCCTGTGAGCCACACCACCAAAATTTTTTGCCACCTTTTCGACAGTTTCTTTTGAAACATAATCTCTCGTTGCCGCAATGGCAGCCATATAGTTTTCCACATTGTGAAGACCGGGAATTCTTATATCAGAAGTTTTGATGATTTTTTCTTCGCCATAAAGTATAATCCCATTTTCAAGATGCACAAGAGCGTCATTTTGTGACGAAAAGCTTCTGTGCTCACCCTTTGCTTCAATACCGATACTTTTCGAAACATCATTGGCAGAGTTTGTGACAAGGACAGAAGTTTCATCCTGAAACTTCATTATATTTTTCTTGGACTCAACATATTCATCAAAATCAGTGTGCCAATCAAGGTGGTTTGGGGTTACATTTGTAACAACAGCAACTTTCGGACTTTTCCTCATTGAAAACAGCTGAAAGCTTGAAAGTTCAAGTACAACCTTATCATCTTTCGTTATGTTTTCAACCTCACCAATCAAGGGTTTGCCGATATTTCCACCTATAAAGCACCTATAACCCTCTTCTTTGAGCATCTCTCCAATAAGTGTAGTAGTTGTTGTTTTCCCATCACTTCCGGTCACCGCAATAATCTCGCAAGGACAGATGTCAAAAAACAATTCCATTTCAGAGGTGATTGTTATACCGCGTTCTCTTGCCTCAAGGAGCTTGGGCACATCCCCTCTAAGACCCGGAGTTTTAAAAATAATTTCGGTATCCTCAGGGATTTTAGCTAAATATTCTTCACCAAGGGAAAAACTAACGCCAAGGCTCAAAAGCTCATCATAAACCTCGCCCAGACGTTCTTTTTCTTTTTTGTCGTGAGCAGTAACGTTTGCTCCGGCATCAACCAAAAACCGTATCAGCGGAACATTGCTGACACCAATACCGATTACTGAAATATTCTTATTTCTGACATACTGTTTGTATTCGGATATTTCCATAAATAGCCCCTCCGGATATAAAGCGAGCCGTAACAAAATTATAAATCTTTTGTTACAGCCCGTGTTTTTGTTTAATTATTCAGCGTCAAGAATATCGCCAAGTGTGAAAGAACCTTCTTCTGTGTAAGATTCATCTATGACTTCTTCTTCAACAGCTTCTTCAGTTTCAGGAGCATAGTCAGGAAGAAGAACCTTTCTTGAAAGACCAATCTGTTTTGTATCGTTGTTGATTTCAGTAACCTGAACTTCAACCTCGTCACCGATATTGAGAACATCAGATGGTTTTTCAATTCTTGTGTTTGCTATCTGTGAAATATGGATAAGACCGTCAACAAAAGGTGCGATTTCCGCAAAGGCGCCAAAGGGAAGAATGCGAACCACCTTACATTTTATGCTGTCACCAACCTTGAGGTCCTTTGTTGCCTTATACCAAGGACTGTCTTCTTCTTTCTTGTAACCAAGAGAAATCTTTTTCTTTTCAATGTCGATTTCCTTGATATAAACAGTAAGAGTATCTCCAACTTTAACAACCTCTGACGGATGCTTGATTCTCTGCCATGAGAGTTCAGATACGTGAACAAGACCGTCAACACCGCCAAGGTCAACAAATGCACCAAAAGCTGTGAGTGACTTAACTGTTCCTGTGTATTCTTTTCCAACTTCCAAAGAAGCCCAGAAAGCTGCTTCTCTTGCTTTCTTTTCTTCTTCAAGCTCTTTAACAAGTGAAATCTTGCCTGTTTCCTTGTTCATATCCTTGATATATACGTCAATTGAGTCACCAACTTTAACTACCTCTGACGGATGTTTGATGCGACTGTCTGAAAGCTCTGAAACATGAATAAGACCATCAACACCGCCAAGGTCAACAAATGCGCCAAAAGCTGTGAGTGACTTAACTGTTCCTGTGTATTTTTTGTTAACTTCAGCTGCTGCCCAGAATTCTTCCGCCTTTTTCTGGCTGATTTCTCTTGCAACAGTTTTGATTGAGCCAACAACTCTGAGACGACCTCTGCGGTCTCTGTCCATCTTTATAATTTTAAATGAAACTTCGGTATTAAGAAGTGAGCCGAGGTCTTCAACAAAACGTTCAGCAGCTTCTGATGCAGGGATGAACACTCTTACGCCCTTTGCGTTTGTAACAATGCCACCTCTTACGATTTCGCTAACTCTGCCACTTAAAACAGCTTTGTTTTCAAAGTCTGCACGAATTTCCTGCAAGCCTTTTTCAGCATCAATTTTCTTCTTTGAAAGTGTAACAACACCGTCACGGTCTGAAACGTGAACAACAAACACATCTATTTCATCGCCGACTTTAACCAATGTTCTAAAGTCAACGCTTGCATCGCTTGTTACTTCGTCTGCAGGGATAACTCCGTCATACTTTCCGTCAATGTCTACCTGTACCTCTGTAGGGGTAATTCCGATAACTACACCTTTAACAATATCACCTGTTGTCAAAGGTTTTAAAGTTTCTTCCAATGCCTCTGCAAAGTTCATTTCATTTGTGATTTCCGCCATGGTAAATTTTGCCTCCTTGATTACCTTATCCGGAGTGGATGCTCCGGCGGTAATGCCTACTTTTTTTATATTTTTATTTTTTAACAAATGAGCAAGCTCATTTAATCCTTTTGCATTTTCAAACTTGTAAGTCTGGGGACACTTTTCGCGACATATTTCAAACAACTTGTTTGTGTTTGAACTGTCCACGCCCCCAAAGACAAACATCACATCGCATTCCTCAGAAAGTTTTGCTGCTGCAAGCTGCCTTTCTTCGGTCGCACTACATATTGTATCAAAAAAAATCGCATTTGTAAAATGTTTTTTTAAACTTTTTTGAATTTTTTTTAATTTTTCTTTCCTCATGGTGGTTTGAGCCACCAAACTAATGGGGATTTCGGCGTTTTTCGTCAAAAGTTCATCAATATTTTCGTCTGCCCCCACAATAATAGCTGAATTTTCACACCAACCATTTATACCCTTGACCTCAGGATGATTTTTGTCACCTACAATAACAATCTGTCTTCCCTTTCCATGCTCCTCTTCAACAATTTTGTGAATTCGTTTCACAAAAGGGCATGTGGCATCAATAATATCGATACCATTTTTTTGAATTTCCTCATATTCTTTTCTTGAAATTCCGTGTGCCCTGATTATAACCACTGAACTTTCGGGTAAATCAGAAATCTTTTCAGCACAACGAACACCCAAATTTTCAAGTTCGCAAGTAACATCGCTATTATGGATAAGCATACCATAAGTATAGATTTTCTTATGGGCTGATTTTGCACTCTCATGGGCAATTTTAACTGCCCTGTCAACGCCAAAGCAAAACCCCGCCTTGTCAGCAATTTTAATCTCCATAAACCTTAGCACCCGCCAGCTTTGCAATCTTTGGCATCAAAACCTCATCTGTTATTTTTTGAAGTTCTTCTGATGAAAGTCTTTGATTGTGATAATCAGAAAAGTCAATATAATCACCCACAGTCATTTTTACCCTACTGCGGAATTTATATGTAGTTTCAATCCCAATAGGCAAAAATCCCACTCCGGCTTTTGCCGCAATCATAGCTGCACCTTGCTTTCCCTTGCCCAAGGTCCCTGGTGTTCTCACCCTTATTCCCTCAGGAAAAATAACAAGAGTTTTGCCATCTTTCAAAAGTTTTATTGCTGTTTTTACTGCAGAAATATCATTTCCGCTACGCTTAACAGGAAAAGCCCCAAAAGCTTTTATCACCTGGGCAACAATGGGAACCTTAAATAAACTTGCCTTTGCCATATATGTCATCTTGATGGGCAAAAATGCCGCAACAAGAGGGGGGTCAAAGTTGCTCAAATGGTTTGGCACAACAAGAAAATTTTTATCCTTAGGGATTTTTTCAAGTCCCTCAATTTCAATTTTAAACAGAAGGCGATAAATTCCCCTCACTATTGATAAAACAAAATTATACATTACTTTCCTCTTCTTTCATTGATAAGGTTAAGGATTGTTTCAACAGACTCCTCTAACGAATTGCCGGTAGTATCCACTATAACGCCATCATCAGCAGGTTTAAGTGGTGCAATTTCACGTTCAGAATCGTTTTTATCCCTGTATTCCATATCTTTTTTTACCTCATCAAAATCACATTCCACGCCTTTTTCAATGAGTTCTTTATAGCGGCGCATAGCCCTTTCTTCAACCGATGCCGTAAGAAAAATCTTGAGCTGCGCATCAGGAAGAACAACCGTACCTATGTCACGTCCGTCCATAATTACATCTGTTTTTTCAGCAATGCTACGTTGAAGTTCCAAAAGCTTTTTACGTACAGCCGGAATTTTTGAAATATCGGACGCCGCAACAGACACCTCTGGCATACGGATTTCGGTTGAAACATTTTCTCTATTAAGAAAGATTTCCTGCCCATTTTCGCCATGAGCGATATCAATGGAGATTTCTTCAAGCATAGCTTCTACACTTTCCTTATCACCATTTATATCAATATTTCTGCGAAGTGCCGCAATCCCCACCGCACGAAACATAGCACCTGTATCAATGTATACAAATCCTATTTTCTTTGACGCAGCCTTTGCAATGGTACTCTTGCCAGCCCCGGCAGGACCATCAATGGCTATTTTGAAAGTAGGCACAAAAATCCCTCCCCCGAATTTCATTTGTTATTTTGTAATTCCATCCTTAAGACTTTCCATCTTTTCAATCAAAGCATCAATTTCCTGACACTTTTCTTCAATAAATTCTGCCACGTTTTTATCTTCCTTATAACCAAGATAAATCTCGCGACCCATATCTGCATAAATCTTTTCTATGTCATTTTTAGCATCATAAATATCATACTTAGTTTTTGAAACCTTTATGATTTCTGTTGTTTTCTTTGCAACAATTTTTCCTGTATCCTCTGCGGCTTTCTTTAAATTTGTTAAAAAGTTCATATCTCCAGCTCCTTTTATAAAAATTTATTTATACATTAAACCTGAAAAGTATTATGTCTCCGTCTTCTACTGTATATTCCTTGCCTTCGCTTCTCACAAGTCCTTTTTCTTTTGCGGCAGTCATACTTCCATTTTCCATAAGGTCATTGTATGCAACAACCTCTGCCCGAATAAACCCACGTTCAAAATCTGTGTGAATCTTTCCTGCCGCCTGAGGTGCTTTTGTGCCTTTTGTGATGGTCCACGCTCTTACCTCAGGCTTTCCTGCTGTGAGGTAGCTTATAAGACCAAGAAGCTTGTAGCTTGCCTTTATAAGCTTGTCAAGCCCTGATTCACTTGCGCCAAGTTCTTCAAGGAACATTACTTTTTCTTCTTTATCAAGCTCTGCGATTTCCTCTTCAATTCTTGCGGAAACCACCATAACCTCTGACTTTTCTGACGCAGCAAACTCTTGAATTTTCGCTACATACTGATTTTCTCCCGCCGGCTTTGCATAGTCATCTTCTGCAACATTTGCAGCATATATAACCGGTTTGAGACTAAGGAGCGACACCTCTTTGAGCATTTCTCTTTCTTCATCAGTGAAATCAAGAGCACGGGCACTTATTCCCTTTTCCAATGTAGCGGTAAGTCCCTCGAGGAAGTCCACCTCTGCCTGATACTTTTTATCTCCACCCTTAAGCTGTTTTTTAAGTCTGTCAATTCGTCTTGCAATAATTTCAAGGTCAGATAAAATAAGCTCGAAATTTATTGTTTCAATGTCACGAATGGGGTCAATATTTCCCTCAACGTGAACAATGTTTGTATCATCAAAAGCTCTTACCACGTGGACAATAGCATCTACTTCGCGAATATTTGACAGGAACTTATTTCCCAGCCCCTCACCGCGACTTGCACCCTTTACAAGACCTGCAATATCAACAAATTCAATAACGGCAGGTGTAACTTTGTCAGGGTCATACATTTCGGCAAGTTTATCAAGCCTTTCATCAGGAACAGCAACCGTTCCTACATTCGGCTCAATGGTGCAAAATGGATAGTTTGCCGATTCTGCCCCTGCCTGTGTTATTGCATTAAAAAGTGTACTTTTTCCTACGTTTGGTAAACCTACTATACCAAGTTTCATATATCATCATTCTCCTTTAAAAAATCCTTATATTTCAAGGTTTTCAGGTGTTTTCAATTATTGGCCTGACACCAATTTGACACCATTTTGATCTTGATTATTTCTCTCAAATTGCTGCACACCTTTTCTCAATGAATCATCAGTAACGTGTACGTATCTATCCATTGTTGTTTGAAGCGAGTTATGACCAAGAAGTTTTTGCAACACTTTAGGTTGCATTCCTTTTTCAATAGCTCGTGTTGCATATGTATGTCTCAAGGCATGCATGCAAAAACGTTTAATTGTAGCTTCATCACAAAGCTTATACAAATGGGTATCATAAGAACTGTTTTTTGCAGGTTCACCGGTTCGCCAATTTATAAACACAAGGTCTTTCATTACAAGAGAAGACTTTTCACCTGTACGCCTATCCATAAACTCCAGAACTTGGTTCAATGTGGGCGATTGCTTGCGGGTATCCTTTGTAGCATATACACTTTGTAAAATCTCGTAAGCACGATTGGTAAGAGGTATCGTTCTATAACTAGATGGTGTCTTTGGTGGACCAGCTCTCCAATATCCTTGCTTATGTCTATATTCCAAAGTTTTGTTAATAGTTATTGTACGCTTTTCAAAATCTACCGAGTCCCACGTCAATCCTATTAATTCCCCGGTACGAAGCCCGGTTTCTAAAATTAGGGCGTACTGATTATAGTTGTGCGACTTTCTTGCAGTTTTTAGAAACGTTTCCTGTTCTTCAACTGTAAGGAATTTAATATCATTAACCGCACGTACGGGTTTGGTGTATCTGACACCGTCCATAGGGTGTTTTGGTATCAGGTCATTCATCAATGCCGACTTAAACATTGTTCCCATTGCTATAAAAGTTTGTCTTATAGTAGAGCCTGCGTAATCAGCATCCATTTTATTCAACACCATTTTGCAATGAAGTGGTTTAACATCTGCAATAGGTAATTTGCCTATGATTGGCTGAATATTGAAGAAATATCTTTCCTTATAATTACGTATTGTGTTCGGAGCCAAATCCCCAACAATATTGTCTATCCAATAATCAAACCAAGTATCGACAGTCATTTGAGTAGAAACAATACATTTTTTATTATGTTCATCCTCATACTTTGCTTCTGCCAACCATTTTTTTGCCTCATTAACCTTGTAGAAGTACTTCTCGACACGTTTGCCGGAAATTTTACTAATGTACCTTGCTACGTATCTCTTATCCTTTCTCTGGACAATACCAGCTCCTAATTCTTTACCTTTTAGATCTTTACCCAAGTTATCAACTCCTTCCGAAAAAAGAGTTTGACACAGTATTATATTATATCATAATACCACCGAATAGTCAATTATTCTGCATGATTTTGTATTATTTTTGTGTCAAATATCTTAAATCTCTAATGTTTTTTCTATATATTTTTCAAATTCTTTTCTTTTTACTAATCTTTTTTTGCCAACATGTAAAACAAACTCACATAATGGGTTATTTAACAGTTCGCTTATTTTATTAACACCTATATTACTGTAGCTGGCAGCTTCTTCAACGGTAAGCAATACCTTTTCAGATATAGGCACGTAATATTTATTATTCACTCTGTTTGCACCTCACTCTAATAATATTTTTGATTAAAGATTTTCTGAACATCCAAAATATTATGTTAAAGTACAAAACACAGAAATAAATTCCAAATCGCTGTAAGTGTCTTTCAACTTTAATTTTATAATATTTATGTACTATTCTTTATCAAAATCAGATTCATCATAAGATGGTGGTAACGAGCCAAAAACAGAAATAATCTTTTGATTTTTCTCATCCCATAAAGTCAAATATGATTTATCTGCATCTACATCATCCGTCTGTAACATTTTTAGAAAATCAAATTTTTCATTTTCATTGGGTGGCTTATGAATACCAAATATATCAGCAATTCCGCCTTTATATGTTACGTGTGCAACTCCATAGCCTTGCTTTTCCTCCTCACAATCACCATCTTTATAATAACTCCACCCACATCTCTCACAAAAAGCACTCATTTGTCTTTTTCTGTAATAAGAATTAACAATACATATGCCACCACATTGAGGACATTTATCTACATATATAACACTAGCCATTATTATTCACCATCCTTATCTATTCCAAAATAATTTTCTAACTCTTCTACGAACTCTTCAAACGATATGAACTCAAGTTCAGTTATATAATCAACAGCATCTTCTTCGATGTACTTCTCAAATTCTTCATCCGTTTCAAAGTCATCTCTATATTCACCAACATACAGTGGCTGACACGAATTCTCTAACAGATGTATCTTATGAGACATATACACCTCTGATGGTAAACTTGTATCAGAAATCCAAGGCAAATCATAATAGTGGAAAATCTCATTATCTTCATTTACACAAATCATACTAATAAGCCCACCGAACCTCTCACTTTGATCGTATCTGCTGATACCATCTCCGTTAGGACCATACCATCTTTCTTTGGTGTCCTTAACAGCCTCATCATAGATAGCCTTCAATTTTTCAATACTATAACCCTTTACAAATTCTAATTTTTTCATAATTAAAATCCTCCTATAACTTTGAAATATAACTTTCTTTAATAAAATGCTCCGAAGGTACTTCAACGATAGAAATAAATTCATTTTCCTGAAGATTCCCTACATCTTTTTGGTCTATATCTTTTGTAAACTTGTGCATATCATCAATGTATTCACAAAACACACAAGACCAAGATGTGTAATCCGGTGCAAACACATTATTCATGTGTTCCTCAAGACAATCACCACTTTGGTATGGATGGCGTTCGCCACCCCACCAAACAAAGTAAGTGCCTTTTGGAAAATAAAATTTACAGTCACTACTGAAAATATCACGAATTCCTATGGCTTTTTTCAGTCTACCTATTGCATATACATCAACATAATCTTCAAAATCCGGCTTTGCAGAATTTAGCACTCTGCAAAGCTTTTTAAGTTCTTTTTTATTATCACAAAATAGCATACTTTCCTGATATCCCATAGTAAAAATCCTCCTTGGTTTAAAATTGTAAATATCTTTATTCTTATTATATATCACTCTTGGGGAGTGCTCGGAGAATTAACCGCATTATTGCAATTAATTCTCCATGCAGAGTTTAATGTCAATAGTTTTCACGTATTGTGGTAAGTATATCTGAGAATAACTCACTTTCGCCCATTAAGTACCCAATATACCTACCGCTAATACCAATTCCAATGTCATCTGTATATTTCAATAATTCTTCGCATTGTTGAACAATATACTCGGGTGCTTGGCGTTCACCATTTGCAATGTCTTCTGCAATACACTTAACATTTTCACACAAATGCATCTGAACACAATACTTGTAATTTAAGCTGTCTGATGATTGCGACTCATCTTTTAGGAAATTATACACAATCACCTGACAAGTTCCTGAATCTTTTGCTAATTCTTCATCAAGCACCTCAAGAAGATATATAATCACCTCGCTAAAATCAACACCTACATTTTCATCAAAGGCACGCCAAACCTTTCTGCGTTCGCGTTCGTTAAAGAATGAATACAACATCAAATATATCAAATCTGATGCTTTTTCATAATCATGCATATGCTCATATATCCAATTCCCAAATTCTTTAAGTGTAGAATCATTTATTTCTCCACGCCTAAAAGAAGTGCAACCCAAAGGGAAGGTTTCTTCAAATATCTTTTCTACTTTTTCTCCCATTTCTTCCATTTCATCTGTAATAATAAATTTTCTGTCATCAATAGTAAATTCTTTCATATAGTAAATTTCTCCTTATTTTTCAATATCTTTAACAGGCTTTTTTAAAGAATCTAAAAGTTCCTGTATAGCCTTTGCATTTTTCATAAGCTGGGTTATGAAATCTTCATTTGTATCATAAGCAAAATACAAATAATGAGTTAGTATATTAAATATCAAATTTGTTTTGCTCTGCTGTTTATCTTTTTTTGTTATATTCATTATTTTAAGAGAGTTAGTAGTCATTTCTGCCCAAGTAAGAAAAATTCTGTCATCGGTACTTATACCATTCAAATCAAGCCATTCTTGAACGGTATATGATGATGGTTTCTTGCATTTGCATTCATCAGTCAGTATATATCCAACTTTTCCAGCACCGTCATCCGTGTAATCTATGAATCTTCCAAGCGGGTGCATAGCACATACTGTTGGCCTTGCATCATTTGAGATGCATTTGCCATTTTTTAACAAAGTACATTTACCTGTTTCCTCAGAAAGTTGCAACAAAATTATTGGAACTGATGAGTTAGAGCCTTCTATTAGGTCGCAGTATTTATCAAAAAATTCTTTGATAGACAGGTTCATACCTTTCGCCATCCTGTACAAATCATAAACTGATAACGTAACATCAGCACCGTTCTTGCAGCAACCATTGCAGTTGCGGCAACCTGTGGCAAACTTGTCCTCAAGAGTAAGCTTTTCATTCAGCACCTTGTTTTTTATGTACTGAGTTCTGCTGATAATTTTTTTAGTTCTTTTATTCTTTTTATTTTTCTTCATAATGAAATTCCTCCTAAGATTTTATTTTATAATCAGGAGGCACCGGCAGCTCGTCGATGCCTCATTTGATACTATCTGTTAATCTTCATCAGTGTAAACATAGACCTCATACACATCGTCTGATTTAGTTGTAATTCTTGTTATTGGTTGAAAACTATTCATCAACCATTCAATTTCTTCTGTGATTTCAACTTCTGTCAAATTCTCATAAACCTCACTACATGCTGCATAGTATGTCTCAAGGACGTCGCTCCATGATTGAGACTTTGGTTGATAATCATAATCACCATCAGGTGTTTCTATTCCAATACCAAAGGTGATTCCAAAGAGTTCCTTGTATGGTAAATCAGGAAAATGTTCTGTAAGCCAATGTATTGCTTCACCTTCAGCTATTTCACATATATCAACACCTCCACAATAATCTCTAAATTCAAGAAACCACTTGTCAAATTCTTTGTGATGATACAGGCGTTCAGTCCATAATGATGCTTTGGATTCACCGAATAAAGTTGAAGAATTAATTACTGCATAATTTTCTTCATCAATCACACGCTTAAATGCCTTTTCAAAAGCCCCGATGCCCGCAAACAAATCCAATATTTTTATATTTTCAAAAAGATAAGGCATAGCCTCGAAAAGATTTTTGAGAACCTCATAAACTACATTAACTACAATAGAATTACCGCATTGCTTGTAAAGTTGAGACTTGCATGTAACCTTTGCCGCTTTATGGTAATCTTCATCAGAGAACCCCATAAATCTAAAAGCTTCTAACGGAGTAAGTCGTTTTATGTAATGTTTTTTGCCTTCCGTTGTGTCATAGGACTGCATAGCGATTGTACTCGGGTTGCTGGCTCTTAATGCAGGAACATATTTTATACCAATGGCATGGTCGTTGTACCCTGACGTACATTTCATTCTGTATATATTCTTAGTTGATGTGACAATTTCAGCAAGTTCTTTATTTATATTTTTCCTAACATAAGGCGCAATCGTAGCATCAACTATGATTCCTGATTTCGAATGGTATATTTCCTCATTATCTTCAAGAAGATCATTTATTGTAAATTTAAGACCGCAAGGTTCTGGAAATCTGAACTTACCGTTATCAACATCCTTTCTTATGGCGAGAAAAATGACGCGTTCACGGTTTTGCGGAATTCCATAGTCTTTGGAATTCATCACTTGATAATAAAGGTTATATCCCATTGATTCAACCTTGCTGGCAAAAAGGTCAAATGTAGGCTTGAACTTTTTGCTGAGTAGATTTTTAACATTTTCAAATATTGCAAAATTGGGTTTTGTAGCTTTAAATATGTTAAGCCAGTAGACTATAAGAGAAGATTCTGTCTTCTCTATATTTTCTGAGTTGCATTTTGGACAAGCACACTTTGATATATCATCTAACTCAAGCGGATCAAAAGTTTTTTTGCAGTCAAGGCACGTCCATTTTGAACCATTTTGCTTTCCCGCCGATGAGAACGACTGGCACGGACTTGCGCCTACCAGTACATTGATTTTGGGCAAGGTTGAGACATCAATTTTAGTGATGTCACCAAGGTTGATTGATGGGTCTGTGCCGTGAATGGCACAATACGAATTAACAGCGTGTTTATCAATTTCGGAGATATTAACAATCTCACAATTATATAATTTTTTCATGGGTTTCCTCCTATAAATTTAAGTTTTAATTTATAGAAGGTATGGCCATACCACGGGGTAGCGCTATTAATCCCCGGCTCTATATGTCAAATGCGGCGTAGCTATCACCATTGCACATGACGAATAAGGGTTTTATAAAGCTACAACGAGGTTATCCCTTGAACTGATGTAGCCTAATGATTTAATAATTAGTTATAAGCACTTCCACGTCAGGAGACTTGTCCTTTTTGTGGTAGTTGCAATTGCTGTAATCAGCATTTAAGTAATGAACGGTATATTTTTTTAACCATTCTTTTAATATCGGATTTTGATATTTTAAATTGTTTGACAAGGCAAACTTCACACCTTGAGAGTTGAGTCTGTCCAATTTTTCAAGAAGTGAACGTTCGTCATCTTCTGTCCAACCACCGTTCTCGTTATATGCGGCTACGGAGTTAAAATACGGTGGGTCTGCATACACAAAGTCGTCTTGTCCAAGATTTGAAAAGTCAAAATCTTTGAACGATTTATCATGGAAAGAACAGTCTTTTGTTTGCAATGTTTCAACAAACTCTATGAACTTGGCTCTAAGCGAAGGGTTGAAACTGCTTCTATCCTTACCAAAAGTCATATTAAATTGTCCTGCTTTGTTATAACGAATCTGGTTATTGAACGCAAAGCATATCAGTGTGTAGAAAGCAATCGGATCAGATGTGTTCTGATTGTAGTAGTCACGAAGTTGAGCAAATCCTTCTGCGTTTGTTTTGGAAAGATTGAACTTCTCAATTAAGCTATCGATTGCTGTGAGAACTTCTGCAACATCATTTGTATAGAGATGTTTTAAAAGGTTAGTAACGTTAGTTTCGATATCGTTATAAACAGCGTGTTTGCTATCAATATTGATACCTACATTGAACCCACCGCCAAATAAATCGACGAAGGTATTTATGTTTTCAGGGAAAAGTGCAAGCATTTCCTCAAGTAATTTGAATTTTCCGCCCACATAGTTGAGTGGACTTTTTATGTATTTTTTCATTATTGTTTAGGAGTAAATGCGCATTTAAGGACCGGTCAAACCTCATTTCCTCCTAATTATTTATTTTTTTGCCGTATGCATCCGGCAACATTTTATTTAATTATTTTCAACATTGAAGTACGTGTTATGAATTAGCTCATAAGCATCTGGGAAAATCTCACTTTCACCAATCAAATGCTCAATATAAGCTGTGCCTATGTTAAAATCAATATATTTTTCAAGGTTTAGACAAAGTTGTTTGTAACCTTCAAAAGTCTCATTCGGAATGCAGATTTTCTCGTCAATAATATCATCCATAACCAGCATCGCGGATTCTGCCAAACATAACTGTATGTAAGCCTTAAAATCTGGTGCATATTCTGATTCGGTTAATTGGGCAACATATTCATCAATTATCTCTTGGATGTAAAATTTATATTTTTTAGAATGTTTAATAATTTCTTCTAATATAAAGGAAATTAGATCTGAATAATCTTCTTTAATGTTTTTTTCAAAACCACTCCATAGGATTTTGCGTTCCGTCTGGTTAAAGCCCGAAAATATCAATAATGACAGAAAAAAGCTGTAATCATCATCTAAATGTAAGTGCTTATATATCCAATCCCCAAACGAGCGAAGAAGTGTTGGTTTAACTGAAAGTCTGCCTCCAGGGATTTTTATATATTGATCAAATGCTTGTTCTATTTTAATTTTGATTTGCTGTTCTTTTGAATTAAGATTATTTGTGATTTCTTTGTTGATTCTTTTCATAGAATAATTCCTCCTTAATTCTTTTACCTTTTGTGTTATTTTCGAAGATTCTTCCCACATTTTGCTTATTTACATACAAATCTTCAGTATCCAAATGTTGAAGATTATAGTAATTTTCACAATCTTTATCATCAGGAAAATGATTGTACGCATCAGGGATGACCACCCTGAGTAGTTTTTCGCCGTTATCTGATGTTTCAAACAACTGTAAATCATAGTTTGCTATCACATTGGACACAACTTCTCCTGATTTAAACCTTCTTCCTTTTTGTACCATTGAACATAATGTGTTCAAAACATATGCAACCTTGGACTCACCAATATGCAGTACAATTTGAAACTCTGGGTGTTTATAAGTTTCTCTCATACCATGTGTATGTGCATTGCACAAAAATGGTTTAAAGAGTGGTGCATGCTTCTCTCTACAAACATCACAAATGTAATCCGCTTCATAGTGAATAATCCAATTCATTTTAGTTTCTTTTGTTTCTTTTTTGTTCATAAAATTCATCCTTTCAAATTAAATTTAAAATCTAAATAGTACATCTATACTTCCTATTTTTTAATGGTTAAACAGAGTAAAATTAATCAATACTTAGTCATCTTATCCTTTCTGTTTCTGAATTTGGGCATAAAAATACCGGCTCTTCATTGGAACCGGTTAATTCATAGATTATCCGGTTTGCGTCATTTGACTTTATTTTCATCATTAAATTGCTTTTGTGCTGAAATTTGTAAATGTTTCATATTAGCAACCTGTCTTTCTTTGTATTTTTAAATTGGGATTATAGATTAGACCTTGTGAATTCCATCTTTTTCTTTCGGCAGATTCATCTTTTAGTGATGTGTATTTGTTTAGTTTGCCACTATTGTTATCACCGGCAACCAACACTTCAATTGCAAAACTATTGTTAAGAGAATTTTCGTAATCTGTGATTGTTTCTTCTAAGCGTTCTTGCAATTCCTTGATTTCTTTTTTTATTTCTAATACAGTAATATAGTTTTTGGTATCAGTT
>JAZQUY010000021.1:0-73861 GCA_045631525.1 Clostridia bacterium
TAATGCCCTTAATAACCTTTCTTTCCCTTAAATATTACCACTTTTTAAGGGAAAAGTCAAAGAATCAAGCAAATTTACCCTTATTTATTGTTTGTTTTCAAGGTAAAGTTATTTTCGCCTTAAAAGAGAAAGCCAATGCAAAATCGCATTGGCTGAAATTATTTAAGCTCTAATATTTTCTCTTTAATTCTATTGGCGGTCTTGATAAATTCCTCATCGCTTTTACCCGTGGGATCATCAAGTCCGAAGTCTATACGCTCTTTGCAAGGGATATTCGGGCAACTGACATTGCACCCCATGGTGATAACAATATCAGGTGTAGGAACATCCGAAATCAGTTTTGAATACTGACTCGACATATCAATGTCGAAATACTCTTTCATAATCCGCACCGCATCTTGATTTATCTGTGGTTTTGTTTCTGTCCCTGCTGAATAGCAGTCGTACTTTTCTGAAAGATACGCTTTTCCAAAAGCTTCTGCCATCTGACTTCGACAAGAATTATGAACACATATAAATGCTATTTTCTTTTTCATAGATACTTTTCCACCTCTGATGGCTTTAAGAGCTTGCCTTGCGAAACAACCTTTTCATTCACCACTAAAACAGGCATACTCATAGCTCCGTATTGCATCACTTTTTCCATATCTGTGATGTATTCGACTTCGATGTCAAGACCTTTATTTTGCACTGCCTTTTTTGTGTTTTCATATTGCTTGTGGCAAGTTTGACATCCTGCACCCAGCACCTTTACAGAATTGATTACTGCCGAACAACCGCAATCACATTTTCTCTTTCTACCAAATCCAAACATAACAGACCTCCTAAATAATAATATTTTGTATCGCATTAAAGAAATATCCGACAAGGATAATTCCAACTGTACATATCGCAATAAATATTCCAAGCAGTTTCGGTTTGACTGCTTTACGGAGCATAATTATTGACGGAAGTGACAGAGTGGTTACGCCCATCATAAATGATAAAACCACACCAAGCTGTGCACCTTTTGCAAGCAGAGCTTCAGCAATCGGGATTGTACCGAAGATGTCGGCGTACATTGGCACACCTGCAACAGTAGCTATAACAACTCCCAATGGATTACCACTGCCAAGAACTTTTACAATAATATCCTCAGGTATCCAATTATGAATTATCGCACCTATGCCGACACCTACAAGGACATAAGGAAACACTTTCTTTGCAGTTCCCAACACCTGTTCCCAAGCATACTTTATACGATCCTTGAAATACAATTCATCTTGCGTAACATCAAACGATTTGCCTTGTCTTATATATTCTTCGACTTGATTTTCAAGATGTAATTTTTCAATCAGCGTACCTCCTATGATAGCGATAATAAGACCGACTACAACATATGTAACTGCAACTTTCCACCCGAAAATACTCATAAGCAAAACAAGCGAGCCCAAATCAACCATAGGCGAAGAAATAAGGAACGAAAATGTTACTCCAAGCGGAAGTCCTGCACTTGTAAAACCAATAAACAAAGGAATTGATGAGCAAGAGCAAAACGGGGTTACAGTTCCTAAAAGTGCCGCAACCGTATTTGCACCAATGCCGTGAAATCTGCCAAGTATGCGTTTGCTTCTTTCTGGGGGAAAATAACTTTGAATGTATGAGATAATCAGAATTAAGACACCTAAAAGCACCATAATCTTAATTGTATCATATAAAAAGAACTGAACACTACCACCAATTCTGCCACCCACATCAAGACCGAATGCTGACAGAATATTTCCTATCAGCTCATTTAACCATTTCATACCCAAGACTTGATTTTGAAAAAAGTCCCATGCTGCTTTTATTACTTCCATAGAAAAACCTCCTCAAATAGAAAAACATCTATGTGTAGTTGTTTTTGTAAGCCGTGGCTTATTCGCATCACGGCTTTTGTATTACTTTATTTTTGTTAACTCTTGCAACATTTCCGATGCAATCTTTGCACCTTCTTCTGATATGGAGTAATGTGTCCATTTACCTTCTTTTCTGCCGACTACAACGCCTGAATCACAGAGAATTTTCATATGGTGTGAAAGCGTGGGCTGTGTTACTTCAAGTGTATCAAGTAATTTGCAGGCACACTTTTCGCCTGTACTCAGCATTTTAAGAATTTTAATTCTGTTTTCATCACAAAATGCCTTAAATATTTCAGCAATTTTTGTATCATTCATTTCCAAGTAAATCACCTCACATAGATAATCATCTATATATATTATATGCGACACATAGAAAAATGTCAATATGTTTTATTGAAATATTTTTTCTAACATTTTTCTAGCACTTTTCTAGCGAAAACCCAAAAAAGCTATCTAAAAGTGGCAATACGAAATTTGCGAGAACAGCAAAGGCTTCGAAGGATTTTAACCCCTCAAAGCCTTGATTTTATGCGGTTTTTATCGCTTTTTAAGTTCCTTTAACTTCCGCTAATTTACTCTATCTAAAAAGACTCTCTAACAGCTCGAAATCATTATGCCCCCTAAGGGACGTGGGTTCGAATCCCACCCACTCCGCCATTTTTAAGGCTTTTGAGAAATCTCAAAAGCCTTAATTTTATGCAGTTTTTGTCGCAGCCTAAATGTCTTGTAATGTCCGCTTGTTTTCTCCACCCTACACTTAAAACCCATACCCGCCCGTTGCGGGATCCTGAAACAACGGGATTTGAGGAGGTGCAAAGGTAAATATCACAAAAATCAATGCGATTAACCACAACGCTCCAAGTGCTGTTTTGGGAGCCTCACATTTTATAAGGTTTTTCTCTAAAAGCTTTGTTTCGAGAATATAACTCGCCATGACAGACACAAAGAATATTACTATATTCACCCAGTCTGGAGTTTTCCCAAATGCTCCGTTTATTACATAATAAAGTATTGGTGTGAGCACCACGCCAAAGACTATGCCGATTAGCTTGATGCACCATAAATTTTTATAACTCTTTCCTATATATTGATTTTCAATAAAAGCAAAAACAAACATAGGGAAAAACAAAAGCTTGAGGTGTTCCCAGATGGATTCGTTCACCGCAGAAAATGGTGCGACGCTGATGCTCTCGCCACTCCAGTCAAAGAGAAAATGCAATAAAACACCCAAAACACTGGCGAAAACAAACCCTGCAAATTGCCAAAGGCGTATGGATTTTTTCATATATGCCCTCCCAAACACTTTTTTACAAAGTTTATTCAGGAATGCCACATATATACCAAAGCAACCCTTATTTCATATCCTCTGAAATCACCTCTATATAAAAACTCACAGGGCGAAACCCGTCATTGCAGGAAATCATAGCCGACTTTTCGTTTTTCATCCAGCCGTCAAAAAAGTTGCCACCGCCCAAAGCCAGTTCCTTTACAAAAGACTCCATACTCTCCCACGCACTGTTGCAAAGACTCTCAGGCTTTTCACCACCGCGTGAGATAAATACCTGCCCCACCTTTAAATCGCAGGCGTGCTCTATGGGGTTTTCGTATTTCTCTATTAAATCGTCATACCGCACCATTTTCATCACAGTAATTTTGCAGTTGTTCATAGCCGCACCCAACCTTCTTATTAAAATATATTTAAGCATATCACAACGGCACCATTTTTTCAACTTCCCCTTGAAAACCCACGATTTTTATAATATAATTAAACCATAAGGAGATGAAAACCATGGATTTTGAAAAAGTAATCACCGAAAGATATTCGGTGAGGAAATTTGAAAAGGGGCACTTGGAACAAGATATAATTGATAAAATAATAAAAGCAGGCCACATAGCCCCCACGGGCTGTAATTTTCAGCCTCAGAGAATTCTTGTACTGAACAATGATGAAACAATTTCGAAATTAAAGGGCTGCACAAAGTGTCATTTCGATGCCCCCTGTGCTATGCTTGTATGCTACAACGTGGACGAAAGCTGGACCCGTCAATATGATGGGGCAAAGTCGGCACCCGTTGATGCAAGCATTGTCGCAACACATATGATACTTGAAGCGAAGAACCTCGGCATCGGCTCATGCTGGGTGATGCATTTTGACCCCGAGGCTATGAGAAAGACCTTTAATATACCCGAAAACATAATTCCCCATGCACTTCTTGTAATGGGTTATCCTCATCCCGACAGCAAACCCCTTGATATGCACCAAAAGGTACGCCCCACCAGCGATGTTGTGTTTTATGACAGTTTTTGATATACGAAAAAGCCGTGGCTGTTGCCACGGCTTTTTGTATGCATCACTAATTCTTATTTTGAAGCAACACAGAGTGCCTGGTCGATGTCGTCGATTATATCCTGAACATTTTCGATACCAACGGAAAATCTTATGAGGTCAGGTGTAACACCTGCTGCCTCAAGTTCTGCATCATTTAGCTGTCTGTGGGTGTGGCTTGCGGGGTGAAGAACTGATGTTCTTGCATCAGCCACGTGGGTAACGATAGCCGCAAGCTTTAAGCTATCCATAAACTTAACAGCCGCTTCTCTTCCGCCCTTTACGCCAAAGGAGATAACTCCGCAAGAGCCATTTGGCAGATATTTGTTTGCAAGAGCGTGGTATTTGTCTTCCTCAAGTCCGCAATATTTCACCCATGAAACACGGGGGTCTTTTTCAAGGAACTCAGCAACGGCTTGAGCGTTGCTGCAATGTCTTTCCATACGGAGAGCAAGGGTTTCAAGACCGAGATTGAGGAGAAACGCATTGTGTGGTGACGGAATTGAGCCAAGGTCACGCATAACCTGAGCGGTAAGCTTGGTTATATATGCAGCCTTTCCGAATTTTTTTGTATATGTAATGCCGTGATAGGATTCGTCAGGAGTGGTGAGCCCAGGGAACTTTCCGCTTGCTTCCCAGTCAAAGTTTCCGCTGTCAACCACGCATCCGCCAACGCTTGTTGCGTGACCGTCCATATACTTCGTGGTGGAATGAACCACGATGTCTGCGCCCCATTCAAAAGGACGGCAGTTTATTGGTGTTGCAAAGGTGTTGTCAATGATGAGGGGAACTTTGTGAGCGTGTGCAACCTTTGCCCATTTTTCAATATCAAGAACCACAAGTGCGGGGTTTGCAATGGTTTCGCCAAATACCGCCCTGGTGTTTTCACGGAATGCAGCGTTCAGTTCTTCTTCACTTGCATCAGGGTCAACAAAGGTCACGTCAATGCCCAGTTTTTTCAGTGTAACGCCAAACATATTGAATGTTCCGCCATAAACCGAAGACGAACAAACAAAGTGACTGCCTGCCTCGCAGATGTTGAAGATTGAATAAAAGCAAGCAGCTTGTCCCGAGGATGTAAGCATAGCCGCAACACCACCCTCAAGGTCGGCTATTTTTGCTGCAACAGCGTCATTTGTTGGGTTGGCAAGGCGAGTATAAAAATATCCGCTTTCTTCAAGGTCAAAGAGCTTTCCCATCTGTTCTGTTGAAGAATATTTCCAGGTAGTACTTTGGTATATAGGAAGAACTCTGGGTTCTCCGTTTTCGGGTGTATAGCCCGACTGAATGCATTTTGTTTCGATTTTCATTTATTTGTCCTCCTGAACATTCTGAAATAATGCATAAATATGCTTATCCCGATTTTTAACAGTTTTTGCATAAAATTATTTTACTATTTACCAATAAAAATGTCAAGAAAAACTATGGACAAAGCATAAATTTGTGGTATACTTAAAAGGACAGAAATGTCAATCGGACAGAATGTTGGAGGTTTCTGTTATGGCGTGCATAAAGCCATTCATTCCTCCTGATGAAATTTCTGCGCCGATAATGGTGTTTTCATAAACAAAAACCCCTGCCACTACCTTGTCTGAAGCCGACTTTTTGTGATTTCTGACGTTATATGTGTAACGGGTGACATTCTTTCCCTTGAAATCTGCAAAGGGAAAGCCCGAATGTGCCTGGACTGCACTATATGTTTCATAAACCGCATCAAAGCTTTCGGGAAGGGTTACGTGGGTGATTTCAGACGGAACGCCGTCTATTTTCCAGCCTAAATCCTGAATAAATGTCACAATCATATCGTTTGTGGCGTTGTCTATGCTGAAAAGCCCTGCGATTATCATAATAAGAACAACTGCACAGACTATTGAGGCAAGGACAAAACGGTGTTTTCTGAGGGATTTTGATACTATCAAGGGACATCCTCCTTTAATACTTCCGGGTGAAAAGGAAATTTTTTCAAAAATGTTCTTTAACTAATATATGAAAACACAAAAATTTTTATTCAAGGAGAAAAGCTTATGCGTCTTGATAGATTTCTGGCAGAGTGCGGAGTGGGCACAAGAAGCGAAGTAAAAAAGCTAATCCGAAAGGGCGCTGTTTCGCTTAACGGCTCATCTCAAGACAAAGCTGATGCGGTGGTTTCACCAAAAGAAGACGAGGTTTTTGTCTTTGGGGAAAAGATAACATACCGTGAATTTGTTTATCTTATGCTGAATAAACCGGCTGGGTTCATTTCAGCCACCCGTGACGGAAAGACGCCAACAGTCCTCGAGCTTGTTCCAGAGGAATATCTGCATTTTGAACCTTTCCCCGTGGGCAGACTTGACATTGACACCGAGGGTCTTTTGCTCCTTACAAATGACGGAGATTTGGCACATCGCCTGCTTTCTCCAAAAAAACATATACCAAAGACGTATCTGGCAGAAATCGAAAAAGCGGTAACGCTCCAAGATATTGAGGCTTTTTCGGACGGAGTTGTCCTTGATGACGGATATAAAACCATGCCTGCAAAGCTCACCACAATAAGTGATTGTTTCCCATATCTTGCTGAGGTTGTGATAAACGAGGGAAAATTCCATCAGGTGAAGCGAATGTTTGAAGCTGTCGGCAATAAGGTTTTATACCTCAAACGCACAAAAATGAACGACCTTGAACTTGATGAAAATCTTGAACTTGGCGAAGTGAGAGAGCTCACAGAAGACGAGCTTTTACTCCTCCAGAATACAGACCGATAAATTGAAATGCCCCAAATTCTGCGGGCAGAACGGAGAAGAAGATGATAAAAAGTTACATTCCCAGAGTGATTGCGGTCAATGACCTTTCGGGGTTTGGCAGGGTTTCGCTTACCGAATCTATTCCCATCCTTTCGGCTATGGGCGTGGAGGTTTGCCCGCTTCCTACAGCAATCCTTTCAACCCACACCTATCATTTTAAAGACTACACTTTTTGTGACCTCACCGACGAGATGCCAAAAATTCTTAACCACTGGCAGTCTTTGGGCATAAATTTTGACGGAATTTGCACAGGATATATGGGAAGTGCAAGGCAAATCGAAATTTTGGCAGACTTTATAAGAAATCAGAAAAAGCAAGGGTTTTTGACGGTGATTGACCCTGTTCTCGGTGACAATGAGCTTTCAGAGGCAGAAACTGTTTATTATGACAGAATGAACGACTTGCTTTGTGCTATGAAAAAGTTTGTAGCTCTTGCGGATGTGATAACGCCAAACCTTACCGAAGCCTGTCTCTTGCTGGATATGCCTTTTCCTGATGGGCCTATTTCAGATAATGAGCTTTTTGTTATTATGGAAAAGCTTTCTGCCCTTGGCCCCAAATGCGTGGCAGTTACATCGGTGATGACGGAAAAAAACAAAATGTGCGTAGGGGTTCTTGACAAAACAAAAAACGAGCCAGCAATTCTTGACTGCAGTTATGTAAAAAGACCTTTCCACGGCACAGGCGATATTTTTGCGGCAGTCCTCACAGGCGCACTTCTCAGAGGATGCGATATGCTTTCAGCCTCCCAAATGGCAGTGGATTTTGTCAGGGCTGCAATAAACGAAACAATGAAGCATCCCGATATAAAAATTGAACATGGTTCAGTTTTTGAACCAAATATGGCAAAGTTTTTTGCCGAGCGTTTTGCCAAAGAAACTGAAAGGAGATAAAGAAAAATGAACATAACAAATGACATAAAATATATAGGCGTAAACGACCACGAAATTGACCTTTTTGAAGGACAATACATTGTTCCAAACGGAATGGCATATAATTCATATGTCATTGATGATGAAAAGACCGCTGTTATGGACTCGGTTGACATTAGATTCAGCGGCGAGTGGCTCAATAATATTGACAAAGTATTAAACGGCAGAAAGCCTGATTTTTTAGTGGTTCAGCATATGGAGCCCGACCACTCGGCAAGTATTCTTACATTTACAACGGCATATCCTGATACCAAAATCGTTTCATCAGCAAAAGCTTTTGCTATGATGAAAAACTTTTTCGGCACAGATTTTAAAGAAAGACAAATTGTAGTTGGCGAGGGCGACACCCTTTCTCTCGGAAAGCACACTCTCACTTTTGTGACAGCACCAATGGTGCACTGGCCCGAGGTTTTTGTGACCTATGACAGCTTTGACAAGGTTCTCTTTTCTGCTGACGGCTTTGGAAAGTTCGGCGCACTCGATGCAGACGAAGACTGGGCATGTGAAGCAAGGCGCTATTATTTCGGCATAGTTGGAAAATACGGTCCTCAGGTGCAGAGTCTTCTCAAAAAAGCGGCAAACCTTGATATACAAAAGATTTGCCCACTCCACGGCCCAATCCTCTCGGAAAATCTTGGATATTATATTGACCTTTATGACAAATGGTCAAGCTACAGACCTGAAGAAGAGGGAATTGTCATTGCCTATACCTCGGTTTATGGCAATACAAAACGTGCGGTACTTTACCTTGCCGAAAAGCTGAAAGAGCTGGGCGCAAAAAAAGTTGTTGTCAACGACCTTGCAAGATGCGATATGGCAGAAGCCACGGAAGACGCTTTCAGGTATGACAAGCTTGTTCTTGCCACCACCACTTACAATGCGGATATTTTCCCATTTATGAGGGAGTTTATTGACCACCTAACAGAAAGAAACTATCAAAACAGAACGGTTGCCCTCATAGAAAACGGAAGCTGGGCACCCTTGGCTTCAAAAATTATGAAAGAAGAGCTTTCAAAGTGCAAAAACCTTGACTTTTCAACAAATAACGTAAAAATTTTGTCTGCACTTGACGAAAACAGTCGCAAGGAAATTGATTTGCTTGCACAGGAATTGGTATATGGTTTAACCATAGAGTTTTAAGATAATAATAATAATTGCCGGTGAAACATTTTAATGTTTCCGTTTGCTAATTTTAGCAAACTATTGTGAAAACACTGTTTTCACAAGCCGACTTTATTGCAATCAAGCGTAGCTTTCAAACCCTTGGTTTGAAAGTTGCGGAATTCATTCCGCTTAAAACGGCTTTCTGCCGTTTCCTACGACATTGATTATAATAAAATAAAACGGAGGTGAAAAAAATGAAAAAGTATGTATGCGACGTATGCGGATGGGTTTATGACGAAGAACTCGGCGCGCCTGAACATGGCATTGCTCCTGGAACAAAGTTTGAGGATTTGCCCGAGGATTTTGTTTGCCCCCTTTGCGGTGTAGGCAAAGACCAGTTCTCAGAAGAATAAAAAAGAGGGGCACAGTGCGCGCTGCGCCCCTGAATTTTAAAGTTTGGAGGATAAAAAAAATGATGAACGAAAAGGTAAGAGAACTTCTTAACCAACAGATAAACAAAGAATTTTATTCAGCATATCTTTACTTAGATTTTTCAAATTATTTTGAAGACCGTGGTCTTGACGGCTTTGCAAACTGGTATTATATTCAGGCTCAGGAAGAGCGCGACCACGCGATGCTTTTTTATCAATATCTTCAGAACAACAACGAGAAGGTTACTCTCGAAGCAATAGCAAAGCCCGACAAAGAATTAAAATGTGATATGGATGTCCTTAAAGCAGGTCTTGAGCACGAAGAATATGTTACATCTTTAATCAACGACATATATCAGGCTGCATATGAGGTAAAGGATTTCCGCACAATGCAGTTCCTTGACTGGTTTGTAAAAGAACAGGGAGAGGAAGAAACAAACGCCAACGACTTGATTTCAAAGATGGAGCTTTTCGGCTCTGACCCCAAGAGTCTTTATATGCTCAACAGCGAGCTTGGCGCACGTGTTTATACTGCTCCGTCACTTGTTTTATAAGAAAAAGGTGTTTTTATGAAATTGGTACTCATAACCGCTTTGGGTGTGGGCGGCGCCACAGTGGTTGGTGCGCTTATTGGCTTTATTTTCAAAAAGGCGTCCCATCGGTTTTCTGACATTGTCCTTTCCTTTGCGGCGGGGGTAATGCTTGCAGCGGCAATCCTCGGGCTTATTCTTCCTGCTCTCGAATACAGCGGGAGATGGGGGCTTCTTGTAACCACCGCAGGGATTTTTGTGGGTGCAGTTTGTCTTAACCTTATTGACAAACTTGTTCCGCATCTTCACAAAATGGTGGGAACTGAACCTGAAAGCCACAACAACGCCTCTTTGAGCCGCGTGCTGCTTTTTGTATCGGCAATCGCCATACATAATCTGCCCGAGGGCATAGCGGCAGGTGTTGGCTTTGGCTCAGGAGATACCAGTCAGGCACTTTTGATAGCAGGTGGTATCGCACTTCAGAACATCCCTGAGGGAATGGTAATTATAGGGCCTATGATAGCCGCCGGGGTTTCCCCGAAAAAGACTTTTGTGTGTGCTATGCTTACGGGTCTTGTCGAGGTGGTCGGCACGTTTTTAGGTTATTTTGCGGTAAGTGTCTCTTTGGTGATACTGCCCTTTGCCCTTGCTTTTGCAGGTGGCACAATGCTCTATGTAATCAGCGACGAAATGATTCCCGAGACCCACGCCCACGGAAGCCAGCGTGGTGCAACTTATGCTCTCTTAGTGGGCTTTTGTGTGATGCTGGTGTCGGATGTTTTGTTGGGGTAAAACAAGTATCTATAAACTTATTTAACGCAAAGAGGATAGCTTTCAGCTATCCTCTTTACGCTTGTTTGGCCACAAAAAAGTTTAGACAAAATTATTTTTGTCTCACTTTTACAACCAACTATATCACAAAAATAATATAAAATCAACACATAAAGTGCAAAAAATGATACAAATTTTATATGGGTGATATGTATGAAACAACGAATTGGTGCCATGAGTAAAAATCTTATAGGCGAAAGACTTAAGAAATTGAGGACACGCGCTAACCTTTCTCAGCGGGATTTAGCAAGAGAACTACAGCTTGTTGGTATTGATATGGACAAAAATGTGATAACGCGTATAGAGACAAACAAGCGGTATGTAACGGACTTTGAATTGCAAGCCCTTAAACAGCTTTTTGATGTATCTTACGATTTTCTTATTGACGGAAAAGAAGAATAGCAAAAAACGGTCGCTTGTGCGACCGTTTTTCTTTTTTAATACCCAAAAATTCCTTCAACCGATTCGTCATTTTCTACCCAGTCTGAAACGTCTACCACTGTATATTCCGTGGGAGTATTGCGAATAATAACATTTTTGATGCCCGCGTTTATCACAAGGCGTTTGCACATTGAACAGCTCGAGGTGTTTTCAACGATTTCTCCCGTCTTGTAATCCTTTCCCACAAGATAAAGGGTGGAATCAATCATATCCCCGCGCTTTGCACTTATGATACAGTTGGCTTCAGCATGGACACTTCGGCACAGTTCATAGCGTTCGCCTCTGGGGATAGCAAGCTTTTCACGGATACACACGCCAAGGTCGATACAATTTTGTCTTCCTCTTGGTGCGCCTGTGTAGCCTGTTGAAATGATTTCATCGTTCTTTACGATTATTGCGCCGAAATTCCTGCGGAGACAGGTGCCTCGTTCAATCACGGTTTCAGCGATATCAAGATAATAGTTGTGTTTGTCAACTCTTTTGTTTGCCAAAATAATTCATTGCCTTTCTGCCCGAAAATTAAGAGCCACGCCTTGACGGGCACAAGGCGGCTTTGTGGGTCAAAACAAAACTGATAGGATAAGTATACAACAAAATAAGACAAAATTCAATAGTTTTGTATTGACTTTAAGACAGAATAAAGTTAAAATAATATATATATAACTTTGAGAGGAATTTCTTCAAAATGGAACGGTTTGTAAGTACTTGTGAACAGGAAACCCGCGATATAGCAAAAAACTTTGCCAAAACCCTCGGCGAGGGCAGCGTTGTTGCACTTATCGGCGATTTGGGTGCCGGAAAGACCGCTTTCACCAAAGGCGTTGCAGAGTTTTTTGGCATTGACGACGACGTTTCAAGCCCTACTTTCACCATTGTGAATGAATACAGCGGCGAAAAAACCGTTTATCACTTTGACGCTTACCGTCTTGAAAACGTGAAAGCCGATGACTGCGACTGGCTGGACGACTATTTCTTTGGTGACGGAATTTGCCTTGTGGAGTGGGCACAGAACATTGAATCTGTTTTGCCCCAAGGTTATTTCAAGGTGGAAATAAAAAAAGACCCCTCAAAGGGAAACGATTACAGAGAGATTTTTATTGAAAAAACGGAGAAATAAAATGCTTGTATTTGGAATTGACACCTGCTGTGCAGCTGCCACTGCGGCGCTTGTGAACGATGAAATAATGGTTGCACAAACGGTTTTAAATCAGAATAAAACGCACTCTGAAAGGCTGATGCCTCAGATAGAAAAAATGTTTGAAGCGGCAGAGCTTGACCCGTCAGCGGTTGACGCCTTTGCGGCGGCAGTGGGCCCAGGTTCTTTCACAGGCGTAAGAATTGGCGTTGCTACTGCGAAAGCTTTGGCTCAGGCGGCGAGGAAGCCCTGCATTGAGGTTTCGACCCTTGAAGCACTGGCATTCCCATCAAAATTTTTTGACGGAATCCTTTGTCCCATACTTGACGCAAGACGAAATCAGGTGTATAACGCCTTGTTCCAAGGGGAAAAAGGCGATATGACAAGGCTTTGCAGCGACCGCGCCCTTGCACTTTCGGACCTTCTTGATGAGCTTAAAAACACGAATAAGGATGTTCTTTTTATGGGGGACGGCACCTTGGTTTTTGAGGATGAAATAAGAGAGACTCTTCGAGACCGTGCTTTTTTCGCACCAAGAATAAACAACTTTAACCTCGGCGGAGCGGTGGCAGAAATCGGACTCTTGAAACTTGGAATGGGCGAAACCATTGGTTATGGCGACCTTGTGCCCCAGTATGTACGGCTTTCTCAGGCAGAACGTGACAAACTCGAAAAAGAAAACAAAAACTAACAAAAGGAGAGAACAATGAAAAGAAAACTTTTTGCAAAAGGAACAAAAAAATACTTTGCTCTTTTGTCGGTAGCCATGCTGCTGTTCTTTTCGTGTGCCCCCCTTTGTGCTGTGGCTGCCCCTGAGATTTCGGCGGAAGCGGCAATTCTTATAGATGGAAACACAGGAAATGTACTCTATGAAAAAAATTCTGAAAAGGTTATGTTCCCTGCCAGCACCACAAAAATCATGACCGCTATTGTGGCTCTTGACGCAGTTGAAAAAGGGGAAATCAGTCTTGAGCAGCCTCTCACACTTCAAAAAGAGGCTTTTGACACCCTTGACCCTGACGGAAGCAGCGTAGGCCTTAAGGTTGGCGAAGAAATGAATCTTATAAATCTTTTGGAGGGTCTTCTCATTGCCTCAGGAAACGATGCGGCAGTAACCATTGCTCAGGGCGTTTCAGGAAGCATCGAGGCTTTTGTTGCGAGGATGAACGAAAAAGCGAAAGAGCTTGGGCTTTCTTCAACCCGTTTTGAAAACCCCCACGGCCTTCACCATCCACAGCATTATACAACGGCATACGATATGTCCCAGATGGCGTTTTTTGCAATGAAAAACAAAACATTCCGCAGCATTGTGGAATGTGCTCATATTTATCTCCCCGCGACAAATATGTCGGACAAGAGATATTTCATAAACACCAACAACCTTGTTTCAAGAATGCGATATCCTTATTATTTTTACGACTACGCAACAGGTATAAAAACAGGCTCCACCTCTGAGGCGGGATATTGTCTTGTGTCATCTGCCCAAAATGGTGACAAGTCTGTTATCAGCGTACTCTTCAACGCTGAAGACATCTCAATCTCCCATAACGATTCAAAGGCAATCCTTGAATTTGGACTTACAGAATTTAAGGCACAGCGCTTGGCAAAACGCGACGATATTTTTGGCGAAGTAAAGGTGAAACAGGCAGCAGACGGAACAGACCACCTACTTCTTTCGGCAGAAGAAAACCTTGATGCGCTTTTCCCCAAAAACGGCGATACAGAAAAGGTAACCATAACCACCGAAATCCCCGAAAAAGTCTATGCCCCCATAAAATCAGGGCAGGTAATAGGAAAAGCGATTTTCAATTATGAGGGCAGAAAGGTTGGCGAAGTCAACCTCATTTCAACAGTTGAGCTTGACCGCCACTTTCTTGGTTTTATCCAGACCTTTGGTGAATGGCTCTGGGGAATAAAGGTTATCAGACTCATTGTCTATGTATTCTTTGGTTTGGTCCTTGGCTTTGTGGCGCTCATAGTTATCGGCTTTGTTCGTGCAATCAAAAAGAGCAAAAGAAAACGCCGCAGAAGTTCAACCTATCACCCGCCGAGATATTAAAAAGTGAAACATATGCCCTTTTTCACGGGCAATTCCAGAAAGCAATTTTTTAGAAAAAGGTCACCCGTTTTTGACGGGTGATTTTTTGGAGGATAAAATGGCTGAAAACTATAAAAAAATTATGGATGCGGAAATCGAAAAAATAAAAGCCTCAGGGCGCCGTCCAAGGCTTTTGCTCCACGCCTGCTGTGCTCCCTGCTCCAGTGCCGTTCTTCAGGAACTCTCAAGGGTTTTTGACATTACTTTGTTTTTTTATAATCCCAACATCTCCCCTCGGGAAGAGTTTGATTTCAGACTTCAGGAGCTTCAAAGGTTACTTTTCTGTATGAGTCTTGATGAGATAAACATTGTTTCACCGCCCTATGACAGTAGCGAATTTGAAAATATCACAAATGGAATGGAAGATTTGCCCGAGGGTAGCGCACGGTGCAAAAAATGCTTTTGGTTGCGCCTTGAAAAATCAGTGGCTTTTGCCAAAGAAAACGGCTTTGACTATGTAACCACCACCCTTTCAATAAGCCCCCACAAAAATGCTGGGTGGCTCAACGAAATCGGTCTTGAGCTTGGCGAAAAATATGGCACAAATTATCTTTGCTCAGATTTCAAAAAGGGCGAGGGCTACAAGCGGTCATGCAAACTTTCTGCCCAGTATAATCTTTACAGACAAAATTTTTGCGGCTGCATATATTCAAAAAAAGAAGCCGAAAAAAGAGCCGAGGAAAAGCTGTAAAACTCAGCAAAAACCGAACATTGATGAAATTCAAGAGGTGCAAAATGGAAATAAAGTTTTTTGAAAATTTTGTAGAAGATGCAAAAACTGTTCGCGAAGAAGTTTTTATCTTTGAACAGGGCTTTTCTTATGATTATGATGAAATGGACGATGTCGCGATTCATATTGTAGCTTTTGAAAACCATATTCCAATCGGTGCTTGCCGTGTTTTTGAAAGCGAAACGAGGGGTGTTTTTATCTTAGGCAGATTGGCGGTTAAAGAGGAATATCGTCATAGAGGCGTCGGGAGCTTCCTCACGGAGCACGCAAAAAAATATGTTACCAGCATCAATGGGAAAAGTCTTATCCTCCACTCACAGCTTGGCGCAAAAGAATTTTATAAAAAGCTTGGGTTCAGAGAATATGGCGAGATAGAATATGAAGAGGATTGCCCTCATATATGGATGAAAACAGAACTTTAATTTAAAAATATTATATAAAGGAGTGCGAAATATGCCTTACATTTCAATCAAAGCTTATCCAAAGGATGAAGAAATCAAGAAAAAAGTGGTTGACGAAATCAACCAGGTGTTTCTCAAATATTGGGGCTGCCCTCAGGACGCAATATCCATTTCAATGGAAGAATTTGCCCCTGAAATTTGGGAAGAAAAGGTGGTAAAACCTGAAATTCTTCCAAATAGCCACAAAATGATGATTCTTTCGGGAGAAAAGAAATATTGATGCCTTCAAAAAAACTTGAGCCGCCAGAGATGGCGGCTCTTAAAATTTCAACAATTTAGATTTTTTTCTAAATAGCTATTGACAACAGAGCGATCTTGACATATAATCTATTTAGATAAATTTCTAAACAGAGGTGATAAAATGGCAATAAATGAAACATTAAAAGCGATTTCCGACCCTGTGAGGCGGGATATTTTGGAGATGCTGAAAGCTGGAAAACGGTCGGCAGGTGAGATTGCAGAGAAATTTGACCTGACGGGAGCCACGGTTTCATATCATCTTTCAAAGTTAAAACGCGCAGACCTTATAGTTGAACAAAAACATAAAAACTATATTTATTATGAGTTCAACGCATCGGTTTTTGAAGACGTACTGACATGGATTTATAATTTGGGAGGAGAGAAAAAATGAAATTTATAAAATGGAAAACCTTGATTGTAACAAGCATCGTTTGTCTTTTGTCTATTCTTATGGGACTTTTTCTGTGGGAAAAACTACCTGACACTATGGCAATTCATTTTGATTTAAACAACAATCCAGACAACTTTGCACCAAAAGGCTTTGTGGTGTTCGGTATGCCGTGCTTGATGGTCGTTCTTCAATGGATTTGTTGTTTAATAAATGATATAAATGCAAAAAAACACGGCTCAAGAATAAAGTTTGAAAGGGTGACAAAATGGATTATTCCCATTATGACTGTAGTTTTGCAGTTTGTTACCCTTGGCATAGGTCTTGGTGCAAAGATAAATGTGCGGGCTGTTGTCGCTTTCATTGTGGGCGTGATGTTCATCTCAATCGGCAACTATCTGCCGAAGCTTGATTATATCAAGGATTATGATTTAAACGCAGACAAAGCAAGGAAAATAAACCGTTTCATTGGCTTTGAAACCGTAATTCTGGGTGTCTTTTTCTTAATCAGCATTTTTCTTCCGCCGATTTTTACCGTCATTTGCCTTGTTTTGCTGATACCCTATGCGGTAAGCAGCGCTATATATGGAATTAAAGTTGGAAAATGTAAATAATCAGGGGAGGATTTATGAAAACAGAAAAAAATATTTTGATTGCTTTTATACTGAATTTGGGGTTCTCAGTTTTTGAATTTTTAGGCGGACTTTTCACGGGAAGTATAGCCATTATGTCTGATGCTGTTCACGATTTGGGAGATGCTGCAAGCATTGGTGCTTCTTATTTATTAGAAAAAAAGAGCAAAAAGCAACCTGACGATAAATACACATACGGTTATGCCAGATTTTCGGTTATGGGCAGCGTCATCACCACCCTTATTTTGCTTATTGGCTCAGTATTAGTTGTGTTTAGTGCCGCAAAGAGAATTATAAACCCCGCCCAAATACATTATAACGGAATGATAATTTTCGCCATAATTGGCGTGGTTGTAAATTTTGTTGCCGCCCTTGTTACCCGTGAGGGCGATTCTTTGAACCAAAGGGCTGTCAACCTTCATATGCTCGAGGATGTGCTTGGTTGGATTGTAGTTCTGATTGGTGCAATTGTGATGCGTTTTACTGATTTTGGGATTATTGACGCAATTTTGTCCATTGGTGTGGCAGTGTTTATCCTGATAAATGCCCTCAAAAACCTGAAAGAAGTTCTTGATTTATTTCTTGAAAAAATCCCTCACGGAATAGATCTTGAAAAAATACAGCAACATCTTTTGGATATTGACGGCGTCCTTGATGTTCATCACATCCATCTTTGGAGCATGGACGGTCAAAGTAATTATGCAACCATGCATCTTGTGACAAACGGCGACCAGCACCAGATAAAACACATGGTGCGTGAAGAACTTAAAGAGCACGGTATCTGTCATGCAACCCTTGAGCTTGAAAAAGAGGGCGAGCATTGTCACGAGGAGCATTGTCATATGGAAACGAATTTTTCGGCGGGGCATCACCACCATCACCATCATCATTAGAAAATCCGCCAAAAAACTTTGGATGTCTTTTAACCGCAAAAGGAGAAAGCAAATGAAAAACAAAAACAACACGTTTTTCGCCAAAAGCACAGCACTTCTTAAAAACTTTTTCTTTCCGCCTGAGTGTGTGTTTTGTGAAAAAATTATGGAAATCAACACACCTCTTCTTATTTGCGATAAATGCAAAGACAACATTTCATCTTTGTCCAAACGTCTCTGCTGCGAAAAATGCGGAAAACCCATAGTAAGCCACGGAAAACGTCAGCTTTGTTATTTTTGTGCAGAGGGAAAGTCTCACTATTTTGACCGCATTGTGTCAGCTTTTGAATACACCGATGACGTTCGTGACTCTATCGTTCGATACAAGGTTTGGAGCACTGAAGGATATTCAAAAACATATGCAGATTTTCTTTGTGAGCTGTTTCAGAAATGCTATTCGGACGAGAACTTTGACTTTATCTGCTCTGCACCTCCCCACACGCGAAAAGCAAATAACAAAGGAACAGACCGCCTGAACCTGCTTTGCCACACCCTTTCTTCAAAAATCAACATTCCTTTTGAAAATGAGATGCTTGTGAAAGTTCGCGAAACACAAAAGCAAACAAAGCTTTCATATGTTGAAAGACTCACAAACCTGAAGGGGGCTATTTCTGTAGCCCGTCCTGAAGCAGTCTTGGGGAAAATTGTTCTTTTGATTGACGATGTGTGTACCACCCGCGCAACCATAATGGAATGTGCCCGTGCCTTAAAGGCTGCTGGAGCGAAACGTGTCTGTGCAATGACCATTGCGACAACAGTCAAAAACGCAAGAGAATAACAGGGAAAGACTTTTTCTTTTATGCGGAACATTTTGCAAAAAACATTACATATAAAAAAAAGACCTCCTGCAAGGTGGTCTTTTTTATTGCAGCGTAGTTTGCTGCGATGTGGTGGAGGCGAGGGGAATTGAACCCCTGTCCGAAAACCTATCCATACCCGGCGCTACGAGCGTAGTCTTTGTTTAAGATTCCCCACACAGACAGCCCAAAGACAGGCAATCTGTGCCGGTAGCTTCATAAAATCGTGACTTTGTCAAAGCTTTCAAAGTTCATGTGCACCGCTCGTGTTGATGCCCTTATACCCAAACGCGGTAATCGGGGAAGGACAGCCGCCATAACTTAGGCAGCGTAAGCTAAATTATTGTTAGCGTTTAATTTTAAAATTTGGGTTTTTTGCGCAGTACCCACTGCGGCTCGCGCCTAGCACTTCAAAATCCCCGTCGAAACCATTGCGCCCCCGGATTTAAAGTAATTTTAACAGTAACAAGTGAATGTTCTTTTATTTTTAGTATCTGCTTTGCTCCTTCAGCACTCTGTCAATCTTCCGTTTTGCCTCTCGCTCTGCTATGGCGTCACGCTTGTCATAGTTCTTCTTGCCTCGGCAAAGACCAAGTGCCACCTTGACATAAGAGCCCTTGAGATAAACCTCCAGCGGAATCAGGGTATACCCCTCCTGCTGCGTGAAACCAACAAGCTTATTTATCTCGCGTCTGTGAAGCAAAAGCCGCCTGCTTCTGAGTGGGTCACGGTTAAAAATGTTCCCCTTTTCGTATGGCGAAATGTGTGCACCGATAAGGTACGCTTCACCCGTCTTCACAGAAACATAGCTGTCTTTGAGATTTATTTTCCCCTCTCTTATAGACTTGACCTCGGTACCGAAAAGCTCGATACCCGCCTCAAAAGTATCATCAACAAAATAGTCATGAAAGGCTTTTTTGTTCTTCGAAAGGGAAGTGTTTGTTTTTTTATCCTTAGCCATTTCCTTTTCCTCTCACTTGTTTCCTGTCACGGTTAGTATACACCACTTTTAAGCTTTCGTCAATGTAAAAAAATTATCTTTTCTGTATTTTTTTGCAGAAAACCACCGGTTTTTTCTCCGGTGGTTTAATTTTTTATCCCGCATTGATTGGAAGCTTTATTGTTACCCTTGTATATTCACCCATCCGGCTCTCCATTGAAATTGAGCCTTTGTGGTTCTCAATAATCTCTTTGGCAATGGCAAGTCCAAGACCAGTACCACCCTGCTCCCTTGACCGAGCCTTGTCCACACGATAAAACCTTTCAAAAATGTGGGAGATATCCTCTTCAGGAATTCCTATACCGTTATCCTCAATTTTTATATATGCCTGATTATTCAAAAATCCCGCAAAAACCTTGACACTTCCTTTTTCAGGGGTATATTTTAGTGAATTTGAAATTATGTTTTTAACAGCTCTTTCAATCTGGAACCTGTCCGCATAAATCATAGGAATTGCACTCACCGTATTATACAAAAGCTCCTGATTCTTGGTGTCGGCCTGCACCTTGAATGTTTCAACCACCTCAGAAAGCATCTCTGCCAGGTCAAAGGCTTCAAGCTTCAATTCAACACTTTGTGCATCAAACCTTGAAAGTGTAAGCAGATTTTTCACAAGATTTGTCATCTTTATGGTTTCATTTTGTATAGTTTTCAGGAAAGAAATTTCCATATCCTTGTCCACAGGATAGTTGTCAAGTAGTGTTTCTGTATACGTTCCAATTGTGGTCAGCGGGGTTTTCAGCTCGTGGGAGACCTCCGCCACAAATTTTCGTCTTGATTTTTCAAGATTGAATTCTTCGGTAACATCAGTAAACACACAAACAACGCCGGCGACGCGGTTTTCCTCCATTTTAAAAGGGAAAAAATATGCCTTTATGTGCTTTCCGTTTATTTCAATTTCGCGGAACTCTGTGCGGAATCTTGTAAGATATATAAATTCCGCCATACACACTTTCGTATTTAAATCTTCAAAAAATCTGTCAAATCTGATACCATCAATTTCATCGATGTTCAACATTTTTTTTGCTGCCTGATTTATGGATATGACATCCTGATTTGTGTTGAATGCAATTATTCCGTTGTTGATATTTTCAAGGATAATTTCAAGCTTGTGTTTTTCGCTGGCAGCTGTATTTATGGCGCCTTTCATCACCCCGCCCATATAGTTGAAGGTTTCAACCAGTGTTCCTATTTCATCCTGAGAAAAAACCTCCAGGTTTGAGTCAAAGTTGCCCTCTGCAAAATCCTCTGCCTTTTCGGTGAGAACAGAAATAGGATTCGTTATGGTTTTTGAAAGAAAATATCCAAGAATTACCGAAGCAAGAGCACCAAAAAGTATCGCCTGAATTATTATATAAAGCATATTCTTGATAAGTGCATTTATGCTTTGCTTGTTGTCTTTTATATATATAATATAATCTTCTCCGCCGTCATTTCCTTTTACAAAATACGCATAATCCATAAAATCAGCGGTTATACTTGTCCCCCTACCGACTTTCCCCGCCATGGACTGAAGAATGTTTGAGGTCTTCTCAAATGGCTCAGCTCCCGTCCCCGTGGTGACAAGCCTTGACGCGTCGCGGGCATCGAGGACCGCACATTGACGGCCGCCGGAAAGTCCCAGCTGTGTGGAATATGCTGAAATAACTGTATTTATTCGGTTTGCTTTTTCGATTTCGGTAAGGTCAGACCGAAGTGCGTCTGTCATAGCAACCACAAATTCTCCCGACATAACCTTGTCCATCTGCTCGTTGAATTCATTGGTATACATCTTGACGGTACTGTTGAACATATATCCGCCCACCACAAGCATAATGGCAAGAACCAATGCCACAAAAATCACAACTATTTTTGATTGCATTTTTTTGAACATAATTCAGTTTCCCGCTTTCTAACTCCTTTTGTTTTTGAGCTGATATTCATAATCCTCTTGTCTTTGAACCAACACCTGACGAAAAGCCTTTGCCGTTGCTGCATAAAGGGCTTTATCGGCACTGTCTTCCTTTGCTGACCTTGCCATTTTTTCGGCTTTTTGCGCACGCTCACGGATGTTTATATCGTTCCAGTCAAGAGGCGCGTACAAATCCCGCCTCAAACGGAACTGGGTCATTATCCCGGCATATGCCGTCTTTTCGATATGGGTCTTTGTAAATCGGTCAGGGTTTACCCGATGCTCAACCTTTGAATCGGCATTGAGCCCGATTTTTTTGTTTATCTGCTCCATCATAAAGCAAACCAGAGTCTCTTCACCGCCGGCAAAATTGTTGCCTACCCTGCCATAATTGCAGCGGAACCCTCCTATCATGCGAAGACAATTATTTCTCACCGCAAAGTTTGCACCATATGGAAAATCGCCGTAATCCTTGGCATAGCGAAAACCCCTTCCCGGTATTTCAAGGTTGCTCCAAAGACCGATTGTGTTTTTGGTCACCAAATCATTTGCTTCCTTTGGTACGGTGAGCAAAACCTGACCGCCACAAGCACCCAAAGACTCTCTTCCCTCAAAAGCCTTTATCGTTTCGCGGAATACGTTTTTGTCCGCGATTGAATCGTCATCAACATAAAGTATGATTTCACCTTTTGCAACCCACATTCCTGCATTTCGGGCAAAGGACAGCCCCGCTTGAGGCGCTGTTATGTAATTTATGTCAAGATGAGGATATTTTTGTTTTTTCTCCTGAACAAATTCTTTCAGTGCATTGTCCCTGAAATTGTTACTCACAAATACTATTTCAAAATCATCGCTGTTTGCTGTCTGATTGCAAAGAGCCTCCATGCAGTCATCTAATGTTTCAGAGATTTTATGTGTGCACAGCACCACTGAAAGTCTTTTTTGATACGGCTCCGGCTCTTCAACTCTGCCCTCGATAGCATATAACATATCATTTCTCGATTTTGCGTCAATGAATGAAAACATTGTTTGAATATCGTCAAAAACATAAGCTTCACACTCTCCCTTTCCTGCAGTACTTGCCGTAAAGTCAAATGCCTCGCTGTCTGATACGTTTATTCCAACTTTTATTGCGTCATTGGGAAGTCCCTCTTTTTGAGGTCCGTCACCTATCTTTATATAAACGAAATTTGATGGACCGCCGCCAAAGAACAGCTTGTCAAGGTCCCCTTCTTCAACCCTCAGGTTTTGTGCCTCATCTATTTTTGCTTTAATTTCTTCTGCCAGAGCCTTGTTTTCTTCGTCTGATTCCACATACCAGATAAGGGGTATGAGGTAAAAATCACGCCTGAAATCGTCAAACACCATAAGCTTATAACGATTTTTGGTTATGCCCAGCTCCTTGTCCTTTGCTGTCAACGAGCCGTCGTGCCAGCGATATGAATAAACCGGTTTTATAAATGGCGTATGCCGAAGGTCAAGCAGCGAATTCATTCTCATCCAATAGTCATAATCCTCAAGGGTGTGGCGATAACTTGAATAACAACCCAAGATTTCAGCCGCTGCTTTTCTGTACATAAATGCAGCCCCAATGGTGTTGTTTGCATAAGTATTTAGCTCACAGGCATTGTTTGGAAAAATAACATTGCTGCTTCCTATGGGATATTCAAACCAGCCGTGCTTACGAAGTTTTTTGCCCTTGGCGTCTATAAGACGCATATTCCCCCACACCATTGCGGTTTTGGGGTTTTCTTTCATTGCGCAGACCATTTTTTCGAGGAAATCCTCATCCATAACGTTGTCCGCACTGGTCCAGGTAAGAAACTCGCCCCTCGCCTCACGAAAACCCCTGGACAGCGTTCTTGGAATTTTTTTATTCTCCTGAGAGAGAACTCTTATTCTGCTGTCCTCTTCGGCATAGCTCTGAGCAATTTTCAGGGTATCATCCTTTGAGCCGTCGTTTATTATTATAAGCTCAAAGTCTGTATATGTCTGCCTTAGAACCGACTCAATGGAATCCGCCAGAATGTCCCCGCCGTTGTAAACCGGAAGGACTACCGATACCATATTATCTTTCTGAGGAACGTGAACTTTTGTAAGGTCAAGAGGATACCTTGTATCCCTTTCATCTTTGTATCTCAAAAATTTATACTGATACAGATTTAAAGGTTTTGCCTGAGGCTTGCCCGCCCCGAAAATGAAATTTTTAAGTGTGCCAAGCATTTAGATTCTACCTTTCTGTATTTATTTCTTCCATATAATCAAGGAGCCGCATCCAAGCATCAAGATAACATTTCTTGAAGAAAATATCCAAAGAGTCCGCTTTTTTCCGGCTCAGTATGCTGATTTCCTTGTTGCATATTTTTATCTGTTTTTTCACATATCTTTTTGTCCAGCCAATGTCGGTATGCAAATCGCAGAAAAATCTGTATGTGGTGAGAACACCAGCACGGATTGTCTTTTTCACATGTTCGTGGGTGAATCGTGAATGGTCAACCCTGTGCAAAACCTTTGCTCTGGGCTGAAGACCTATTCCATAGCCAATCTGCAGCATCTTGAACGCAAGAGCTGTTTCTTCGCCGCCGGCAAAGTCATTACCCACTCTGCCATAACACATACGAAATCCGCCCACACGCCAGATTGCCGAGCGTCTTACACCATAGTTGGCACCATAGGGGAATTCAAACTGCTGAGACGCTTCATAAAAATTCTTTCCGCCAATCTTGAATTCACTCCAAAGACTTTCCCAGCCCTTCCTGAGAACTTTAGGTGCCGGGAACGGTCTGTCAAGAATTACCTGGCCGCCAACAATGCCCACTTCGGGATGATATTTGAATCCAGAATAAATCTCCTCAAGATTGTAATAATCCGCCAAAACATCATCATCAAGGAACAACAGATATTCGCCCTTGGCATTCCACATACCGCCGTTTCGGGCATAAGAGAGACCTTTTTGAGGTACAGCAATATAACGTATAAACCCTTCATATTCTTTGTATCTTTCCCGGAAAAGCTCCACATCTTTGCGAATTCCCGAGGTAAAAGGAGCATTGTCCACAATAATAATTTCATATTCCTTTTTGCTAAGGGACTGCCGGATAACCGACCATATTGCATCTATAAGCTTTTCGCCACGCATATATGTGCATATTATAATGGAAATTTTCTTTTCGCACTTTTCAGGCTCGTCAATCATTTCTTCAAGGGAATAAAGAATCTTGTTTTTAATTTTTGTGTCAGCAAGGCCAAAAACCGACTTTCCACTGTCCGCAAAAAACCAGCCGCGGTAGTCCGGAAGCGCCGAAAGTTCCTCTTCCTTATTTGTTGTTATCATTAAATCAAACTTGTCACTGTCACAAAGCTTGTCGCACACCAGGACAGACCCTGAAAGATTTACTTTTATTTCATCAACGTTCGAATTTTCAGGATTCCCGAAATAAGCAAAACAGAAGCAGGAATAAACCTCCGGAGCCTGACAGTCGTTTGCGTCTTTTCGGCTTATAATCATATGCCCTGCCTTTTCTGCAGCCTCCTTGAAAGCCTTAAAATACGGATTTTCCTCGTCATCGCTCTCAATAACCCACACAAGAGACGACATATAAAAGTCACGCCTGAAATCATCAAGAACCATAAGCTTGTATCGGTTTTTTGTTATGCCCAGCTCTTTGTCATGAGCAGTCAGCGACTCGCTGTGTATTCTGTAAAGATAAATGGGTTCATCCTCGTCGGTATGCTCAATCTTGAGAAGTGAATTCATCCTCATCCAATAGTCATAATCCTCAAGATTGGTCTTGAATCTTGAGTAATCCTCCAATATATAAAGAGCTGACTTTCTGTACATAAACGCAGCACCGATAGTGTTGTTTGCAAAAGTATTTAAGGCATCAGCTGTCTTTGGAAAGCACACATTTCCCGAAAACAGTGGTTTTTCAAACCAGAAATGACCTCTTTTTATCTTTCCATCTTTGTCAATAAGCCGCATGTTTCCATAAACCATAGCGGTTTCAGGCTTTCTTTTGAGGTTTTCTGCCAAAACCTCTATGCAGTTTGGGAGCATAATATTATCCGCACTGGTCCAGGTGAGAAACTCACCCTTTGCCTCACGAAAGCCTGTTGACAGCGCGGTGGGGAGCTTTTTGTTCTCCTGACTTATAATTCTTACGCGGGCGTCATTGTGCGCAAAACGTCTCGCAGTTTCAAGGCTTTGGTCGGTTGAGCCGTCGTTCACAATTATGAGTTCAAGGTTTTCATAACTTTGAGAAAGTACCGATTTGATAGACTCCTCCAAAATTGCACCACCGTTGTAAACCGGAAGCACCACCGAAACAAGTCCGTCTTTTTGCGGAACGGAAATTCTTTGACACAACTTTTCGTCCAGTGCATTTCGCTCTTTTTTGTATCTTCTGAACTTGGCAATCCCAAGCTCTATTTTTCGTTTTCTGTTGCGCTTCACATTTTCACGGCGCATCCCCTCGTTTATGCCTTTTCTGATGGTAACCCAAAGACCCATCCGTTTGTAATCCGACAGAACCAAAAGAGAACGAATAAAGGAAATACCCGTTTTTTGAAGGATTTTTTCAACCCGAAGACCTGCCCTCCAGACATATGTTTCCCGAAGATCAAGCTCCTCCTGTTTGTGCTGGTTTGCCTCGAACTGAATTTGCATAATGGCATTTCGGTCTGCCTCTATCCGTTCTTTCAGTTGATGGATTTCTTCATCCTTTTTCAAAAGACACGCCCGAAGGTCTTCACTATTCAATTTTTCTTCGCCGCCCATTTGAGCATTGTTCAAATTTTCCATATCTATTCTCCAAGAGTTATTTCTGACGGAACTTTGAGTACGCCGAAATATTCTCTGTCGCACATTATTTTTATATATGCCGCACCCTCGATATAATCGTAATAAGAAATCGGCAAAGTATCACGTATTTCAAGCCCTGCTGTAAGTGTATATTCCCCTACATTGAAGTATGCAGGAAAGGTTATCCTCACAATATTCCGTCCGTGATGCCTGAATCTCATATCATAATCATGAAGCGCCGCAACCATCAAATCCATTCCGTTTTTGTCCTTCAGGGAAATGGCAAGTCCGCAGCTTGAAAGGTCAGCCTCCTTGGGCACATCCGCCACAACCTCAACCGTCACCGTGTCCCCTGACATAAAGACCTCGGTCTCTTTGTCTCCTCTTGATACTCTGACATTTTTTATACAGCCCACCTTTGAGCCAAATCGGTTTATTTCATTGAATTCCTTTTCCTGTTCCAGAAGTTCTTCCGTTTTTTTGTTGAGTCCCTTGACACACGCCTCGGCATCGGTTTCGTTGCTGGTTATAAACTCCATATATTTTGACGTAACCTCGCTCACGTCACCGTCCATAATAAGCTTTCCATTGTCAAGCCAGATGGCACGGGTGCAAAATCTACGCACCGCATCCACGTCGTGACTTACAAAAAGAATGGTCTTGCCTTTTTCTTTTAGTTCTTCAAATTTGTTGTAGCATTTCGCCTGAAAACGATAGTCACCCACTGCCAAAGCCTCATCAACAATGAGGATATCGGGGTCAGAATTGATGGCAACAGCAAAAGCAAGTCGCACAAACATACCGCTGGAATAGTTTTTGACGGGTCTCTCTATGAAATCACCGATTTCGGCAAACGCCGCAATATCATCAACGGTTTTGTCAACATCTTCTTTTTTGAGCCCCATAATGGTGCCGTTTAAGTATATATTCTCAATTCCGCTGTATTCAGGGTTAAATCCCGCACCAAGTTCAAGAAGTGCCGAGACAGTACCGTCCATCACCTTTTCGCCGGTCGTCTGGTTTATTACTCCTGTAAGAATTTTGAGAAGCGTAGACTTCCCAGAACCGTTTTTCCCAATTATTCCAACGGTTTCGCCCTTTTCAATGGAAAAGTTCACGTCACGAAGGGCATAAAATTCCTGCACAATATCCCCTTTCCTCTTTGGGAAAAGAGCCTCCCTTATTCTGTCGCCCGGTTTGTCATAAATCTTGTAAATTTTTGTGAGATTTTTTACTTCTATCATAAAAATCAGTTCTTTCTTATTAAGTCAAAAAGGACAAAATCAATTTGAATTCGCCCTTTAATCTTTAATTATTTTTTTGTAAGTAATAAAAGTTATATAAATGCCTTTTTCTGTTTTAAGCATTTCTTCGCTTGCTATTTTCCAAGTATCTTTTTCATCAAAGTTCAGTATAAATCTGTCGGCATCATAAGTATTGTCTATCTTTGTTATATATGCAGTGTCACAAAACTTTTCTGCCTGACTGTATACGTTTTCGCCGCCGATAAAGAAAATATCTTCATCTTTATAACTTTCCTTTGCGCATTTTATGGCATCTTCAATGCTGTGGCAAACAACAGCCCCCTCACAATTAAAGCTTTTGTCGCGAGTGAGAACAATATTGAGGCGCTTTGGCAACGGTTTTTTGTTTGGGAAAGACAAAAGGGTGTTTTTTCCCATAATAACTGCTTTATTCAGGGTCTTTTCTCTGAAAAATTTCATATCCTCAGGGATGTTGTCAAGAAGGTCGTTGTTTTTTCCTATTCCCCAATTTAAGTCGGCTGCTGCAATAATGTTCATATTCTCATCCTCACTAAATCGCAATCGGAATATTTTTTATCTGTTCGTTTTTCTGATAATTTTCCAAAACGAAATCATCCACCGTAAAATCATAAAAGTTTTTGATTTCTTTGTTTACTATGAGTTTTGGAGCATCAAACTGCGGTCTTTTTATCATTTCTTCAATCACAGGCACATGTCTGTCATAAATGTGAGCATCCGCAATCACGTGGACAAGTTCGCCAATTTCAAGCCCGCTGACTTGCGCAAACATATGGGTAAGAATCGCATACTGGCATACATTCCAGTTGTTTGCTGCCAAAACATCCTGGGACCGCTGATTGAGTATGGCATTGAGCTTGTTTCCCGTTACATTAAAAGTCATACTGTAAGCACAAGGATAAAGATTCATTTCATCAAGGTCCTGATGAACATAAATGTTTGTCATAATTCTTCTGCTGTATGGATTGTTTTTGAGGTCAAAAAGAACTCTGTCAACCTGGTCAAATTCGCCCTCTTTGTATTTGTGCTTGACACCCATCTGATAGCCATACGCCTTCCCGATTGAGCCGTTTTCATCCGCCCAGCTGTCCCAGATATGGCTGTTTAAATCATTTATGTTGTTGGATTTTTTCTGCCAAATCCAAAGGATTTCGTCAATAGCACTTTTTAAATATGTTGGACGAAGTGTCAGAATGGGAAATTCCTCAGCAAGATTATAGCGATTCACCACACCGAAGTTCTTTATTGTGTGGGCAGGGGTACCGTCCTCCCACCTTGGACGGACGTCACATTCTTCATCCGACCAGCCGTTATCTATTATGTCACGGCACATATCCACAAAAATTTTATCTGCTTTGCTCATAAAATCACCTTATTGTGTTTTATTTGTCACTGAACAACGTTCAATTTTTAAATATCAAGATTAACAACCGAGCGTGAATGCTCTTCAATAAACTCACGTCTTGGCTCAACCTTGTCACCCATCAGAATTGTAAAGATTTCATCGGCACGTCTTGCATCCTCAAGGTCAACACGAAGCATAATTCTTCTTTCAGGGTCCATGGTTGTTTCCCACAGCTGTTCAGGGTTCATTTCACCAAGACCCTTATATCTTTGGATTGATGCTTCCGGAATCTGCTCAAGAGCCTCTTTCAAATCATCATCATTGTATGCATAAATAACCTTTTTACCCTTATAAACCTTGTAAAGAGGAGGCTGTGCAATATACACGTGACCCTCACGGATAAGTGGTTCCATATAACGGAAGAAAAATGTCAGAAGAAGTGTTCTTATATGTGCACCGTCCACGTCGGCATCGGCCATAATTACAACCTTGCCGTATCTGATTTTCGAAACATCAAAATCAGGACCGATTCCTGCACCAAGTGCTGTAATAACCGGAAGAAGCTTTTCATTCGAAAAAACCTTGTCAATGCGGGATTTTTCAACGTTGAGCATTTTTCCCCAAAGTGGGAGTATCGCCTGAAATCTTCTGTCACGGCCCTGTTTTGCACTACCTCCCGCAGAGTCACCCTCGACGATATATATTTCAGTAAATTCTGTATCTCGTGATGAACAGTCTGCAAGTTTTCCCGGAAGAGTGCTGCTTTCAAGAGCAGATTTTCGTCTTGTGTTGTCTCTTGCTCTTTTTGCGGCTTCGCGCGCGCGAGATGCAGTCATTGCCTTTTCAACAACTATCTTTGCAACAGCGGGATTTTCTTCAAAAAATTCACTAAGTTTTTCGTTGACCATTTTTTCAACGATTGTTCTCATTTCACTGTTGCCGAGCTTGGTCTTTGTCTGTCCCTCAAACTGTGCCTCGGTAACCTTTACCGAAATAACGCAGGCAATTCCCTCACGGGTATCTTCACCCTTGAGGTTTTCCTCGTTTTCTTTAAGGAGTTTATATTTCCTTGCATAATCGTTTATAACCTTTGTAAGTGCTGCTTTAAAGCCTGTTTCGTGAGTTCCGCCCTCTGTGGTGTTGATGTTGTTGGCAAAACTCATAATGTCTTCGGTATAACCATCATTATACTGAATAGCAATTTCAGCCTCGGAATTTTCACGAACAGAATTTACATAAATAACATTTTCGTGAATTGCAGTCTTGTTTCGGTTTAAATATTCAACATATTCCCGAATTCCGCCCTCATAATGAAGAACATCTTCTTTGAGGTTTCCTCTTTCATCGGGTCTTTCGTCTTTCAAAACGATTTTTACGCCTGCATTTAAGAATGCCTGTTCACGAAGTCTTGTGAGGAGTGTTTTGTAGTCATAAACAAGTTCCTCAAAAATCTGATGGTCGGGCTTGAAATGAACAAATGTACCTGTTTTGTCAGTTTCGCCGATAACTTTCAGTTCATCAAGCTTTGTTCCTCTTTCGTATTTTTGATAGTGAACGTGCTTTCCATCACAAATTTCAACCTCAAGATATTCAGAAAGGGCATTAACAACAGAAGCACCAACGCCGTGGAGACCGCCGGACACCTTGTATCCGCCGCCGCCGAACTTTCCGCCGGCATGGAGAACTGTGAAAACAACCTCAACAGCAGGAAGTCCGGTTTGAGACTGAATTCCCACAGGAATACCACGTCCGTCATCACGTACGGTAATGGAGTTATCTTCCTTGATGGTTACCTGAATTTCTTTACAATATCCCGCCAAGGCTTCATCAATAGAGTTATCCACAATTTCGTAAACCAGATGATGAAGACCGCGTGCAGACGTCGACCCTATATACATACCCGGTCTTTTTCTTACTGCTTCAAGCCCCTCAAGAACCTGAATATTACTCTCATCATAGGATACTTCTTCGGATACTTTGGTAATATTTTCTTCCATAGTTTTTACCCCTTACCTTTCTGCCGAATTTTTAATATATTTTAAAAATCCTTGTATTTTTTAATTCTTCCCATAAGTGCCTTTGTGGAAATGTTTGTTATATAAACCACAGACTGTCCGTTTTCCTCACATACCACAAAAGATTTGGGAATTTCCTCGGACACGTTTCTAACAAAACCCTCTTCTTCGGCAGTTTTAAAAAATTCCTTTGAAAATTTTGAAACTGAAGTACTTTCAAGGTCCAAAATAGATATTATATTTTTTGTGTTAACAACCGTATCACAGCCTAAATGCAGGTACACTTTTTCATACTTCCTTTTTCAATTTCTATAAACTTTGCATCTTTTAAAACCTTTAATCTTTCAGCATCTGTGCAGGTAATAAAAATCTGCATATTTGAAAGCTTATTTAAAACAAAATCCTGTCTTTTGGAATCAAGCTCGCTCATTATATCGTCAAGAAGAAGCACGGGATATTCCCCTATTTCCTCGCGGAATAACTCAACCTCAGCAATCTTTTGAACCAAGACCGCTGTCTTTTGCTGTCCCTGAGAACCAAAAAGCTTGAGACTTTGACCGTTTATTTTAAAATCAATATCATCTCTGTGAGGACCAAAAATACATTCACAATATTTTTCCTCCCTATGGAACAGTTCTTCTGCTTTTTTCTTTAAAATTTCCTCAAGATTTGCTATTTTATTTTCATCAATGTTCATCCCACAAGAGATATATTCAAGTTCAAGATTTTCTTTCCCCTCAGAAATTTCAAGCTGAATTTTTTTTGATATTTCCTCAATTTTTTTTACATATAAAAACCGTGTTTTTATGAGATAAATTGAAAGAGCAATTATTTTCTCATTTAACACTGAGAGAAAAATTTTATCTTTTTTATCGTCTTTTAGAAGAGCACTTTTTTGTTCAATCAGCTTTTTATAATCAGAAAGACTGTTCATGTACTTGACTCTTAGCTGACTTATCATAATATCAAGATTTTTTCTCCTGTTTTTTGGACCCTCTCTCACCAAACTTAAATATTCAGGACCAAAAAAAACAATGTTTAATCTCCCAACAAGGTTGCTGTTTCTTTTCACGGGAATTTCATTCAAAAATATCTTTTTTCTCTTTTTTCGGTTTAAATCTATTTTCCCAAAGTTTTCTCTTTCTCTTGAGAAAAAATCCAACTCTAAAGATGCTTCATTTTCCTCAAACTTTATCATTTCATCATCTTTTTGTGCTCTGTTTGATTTTCCAAGAGAAAAAAGATAAATTCCCTCGAGAATATTAGTCTTTCCCTGGGCATTATTCCCATAAATTATATTTATATTTTTACAGAAATCAATTTCCTCACTCTTATAATTTCTAAAATTCTGAAGTTTTATTTTTTTTACTATCATTTCAGTTTTCTGGGAAGGAGAAGATAAAGATATTTATCTCCCTCAAGTGGAGTAATAATCATCGGACTTACACTTGTTTTGAATTTAATTTTTACTGTTTCATCGTCACAAGCCCTGAGTATATCGAGAATAAATTCATTAAAGAAACCAATTTCAATCTCTCCGCCGTTTGTTTCAACAGAAATATTATCATCTACATTTCCCACAATGGTTTCACAGGAAATATTTATATTATCTTCTTTTATTTTAAGCTTTACAGGAGCATCATTTGAATTTCCATTTATAATCAGTGATGCACGATAAACACTGTCAAAAAGTTCATAAAGAGGACATTCAATTTCAAAGCTTTCATCATTATAAATCGCACTTTCATACTTTATATATTCACCCTCAATCAGGCGAGTCACAATTTTATAATTTTCAAAAACAAAAACTGCGTTTTTTGCTGTACAGGAAATCTCAACAAAATCATCGTCTTCTTTTAAAATTTTGCTTATTTCAGACAAAGTTTTTGCAGGAACTATAAATCTTCTGTATTCATATTCTTTGTCAAGATGATATGTTCTGACAGCCATTTTGAAACCGTCTGTTGCTATCATTCTTATTATATTTCCATCAATTTCAACAAGACATCCTTTGAGAACAGGTCTGTTGTCACTTAAGGATGTACAGAAAATAGTTTTTGAAATCATTTCCTTTATCATTTTTTTGTTGACTTTTACCATATATTCAGCATTTACCGAAGGGAGCTCAGGAAAATCAAGGGGATACATGCCCATAATTTCAAATTTTGAATTTCCGCTTTTAATAGTACAACAATTTATTTCGTTTGTTTCGATATAAACATCATCTGAGGGGAGATTTTTTATTATACTTCCAAGCATTTTTGCATTTAATACAGTCTGCCCCGGTTTTATAACATGAGCTTCAATTTTTGCTTCAATACCCATTTCCATATCATTTGAAATGAAATAAACAGTTCCGTCAAGTTCTGCTTTTATTAAAATTCCTTCAAGGACAGGAAAGTTTGAATGAGAAGAAACAGCCTTTGAAACAGAGGCAATAACTTCGTTAAGTATATTTTTGTTGCAAATAATGTTCATTTTTTATCAAAACCCTTTCTTTGGTAAAAATATTATCCTTTTTAGCCTTTTATATTATATCATATAAGGTTACAAAATGCAAACATTTTTTGCGATTTTTGGGCTGTTTTTTTTGGTAATATAAAAAATCATATTTTTTATTACTTTTAATTTATATTATATATTTATTATTTTTAGGTTGTTGTTGCTGTTGTTGGGGGTGTTAATAATGTGAAAAAGTGTTTTTTTAAATGATTGTTATTGACTTTATAGGTGTTTATATGTATGTTGAAAAGTATTTCAAGTTATAAACATTATTAACAAACAAAAAGATTTCTAAAATTTATTAACAGCTGAAATATAAATTATTAACTTTATAATGTTGATAAGTTAAGTTTTTATAGTAAAAAGATTGACAAATTAAAAAAAATAATATATTATTACCTTGTAATGTTGATTTTATGCATTATGTTCATAATTTTTAGGTAAGAGGTGAAAAAAATGGCTTATACAATCAACGATGATTGCATCATGTGCGGTGCTTGCGAAGGTGAATGCCCCGTATCATGTATTTCTGAAGGGGATGGCAAATACGTTATTGATGCTGATGCTTGCATTGACTGCGGCAGCTGCGCTGGTGTTTGCCCTGTAGATGCTCCTCAGGCATAAGAAATTTTTAAATTTAAAAAAGAGAGTGCTTCATTCTTGTTGCATTCTCTTTTAACTTTCTGGGTGAAAATTATGGATAAAGAAATTTTTGAAAAAGGACTTGATTGTTTAGGATTAAGTATAGATAGAGAAAAAATTGAAAAGTTTGATATTTACTCGAAATTACTGGTTGAGTGGAATGAAAAAATAAATCTCACGGCGATTACTTCACCTGAGGAAATATCAATAAAACATTTCCTCGACAGCATTGCGCCCCTTTCTGTTTTTGAAATCGAGGAAAATGCAAAAGTAATTGATGTGGGAACAGGGGCTGGTTTTCCGGGATTTCCGATAAAAATAATGAGGGAAGACCTTGATTTTACTTTTATGGATTCCCTGAACAAAAGGATAAATTTTTTGAAATTGGTTTCTGAGGAAATAGGATTTGAGAAAGTGGAATTTGTTCATATGAGAGCAGAAGATGGGGGCATAAACAAATTATACAGAGAAAAATTTGATTATATTGTGTCACGTGCTGTTGCAAACTTGAAAGTTTTAAGTGAATATTGTATTCCTTTTTTGAAAGTAGGAGGAACATTTGCTGCCTTCAAACAGTACGAAGTTGATGAGGAAATAGAAGATGCAAAGGCGATAATTGGGTCTTTAGGAGGAAAAATAAAAGAAATAAAGGAAATAAAAATTCCTTGCTCGGATATTGTGAGAAAAATAATTTTAATAGAAAAAATAAAAGAAACTCCGAAAAATTTCCCTCGAAAAGCCAGTAAAATAAAGAAATAGAAGAGAAAAGGAGAAAATATGAAAAAGTTTTTAGCAATCTTGGTATGTTTTACGATTTTTTTGTCTGTTTCGTGTTTTGCAGCAGACAGAGAGGTTACAGTTTTAATAGACGGTGAGAAACTTGCAACAGACACCCCGCCGCAGTTGATAAACGGCAGAACAATGCTCCCTATGCGTGCGATTTTTGAGGCATTTGATGCAAGTGTCACCTGGATGGGAGAGGACGAGCTTATTTTTGCGACCAAAGGTGATATGCTTGTGGTTCTCAAAATTGGAGCAAAGGAAATGTCTGTTCAAAAGGCTTCTGAGGATGTAGGTGAGGTTGTAACCTTGGACGTTGCTCCTTTTCTGTTTAACGAAAGAACAATGGTACCCGCAAGAGCGATAGCAGAGGCTCTGGGGGCTGATGTGACTTGGGTGGATGAAACCAGCACCGTTGTTATAAAAAGCCAAAAAAAATAACAAAAAAACAAAAAGATTGTAAATTTACTACAATCTTTTTTTTATCTTTTTTTTCGACAAAATAATCCCTGATTTTTAAAGTATAATAGAAAACACCCGGCATTATGCTGGGTGTTTTTTTGTCCTTAATCTTAATATTTAAGGAAAGGGAAAGTTGGTCAAAAAAGTCCCTTCAAATATGTATTTATATTTAAAACTGTCAAAAATGTAAAATAAGTATAAACCCAAAGCCTTGAAAAGTCAAGGTTTTTTCAAAAAAAACTGAAAAACCCGGCTTTTTTTCCGTCAAAATTTTAGTCAAAGAAAGGAGGATAAAAAAATGGCCCGCAGAGGAGAAAATATTTATAAACGAAAAGATGGACGCTATGAGGGACGTTATATAAAAAGCTATGACCTGTCCGGGAAAGCGGTTTATGGATATATATACTCAAAAAGCTATGGGGAAGTAAAAGAAAAGCTATTAAAATGCAAGACGGAAAAAAAGGAAAAATCAAAAGAGATCAATATAACTTTGGAAGAGTGGATACGTTTTTGGGAAAAGGGACAAACATCTATCAAAGTGAGCACTTTAAATATTTATAAAAGTCATATAAAAAATCACATAATTCCAAGCATTGGGAGAATATCATTAAAAAGGATAAATGCTGAAATGCTTCAAAGGTTTGTAAATGAGATAAATCTTTCAGGAGCATCTGCACGCAGTATTTTGTCAACACTCAAAGTGATTTTGAGAGACGCTGAAAATAGGGGTCTGATTGAAGAAAACTGGAAAAAACTGAAACTTCCGCCTAAGGAAAAGGCTTTTGTGCGGGTTCTTTCGGTGAATGAACAAAAGTCTCTTGAAAAAACTCTTTGCGGGGATAAAGATATAGGAATTCTCATTTGTCTTTATACAGGTCTTCGGATAGGCGAGGTTTGTGCTCTCAGGTGGTGCGACATTGACTTTGAGAACTCCAGCCTTTGCGTAACCGGCACTCAGGTGAGGACAAAAGACGGGCTCAATATTATACCGCCCAAAAGCAATGCGTCGAGGAGAGAAATCCCAATTCCAGACTTTCTTCTTGAAAAGCTTGAAAAAATAAAAAACAACGGAATTTATGTACTTTCCCAAAAAGAAAAACCAATGGATGTAAGGACATATCGCAGGCATTTCAAAAATAAAATCAAAGAGGCACAGCTCTCTGACATCAAATATCATTCCCTCAGGCACACTTTTGCAACCCGTGCTCTTGAGGTGGGTATGGATTATCGTACCCTTTCTGAAATTTTGGGGCACGCATCGGTTTCAATAACTCTTGACATTTATGCTCATTCACTCAAAGAGCACAAAATAAACGAAATGAAAAAGGTGGCAGAGCTTTTTACGGGATAAAATATCCGTCAAAAGATGTGGTCAAAAAACTGTCTTTCAACGTTTCTAAAGAAAAACCGCTTTCCCTTTCCTTAAATATTAAGATTAAGGACATTTCGGGAAAGAGATTTTAAACTTTCTTCCTATATTATTTACATTTAAAGCATCAAAAATGCGAGAAAATCTTATTTTTTTATATCAAAATTTTTTAAAGGAGGAAAAACAAAAAAATGAGGAAAACAAGATTTTTGGCTATGGTACTTTGCGTAGCAATGGTACTTAGTACAATGGGTTTCACTGTGTTTGCTGGAGAAGCCAAACTGGTAACAGGTCTGTCGGGTGCAGGTACGGAGAATGATCCATTCGTGATTAGCAATGTTGATGAGCTTATATGGTTCAGAGACAATGTTAATAAAGGTAACACCTATGAGGGCGAATATGTTGCTCTTACAGCAGATATTGACCTTAAAGGCCACGAAGAAAGCAATGTCAATCATGAAGGAAAGGATGTTTCCTCATCCACTTTCAGGCCTATTGGTGATTATGCTTCTAAGGCTTCATTCAAGGGTACATTTGATGGTGGTAACAAAACCATTTCAAACCTTTATATAAGCGGTTGGGATATCAATTATCATTGGGATAATTACGGTTCCGCAGGCCTTTTTGGTACTGTAGAAAATGCAACTATCAAAAACTTAACTGTAGAAGGTTTTGAAATTCAAGTTGAGGCTGGAGACGTTGCAGCTATTACAGGCCATGCTATAGGTGATTGTACATTTGAAAACATCACTATAACAAACAGCAAAATTGCAACCTATAACAACGGTTGTGCTGGTATTGTTGCATGGTCTGAGGCTGGCAATTATACATTCAAGGGAGTTACGGTTACCGATTCTGTTGTCCTCGCCGGACTTTGGGGCTCATTTGACAGCTCCATCGGAGGTGTTCTTGCACAGGCAGATGAAGATGGGAAATATATCTTTGAAGATGTAGATGTTGCTTGCCGCCTTGATTGTTATAATGACGTAACAGCAGCATATAAATGGTATTCTTACAGAATGTGCGGTATGCTCATTGGCCGTATGACAACCTTATTTGAGGGCAAAAACGAAGTTGACCCCCGTGGCAGCGTTACATTTAAGGATAATGTTAATATCACTATTGGAGAGTGGGCTAATTACACATATGCTTGGGATGACAGTTTAGACAGAGGTTGTCAGCGTATTGAAGCTGGTTATACATACGGCGGTGTTAATGTTGAAAATTATCCCGATGCCACTATAGAAACTATAGCTTTTAATACAATCATTGGCGGACCTCAATCACAAAGTGTAGGTTATTATGGTTCTTCCTTTGATGATCTTAAATCAATTGAGAATTTTGACACAAGTACTTTAGCTGTTAAAGATTTTGCAAAAGCTGCAAGAGCCGCTGTACAGCTTTGGGCTCCTTCTGACGTGGCAAGAAGCGGAGAGCTTGTTTTAGTAGACAGTTTTGAAACCCTTGAAGAAGCCCTTGAAGCAGCAGAAGATGGTTACACAATAAAGCTAATTAAGGATATTGAGTTAAACACCGGCATCGTTGTTTCAAAAGACATTACACTTGACCTTAACGGAAAGACAATAACAGGAACAGATAAGGCTGCATCAGGAAACTTTGCTCTTATTACAAACAAAGGAACTTTGACAGTTGATGACAGCGTTGGAACAGGTGCAATCACTTTGACTGCAGAGAATGACCGGAGCTGGAATGCTTTGTCAGCGGTTATTTCAAATGAAGGCGGCACATTGATAGTTAAAAACGGTAAGATTGAACATCTTGGTGGTTCTGCTATGGCGTATGGCATCGATAACAACAGCACTCTTGGAGAAACAAAGGTTGTTGTTAAAGGTGGAACAATCGCTTCACCTTATCGTGGTATAAGAGCTTTCCAGAATAGCAAAGCAAAGATGAATTCTGTTGTTATGGAAGGCGGAAAAATTGTTGCTAAAGCAGGTATCTGGATGCATCAGTCAGGTGCAGACTCTCTTGGTGAAGTTACAGTTACCGGGGGTAAAATTGAAGCTGTATCAAATGCTATTGTAACGGATATACATTCAGGAGCGAAGACAACAATTACAATCAAAGGTGGCGAATTCAGCAACACAAACGAAGCGGCAAACCTTCTTCTTGTATGGCCATTCTCTAATATGTCTACTGTTACAGAAGCAAATGAAACAGTTATGAACATCGAAGGCGGAAGCTTTGACTGTGCAGGTGAAGGAAACCTTATTGGTGTTCTTAATGGAGCTGACGCAAACACAGATGTAGCGGTTTCAGGCGGTATATTCAGTGAAGCAATCGCAGAAGAATATATCGCAGATGGCTTCAAGCTTGTTTCAAACAGTGACGGCACATACGGCGTCAAAGAAGATACCCAATGGACAACAGACATAGATGCCGGATATTATATGTCAGCAAACGAAAAGCTTGGTCTTATGAGATACCTCTTCCACTTTGGTGGTGTTGGCACAATCGATAAGGCAGGCATTAAGTTCATTAGGGGCGATAAGATTTCAGAAGATATGGACAATTTTGTGGGTACGGTTGAAGGTAATGCCAAAACTTTCTATGGTGATATAAATAAAATTCCTGAAAACACAGAAGGCAAATATTATGCCGTTGGATTTGTAACAATCGGTGAAAAAACCTACTGGTCAAATCCAATCTTCTGTGAACCCAACTTCACAAGATATTTTTCAACATATACTGGAGGTGCAGAATAATGAAAAGATATGAAAGACCCGAAATTGAGCTTGTTTCTTTTGATGTTGAAGATATTATAACAACAAGTGCGGACATTTTTAGTCCTCAAACGGAAATAGAGGTTAACGGCGTAAAGCTCCAGGCAACAGATTTCGAATCGCAGCCATTTTCAATATTTACACAGCCAGGCGAATAATCAAAATAAGAGAAAGGGGCGGCAACAAAAAGCTGCCCCTACACTTTAAAAAGAAAAGGACAGAAAAAAGATGAGAGTTATTATAAGGCGATTTTTGGAACTTCTTTTTCCGACAATGCTTTTATCGGTAATGGTTACTTTTTTACACGTCAATACATACATTCCCGAAAGCAAAACAGTTCTTGGCATAGTTATGCTTTTTTCTGTGATATTGGTGTCTATTTACACCCTTTCTTGCTTGAATGAATGCTTTGATGATATGTTTCAGATGATAGATTATTTCTTCTATAATTTGGTAGCTTTTGGAATGTTTGTAGGTGCAATATGGATTGCCTTTCATTATATGAACAATGTTTGGTTTACGTGGCTTTTTGCTATTGCAAAAACCTTTGTGTTTCTCGCAGAAGGAGTAACAATCACATCGTCTTTGACGTATTTTTGCGGAATTTTTCTTGTATTTATTTTTATTGTACCTATTTTTAAGATAAGATTGTATCAGTAGTTTTTAAAAGAGAAAGAAGGGCTTTTATGACAACCAAGAAAAGACTGTGTTCCACCTGCAAAACCGGACGGGAAAGTCTTTTGCTGGACGAAACATCCCCTGATTGTCCGTACATCACAAGGTATACGGGTGAAATTTGTCCCAAGTATGTTCCCGATAACACCGCTTTGGCAGAGTTAAAGGACGTGCAAGAGGAAGACCCGGATTTAAAAACAAAAGGAATATGGAAGCGCTTTTTGTCTTTCTTTGAGAAGAATCAAAGAAAAACTTTTTAAAGACAGTCAAACGAAAAGCACCTGCCCAAAATTTTTGGGCAGGTGCTTCTTTTTTATTTTGTAAGGGTTTTAATGTCTTCGCCCAAAAGCTTTGCAATTTTTGAGGTTTCGTCAGGTGTCTTTCCCTGAAGCAGACAATAGAGCTTGATTTTTGGCTCTGTACCCGAGGGGCGAACGATAAAGTTGTTTTTGTCCTCAAGCTCAAAATAAAGAACGTTTGATTTTGGAAGGAAAATTTCTTCGGTTTTTCCGCTTTCGGTGTCGGTGCGGAGAGATGTGCTGTAATCACGGACTGCCAGCACTTTTTTGCCTCCAAGAGTTTTGGGCGGATTTTGGCGGATATTTTCCATTATTTCTTTGATTTTTGCAATTCCGTCAAGACCCTCCATGGTGATGGATTCTACAAACTCGTGATAGAAGCCATACTTTTCGTAAATTTTCTGGAGCTGGTCATAAAGGCTAAGCCCCTTTTCTTTGTAATAAACCGCCATTTCGGCAATGAGCATACTTGCTGAAACTGCGTCTTTGTCTCTTGCATATGTTCCGGTAAGCGAGCCATAGCTTTCTTCAAAACCAAAGAGGTATGTGCCTTTTCCGGTTTCCTCGGCTTCTTTTATTTTTTCGCCTATGAACTTAAAGCCGGTAAGGACATCTTTCATTTCTGCGCCATAAAAGTCGCAGATGTCTTTTGCAAGGTTTGTGGTAACAATGGTTTTAACCACAAAGCCGTCTTTGGGAAGAGTGCCCTTTTCCTTTTTGCTTGATAAGATATATTCGCAAAGGAGAACGCCTGTCTGGTTTCCTGTGAGGGCAACGTATTCTCCTGATTTGTCACGGACTAAAATTCCAACACGGTCGCAGTCAGGGTCGGTACCAATAATTAAATCGGCATCGTTTTTCTTTGCAAGGTCAATTGCAATGGTGAACGCCTCTTTGTTTTCTGGGTTTGGAGACGCAACCGTTGGGAAGTCGCCGTCAGGCAGCTCTTGCTCTTTCACCACAAGAACGTTTTCAAAACCAAGTTTCCCAAGTGCCGCGCGTACAAGCTTGTTTCCTGAGCCGTGAAGTGGGGTATAGACAAATTTCATATCCTTTCCACAGTTTTTCACTATTTCAGGATTCTGACTCTGCGCCAAAACATTGTCAAGGTATGCATTTTCGGTCTCTTCGCCCAAGAATTCAATCATTCCGGATTTTAGACCATCTTCAAAGTCGATTATTTTTGCCCCGCCAAACATGGGAGTCTTTTCAATCTCGTCAAGAACAATGGCAGCAAGCTCGGGAGAAAGCTGTGCTCCGTCACTTCCGTAAACCTTGTAGCCATTGTATTTTGCGGGGTTGTGACTGGCTGTTATTGCAATTCCTGCAGACGCTCCCTTGAAACGAACCGAGAACGAAAGCTCGGGCACGGGTTTGAGCTCAGGGAAGATATAAGCCTTTATGCCATTGGCAGCAAGGACACGGGCTGATGTCCTTGCAAATTCTTCTGATTTGTTGCGGCTGTCGTATGCGATACATACGGAAAGGTCTTTTCCGTCAGGGTTTGTTTTTTTCAGCTGATTTGAAAGCCCTTGTGTTGCACGGGCAACCACGTAGGAATTCATACGGTTTATGCCAAGGCCTATAATTCCGCGAAGACCTGCTGTTCCAAATTCCAGCGATGCGTGAAAGCGCTCCTTTATCTCCTTGTCGTTATCTTTTATGATTTCAAGCTCGTTCTGTTCAGTCTCGCTGACGTTTTGGAGCCAGAGCTCGTATTCCTTTATATATGACATATAAATTCCTGCCTTTCCTTTTATGTAATGTTTCTTATATAATATAATAACACATATAATATTTTTTGTCAAAAAGATTGATATTTGACTTTAAATTTGTTATTATTTATATAACAGTAAAAACAAAAGGAGAATGAAAATGATTGCAATAGGTTCAGATCACGGCGGTATAAATCTTAAAAACATCATAAAGGAATTTCTTGACAAAAAGGGGCTTCAGTATAAGGATTTTGGCACATACACAGCGGATTCCTGCGATTATCCTGATATTGCAAAAGCGGTATGCGGCTCAGTGGTTTCAGGGGAATGTGAAAAGGGAATCCTTGTTTGCGGAACGGGTATTGGAATGAGTATGGCGGCAAACAAAATAAAGGGCATCCGCGCGGCGCACGTTACGGATACATACAGCGCAAGGATGACAAAGGAGCACAACGATGCGAACGTAATTTGTCTTGGCGAGAGGATTACCGGCTGTGATTTGGCTCTTGAAATTGTGAATGCATATCTTGAGGCGTCTTTCCAGGGGGGAAGACACGAAACAAGAGTGAACAAGGTTATGGCATTGGAAAAATAAACTTATTGAAAGAGGAATTTTTTATGAAAGAGGTCCGCAAGGTAAAAATCGGGAACGTGACAATCGGCGGCGGTGAAAAAATTGCCGTCCAGTCAATGACCAATAAATATACGGCTGATGCCCGTGCCACAATAGCTCAGATAAAGGAGCTTGAGGCGGCAGGCTGTGATATTGTGCGCGTGGGCATTCCTGATGAGATGAGCGCAAAAGCCATTTTTGACATAAAATCGAATATAGATATACCTCTTGTTGCGGACATTCATTTTGACTGGCGACTGGCGCTTATTTGCATGGAGCGGGGGGCTGACAAAATCCGCATAAACCCCGGAAACATCGGAGGCGAGGACAGAGCAAAGGCTGTTGCCGATGAGGCAAGGCGGCGGAATATTCCCATTCGCATAGGCGTAAACGGAGGCTCGCTGGAAAAAGAAATCCTTGCAAAATATGGTGCACCCACGGCGGAGGCAATGGTAGAAAGCGCCGAGGGACACGTAAAGATATTAGAGAAGTACGGATTTTTTGACACTGTTATCTCAATGAAGTCCTCAAATGTAAAAAGGACCATTGATGCTTATCGCTTAGCTCGTGAGAGGTTTGATTATCCTTTGCACGTGGGCGTTACGGAAGCCGGAACATATAAGGGTGGTGTGGTGAAGTCTTCAATTGGTATCGGCGCACTTCTGGCTGATGGAATTGGCGAAACCATCAGGGTTTCGCTTACTGACGACCCTTGTTTTGAGGTTGAAACGGCAAGAATAATCCTGAAATCTCTGGACCTCTTAAAAGGCGGTGTGGAGGTTGTTTCCTGCCCAACTTGTGGAAGATGTAAAATTGACCTTATTTCAATCGCAAAGGAGGTAACAGCTCGACTTGAAAATTGTGACAAGAACTTGAAAGTGGCTGTTATGGGTTGCGTTGTGAACGGACCGGGTGAGGCAAAGGATGCGGACATCGGCATTGCTGGAGGAGACGGCTGTGCGGTGCTTTTCAAAAAGGGCGAAATTGTGGGGAAAATTCCTGAGGATAAAATCGTCCAGACTCTTTTTGACGAAATTGAAAAAATGGAAGGGAATTGATTTGGTTGTCAAAAATACTTGAGGTCTTTGACAAGGTGACGGTGCTTGAGCCTTTTGCAAAAATCCTTGACAAAACCGAAATAATTGACTTTGTGGTTGATGTTGGCAAAAAGTCTGCCAGTGTCACACTTCAGTGCGACTTTCTTATTTCAAAGCCGGAGCTCTTTGACTTTGCCGAGCAGGTGAAGACGGTATATTCTCTTGAAGACGTTGAAATAAAAGTCAGATATAAAGAAATAGAATTTTCAAAGGAGTACTACAAAGGACTTCTTTTTTCGCTGTTTAAAAAATGCAATATATGTAAAGCCTTTCTTATATCAAGCACAGCCACCCTCCAGGATGATATCTTGAAAATAGAAAACGTGAAAAGCGGCAAGGAGATACTCAAAGAAAGTAAATGCGAAAAAATTATTGAAGAAATTATAAGCTTTGAGCTTGGCAGAAAAATAACCGTACAGATGGATGCAAAAGCCATTGATATGGATGCATACAGTGCCGAAAAGTCTGAACGCCTTGAAAAAATAAGCAAGAAGTTTCAGGATATGGCGCCTGTTAAAAAGGAAGAAGCCCCCAAGGATGAAAAGGGCGCGGAGCTTACAATCGGTACGATTTTTGGAAAACCTATTGAAGAGGATATTTCTGAGATGGTTTCGCTTCGCGCGGGCATGGGTATCTGCGCGGTTTTGGGCGAAATCATTGATGTTGAAATAAGAGAAATACAAAAAGATGGAAAGCTTGCATTCATTGCGGTGAACTTTGACGTTGGGGACGACAGCTGGGGTATAAGCTGTGAGCTTTTTGGAAAGGCTGACAAGATACAGCCTGTTATTCCGGCAATTAAAACAGGAAATATCCTTAAAGTCAGGGGTGATTATAACTTTGACGAGCGTGCCCGCTGTGAAAAAATGAAAGTGCTTTCCATTGAACTCTTAAATAAGCCAAAGATGAGGCAGGATTTTGCGGAAGAAAAGAGGGTGGAGCTTCATCTTCACACAAAAATGAGTATGAAAGATGCAGTCACTGCTCCAAGTGATTTGATAAACCGTGCGGCCTCTTGGGGACATCGTGCCATTGCAATAACAGACCACGGCGTAGCGCAGGCTTTCCCTGAGGCTATGGGCACTTTGTCAAAAATAAGAAAAAATGGTCAGGATTTCAAAATAATTTATGGAACCGAGGGGTATTATGTAAACGATTTGCCCATTGGAGTGGATACCGTCCCCGAAAGCATAAAGGATAAAATCTACATAGTTTTTGACATAGAAACAACGGGATTAAAGGCGGAAAGCGAAACCATAACCGAAATCGGTGCTGTGAAAATTATGGACGGTGAGGTGGTAAACACCTTTTCAAAGCTGATAAACCCAGGGCGTGAAATCTCGCCACAGATAACTGAGCTTACCGGCATCACAAATGAAATGGTAAAGGATGCCCCCACCATTGATGAGGTGCTTCCTGAGTTCCTTGACTTTTGCGGTATGCGGAACAATGTGAAAAACACCATTGTTGCACATAATGCAAAGTTTGATGTGGGCTTTATAAAGGCTGAAGTCCAAAGATATAATGAGAAAAACGAAGATGGCAAGCTTTCTTTTGATGATTACCCTGTGATTGATACGGTAGCAATGTCAAAGGAGTTGTTTCCCAATGAAAAAACCCACAAGCTTGATGCTGTATGTGAGCGGTTGGGTGTGTCCCTTGAAAACCATCACCGTGCCCTTGACGATGCAACCGCAACGGCACAGGCTTTCATAAAGCTTCATGGCATAAAAGAACGCCGGAAAATGAACATTGATGAAAATTGGACGGTGGATTCTAACCCTGAACTGCTAAAAAAACCATATAATCATATTGTATTGCTTGCGAAAAATGAAGTGGGACTTAAAAATCTCTACACACTTATTTCAAAATCAAATCTTGACTATTTTTACAAAAGACCAAGGATACCAAAGAGTGTGCTTTCGAGATTTCGTGAGGGGCTAATTATAGGAAGTGCTTGCGAGGCAGGCGAGCTTTATACCGCTATCCGTGAAAATAGACCGGATGAAGAAATTGAGAAGATAGCGGCTTTTTATGACTATCTTGAAATTCAACCCCTTGGGAATAATGACTTTTTGGTGAGAAAAGGTGAAATTGAAAGCCGTGAGGCGCTGAAGGAACTGAACAAAAAGGTTGTGGCTTTGGGCGAAAAACTTGGGAAAATGGTGGTTGCCACCTGCGACGTACACTTTATGGACCCGAAGGACGAGCTTTACAGACGTGTTCTTCAAGGAGCGCAAGGCTATGACGACGCTGATATGCAGGCGCCTCTTTATTTCAGAACAACCGATGAAATGCTTGAGGAGTTTTCTTACCTTGGCGAAGAAAAGGCGTATGAGGTTGTGGTGAAAAATACCAATCTTATTGCGGATATGATTGAGGACATCGTTCCCCTGAAAGGTGGCACGTATAACCCGTCAATCGAAAACTGTGAGCAGGACCTTGAGGATATGTGCAAAAGGCGCGCCCACGAGATTTATGGCGAAGAGCTTCCTGAAATAGTTAAAGCCCGAATGGATAAAGAGCTTGGCTGTATTTTGGGATACGGCTTTGCTGTGATGTATATGATTGCTCACAAGTTGGTAAAAAAATCCAACGAGGCAGGATACCTGGTTGGTTCCCGTGGTTCTGTTGGTTCAAGTTTTGCGGCGTATCTTGCGGGGATTACTGAGGTTAATGCACTGGCTCCTCATTATATTTGTCCAAACTGCAAAACGTCAGAGTTTTTCACCAAAGGAGAATATAATATAGGAATAGATATGCCCGAAAAAAATTGTCCCAAGTGCGGAAAGACTATGCACAAGGACGGCTTCAATATTCCTTTTGAAACATTTTTGGGCTTTAAAGGGGACAAGGTGCCGGATATAGACCTCAACTTTTCGGGCGAGTATCAGGCAACCGCCCACAAATATGTAGGCGAGTTATTTGGTGATGCCTTTGTGTTCAAGGCAGGGACTATCGGTACCATTGCGGATAAGATGGCGATTGGCTTTTATGGAAGAAAGTATTATGAAAACAAGGGAATAAAGCCAACTCAGGCAGAGCTTAAAAGAGTCTCAAAAGGACTTATTGATATAAAAAGCACCACCGGTCAGCATCCGGGAGGAATTATCGTTTGTCCCAAGACCATGGATATCCATGAATTTTGCCCGGTACAGCATCCGGCGGAGAAAAAGGATTCGGGAATAATCACAACTCACTTTGACTTCCATTCCATCCATGATAATCTTTTGAAGCTTGATATCTTGGGTCACGATGACCCATCTACCATCAGGATGCTTGAAACCCTTACGGGACTTGATGCAACAAAGATTCCTCTTGATGACCCCGAAACAATGAGCATTTTTTCAAGTACCGATGCAATCGGCGTTAGCCCTGAGCAGATACACTCAAAGGTTGGAACTTTCGGCATCCCGGAATTTGGAACATCCTTCACCCGGCAGATGCTTCTTGATACGCTTCCTACCACCTTTTATGAGCTTGTGCTGATAGCAGGACTTTCCCACGGAACAGATGTGTGGCTGGGGAATGCTCAGGAGCTTATCAAGGCAGGAACCGCCACGCTTTCAGAGGTTATTGGTGTGCGTGATGACATTATGACATATCTGATGAACAAAGGTGTTGAGCCGGGACTTGCTTTCAAAATAATGGAGTTTGTCCGCAAGGGTCGTGCCGCAAAAGAGGGCATGCCCGAGGAATATGAAAAACCAATGCGTGAGAATAATGTTCCTGACTGGTACATTGATTCCTGTAAAAAAATCAAGTATATGTTCCCAAAAGCCCATGCGGCGGCGTATGTAATGATGGCTTTTCGCGTGGCATATTTCAAGGTGCATCATCCGCTTGAATTTTATATCGCATATTTCACCGTTCGCGCCGACCTTTTTGATGCAAAGATTATGGCACAGGGCGATGAGGTGCTATGCGCGGAAATGAAGAATCTTGAAATGCGGCAAAACGAATGGTCGGCAACAGAAAAGTCGGTTTATACCATTTGTGAAATTGTCCACGAGATGTACCAGAGGGGCTTTGAGTTTTTACCCGTTGACCTTTACCAGTCGGATGCTTTCAAATTCCAGAGGGTTGACGGAAAGATAAGACTTCCCATCAATGCCTTTCAGGGTGTTGGTGATGCGGCGGCACAGAATATTGTGGATGCAAGGGAAAATGGCGAGTTTGTTTCAATTGAGGATTTGAAACAGCGGGCGCATCTCACCAAAACTGTTATAGAAACCCTATCTGAAAACGGATGCCTTGCGGGGCTTTCCGAAACCAGCCAGATTTCGCTTTTTGATGAATTATAAAGGAGAGAAAAATATGACAATAGCACAGCGGCTTGCAAGCGAGCTAAATCTTAAACAACGGCAGGTGGATAACACCATAGCACTGCTTGATGAGGGAAACACCATTCCGTTCATCTCACGTTATCGAAAAGAGGCGACGGGTGAGCTTAATGACGAGGTGCTTCGTACGTTTTTTGACAGACTCACATATCTTCGGAACCTTGAAGAACGGAAAGAGGACATAAAGCGTATTATCGGCGAGCAGGGAAATCTCACTGATGAGCTTTCTTTGGAAATAGACAAAGCAGAAAAGCTTTCAGAGCTTGAAGATATTTATAGACCATATAGACCCAAACGTCGCACCCGAGCAACGGTTGCAAAGGAAAAGGGCCTCGAGCCTCTCGCTATGGAAATTTATCTTCAAAGCACCAAGGCGGAAAGCATTGAAGAACTTGCTGCTCCTTTTGTGGATGCAGAAAAGGACGTTGAAAACACGGATGACGCAATAAGCGGTGCTATGGACATTATTGCAGAAATCATCTCTGACAATGCCGAACACAGAAAAGAAATCCGCAAAATGTTTGAGGATAAGGGGCTTCTCTGCTCAAAAGCGGCGACGGAAGAAGACTCGGTTTACAGAAATTACTATGATTTTTCAGAGCCGGTGAAAAAGGCGGTTTCTCACCGCGTGCTTGCCATTGACCGTGGCGAAAACGAGAAGATGCTCACCGTTTCGATTTTTTGTGAGGAAGAAAAGGTTCTTGCATATTTAAAGGATGCCGAAATAACAAATTCAAAATCCATAACGGCAGAAATTGTGGCAGCGGCGTGCGAGGATGCATATAAAAGACTTATCCAGCCCAGCATTGAACGTGAAATAAGAAGCGAGCTTACCGACAACGCTCAGGAGCAGGCGATGCAGGTTTTCAAAGTGAACCTCAAAAATCTTCTTATGCAGTCCCCCATTCGTGGCCAGGTTGTCTTGGGGCTTGACCCCGGCTATCGTACCGGCTGTAAAGTGGGTGTCGTTGATGAAACGGGAAAAGTGCTGGATACCGGCGTTATCTATATCACTCATTCAGAGGCGCAGAAAGAGGCGGCAAAGGTATTCATAAAAGGACTTATCAAAAAGCACAACATTACCCTTATATCAATAGGTAACGGCACGGCATCAAAGGAAACTGAGATTTTTGCGTCGGGGCTTATAAAGGAAATCCCCGAATGCAACACAAAATATATAATAACAAACGAGGCGGGGGCATCTGTTTATTCGGCGTCAAAGCTTGCCACAGAAGAATTTCCTGACTTTGACGTAACACAGCGAAGTGCGATTTCAATCGCAAGACGTGTTCAGGACCCTCTTGCAGAACTGGTAAAAATCGAGCCAAAAGCAATCGGTGTTGGCCAGTATCAGCACGATATGAATCAGAAACGTCTTGGCGAAGTCCTTGGCGGTGTGGTAGAAGACTGTGTAAACAGTGTAGGCGTTGACCTTAACACGGCATCTGCGGCGCTCCTTGGTTACGTCTCAGGAATAAATATGACAATTGCTAACAATATTGTAAAATACAGGGAAGAAGAGGGCAGGTTTACAAGCCGAGCACAGCTTAAAAAGGTTGGAAAGCTCGGACCCAAGGCTTTTGAACAGTGCGCAGGCTTTCTGAGAATTGTAGATGGCAAAAATGTTCTTGACAACACATCTGTTCACCCTGAAAGCTATGATGCGGCGAAAAGTTTGCTTGAGCATCTTGGATACACTCTTTTGGATGTAGAAAACGGCAAGATTGGTGACATAAAGGACAGAATGAAAGACAGCAACCTTAAGGATTTGGCTGAGACTTTGGGTGTAGGCGTTCCTACTCTTCGTGACATTGTGGATGAAATAATAAAGCCAGGTCGTGACCCTCGTGACTCGGTGGAACAGCCCTTTCTTCGGGAGGATGTTATGAGTATGGAGGACTTAAAGCCTGATATGATTCTCACGGGAACAGTGCGGAATGTAATTGATTTTGGTGCTTTTGTGGACATTGGTGTTCATCAGGACGGTCTTGTCCACGTTTCTCAGCTCAGTGACAAGTTTGTGAAGCATCCCATGGATGTGGTTTCTGTGGGGGACATTGTAAAGGTAAAGGTCCTGGAAGTTGATGCTGCCAAAAAGAGAATTTCGCTTACAATGAAAGGACTTTAAAAGATGACAAAATTTGACGGACTGAAATTTTATAAAAACTTTTTTTTGCTGATGCTTCCTATGGCACTTAAAGAACTGGTGGCGGCATTGGTAAATCTTCTGGACACGGTAATGCTTGGCGAGCTTGGAACAGATGTTATTGCGGCGGCGGGAATTGCGAATCAATGGTTTTTTCTGTTTGCAGTTCTTGTGTTTGGGACTTGCGGTGGTGCCGGAGTTTTTGCTGCACAGTATTGGGGCGCGGGGAATCTTCCAAAGGTAAGGAAAGTTCTTGGCATAAACCTTATACTTGTAACGATGCTGTCTTTAGCATTTATTCTTGTTTCCAGCCTTGCGCCCGAAACCATAATAAGAGTTTTCAGGAAAGATACTGCGGTGGTGGAGTTTGGCTCAAAGTATCTGCGAATTGTATGTATTTCGTATTTGTTTTCAGGGTTAACTTCTGCTTATGACATAAGTCTTTGCTGCAGCGAAAACGTGAATATTCCTTTTGTTTCCCGATTTGCGGGGCTTTTTGTCAATGCGTTTTTCAACTGGGTGTTGATTTATGGAAAGCTGGGGGCTCCTGCTCTTGGGATTGAGGGGGCGGCCATCGCAACCATTATTGCAAGGGGCACAGAACTTGCAATTATCCTTGTGACAGTTTATGGCAAAAAACTTGTTCAGGCGGCAAAAATATCTGAACTTTTGGCAATTCCAAAGGATATGATTGGCGGTTATCTCAAAGCGTCAATACCGGTGGCTCTGAATGAGGGAGCGTGGGCGCTTGGAACGGTAAGCTATTCATGGGTTTTTTCCCAAATTAGCACCGAGGCAATGGTGGTCATCACCATTGTGCAAAATATTGAAAGGCTTCTTCTGGTGTTTTTCCACGGCGGTGGAAATGCTGCGGGCATAATGATTGGAAAGCTTGTGGGGGCAGACGAGACGGATAAGGCGTATGAGGCTTCAAAAAAGCTGTGTGTTATGAACACGCTATTTGCTCTTTGTATCTCAGTTGCATTTGTCTTTTTAAGACCCCTTGCTCTTATGCCCTATAATGTAGAGCCAGAGGTGCATCAATCGGCGCTTAATATTCTCTTTATGATGGCAATTATTATGAATGTAAAGGCGCTTACTTTTTTCTTTATTGTGGGTGTCTTCAGAAACGGCGGCGACCCCAAACATGCGGCAATGATAGATATTTCGTCTATGTGGCTTGTGGGTGTGCCTCTTGCTGTGATTGCAGGAATCGTTTTGAAACTGCCACTTGAAATCATTTATCTTGCCACCATGGGCGAGGAGGTTATAAAGCTGGCGCTTTCTCTATATTGGTTTGTCAGCAAAAAGTGGATAAGAAATCTTGTGAAATAAGCATTATTGAAGGAAAGGGAAGCATCCTTTCCTTTTTTTGTTTCACGTGAAACAATTCCCCCTGGGGTTTTGCAAATGTTTCACGTGAAACATTTCGCTTTTTTGTGCAATGTTTTTCTGAAATACTATTGTATTTTTGAGAGAAAAGTGGTAAAATGAAGACCAAGGAAACAAAATACAAGCTTATGGAGGCTTGAAATGGGAAAAGTAATTGCCATTGCAAATCAAAAGGGCGGTGTGGGAAAGACCACAACTGCTGTGAACTTGAGTGCTTGCCTCGGTCAAAAGGGAAAGAAAACGCTCCTTATAGACATTGACCCCCAGGGCAACAGCACAAGCGGTCTTGGGGTGGACCCAAGAAAAATTGAAAAGTCGATTTATGATTGTCTGATAAATGATGTCCCCATGCGCGAGGTCTTGGTGGATACCGGTTTTGACGGGCTTTGGGTTTGTCCGTCCAATATCGACCTTGCCGGTGCGGAGCTTGAGCTTGTGGCAAAGGAAAACAGAGAATATGTTCTTAAAAATGCCATAAATGAAATAAAAGATGATTTTGATTTTATTTTCATTGATTGCCCGCCGTCACTGGGGCTTATAACCCTTAATTCTTTTACGGCGGCTGATTCTGTTTTGGTGCCTATTCAGTGCGAGTATTATGCCCTTGAGGGACTTGGACAGCTCACAAATACCATAAAAATGATAAAAAAGAAGCTTAACCCCGAACTTTCACTGGAGGGGGTTTTGCTCACGATGTTTGATGCAAGAACCAATCTTTCAATTCAGGTGGTTGACGAGGTTAAAAAGTTTTTCAAGGGAAAGGTTTATGCCAGCATAATCCCGCGAAATGTAAGACTTTCGGAAGCCCCCAGTTTTGGACAGCCGATTATTCAGTATGACAAGCATTCAAAAGGTGCGGCGTGTTATATGGATTTGGCTGATGAGGTTATTGAAAATAACAGTTAGAAAGGAAGTGCAGCTGTGGCAGAAAAAATGCCGAAAAAGGCGATGGGCAGAGGCTTGGGAGCTTTTTTTGATGATGTAACAGAGGATATTATTCCCGAAAAATCTCAAAAAGAAGAAAAATCCGGCGTAAAAATATTGAAGCTTCGGGACGTTGAACCAAACCCCGCGCAGCCTAGAAAGAATTTTGAAAAGGACAAGCTTGAGGCGCTGGCGTCGTCAATCCGTGAACACGGAATAATTCAACCCATAGTGGTAAAACCACAGAAAAACGGGATGCATCTGATTGTTGCGGGCGAAAGACGCTGGAGGGCAGCAAAGCTTGCGGGGCTCAGTGAGGTTCCGTGTGTTGAGGGCGACTATACTGAAAAACAGGTTATGGAACTGGCACTCATTGAAAACTTGCAGAGGGAAGACCTGAACGCCATTGAAGAAGCTGAAGGGTATAAGAGGCTTATGGATGCTTTTGGGCTTACTCAGGAAGAGGTTGCAACTCGTGTGGGAAAGAGTCGCAGTGCTGTGGCAAACTCTCTTCGAATGAACGGCCTATCCGAAAAACTTAAAGCAATGGTTATCTCGGGCGAGCTTTCGGGTGGACATGCCAGAGCGCTTTTGGCTCTTGAAAAAGAATCACAAAGGCTTTTGGCGGCCGAAAAAATTGTCAAAGAGGCACTCAGCGTTCGTCAAACCGAAAAGCTTGTGGCGCTGCTTGGTCAAAAACAGAAAAAAACCGAGCCGACAAAGATAGACAAAAATGTTGAGAAATATTTCAAAGATTTGGCGAGAGAAATTTCTTCAAGACTTGGTGCAAAGGTCACTATAAAAAATGGTAAAAATAAAGGAAAAATAGAAATCGAATATGTTGGCAATGCAGAACTTGAAGGAATTTTGGAAAAAATAAAAAAATAGAAAATTTTGGAAAAAACGCCCAAAAACCGAGGTTTAAAAATGCCCCTAAAATGCAGAAAACGATTACTGCCAATGAAAGAATACTAAAAGAATGACGTGCGCCTTAAATGTGCAAAAATTTGCCTTATATGAGGAGGGGTGCTAAAATGAAAAAGAACTATAAAAAAATTTACAGCTACGGAATTATATTTCTTGTTTGTGTGATTGTTATTGTTGCGGTGGGAGTTTTATCCCAGCACAATCCACAGGGCGAGAAAATCGATTATCAGAATCTTATAGAAGCGAATCAAAACAGCATAAGAATTCTTGAAGAAGAGAATGCTCAGCTCAAAAAGAAAATTTCCGAGCTTGAAAAAAAGCTTTCCGAACAAAAGCTTTTTGAGTCGGATATGACAACCGCCTCTCAGGCGATAAACGATATGAAAGAAATTTATGAAAAATTTAAAGAAGGCGAAGAAGTTAAAGCGAAAGCTGAGTTCAAAAAGATTGAGCCTATTGGATTTGACGACAACGCACTTTTGTATTATGAAATTTTGAAAGACCTTTTGGAAAGATAAAGGTTAATAAGTAAAAATAAAAAATTTGCCGCAAATAAGCAGCTGAAGGAGAGAACAAAATGATAGATATTAAAATTTTAAGAAACGAACCCGAAAAACTTATTGAAGCCCTCAAAAGAAGAAAGGAAGACCGCATAGACGTTGAGGGTCTTCTTGCTCTTGACAAGAACCGCCGTGAGGTGCTTTTCAATGTTGAACAGATGAAGAGCCGCCAGAACGAGGTTTCAAAAAAGATACCTGCAATGAAGAAAGCGGGTGAGGACACAACCGCTATTTTTGCCGAGATGAAAGAACTTTCAGATAGCATCAAAAAGCTTGACGAAGAAGTAAGGGCGATTGATGAAAGAATTGAAAAAATTATGTACACAATCCCCAACATTGCAAATCCTACCGTTCCTGACGGTGATACAGATGAGGACAATGTGGAAGTTCGTCGCTTTATGGAGCCTACAAGCTTTGATTTTGAGCCAAAGGCACACTGGGATTTGGGCGAAGATTTGGGCATTTTGGATGCGGCAACGGCTGCAAAGATAACAGGTACAAGATTTACTGTTTATAAGGGCGTGGGTGCTCAGCTTGAAAGAGCTGTAATAAACTTCTATCTTGACACGCACACACAGCAAAACGGCTACAAGGAAATTTTCCCGCCCTTTATGGTACACAGAAACAGTATGGTGGGAACAGGTCAGCTTCCCAAGTTTGAGGAAGACGCCTTCAAAGTGGCAAACACAGACTATTTTATGGTTCCAACAGCAGAGGTTCCTGTAACAAATATGCACCGTGATGAAATTCTTGACGGAAGCAAGCTTCCTATCAAGTATTGCGCATATACCGCTTGTTTCAGAGCCGAGGCAGGAAGCGCAGGCAGAGACACAAGAGGTCTTATCCGTCAGCATCAGTTCAACAAGGTTGAGCTTGTGAAATTTGCAAATCCGGAAAATTCTTATGAAGAGCTTGAAAGTCTTGTAAACGATGCAGAATCAGTGCTTAAGCTCCTGAAGCTTCCTTACAGAGTTGTTAAAATCTGTATTGGCGACCTTGGTTTTACGGCTGCAATGAAATATGATATTGAAGTTTGGATGCCAAGCTACAACAGATTTGTTGAGATTTCATCCTGCTCAAACTTTGAAGATTTCCAGGCAAGACGTGCAAACATCAAGTTCAAGAAATCGGTAAAGGACAAGGCTCAGCTTGTTCATACTCTCAACGGCTCAGGTGTTGCTATCGGCAGAACTGTTGCGGCAATTTTGGAAAACTATCAGAATGCTGACGGTTCGGTTACTGTTCCTGAGGTGCTCAGACCCTATATGGGCGGAAAAGAAGTAATTCTTCCTGAAGAATAATATAATAAAAAGACCGTCGCTTTGCGATGGTCTTTTTCATACAACGAAACCCCAGCCTTGACGGCAGGGGTTTTTCGTTATTCGCGTATAATTTATTTCCAGAAATCGCAGATGTCTTTCTTTTCCTCAATCTGGTGAAGAATGATGAGCATTCTGGGAAGATGGAACGGACCTTTGAAGATATTACCCTTGAGATAGTTGGCAGGGGTATTGTCATAGTGGAGATATCCGTACCATTCGCCATATTCCTTGTCGGCAAAGTTGGTGAAAGCATAGTCAAGAAGCTGTTCATAGCTTTCGAGGTATTTTTTGTCGCCAAAGACTTCGTATGCCATACGGTTTGCAATGATAGCTTCGTTCTGTGGCCACCAAAGCTTCATATCCCATTCAAGAGCCGTGGGTGGGTTGCCCAAAACATCTGTGAACGAAATAATGCCGCCGTGTTTTTTGTCGAGACCTAAAGGCATTGTCCAGTCAATAATTTTCTTTGCTGCATTGAGGGCCTCTTCGTTTTTGTCCATAAGACCTTCGCCAATCAAAAACCAGGCGGTTTCAAGACCATGCCCAGGATTCACAAGACGGCCAGTTGGTGTGTCCATAAACTTTCCGTCAGCAGAAACAGTTTCGAGAAGTGCGTGAACATCCTCACAGAGAAGACCGCAAGTAATAAGCGTGTTCACAAGTTCTTGTGCAATTTTTGAATACTTCTCACTGTTTTGTCCACAGCTTGCCATGGTTCTTGCCACAGACATCATAATCATTATGGGTGAATGTGAGATGCCTGAAGTGTAGAACTTGGGTGGGTTGAGTTCCGGATGGTTGTAGCATTTCCAGGCCATGTCAAAGTATTTTTCAGCGCTTGCCCAAACTTTCGGGTCGCGAGTTGCCTTGTAATATTCGGCGCAACCGATACAAGCAAAGGTCTCACTGAAATAATAACGACGTTTCTGGATGGGATTTCCCTCGCGGGTAACGGTGAAAAACATTCTGCCGTCAGTGTCTTCAACTTTGGGCAAGAAATTGTAAAGCTTTTCTGCAGCTTTTAAATATTCCTCACGTTTTTCAACGCAGTTGTAAGCCTTGGAAAATGTCCAAAGCGCGCGGCCCTGAATTTTCAGTACCATAAATCTTTCCTTCCCTGTCTATTTGCGTGAAAATTCCGCCAAATTCATCATCAAAGGCGTTTTTCAGCCAGAAGGCAAGGACGTCATCAGTTAAGTAATTTTTAAAATTCATTTTTATACCCCCAAAAATTAAAACTGTACGTAATGAGTATATCAAAGGCACCAAATTTTGTCAACAAATGTTGCACAAAAGGGAGATTAAATAAGCTTTGAAAGCTCTTTTATACACTTTTTGCAAACAATTTTGTTTTCAAAGATAATAGTATCGTGGATTTCGCCGCAAAAGATGCAGGCACAGGAGGACTCGTATTTTCGAAGCATGATTTTTGTATCCTCCACAAAAATTTCAAGGGAATTTTTGGGTTCAATGCTAAGCTTTTTGCAGATTTCTTTGGGAAGAACCACTCTGCCCACGGGGTCAACCTTTCTAACGATTCCCAAATTTCCTTTTGCGGTTCGCACTGTGTTTTCAGGGTGTTTTTGAAGAACAATAAAGTCCCCGTCAACAAAAATTTCCAAAGCCTCTTTAGGCTCGATGCAGAGGGTGTTGCACAGCTCTTTGGGGATAACAATTCTGTCAAGGGCATCAACGGGTCTTACAATTCCGGTAGATTTCATTTTTAAACCTCTCCTTTAAATAAAATTTTCCAATTTTCAGCCGTGAAAAGTGGTCCGTTTTGTCCACTTTTTTATTTATATTACCATATTTGTAAAATAAAGTCAATAGATTGTGCAAAAAAAGTTTTTTTGTTTTTAAAAATAAAAAAACAACAAATGTGACCTTGCGGTCACACTTGCTGTTCCCCTTTATGCAATTAGTACAAACTGGAATATCTGATTAAAAGCAAAATTTATGCCTTGCCCACAGAACCGAAAAGTTCCATTTTTTCTTTCACAGTTTCTTTGATTGCTTCAACGCCGGGAGCGAGGAGCTTTCTTGGGTCAAAGCCCTTTCCTTCAAGGTCTTTGCCATCCTCAACGTATTTTCTGGTTGCAGCAGCAAAAGAGAGCTGACATTCGGTATTTACGTTTATTTTTGAAACGCCAAGAGAAATGGCACGCTTAATCATATCTTCAGGAATTCCTGTGCCCCCGTGAAGAACAAGAGGCATTGGATGTGTAGCCTCACTTATTTTTTCAAGAGCTTCAAAGTTCAGTCCCTGCCAGTTTGCAGGATATTTGCCGTGAATATTTCCTATGCCGGCGGCAAGGATGTCAACACCAAGGTCAGCAATCAGCTTACATTCTGCCGGGTCAGCAACTTCGCCTGCACCAACAACGCCGTCTTCTTCTCCGCCGATTGAGCCAACTTCAGCTTCAACAGAGATGCCCTTTGAGTTTGCGAGGGCAACGAGCTCTTTTGTCTTTGCAATATTTTCTTCAATTGGATAGTGTGAGCCGTCAAACATTATTGATGAAAAACCTGCTTCAATGGCGCTGAGTGCACCCTCATAAGTGCCGTGGTCAAGATGAATAGCCACGGGAACGGTGATGTTTAATCCTTCAAGCATTCCTTTCACCATATTGACAACGGTTTTGAAACCGGTCATATATTTGCCCGCACCCTCAGACACACCGAGGATAACAGGAGAATTGCATTCCTGTGCGGTCAAAAGTATAGCCTTTGTCCATTCAAGGTTGTTTATGTTGAACTGTCCAACAGCATATTTGCCTTCTTTTGCTTTTTTAAGCATTTCGGTAACTGATACCAACATTTTGTTATTCCCCCTATCTTTAACTACTATATATAATACCATTCACCATGGGATATGTCAATAAAAAATTCAAAAATACAAGGGAAAATTTCCACTTTTTTAAAAAAGTTGAAAAATTTTTCTTTTTGTGATAAAATATCTCATAGAAGGTTGGTAAAATATATAATTAGTATGTACTGTTTTTAGAATTTTATTTAGGTGTGGTATTGATGAAAAGCAAAATGAAAAGCTTTGCCAAATTTTTAAACGAAAATTATTTTTATGTCCTTGCGGTTGTTTCTTTGCTTATTCCGGATATAATGCTCAAATATCTGGTTTGGCCAAAGGTATACGGTGAATTTTTTGCCACCATTGTTCCGATGGCGTTTGATTTTTGCTGGATTTTTATCCTGCTGCTTGGGACCCTCTTTTTCCTGCCGAAAAACTGGGGCCGGGCATTATTTGGAATAATCGGCGGGGTCTTTATTTTACTTTCATTTTCGCAGTATATTTATTTTCAGATTTTCAATCAGTTTTTCAGAATAAGCAGCATAGCCCTTGCCGGTGAGGGCGGTGAATATTTTTCATACGCCATTTCTTATCTTGATGCAAGGGTGGGTGTTTGTAGTGCGATTTCTGTTTTTTGTCTTGTACTGGCTTTGATACGGTGGAAGCCCCCGGTATTTAGGCGCAAATGGAAAAAGGTTTTTGTGGTTGTTCCCATTTTTGGACTTGTGCTTATGCATATCTTTATGCAGCCACAGCTTTTCGGGGAGTCTGACCAGGACTGGGATTCCTGGAGCAAGCCTCGGGTTATTTACAAAAAGTTCAATGATGTCAACAAAGGGATAGACGTTATGGGACTTTACCAGTTTACAGCCAGGGATATATACAAAAGTTATTTTTCGGGCAGCAAATACGGTAAGGATGATTTTGAAAAGGTGAGGGCGTTTGCGGAAGAAAAGCGGGAGGCGAAATTTGCAAACGAATTTACTGGTTTGCTGAAAGGCAAAAATCTGATTGCAGTAATGCTTGAGGGCATTGACGATTGGATGATAAGTGAAAAATATACTCCAACTATGAAGTATATGATGGAAAACGGCATAAACTTTGAAAATTATTATGCCCCGACCTTTGGAACAGGGTATACTCTTGGTTCGGAGTTTTGTTTTCATACAGGATTTTACACTCCGCCGTCGGAGGTAAGCGCAGTGAACTTTGCGGCAAACAGTTTTCCTTATGCCCTTCCCAAGCTTTTTGCTGACGAGGGGTACAGTGCAAACTCCTTCCATTACAACAATCAGGAGTTTTATAACCGTGGGATTATGCACAAGAGTCTGGGATATGAGAAATATCATTCGTTTCAGGATTACGGACTTCCTGATTATGCGGCACAGGCAGACAGCAATATAATGAAATATGATGAGATTTATGCCGATATGACAAAAAATGCGCCCTTTTTCTCTTTTGTGATAACATATTCAGGACACGTGCCCTATACCTTTGATGATGCAAAGCTTGCGTTGGCAAAGGAAAACCATCCCGAGCTTGTGGATAACGCTATGTTTGCGGAAAAAAATAACTGCCTTATTTTGGCAAGGGACACAGACGACTTTTTCAAAGGTCTTCTTGAAAGGCTTGAAGCAGACGGAATTTTGGAGGATACTGTCATTGCGGTGTTTACTGACCATTATGCATACGGCTTTTCTGACCCACAGAAGCTCCTTGAATATAACAAGGCGGTGGGAGATGAGCTTATGTATCGGGTCCCGGCGTTTATATATTCTGAGGGACTCTCATCAAAGAAAATAACAAAGCCTACCCAGACAGCAGACTTTTTGCCCACCCTTATAAACCTTTTCGGGCTTTATGACAGCGGGTGTTATATTGGAGAGGATGCTCTTTCTGAAAAAGAAGGCTTTGTGTATTTCGGAAATTCGGCATGGCTTGACGAATCGGTGTATTATGTTCCCGGCGAGGAATCGCCAAAGGGTGAGGAGGAACGGGTAAAACGTGGATGCGAAAGGGTACGCAAGTGCCTTGAAATAAACGATATTGTGATTGTCGGGGATTATTTCAAAGAAGAAAAGTAATGATATTGTAACGATATTTTAGCAAAAAAGATACTTGTAAACATGAGGATTTTGTGATACAATCAAACTGAGGACAAGATTTGGAAAGGGGACAAGATGATATGGATAACGCAAATTTTTCAAAAACAGTGAAGTTCAGTGTTGAAAAAGAAAAACTGGATACCAGAACGATTATTCTTTCGGTACACAGCGCTCTTATGGAAAAGGGTTACAATCCTATAAGCCAGATGGTTGGATATATTATGTCGGGTGACCCGTCTTATATCACTGCCCACAACGGAGCGAGAACCCTTATCCAGAGAGTTGAAGCGGATGAAATTCTTGAAGAATTGGTAAGGTTTTACGTAGACGAAAAAAACAGATAAAAAGACGGCTGCGATTTGAATTCGCAGCTTTTCTTTTAGGGGAAAGAGGGGATAAAAATGAAAAAAGCATTGATTGTTGTGGATATGCAAAACGATTTTATTGATGGTGCTCTTGGAACACGCGAGGCGCAGGCAATAGTTGAAAAGATTCGGGAGAAAATAGAGGGCTTTGATGGGGAAGTGGTCTTCACTTTGGACACCCATGGTGAGGATTATCTCAGCACTCAGGAGGGCAAAAAGCTGCCCGTTTCCCACTGTATCAAGGGCACAAGAGGTTGGGAAATTCATCCCAGACTTAAAGGTTTTGCGAAAAACCAGATTGAAAAGCCAACATTTGGGTCGGTTCATTTGCCGGAATTTCTTTGCGATTTACTGAATGGTGAGCCAGAGGTTATTGAGATTGTGGGACTTTGCACAGATATTTGTGTGATTTCAAATGCGATGCTTTTAAAGGCGGCATTTCCTGAAACTGAGATAGTTGTAGACAGCGGTTGTTGTGCAGGCGTAACTCCCGAAAGCCACCAAACGGCTCTTGATTCCATGCGAGCGGTGCAGATAGAGGTTTTATGATTTACGAGAACATAGTGACGGGTATTTTTGAAAATCGTCCGAACCGTTTTATTGCTGAGGTGTGGATAGACGGCAAAAAAGAGACTTGCCACGTAAAAAATACGGGAAGATGCCGTGAGCTTTTGAAAAAAGGTGCAAAAGTGGTCGTCCAAAAGGCGAAAAATCCCGAAAGAAAAACAAAGTTTGATTTGATAGGGGTATATAAAGGGGATGTTCTTTTCAACATTGACAGTCAGGCACCGAACAAGGTATTTTTTGAATGGCTCAAAAAGACAGATTTTTTCGGTGAGATTACGCGCATTAAGCCGGAGAGCCGGGTTGGTGAATCAAGACTTGATTTTTATTTTGAGGCAAAGGGAAAAGGTGCTTTTGCCGAGGTTAAGGGAGTCACCCTCGAAAGAGACGGAGTGTTTTTGTTTCCTGATGCCCCAACTCAAAGAGGCGTAAGGCACTTAAGAGAGCTTTGCAAATGCCGCGAACAAGGTTTTGATGCCTATGTGGTGTTTGTTCTGCAGGCAAGAGGCGCAAAGTATTTTACGCCAAATATCGAGACCGACCCTGAATTTGCCATGGCGCTGAAAGAAGCAAAAGAAAAGGGCGTGGAGATAATCGCACTTTTTTGCGATGTCACCCCCGACACCCTTAAAATAGAAGATTTTGTGGAAGTAAAAATTTAAGCGAGGTGTTTTCACACCCCGCTTTTTTATTTATTTTTCTTTCTTTGCCGTAAGTGCCATTTCGCCGTTTAAGTACATTGCAAGAAGACCAAGCAGGACCAAAACAGATGAGGTATAAACAATGATTGGTATAATCTTTTTGTAGATAACAAAGCAGATTGTCGCCGCAGCATTGCCGCCGATGATTAGTGCTGCGAGATAGCCTAAAAAGGTGAGGCCACCGGCAAAAAGGCAAATCATTATTCCATAGCCGAAAATTGTTTTAAGTACAGCGGAGAGCTTCTTGAAAAGTTCTTTCATTTTTATACCTCCTTAAAGTCCGAGGATGGGAAGAAATCCCATCAGGCAGATAACTTCCATAATGAATTGTGCAGCCACCCACCAAAGATTGTTTTTGAAAGTTTTGTCAAAGTCGGATTCCGCCAATGACATACCGGCATACATTCCAAGACCAAGGGGAGGAGTAATTCCGCACATAACACCGCAGATGCAAGGGAGCATAGCTGCAGCAAGTAGAGGAGAAACTCCTACGGTTGCCAAAATGGAAATAAACATAGGTCCGAAAATTACAACAAGGGATGAGCCGGGAATAACCATACCCAAAACACAGGTAAAGGCACAGATGAACAGCACCATTCCAAGCTTGTTAAAAGGCATAGAAACCAAAAAGCCCTCCATTTCATGTGCAACATTCATATCGTCAAACATTGCGCCAATCATATAGCCGATTATACAAACGCCAATGGTGGGAGAAATGGTTTTTACACCCGATGAAAACATTTTTGCAATTCCCTGCACCGAAACCGCGGATTTATCCTTGGCAATCAGACAGGTATAAAAAGCAGTAATTCCCGCAATAAAAAGCAGTAGCGATGATGAAAAATATTTTGCTCCGTCTTTACCCAGACGCTCAGTAAAGAAAGTGTCTTTAAAAAGGTAATCAAGGACAAAAGGCAATAAAATAATAACCGGAATAAAAAGCCCCTGCCAGCCAGTCTTGAACACTTCTTTGAGGTTTGGAAGCTCTTCTTTAGACACTGGTTTTACTTTATAATGTTTGCAAAATGCCCAGACCATAACAAGTCTCTGAAAAATAAACCAAAGGGAAATCCCCCACAAAACAACCCAAAACTGACCGGTAGTCATATTTTCGTTTGGATAAAGAGCTATGTATGCACCCATTGCTGCAACAATATTGGATGATGGGGGAATCATATTTCCCATATAACTTGAATTGCTTACAATGTTTGCGGCAAGCTCACGGGGGAAACCTGATTTTATCATTGCCGGCACGGTAAGAGAGCCGGTTGCCATAACGTTTCCGGGACCGCTGCCGGAAAGAGCGCCCATAAAGCTGCTGGCGATAACCGACACATATCCCGCACCGCCGGTAACTCTGCCTAAAAGTGCAAGAATAATCGCAACACAGGAATCAATGACCTTGGTTTTTGTCAAAATTATCGACATGGCAACAAAAGCGGTCATAGAATAAATAAGAGAGGTAGAAAGTCCGTTTTTAATATATTCGAGGACATTCTCCCAAGTTCCTGTAACAGTAAGTAAAACAACAAAGCTGATTAAAATCGCTTCATATACAGGTCTTTTAAAAAGCATAAACCATATGCCGATTACTATCAGCATAATCCCAAGATAAATAAAAGCAGATGGCATATCTTCCTCCTTTGATTCTAAAATGGTTATAGATTTAATTACGGTTTGGTTATAATATAGCACAAAAAAAGAAAGGTGTCAATAGAGATTTTGAACAAAATTGTAGATAAATACTTGCATAACTAAGATTAAAAGAGTATACTTAGAAAAAGAAAGTGAGGGGAGTCTATGAACTCAAAACAGCTTCAATATGTACTTGCAATTGCCAAGGAACGCAATTTTTCTCAGGCGGCACAGCGTTTTAAAATATCACAACCTGCCCTCAGCAAGCAGATTATATCACTTGAAGAGGAGCTTGGAATAAAGCTTTTTGACCGAAGCACAACCCCTCTTTCTCTTACGCCGGCCGGAGAATTTTTTGTACAAAAGGCAAAAAAGCTTTTGTTTGAAGAAGAAACTTTGATTAAAGCCATCGAACAATACAAAAACGGATACAAGGGGAAGCTGACAATAGGAATTGCGCCCTTTCGCAGTCTCTACCTGATGCCGCAGACTGTTTTAGCAATAAAAGAAAAATTTCCAGATATTCAGCTTGTTATAAAAGAACACGGACTGGAACTCCTTGAAAAGGGGTTGCTGGAGGGACACTATGATTTTGCAATTATGAATCTGCCTGTTGCCGAAACAGATTTTGAAGTTATTCCGTTGGAAGAAGACTCCGTTGTTCTTGCAGTACCCAACAACTTGTTACATCTTGTTGATACCGAAACGAAATGGCAAAAGCCGGGCATGATTGATTTATCATATTGCAAAAAACTGCCTTTTGTGGTGTTGGGGCAAAATCAGGAAATGCGCAGGCTTTTTGAAAATTTATGTGCAAAAGCCGAAATAGAGCCAAATATTTTTGTTGAGGTGACCGGTGTTACCACTGCCCGTGAAATGGTGAGGGCAGGCCTTGCGGCGGCGCTTCTTCCTAAGCAGTTTTTGCGAAAGGAAATAGAAAATGAAAATATAACTCTGTTTGGCCTTGGGCAAACGGAATACAGCCGCCAGCCTGCAGTTGTTTTAAGGCGTGGACAGTTTGTTTCTGAATATGCAGAGTTTGCAATTGAATTACTTAAAAAACAAGACAAAAAAACGGTGTGATTTTTCACACCGTTTTTTATAAAGAAAAATTCCGCAGATGTTAAATATCATTGCGTATAAAATATATACACATTAAACAGTTGGCCATGCATCTTCAATCATTTCCATAACGGAATCGTATTCAAGCTTCTGAAGCTGCATATCGTTGCCGTTTTCGTCAAGAATTTTTACTGTTTCGCTGATTTTGCACAGTGTTTTCGCAAAAGCGTCTTTTGTATCATCCATAACGTGAAGCCTGAAAATAACACGGTCCAGAGAACTTGTGGAAGAAATTTCGTCGCCAACAAATTTGAATTGACGGTTCTGAAGCAGCTGGGGCATTGAATTTATTTCCTCGACACCTTCAATTTTGCCGATTTTGCCAGGCTTTAAAGGTATATAATAGTTACAACAATATTTGCTGAACTTATAGTTGTCCTGTGTTTTTGCGTCATAGCGGGTCATTTTCCCAGTCAGGGCAAATTCTATCATCAATTCAAGAGAGCTTATGCCGTTCAATTTTTCGGCGAACACGTAGAACTGTTCACCGCCCATTCTGAGTCCGGATTCATGGAAATAGAGCTTTCCGTTTTCCTCAAAGCCCTGAAACATAACGTTTCCGTATTTTATGCCAAGGTCCTGGACCATTTTGATTACAGCAGGCTCTGTGGTCTTTTTGTATTCGTCAAGGAACTTCGGGGAGAACATATGGAAAAGACAGGAGGCTGCTTTGCTCTTTTCCTCATCTACTTTATATTTCAAAAACGAAGAAGAGAGGCTGCAATAACCGTCTTGAACTGTGTAATGAATGAAAATCTCGTTTTCGCTCTGCATATATCTCTCGCAAACAATTTTTTTGCTGGGGGAGGATTCGTATAGTTCTTTATAATAACTAATAAGTTCTTCTTCATTATTGCATTTCATTATTCCCCTGCCACCGCTGCCGTCAGCAGGCTTTACCATTACCGGATAAACAATATTATCCAAATCTTCGCGATTGAAATCGATGCTGAGGTCATAAATATCAGGAGTAGGAATTCCGTATTTAATGCAAAGATCCTTGAATTTTCTTTTGTCATTGGATAAGATGTCGAACTGTTCAAGGGTTCCGCAACAGGGAAGCCCTGCTTTTTCACATATTTCAGCGTAAAATGGCAGATGAGAATCTGTCCATCCAACAAAAATACCATCAATATGATTATCTTTAATAAGCTTGACCATTTCATCAATTTGAGAAAAATCAACCATCCACTGTTCGTCTGCAATCAGTTTTGCAGGTGATTTTTCTGCAGGATAAAAGTTGGCAACGATAGTCTTTATGCCCATTTCCTTTGCCCTGATTACTGCACAAGCCGCCAAAGATGAGCCGTCAAGGAACAACAATTTTTTTCCTTCTAAATTCATAGGTAACCTCCCGAATTCACTAAATCAATATTTTTTCCCAAGTTTTTTAAGTATACTGTTAATTTCATTTCTGAAACCAATTTGCGACGGTATCTGCCACAAAAACTGTCCCCGTCGGTTTGCTTCCACCAGAATCCAGCCACTATCCGTCAAAGCAAGATCCCAACCGGTGTATCTGTTGCTTGGAACAATTTTTGCCAATTCCTTGACAAAGTTTTTCGCTTCATCCCAGCGAGGAAGCTGAAAGCCAATCAGTTGTTCTTGTGTCTGGGGATGTGAAGTAAAGGTATTCCCATTCTCGTCTGCCGCAGCAAAAACACATCCGGTTTCTGTGTTAACAGTACATATTATTCCTCCGGCCCCCCCATTATCCACATGCTTCCCGTTTTGACCAACTCTGAAAAATGGAGTTACAATAATGGTTTCGTCATCAAGCCGGATTGTAGGAACACGCACTGTATTTACTGAGGCGGGGTGAAGCTTGGCAATCTCATCTACCTGAACAATAAGCTCTTCTATGATAAATTTGCCCTTGTATTCGGTGAGCATTGAAACAAACTTTTCTTTTGTCCATTTATAATCTTCGGATTTTACAATCTGGATACCACGACCACAGGACAAAGCCAATGGCTTAATAATGAATTTTGAATGAGATAAGACAAATTCGTTAAATTGTTCAAACTGATTTTCATTCTCAAATAACAGAACTTCTCGCCCGTAAAATGCCTTGAATTTTCCATATGTTTCCCATTTGTTATCAAAGAAATCGTCGTTTTTATGGCTGTTTAGCGCACAAGCATAGCCCAAATGCTCCCAGTCTGCAACAAACTGCAACCGTTCCTTTTTGCTTTTTTCGGCAAAACGCAAGCACAGATATTCATCAAAGCCAAAACCGTAACGTGCATAAGTGTTCACCATATCGGTTATGCATTTTTCTCTGTCTTTTTCCTTTTCAAAGGATATACCAAAATCACATAACGTTTTGTCGGCAAGCTTTTTCAGCTTATTTCTTTTTAAAACACCACCAACAATCATATAATACAAATACCTGATGGCTCTGTTATTTTTAATTGTTTCCTTGTTCACTGTAACACCTTCTCACTTTCATTTTGGGGCGTTAATTGCATATGGGCCCTTTCTATATGAAGACTGACGGGTTGTTGCTCACCCTGACCAATTCCCTCCCGTTTTAAAACTTTTAAAACAGTCCAAAACAGAATTTTCACGTCAAGAAAAAAGGATAAGTTGTCTACATACCAGACATCATATGCAAACTTCTCCTCCCAGGAAAGATTGTTGCGCCCCTTACATTGAGCAAGACCGGTTAGTCCGGGAGAGACTTCGTGGCGACGTCTTTCTTCAGGAGTATAATAGTCAAGATATTTTACGGTCAAAGGTCTTGGCCCGATAATGGAAATATTCCCTGTCAAGATGTTAAGCAATGATGGAAGCTCGTCGATAGAAAGCGCCCTGATGAAACGACCGTATTTGTTAAGCCTCACGTTGTTGGGCAAAAGCTTGCCGGTTTCGTCTTTGGCGTTGGACATAGACCGAAATTTAATCAAATTGATTATTCGTTCAGTTCCGGTTCTGGGGTCAACTTTCCCCGGTCGCTTTTGAATGTAAAAGGGATTTCCTTTCATTGCAATTGCCCCGGTCAAAGTGAAAAGCAACAGAAAGGGAAAAAGAACAATCAAAGCAAACAGTGAAAGGCTGATATCCAGCGCCCTTTTGATAAACTTAGCATACATTATGTATATATCTCCTTTAAATATTTATTTTGCTCGATACAAAGGAAAAAACTTTGAGTCTTTTTCAAAAGCAGAGTCTTCCATCCGGTATTTAACCAATTTTTCATAGATGTCAGTATCAAAAATTTTTTTGCCAATACAAAAAGTAGATTCCTGGTTGCGGTTAAAGGCTTTTTTGAATTTGTAAAGGCTGTCCTCGCCTGAACCAACACCGCCGCCCAAATGAAGTGTTTTGTAGCCGTTTTTTGATGCCCAAATGGCAGCTTCATACAAAAGCAGATTGGTGGGCGCAAGGGATGAGAATTTTCTTTCTGAACCTGAGAGATGATAATGCATTTGGCCATTACAGAATAAAAATATTGAAATTGCAGCAATTTCATGGTCTTTCATGGAATAAAACCATAATGCATTGTGTTTTAAATCTTCACAGATGGATTCATAAAAATTGTTATCAAAGTAGTAATAGTCGCTGGCGGAATCTTTGTCCATTGTTTGATTATATATCCGCATAAACTGTTCGATGATTTTGGGGTCTCTTCCCCAAAATACTTTAAGGCCCTCCTTTCGTGCCTTTCGTATCATATTTCGGTTTTTGCTGGTCAGATTTTGCCAGATAATTTCTGAATCAGTCGTATCCATAAACACTGTGTTCCCCATAGAAACAACGTCATAAATATCACCGAGACTGTTTCCGTTTTCAAGCATAGGATGAAATCTTACAAATTCAGAAACTATATTTTCTTCTTTGCAAAATTGTTCATATTCTTTTTTTAGTTGCGAGATATTCTTTCCCTCTACAATAAAGCCACCGTAGCCGTAGGGCGTGGCAATATCAAAAACTTCATTTTTTTGAAGATATTTCGAAAAAGGCGAAAAATCACTAATATCCCGTTTCATAACAACATTTATTGCCCGTGTTTTTTCCAAAGAGTCATTTTCAAAATAGATAAGCATAGCCCGACCATCGCCGTTGAGTTCAAAGGCTTTCACATACCCTGACAGATAATATGCATCGTGCATTGAAAAGGAGGTAACGATTTCGTCCCACTTTTCGTGTTCATCAGTAAAATATGTTTTTATCATAAGCTATACCTCAAAAAAACTTTTAATACTTTTTGCAAAGCGCATCATATCTTTATGGTCATATCTCTGGTCACATACAAAGGATAACTGTGAGAGATAGATGCTCCTTCCTTTTTCGCTAATGCCGTCGTGAAATGGAGAAAGCGGCCAATGCACAGGGCAATATATTTGTTGGGATATAAGGTGATGCCTCAAAGCGTCACGCTTGTTGCTGTCTATCAATACCGGGACGCACAAAGGGGTGTCATCAGGCCCAAGCTCATCAAAAATTGGTGTGATTTCTTTTATTCCGGAAATCTCAGTCATCAATGTTTTGGCGTTATTCCGGCGTTTGGATTTTATCAGGTTTTTATCAAGTGACAAAAATGCACTTATGCTCTCGGCAGAGGGTTGAAAGTCAAGATAGTTGTCTTCCAACAGGGCTTCTGCCGCTGAAAAATTTTCCAAAAAACGCGCTTTGTTGCCTTTTGATGTTTGTATGTATAAAAGCTTTTCTTCCTGAGCCTCTTTGCGCAGAGCTTCATATTTTTTATGGAACAAGGGTTTTTGATGTGAAAGAAATTTACCCGTTGTCTTTTTTGCTATAGCAAGTCCGGTAAACCCTGTCCATTTTCTGAAACTTGTAAAGCTGTAATCCGCCAAATCGGGTATGTTTGCGTTGTCGTCGTTTGCCAGCCAGGAATGAGTCGTATCTTCAATAATAATGCAGCCACTGTTTTTTATTGCTTCAATGTTTGGCATATTTTGTTTTTCGTAACCGAAATATTTTATATAAAAGAAAATATCATCGGAGCAAACATGAGGAGAAGTGGATTTTAAAATGCCATTTTCAAAGTATACGTCATAAAAAAACACAGGTATTTTATTTCTAACAAAAGGCTCAACCATCGTGTGACAACAAAAAGACGGCATATGAACCGCGCAGATTTCACGCTCTGTCAAAATGTCGCCAATAATAAAGTCCAGTGCCGTTCTTCCGGAAAGAAAAAATCTTATATCAAATTGTTGGGATTCAATGGTCCAAAATTCGCTGCCAATCTCTGCCATATATACCTCACTCATTTTTTTATTCTAATTTAAAGCATAACACAAAAAACAAAATTAGTAAAGCATAATTTATAAAAACTTTACCAAAAAAACGCAGTCTTTTTTGTGTTGACGAAAAAATAAAAGTATAGTATAATTAATCTATATGTATTTTGTCGACCGCAAAAGAGCAAAAGGAGAAATTGAAAACATGGGTTATACAGAAAGAATATGGCTTTCAACTCCTACCACACACACAGAAGAGCAGAAATTTATAAAGGAAGCCTTTGATACAAACTGGGTAGCGCCTCTTGGCAAAAATGTTAACGAGTTTGAAAATGAAATAGCAGAATATACAGGGTGTGGTTATGCTGCTGCAATGACTGCGGGAACACATGCCCTTCATATGGCGGTGAAAATGGCAGGGGTTAAAGATGGAGACATCGTTCTTTGCTCCGACCTTACCTTTGCTGCAACTGTTAATCCTGTTACGTATGAAAACGGAGTTCAGGTTTTTGTTGAGTCCGAGCGTGACACATGGAATATGGACCCTCGTGCCCTTGAACTTGCTCTTGAAAAATATAAGGGAAGAGTTAAAGCGGTTATGCTTGTTCACCTTTACGGAACACCGGCAAAGCTTGATGAGATTATGACTCTTTGTGAAAAGTATAATGTGCCGCTGATTGAAGATGCGGCAGAATCTCTGGGGGCTACATACAAGGGAAGACAAACCGGTTCCTTTGGAAAATACAGCGCCATAAGCTTTAATGGGAACAAGATTATTACATCGTCAGGCGGCGGGATGTTCTTGTCCTGCGACGAAGAAGCTGTGAAAAAGGTGCGTTTTTATTCGACTCAGGCTCGTGATGCTGCACCGCACTATCAGCATAGTGAAATTGGATATAATTATCGTATGAGCAATATAGTGGCAGGGGTTGGCAGAGGTCAGCTTATTCACCTGGACGAGCACATTGCTCTTAAAAAGAAGATTTACAATACATACAAGCGTGAATTCAGTGGACTTCCCGTGAAGATGAATCCCTACCTTGAATACACCGAGCCAAATTTCTGGCTTAGTTGTTTTACTATTGATGAAGATGCAATGGGAATGGTTGACCCCGAAAAGATTCGGCTCAGGCTTGAGGAAGAAAACATTGAATCAAGACCAATCTGGAAGCCTATGCATATGCAGCCTGTGTATGCTGCCCGTGATTTTGTTTCTTGTGGTGATTTGGTGGGCGAAGATTTGTTCAGACGTGGACTTTGTTTGCCCTCTGACATCAAAATGACTGAGGAACAGCAGCTTCGGGTTATTGAAATTATCAAGAATCTTTTTTAAGGTTATTCAAAGGTGTGTGAAGAAATGAAAAAGGTTTTGTTTGTGGCATCGATAATGGGACACTTCAAGGCATTCCATATGCCGTATATTGAATATTTCAAGGAAAAAGGCTATCAGGTTGAGGCTGCCGCCAAACCAAAAGAAGGTCTGACTGTTTGCGAGATACAGCATAATATTGATTTTGAAAGGCAGCCGCTTAAGCTGAAGAATATTTCAGCGTATAAAAAGCTTATAAAGATTATAAGAAGCGGCAACTATGAAATAATACACTGCCATACTCCTGTTGCAGCGATGATGACAAGGCTTGCGGCACAAAAGGAGCGAAAGGCGGGAACAAGAGTGATTTATACTGCCCATGGCTTTCACTTTTTTAAGGGTGCACCCCTTAAGAACTGGCTTATGTACTTTCCTATTGAATGGATTTGTTCATTTTTGACAGATGACCTTATTACCATAAACCGTGAGGATTTTGCTTTTGCAAAAAAACACTTACACGCAAAAAGAACACACTATATTCCCGGCGTTGGGGTAAATATTGACAAGTTTAAAAATATTGAGGTCGACCGCGAAAAAAAGCGTGAGGAGTTGGGAATACCCAAAGACAGCATAGCGGTTTTGTCGGTAGGTGAGCTTAATGATAATAAGAATCATGAAACAGTTCTTCGTGCTATTGCGTCTCTTGACCGAAAGGATATTGTATATGTTATATGCGGCAAGGGAGGAAAGAAAGAATATCTTGAAAATCTTGCAAAGGAACTTGGAATGGAAGGCCGACTTGTTTTGGCAGGCTTTCGCACAGATGTTCACGAAATATATAAGTGCTGTGATATATTTGCCTTTCCGTCAAAGCGTGAGGGGCTTCCTGTTTCTGTTATGGAAGCTATGGCAGCAGGGCTGCCTTGTGTTGTGTCTGATATTCGTGGAAATTGCGATTTGGTTCAAAATGACGTTAATGGTTATTTTTGTGAAACTCTGAACATAATGGATTTTGCTGAAAAAATAAAATTTCTTGCAGATAGTTCTTTAATTCGGGAAAATTTCGCAGAAAAGGGAGAACAATTAATAACTAAATTTAGTATTACCAATGTAAAATATGAAATGGATCAGATATATTCTTATCAAAAGGCAATGTGAAATAAGAATAGAAAGGATTTTTTAAAATGCAGAACAAACCACTTATAAGCATTGTTATACCGGTATACAATGTAGAAAGCTTTTTGCCCAAGTGTCTTGATAGCATTTTGAGCCAGACTTATAGAAATATAGAAGTTGTTTGTGTCAACGACAACAGTACGGACACTTCTCTAAAAATACTTAACAAATATTCTCAAACTGATAATCGAATTAAAGTAATAAATCAAGAAAACCAAGGAGCATCGGTAGCGAGAAATACAGCCCTTGATAATTGTACGGGTGATTATATAATGTTTGTTGATAGCGATGACTGGATTGAGGAAGATACTTGTGACATTGCGCTTGATAATATAAATAAGTATGATGCTGACCTTGTACTGTGGGATTATGTCAGAGAATTTTCAAACACATCGCAGGCAAAAAACATTTTTAAAGAAAGCGTTGTTTTTGATGAGACTGATGTTAAAAACAAACTACATCGCCGAATGATAGGCCTTTTGGGTGAGGAATTAAAGACTCCTGAAAAAGCGGATGCCCTTTGTACAATTTGGGGAAAGCTCTATAAGGCAAAGCTTATACAGCAGGAAAAAATCAGGTTTTATGACATTAGAAAAATAGGTACATATGAAGATGGGTTGTTTAATCTTGATGTAATGAATAATGTTAAAAGAGCAGTTTATATTCCTAATACGTTGTATCATTATAGGAAAAATAATTCATCATCTATTACTCGAAAAGTTGATTTGAACTTCGAAAAAAAACGTGACCATCTATATGAATATATGAAAACATATATTGATGAAAATTATTGCGGAAAAGATTACAAAACTGCTTTGGATAATAGGATAGCTCTCGAAATTTTTGCCATAGGCTCAAATATTATGAGAAACAAAACTGGCAGGCTTTCTTTATTAAAAAAACTCTTGAATGAAGAAAAACATCGCAATGCTTGCAAACAACTTGATCTTAAATATTTTCCCATACATTGGAAGGTGTTTTATGGTTGTGCAAAATATAACATTGCTATTGGCGTGTTTTTGCTGCTTTGGCTTATAAAAATACTGAAAAAAAGGATGGTAAAGTAAAATGAATCCAAAGGTTTCTGTAATTATGGGTATTTATAATGGCGAAAAGACTATGAAAAGAGCTATTGATTCCATTATAGAGCAAACATTTACTGACTGGGAATTGATAATTTGTGATGACTGCTCCACCGATAATACATATAAAATTGCATCAGAGTATGCAGAAAAAGACAGCAGGATAAAGGCTATACAAAACGAGAAGAATATGCGCCTTGCATATTCACTCAATCACTGTCTTTCTGTTGCCAAAGGCGAATATATTGCTCGCATGGATGATGATGATATT
>JAZQUY010000022.1:0-7298 GCA_045631525.1 Clostridia bacterium
CGATGCTGTTGCACGTGTTGTACGTTCGGATGGCGGATATATCTGGGCTTGTAAAAACTATGACGGCGATGTTATGTCGGATATGGTGGCTACAGCTTACGGCAGTCTTGCAATGATGACCTCTGTCTTGGTATCTCCTGACGGAACTTATGAATATGAAGCTGCACACGGCACAGTTCAGCGTCACTATTACAAGCACTTAAAAGGCGAAGAAACCTCTACAAACAGTGTGGCAACACTTTTTGCATGGACTGGTGCACTTCGCAAAAGAGGTGAACTTGACGGACTTTCTGACCTTGTTAATTTTGCTGACAAGCTCGAAAAAGCTACTATCAAAACTATTGAAGACGGCATAATGACAGGAGACCTTTATCTCCTTTCAAACCTTGAAAACAAGAAAAAAGTTAATACAGAAGAATTTTTGCTTGCAGTAGGTGACACATTAAAAGCAATGCTTTAATTTCTTATTTATTTGCCAAAAACGGAGGAAATCTAATGGAAAAGTCAGTATCATCATCGGTTATCAAGCGTCTGCCAAGATATTATAGATATTTGGGAGAGCTTCTTAGTCTTGGAATTGAGCGTATATCGTCAAAAGAACTCAGCCAGCGTATGGGAATAACCGCTTCACAGATACGTCAGGACCTCAACTGTTTCGGGGGTTTTGGTCAACAGGGGTATGGTTATAATGTTGAATACCTTTATGGAGAGATTGCAAAGATTTTGGGACTTGATTTCAAATATAAAGCAATCCTCGTAGGTGTGGGAAACATCGGTCATGCCCTTACCCAAAATACCAACTTTGAAAAACGCGGTTTCAACCTTGTGGGCATTTTTGATACCGACCCCCAGAAAATTGGTATGAAAATTCAGAACCTTACCGTTTTGGACTATAAAGAAATCAAATCATTCATCGAAGCAGAATGTCCCACTATGGCAATACTTTCTGTTCCACGGGCTGTTGCAAATCAAGTTGCAAACGAACTTTATGACATGGGAATCAAAGCATTTCTCAATTTCTCCTATGCAGAGCTTGCAAAAAGGGACGACGTGGTGGTTGAAAATATCCACCTTGGTGATAGCCTGATGAGGCTTTGCTACAAAATTTCCGAAAAGAACAAAGACGAGGTTTGATTTTATGCGTGTTTTCGCCCTTGTAGGTAAGTCTGGAACGGGAAAGAGTTTTCAGTGCACCGAGCTTGCCCGTGAACATAACATTGAAGCTATTATTGATGATGGTCTGCTTATTTCAGGGAACAAAATTCTTGCAGGAAAATCCGCCAAGCACGAAAAAACCAAGATGGCATCTGTCAAATCTGCAATTTTCGCCAATGACCGTCATGCCGAGAGTATAAAATCCGCTATAAAGAAACATCAGGTAAAATCTGTTCTTGTTCTCGGCACATCCGACCGTATGATTCTTGAAATTGCATCTCGTCTTGAGCTTCCATACCCTGAAAGAATTTTCCAGATTGAAGAGCTTGCCACTCCCGATGAAATAAATACCGCAAAAATAATGCGTGAAAAACACGGCAAGCATATTATCCCCGCTCCTGTTTTAGAGGTAAAAAAACAATTTTCGGGCTATTTCCTGAATTCTCTTATTTTGCCCGAAAAACGTGACCTTTCACTTGAAAAAACAGTTATGCGACCTACCTACAGCTATCTTGGGAGCTTTAAAATTTCACCGAAAGTTATTGCCGAAATATGCAGATATGAGCTGTCTCAAATTCCTGAGGTTGTGGATATTTTCAAAATCCAGAGCTATTCTGATATAAACGGTTATATCGATATTTCAGTTGAAATTTCCCTTCGTTATCCTTGCAACGTCCCCGATGTTTCTTCCCGGATTCAATCGGTTCTCGGAGGCGCTGTTGAACACAGCACCTCTATTATTGCAAAAAACATAAACGTATTTATTAAATCACTGGTTTCAAAATCCTAAAGAAAGGATTTAAAATTTTATGATAAAGCTTTATAACATTGACCACTTAAGCCTTGACGAAACCTTTCTCTGCGGACAATGTTTTCGTTGGGAAAAGGATGAAAATGGCGTGTTTTGGGGCGTTGTGAAAAATCACGCCGCAAAAATGTACTATCACGATGAAAATACAATTTATCTTGAAAGTTCAAACCCGGACCTGATTTTCTGGAGCAGATATTTGAGCTTTTCAAGTGACTATAACGTAATTGAAGAAACCTTATGGAAAAATGAACTTCTTCGTCCCTCCATTGAAAGAGGTCGAGGAATAAGAATTCTCCGGCAAGACCTTTGGGAAACCATTGTAACTTTCATAATTTCTGCAAACAACAACATTCCCCGAATAAAGAAAATTGTTTCAGCACTTTGCGAGAACTTTGGTGAAAAAATCGAGTTTTATGGCAAAACATTTTTTGGTTTCCCCACTCCTGAAGCTCTAGCAAAGCTCACCGTAGATGATCTGAAAATTATTCGTGCAGGTTTTCGCGACAAATATATCCTTGACGCCGCAAAAAAAGTAGCATCAGGAGAAATTTCTCTTGATGCAATACAGACTATGAGCGACAAGGACGCCAAGAAAGAGCTTATGAAAATAAATGGCGTTGGCAGCAAGGTTGCTGACTGTGTTCTCCTTTTTGCTCTTGGAAGATACAAAACTTTTCCTCAGGATGTATGGATAAAACGTATTCTCGCTGACCTTTATGGAGTTGATGAAAAGGACATCCCCTCCTTCGCTGAAAAAACCTTTGGAAATTTCGGTGGTGTTGCTCAGCAGTATCTTTACTACTACTATGCTGTGGAGAAGGCAAATATTGCCATTTGACCGAGCTTTGAAAGGAATGATTTTTATATGAATGTTTCAGAAGCATTGAAAGAGCGCCGTACAATCCGAAAATTCACTCAGGAGTCCCTTCCAAAAGAAGATATTCTTGAACTTATTGAATACGCAAGACTCTGCGCTTACCCCGCAAATCTGCAGCCCCTTAAATTTGCAGTAATTCAGGAAAAGGACTTATGTGACAAAATCTTTCCTAACACAAAGTGGGCAGGATACCTTGCTGATGGAACGCCAAAAGAAAATGAGCGTCCCACCGCATATATTGCGATACTTGGTGATAAAACCATTAAAGATTCTTTCGAGGTGGAAGCAGGTGCGGCGGTTACCTCAATGATGCTTGGTGCCCTCGAAAAAGGCATAGCAAGCTGTTGGATTGGGTCGCTCACCCGAGAACCAATCATGGATATTCTTTCTCTTGACAAAGAACGTTTTTCTCTCCTCTATATCCTTGCCCTTGGTTATCCGGCACAAGAAAGCAAGGCATGTGAATTTTCCGGTAGTATTAAATACTACGAGGACGAAAACAAAGAAATAAATGTTCCCAAGCGACCTTTTGATGAAATCCTTATTTTCGGAAAATAGTTTTTCTATGCGACAAAAAACCTTGCAGCACTTAAAGTTGCAAGGTTTTCTTTATTTTTGAATATTTTTTCAAGGTTTCGCCCAGTCTTTTGTCAAAAGTAACCTTTCTGTCATACCTTTCACCGCAAACACATTCCGCATAAAAGGAATAGCTTTTCACCCTACCATCTGTAATCTGAAACAATGGTCTTTCGCACTTGCGACAAATATTCACATTAAGGTCTATTTTTGGCATTTTGTTTACACTTTTAGTAATGTCATTTTCATGTCCGCCTTTTATAATTTCAATCTTTCCATAATTTCCACAAGTGCAGACAAGCGCAATGTTGATATAATTATACCCTCGCTCGTTTATGCTGCCAAGAATTTTTTCGCAAGTCTCACAAAAGACCAGACTTCCGTTTGGATGAAGTGGGTGAAGGCCGTTTAATTTACGGACTGTACGCTTCATTTTGCAGGGCTGACACTTTTTTCTTTAAGAACAACGTCATGAGCGCCGCCTTCTACTATACTTGTAGCAGAAACAAGTGTCATCTTCGCGTTCTGTTGAAGTTCAGGAATGCTGAGAACACCACAGTTACACATTGTTGACTTAACCTTGTTGAGTGTGAGGGCAACATTGTCCTTGAGGCTTCCTGCATATGGAACGTAAGAATCAACACCTTCTTCAAATGAAAGCTTCTGTGCTCCTCCCATATCGTATCTCTGCCAGTTTCTTGCACGTGCAGAACCTTCGCCCCAATACTCTTTCATATAATTTCCGTTAACAGAAACCTTGTTTGACGGGCTTTCATCAAATCTTGCAAAGTATCTGCCAAGCATTACAAAGTCAGAACCCATAGCAAGAGCAAGAGTGATGTGATAGTCGTGAACAATTCCGCCATCCGAGCAGATAGGGATATAAATTCCTGTTTTTTCAAAGTATTCGTCTCTGGCTGCCGCCACTTCCTGAACAGCCGTTGCCTGACCTCTGCCTATACCTTTTTGTTCACGGGTGATACAGATTGAGCCACCGCCAATACCAATTTTGATAAAGTCAGCACCGGCTTCTGCCAAAAACATAAAGCCCTCGCGGTCAACCACGTTTCCTGCACCAACCTTTACGCTGTCGCCATACTTGTCACGGATAAACTTGAGTGTTCTTGCCTGCCATTCAGAGAATCCCTCTGATGAGTCGATACAAAGAACGTCTGCACCTGCTTCAATAAGCGCCGGAACTCTTTCCTCATAATCACGAGTGTTTATTCCCGCACCAACAACATATCTCTTTGAACTATCAAGAAGCTCCATTGGATTTTCTTTGTGGGCATCATAGTCCTTTCTGAAAACAAAAGCCACCAGCCTCTGCTTGTCATCAACAATAGGAAGTGAATTGAGCTTGTTGTCCCAGATAATATCATTTGCAGCCTTAAGGGTTGTACCCTCAGGTGCATATATAAGCTTTGAAAAAGGCGTCATAAACTCTTCAATCTTTGTATTTGGGTCCATACGGCTAACGCGATAGTCGCGAGGTGTAACAATACCCAAAAGAACACCATCTGCCGTGCCATCCTCGGTAACTGCCACAGTATTGTGACCTGATTTTGCACGAAGCTCCAAAAGATCAGCAAGGGTCTGGTCAGGTCTTATGTTTGAATCGCTTGCCACAAAGCCTGCCTTGTGATTTTTAACACGTTTCACCATAGCAGCCTCGTCCTCTATGCTTTGAGAACCGTAAATAAATGAAACACCACCCTCTTTTGCAAGAGCAATAGCCAGCTTTTCTCCTGAAACAGACTGCATAATAGCAGAAACCATAGGGATATTCATAGTTATTGCAGACTCCTCACCCTTTTTGAACTTAACCAAAGGGGTTTTGAGACTTACATTGCTTGTCATACATTCCGCAGAAGAATAACCGGGAACAAGCAAATATTCGCTGAAAGTATGTGAAGGTTCATTAAAATAATATGCCATTTTCAAATTCTCCTATCTCTTTATTGTATATCAAAATATTATATACCTTTTTCCGTCAAAAATCAAGTACTTATGACATTTAATTTATAAATTCAGTGCCGCATAAACTGTATTTCTCACTCTGTTGTTAACAAACGGCGCCTGAGAATTCAACATATGCTGTGAGTAAAATATTGAAAGCTCATTTTCGGGGTCAATAAACGCAATGGACCCTGCCGCACCATCCCAACCAAATTCGGATGTTGTTCCAACTGCGCCGCCTTTGGCAATGTCTGACAGTTTTTTAACGCCAAGACCATATGTATAACCCGCAAACTGTGGCCAGTCGAAGCCTGGAATTCCATAAGGTGTCATCTGGTCTTCGGCAAGAAGTCTTATAGCACCCTTTGAGAAAATTATCTCGCCATTTGGGCACTTACCATAATTCGCAAGTGCGTCTGCAAACTTAGAATAATCAGAGGCACAAATCGCAAGACCCGCTCCGCCGCTTTCATAATTTTCGCCAAGCTGATACATTACATCCTTGCCAATATTTTTCCAGCAACCGTCACCGCTTGGCGCCGGAATCAAAATATCATTCTGGTCGCATTTTTCATTGGGTATAAACTCATACTGCTCAGCTATTTTATCTTTTACGCTTTGAGGACGCGTATAAGAAATGTCTGTAACACCAAGAGGTGCAAAAATATTCTCTTTTACATATTCACTGAATTTTTTGCCTGATATAACCTCCACGGCTGCAGCCAGAACATCGTGACAAAGGCTGTATGCCCAACGGCTTCCCGGCTGAAAATGAAGAGGTTCGGTAGCAAGACCTTTTATCGCCTCAAGTGTATCCATCTTGCCGTTTGTCCATTCTTTAGCACGCCTAATCCCCTCACTATCAAGGTCATAGCTAAATCCTGCTGACATTGTAAAAAGATGACGCATTGTTATGGGTTTTTCTGCCTTTACTATCTCGCCGTTTTCATTTTTGACATACATATCCTTAAATTCAGGAATAACACTATAAAGAGGATCATCAAGAAGAAATAATCCTCTTTCCAAAAGCTGAAGTGCTGAAACAACTGTAACCACCTTTGAACAGGAATACATATTAAGTGTTTCTTCCCCAGTCATAGGAATTTTGTTTTCAAGGTCAGCATAACCTGCGCTGTATTTAAATATTTCTTTTCCGCCTTGCTTTACAACTATTGCCGCACCGGGAATTCTCCAGTTAGTAAATCTGTCAAGCAATTCTTTGATTAACTCAAACCGCATATAATCTATCTCTAATTACCTTTTTGAAAGAATTCTTTTTTCACAAATTAAAATCAAGAGCATACGACAGCCGTATACTCTTGAAAAATCAATTATCTCTGAACTCTGCCTGAGCCATCGCCGCCGGCAAGCTTTTCAACTTCGCTTACTGACACACGGTTGTAGTCACCCTCAACAGAATGCTTGAGTGCAGATGCTGCAACAGCAAATTCAATAGCATCTTTTGATGATTTGCCGCTGAGAAGTGAATAAATGAGTCCGCCGCCGAAAGAGTCGCCACCGCCTACACGGTCAACAATGTGGAGATGATATGACTTTGAGAAATAATAATCTTCTCCATCATACAGCATGCCTGCCCAGTCATTGTCACTTGCAGAAATTGAAGTGCGGAGTGTAATTGCAACCTTTTCAAAGCCGAACTTGTCAGCAAGCTGTTTTGCTACGCTCTTATAGCCTTCGTGGTTAAGCTTCCCGCCGTAAATATCTGTACCTTCTGCTTCAATGCCGAATACATCCTTTGCATCTTCTTCGTTTGAAATGCAAACATCAACATACTGGCAAAGGTCTGTCATAGCAGCTCTTGCTTCATCACGTGTCCAAAGCTTTCCGCGATAGTTGAGGTCGCAGGAAATCTTTACAACTTTAGCTTTTGCAGCTTTGCAGGCATCCTTGCATATTTCA
>JAZQUY010000023.1:0-19691 GCA_045631525.1 Clostridia bacterium
TTAACAAAAAAAATAAATATGTTGATGAAGCAAATATGTGGCATAAACTTGCTGTTACAGATGATTTAACAGGTATTTATAACAGAAATGCATACAACTTATATGTTGAAAAAAACAAAGCAAATACAAAAAAGGAATCCAGGTGGATAATGCTTTTTGATGTTGACGATTTTAAAATAATTAACGATACAAAAGGTCATTTGGCAGGAGATCTTGTGCTTAAAAACGTAGCTAAATTGCTTTTGGAAATTTTTTCTTCATGTCAATATAGAGTTTTTCGCATAGGTGGGGATGAATTTTTGGTTTTGGCAGAAAATGTTTCTGAAGATGAAATAGTTGAGCATTTGATTTTGGTAAAAAGGCGTTTTGAGAGGAATGGTGAGATAAATTTATCAAAAGGATATTCATTGATTAAAGATACTCCAGAAAAAGCTTTTAGATATGCAGATGAGATGCTTTATGCGGATAAATTGTCTAAAAAAAGGCGAAACTGCTCCGCAGAGAACATCTAAATTTTCAAATGGTAGATTTATCAAAAGTGTCATCTAAACCATTCGTTTCTTTTGTACTATTATCTTTTCACTATTCTCTCTTCACTTTTCACTAAAAAATTGTCGTTTCCAGATAAGAGATAAAAGAGAATAGAGAAGAGAAATGGTTGCTTTGCTTATGCAAAGCTATTTTTATATGCATCTAAATCATTCGGCTCTTCCAGAAAAAAGACTTGTCAATTGACAAGTCTTTTTTCGACGAAATAAATTATTTCACATCAACGAAGTTGATATTTTATTAAAAACTTATGGTATCTAAACTATTCGGTTTTTTATATCATGTGAAAAAACTTTATCTTAAACTATTGAAAAATTTCTTGAAAAGTGATATAATGCTTTTAAACTTAATAGACGGGAGCTTGTATTACAGGCTGAGAGGAAGGTGCGACCTTCGACCGAGAACCTGATTTGGATAATGCCAACGTAGGGATGCCTGATACATAGTGTTAGGAGGAACAAAGAATTTTTAGGAAGTTACCAAATCGGTAGCTTCCTTTTTGTTTGGTAAGGTTTGTTATTAAGTTAATAAACAGCCGATAATTACGGCAGAAAGAGGTAATTTATGTTAGGAAAATGTCTTGAAAACGTGAAGGAAAAAACACCGCTTATTCACAACATCACGAACTACGTTACAGTTAATGATGTTGCAAATGCCCTGCTTGCATCAGGAGGAAGCCCCATTATGTCGGATGAACCGGATGATGTTGAAGATATTACATCCATATGCGGAGGACTTAATATCAACATAGGAACACTGAACAAAAAAAGCATTGAAGCTATGTTTATTTCCGGTAAGAAGTCAAAAGAACTCGGGAACATTGTACTTCTTGACCCTGTAGGCGCAGGTGCAAGTAAACTTAGAACAGAAACTGCACTAAAAATTATGAATGAAATTAAGCCTGATGTTATTAGAGGAAACATATCTGAGGTTAAAACCCTTGCGTCAGGTAACGGAACAACCAAAGGTGTAGATGCAGATGCAGCAGATGTTGTAACAGATGAAAATCTTGACTCAATGGTAGAGTTTGCAAAAGCATTTTCCAAAAAGTCAGGAGCGGTTATTGCGATAACCGGTGCTATAGATTTGGTGGCAGACAGTAAAAAATGCTATGTAATCAGAAACGGTTCACCTATGATGAGCCGTATTACAGGAACAGGCTGTATGCTTTCGGGTCTTACTACTGCATACGTAGTTGCAAATCCCGATAATATAATCGAGGCTGTTGCAGCATCCGTGTGCCTTATGGGACTTGCGGGTGAGATTGGAGTGTCAAAGATGAAAGGAAACGAAGGGAATTCAAGTCTTCGAAATCACATTATAGATGCAATATACAATATGGATGCAGAAAAATTGATTAAAGGAGCAAAATATGAAGTGCGATAAAAAATCATTACTCTTATATGCGGTAACAGACCGCACATGGTTGAATGATGATACCTTATATAAACAGGTTGAGAAAGCAATAAAGGGTGGAGTTAGTTTTGTTCAGCTTCGTGAAAAAAAGCTAGACGAAGAAAGTTTTCTTAATGAAGCTTTACAAATACAGAAATTGTGTAGAAAGTACAATACACCTTTTGTAATTAATGACAATGTTGAAATTGCAAAAAAGATAAATGCTGATGGCGTACATGTTGGGCAAAGTGATATGAAAGCAGCGAATGTAAGAGCTATCCTTGGAGACGATAAAATCCTTGGTGTATCGGCGCAAACAGTAGAACAAGCTTTGCTTGCTGAAAAACAAGGAGCAGACTATCTTGGCGTGGGAGCTGTTTTTCCGACAGGCTCTAAAACAGATGCTGAGGATGTAAGTCATGAAACATTAAAAGCAATATGCGAAGCGGTGAATATTCCGGTTGTTGCCATAGGTGGAATTGGCGCAGGCAATGTATTAAAACTTGAAAACAGCGGTATTTCAGGAATAGCAGCAATCAGTGCAATTTTTGCAGCAGATGATATTGAATCAGCAACAAAAAGTTTAAAAGAGCTGACGGAAAAGGTGGTATCCAAATGATAAAAGGTGCAATTTTTGATTTAGATGGAACAATCATTGATTCAATGTTTATATGGGACACAATAGGAGAAGAATATCTTCGCTCTCTTGGAAAAGAACCGAAAGAGAATCTTGCAGAGACTTTTAAGACTTTTACACTCAAGCAAGCTGCTGAATACTATCGCAATCATTATGGTATTGAGCTTTCTGCCTGTGAAATTGTAGATGGTATAAATAATATGGTGGCAGAAATATATCGCACAAAAGTAACTCTTAAAACGGGCGTAGGTGATTTTTTGAAAAGATTACAGAGTGCAGATGTGAAAATGTGTGTTGCAACTGTAACGGACAGACCTATTGTAGAAGATGTTTTGAAACGGTTGAATGTTCGTGATTACTTTTCTGAAATATTTACCTGTGCTGAAGTTGGATATAACAAAGAAACACCTGAGATTTACAGACAAGCGCTAAAACATCTTGGAACAGAAAAAACGGAAACAGTAGTTTTTGAAGATGTTTTTCACGCTTTGAAAACTGCTAAAAAAGATGGATTTAAGATTGCCGCGGTTTATGATTCGCACGAGCCAAGACAAAAGGAACTGAAAGAAATTTCAGATTACTATATAACGGATTTTGATAGTTTTTGTTTTAAGACAAAAATGGAAACGGCATTAACTATTGCAGGTAGTGATTCAAGTGGCGGTGCAGGTATTCAGGCAGATATAAAAACTATGACAATGAATGGTGTTTATGCAATGAGTGCGATTACGGCACTCACTGCTCAAAATACAATTGGTGTAAGAGCGATTTTAGAGGTGGAACCTGATTTTCTGAAAGAGCAAATTGATGCAGTTTTTGAAGATATATTTCCTGATAGCGTAAAAATTGGAATGGTAGCATCAAGCGAGCTTATAAATATAATTGCCGACAGGCTAAAATATTATAATGCAAAAAACATTGTTGTAGACCCCGTAATGGTTGCAACAAGCGGTTCAGCTCTCATCAAGACGGAGGCAATAAAAACATTGGTTGAAAAGTTACTACCAATTTCAACCCTTGTAACTCCCAATATTCCTGAAGCAGAAATTTTATCTGATATGAAAATTAGGAACAAGGACGATATGATAAAAGCAGCGGATTTCATTGAGAAAACCTATGGGTGTAGCGTTTTGCTAAAAGGAGGTCACAGCATAAACGATGCAAATGACCTTTTGTGTGAAAATGGCAGGTTTGTATGGTTTGATGGTAAAAGAATTGACAATCCCAACACGCACGGAACGGGATGCACTTTATCAAGCGCCATAGCATCAAATCTTGCAAAAGGACTTAGTCTTGTGGATTCTGTAAAGAAAGCAAAAAATTACATATCTGATGCACTTGCTGAAGGTCTTGATTTAGGAAAAGGCTCTGGTCCTATGAAACATAATTTTATAGTAAGCGATGGCATCTGAGCCATTCGGCCTTTACAAAACGACTTGCTTTGGCAAGTCGTTTTTCGTTTTGTTAAGATTTCATCTAAAAAAAGGGCGCTATCTCAATTTGTGAAGATTCACCTATTGAGCCACGCCCTTATTTTTAGTTACAGTTAAATCTGCAAGCAATAAGGCAGGTTGCACTTGTTATCAAAAGCGAAAAGAAAAACAGGAGTGCGCCTGTTATTATTGTTCCTAAGATACTTGTTGCAGCAAATGTTATACCAAGAAGAATAACCGCTGTCAGTATTGTACCAAGGATTCCTACTAAAAATGCTCCCAAATTTCTGCAGCAGCAAGCGGCTTCGCGAGGCTCAGAAACGGGGGTTGCAAGGGTTAGACCAAGGAAACCTACTGCAATGCCAAACAATACCCACAAAAATGCAGGTGTGATTGTTACAATGCCCATAAAGCTTAAAATTGCTGCGATTATACCGATAATAATGCTTGCTATAACGGCTTTGCTTGTACAGTTAAACTCACAGTTGCAAGTTATAATCATATATTTCACCTCCAATTTATAATATGCGCAAAGCAAAAAAATGTTGAAAAATGGAAGAAAAGTGATATAATAATAGTAACAATGAACATGGAGGAGTCTTTATGAATATAATCAGGCTTGAAAAAAGAGAAAGTCCTGTTTTTGAAAAGGTTGTGGAATGGAATTATAACTGGTGGGGCAAGAAAAATGGAAAAAGCAAGGAAGAAATTGAATATCTTTTCAAGCATTCAATCTGCAAAGACCGTTTGCCACAGACCTTTGTTGCAATAGATAATGGTGAAGCGGTGGGAATGTATCAGTTGTCGATGACTGATGATTTGTTTGGCAGACCTGATTTGTATCCATGGCTTATAAATGTCTATGTGGACAAAAAGCACAGAGGAAAAAAGATTTGCAGAGCGCTTATGGAAACGGTTTCTGAAAATGCAACGGCTGCAGGATGCACGGAGCTTTACCTTTACACAAGCCATGTGGGATTGTATGAAAAATTCGGCTGGGAGTTTGTGGGAGATGTCAGAACTTTCAATGAAGAATCCCCTATGGAAAGACTTTACAAGCTGGATATGATGGCTAAGTAAATTATAATAAAGAATATTGTTAAACTGGCAGAAATAATGGTTTCTGTATTGATTTAATGGTATAATTATGATATACTGACATTGTCTATAAACGATAATGTTTTCACTGTGAGGAGTGATTTGTTCTATGTTATATGAAAAAGTTTACTTTGACGAAAAAGACCCAAATGCGTTTCTTGAAGTTTTTGTCTCTGAACATCCAAAGGATTTCGTGAGAAAAGCGATGCTGATTATCCCAGGCGGTGCTTATATGGGTGTTGACGGTGACCGTGAGGGTGAACCGATTGCCCTTGCTTTTCTGCCAAAAGGCTACAATGCCTTTGTGCTAAATTATTCTACTGGAGAAGGAATTTCTTTTCCCCAGCATCTTATTCAGGCATCAAAGGCGGTTAAATACATACGAGACAATGCTAAGAAGTTTAATATTGACCCCCAGAAATTGATTGTTTCAGGTTTTTCAGCGGGCGGACATCTTGCGGCGTGTCTTGGAACTATGTGGGATAAAAAAGAGATTTATGATGAGATAGATATGCCGTTTGGCTACAATAAGCCTGACGGGATGATGCTTATTTATCCTGTTATTTCGGGAAAACATCACGTTCTTTCGTTTAAATGGCTGTTTGGCGGTCAGGTACCTGATGAGGATATGAAATATCAGGGAAGTCCCGAAAATTTCATAAGTGAAAATTCAAGTCCTGCTTATATTATGCATACCTCAAATGACCAGATTGTAGATGTGAAAAACTCCCTTGCTTTGGCAGACGCTCTGGCTACAAATGGTATAAAGTTTGAAATGCATATTTTCCCTGACGGACCTCACGGCGTAGCGCTTGGCAATGAAATCACCAAATGCGGAAATGAAAAATGGTGCAACAGTGCCATCGCAACATGGGTTGACAGTGCTGCCACCTGGGCAGAAAATCTTTTTGCAGAATAAGGGAGGCGGAGTATGAAAAAAATTACTTTACTTGGTGATTCAATACGTATGGGATATGGAAAACGTGTTGAAGAGCTTTTGAAAGATGAATTTGAAATCTATCAACCTGAGGATAACTGCCGTTTTTCAAAATATACCCTGCGAGGTGTTCTTTATGAATGGTCAAAGCAAATTGAGGGCAGTGATGTCATTCACTGGAACAATGGACTTTGGGATATGTGTGATTTTGGAGAGGGCGTTTTCACTTCTAAAGAGGAATATGCAGAAAATATGAAACGCATTGCAAAGCTTCTCAAAGAAAAGGGAAAGACAGTTATTTTTGCTACTACTACCCCTATTCGTGAGGGAAATCCTTATGATGATAATGATAGAATTGTTGAATATAACAATTTTATTGCACCAATTCTCTCGGAAATGGGAATTCTCATAAATGACCTTCACAGTGTGATTGCACCCGACATAAACAAATACATACGCGAGGATGATAAAATTCATCTTACTGACGATGGTATTGAAGTTTGTGCCAAAAAGGTTATTGAAAGAATAAAAAATGTTTTATAAAGCGGAATATATTTAAGATTTTGTCCCTTTGGGGACAGGGGAGGATAAAAAATGAACAAGCAGGAATTGATGAAACATATTGGCTCTGTTGAACAGATTGGCGGAGTAAGGAATTTTACTTTTAATGACGGTCGTGCAAAGGGCGTCCAAGCTATTGAGGTGAATACCGGAAAAATCCGTTTTGTCATTTTGCCTGACAGGGCGATGGACATTGCTCAGGCATATTACAAAGAAAATGCAGTAAGCTGGCTGTCAAAGACTGGCATTACAGCCCCTGCGTTTTATGAAAAGGATGATTTGAACTGGCTCAGAGGTTTTTATGGCGGACTGATTACCACCTGTGGCCTTAAAAACATTGGTGGACCAGTTGGCAAGCACGGCCTTCACGGAAGAATTGCAAACACACCTGCAGAGAACGTTTCCATATTTTCTGACTGGGTTGGTGACGAGTATGTTATGAAAGTTAGTGGCGAAATGCGTGAAAGCGTGGTTTTTGGTGAAAATCTTTTATTCAGAAGAACTATTACTGCAAAGCTTTTTGCCGAAGAATTTACTGTTGAGGATACTATAATAAATCAGGGCTTTAATGATGAAGATGTTGCACTTTGTTATCATTGTAATTTCGGCTATCCTCTTGTAAGAGAAGGGGCAAAAATGATAAATGTTCCTGACGATATTGCTGATATTCCCGCACCTATCCATGGATTTCAGGAACAGTGTATTGATGTTAAGCATACAGGTGATGTTGCGACAGCTGGCATTGAAAATGGCGAAATCGGGGCGTATATAACATATGAAAGAAACACACTTCCTGATTTTCTTGTATGGAAAATGATGGGCGAGAGCGAATATGTTGTTGGACTTGAGCCAAGAACCACATCACTTGGCGGACAGGATATTATTGACAATAAAAAATTTGTTTCTTTAAAACCTTTTGAAGAATATAAAACAAATCTCAAATTCAGTTTCAAAGAGCTGAAATAATTTTAAAGGAGAAAAGTTATGAAAAAATCTGTAAAAGATATCCTTGATATCATCAAAAAAAATGACATCAAAATGGTAGATTTCAAAATGGTTGACATCAACGGTCAGTTTCGTCATGTTGCCATTCCTGCCAAGAACTTTTCTGAAAAGACTATGAAAAATGGTATCGGTTTTGATGCTTCAAACTATGGCTATGCGGTGGTTGAAAAGAGTGATATGGTGTTCATTCCTGACCCTGACACAGCGGTTATTGACCCATTCTGTGAAATTCCCACATTGTCAATGACAGGGAATGCTATGATTATTGACAATCCTGAAAACAGACCTCTTGCTCAGTATCCAAGAAACATAGTTCTGGCAGCTGAAAAATATCTTAAAGACAGTGGTATTGCAGATACTATGCTCATATTACCTGAATTTGAGTTTTACCTTTTTGACAACGTAGGTTGGGAAGTAAAACCTGAATCAATCGGTATGGCATTGGACGCAAGTCAGGCGCACTGGAATAGTGCGGAAGAGGGACTTGGTAATGTGGTTGCAAAACAGAAGAACTATCACATTGCAAAGCCTTTTGATGTTTCTTATGAAGCGAGAAGTGAAATGTGTATGCTTATTGATGACGCGGGTATTGCTCTCAATTATCATCATCCGGAGGTTGGTGCAGGCGGTCAGTTTGAAATCGAGCCTGAACTTGGTCAAATGTCAAAGATGGCAGATGCTACCATGATGATAAAATACATAATTCATAACACTGCAAGAAAATACGGTATGTCTGCTACATTTATGCCGAAGCCTGTTATGGGCGAAGCAGGAAGCGGTATGCATGTTCATATGTTGCTGCTTAAAGACGGCGAGCCGGTGTTCTCGGATGACAATGGTTATTCAAACCTGAGCCGTGAAGCGCATTATTTTATGGGTGGTCTTCTTAAACACATAGCATCGCTTTGTGCTCTTACAAACCCAAGCACAAACTCATTCAAACGTCTTGTTCCCGGATTTGAAGCACCTGTAACTGTGGGTTATGCTACATCAAACCGCAGTGCAGTTATCAGAATTCCTGCATATGCAAAAGAACCGTCACTTAGACGATTTGAGCTTAGAAATCCTGATGCAACCTGCAATCCGTATTTCTGTTATGCCGCTATTCTTATGGCAGGTATTGACGGCATCAAGAATAAAATTGACCCACATGAAAATGGTTGGGGTCCGTATGATATGAACCTTTTCCATCTTCCTGAAGAAGAAAAAGCGAAGCTCAAACAGCTTCCCACATCTTTGGGCGAAGCTCTTGATGCTCTTGAAAAAGATCATGATTATCTTACAGCCGGTGGTGTATTTCCTGAGGAACTTATTGAGAATTTTATTGCGTCAAAGCGCAAGGAAGTTGCTGAACTTGCGGCAATTCCTCATCCGGCGGAATTTGACAGATACTACAATCTTTAATCTTTTTGCAAGGTCGAGATTTCGACCTTGCAAAAATTTTTATCTGCTATAAACTGATTTTTGAGGTGATAAAATGAGGGAAATAAGCGCTGAACTTATTATGCGGACGGTGAAAAGGCTGTGCATTGAGGCAAATTGTTATCTTGGAGAGGATATAAAAGACCGTATCCAAAAATTCTATGAGGAAGAGCCTTGGGAACAGGCAAAAGAGGTTTTGGGCAGGATAATTGAAAATTATAATATTGCGAAGGATACCGACCAGCCCATATGTCAGGATACGGGTATGGCGTGTGTATTTTTGAAAATAGGTCAGGATGTTCACGTAGTTGGTGACATAAAGGAAGCTGTTAACGAGGGTGTAAGACAAGGTTATGAAGAGGGTTACCTTAGAAAAAGTGTAGTCCGTGACCCCATTGACAGAGTGAACACTGGTGACAATACCCCTGCGATGATATATTTTGACATAGTAAAGGGTGACAAAATCGAAATTACCATAGCCCCAAAGGGCTTTGGCAGTGAGAATATGAGCAGAATTGCTATGCTCAAACCATCGGATGGCTTGCAAGGGGTCAAGGATTTTATCATTCAGACAGTGAAAGAAGCGGGACCAAATCCGTGTCCTCCCGTTGTGGTTGGAGTGGGAATTGGCGGGACCTTTGACAAAGCGGCATATATGGCAAAGGAAGCTCTGCTGAGACCTGTTGATAAGCACAACGAAACTCCGTTTTATGCACAGCTTGAAGACGAACTTCTTGAAAGCATAAATTCTCTTGGTATCGGGCCTCAGGGATTTGGCGGCAAAACAACGGCACTTGGTGTAAATATAGAATGGTGTCCTACGCATATTGCGGGATTGCCCGTTGCGGTGAATATAAACTGTCACGTAACAAGACACAAGACGGAGGTGATATAGATGGCAATTAAAATCCAGACTCCCCTTGCTCGTGAGGATGCAAAAAAGCTTAGAGCAGGTGACAGCTGTCTTATATCTGGTGTTATTTATGCCGCAAGAGATGCGGCCCACAAGCGACTTTGTCAGCTTATAAAAGACGGAAAGCCACTACCTTTTGATGTGAAAGACAGCATTATATATTTCGTGGGACCTACACCGGCAAAACCGGGGCAGGTTATTGGCTCGGCTGGACCAACCACATCATACCGTATGGATGCATATAGTCCGGATTTAATCGCTCAGGGGCAGACGGGCATGATAGGGAAAGGAAAAAGAGGTCCTGAAGTTGTTGATGCTATGAAAAAATATGGTGCGGTTTATTTCGGAGCAATAGGCGGTTGCGGAGCACTTCTTGGAAAGTGCATAAAAAATTCGGAAGTTATTGCCTATGATGACCTGGGTGCTGAGGCGGTAAGAAAACTCACTGTGGAGGATTTTCCGGTTGTGGTGATAATAGACAGCCTTGGCAATAACTTGTATGAAACCGGAAGAGAAAACTACATTAAAAGCCTTTCTGAAAAGTAAGATGTCATAAAATGACTTGATTTTACTATGGGAAAATGGTATTATAATTAGAATATTAAGGATTGATTTGAATGAAGAATACATCAAAAATCGTAATTTTTGCAATGGCTCTTGCAGTACTTTGTGCAGTGTTTATTTTTTCGGGAAATATAACCGATAGTGGTGATTTGTGGGAAAGTGCTGTTTATACAGACGATACCGAGTTTGGAAACGGTGAAAAAACAGTGATTGTCAAGGTTGCTGCAGGCGATAATGCGGTGGAATTTACTATTAACACAGACCAAGAGACTCTTGGAGAAGCACTTCTTGAGAATAAGCTTGTTTCAGGCGAAAAAGGACCTTATGGTCTTTATGTCAAAACGGTCAATGGCATACTTGCTGACTATGACGAAACAAAAAGTTATTGGTCGCTTTCGAAAAATGGGGAGTATATGCAGACCGGTGTGAGTGATACAAAAATTGCAGATGGAGAAATTTATGAATTGACTTATACAAAGTAAAATATAATAAATATGTGAAAGGAGGTGAGAGATATGAAAACAACAGAACTTTATGACCTCACAAAAACCATAGCAGCACCGCTTCTTGAATCCGTTGAGTATCCGTGGCTGTGCCTTGGAAAGATAAAGGAATTTATTGTTGAAATGGGCAAAAAATTGGACAAGGAAGTGTTCCATGAGGTTGCAGAAAATGTGTGGATTGCAAAATCTGCAAAAATTTCCCCGTTGGCTTACATTGAGGGTCCTTGCATAATTGATGAGAATTCTGAAGTGAGACAGTGCGCTTTCATAAGAGGCAGTGTCATTGTTGGCAAAAATTGTGTAGTGGGAAATTCCACCGAAATGAAAAACTCCATAATTTTTGACAATGTACAGGTTCCGCATTTCAATTATGTGGGTGATTCAATCCTTGGCCATCGTTCGCATCTTGGTGCAGGGGCTGTTACTTCAAATGTCAAGAGTGACAAAACCTTGGTTACCATAAATCTTGATGGTGAGAAAATTGAAACAGGACTCAAAAAGTTCGGGGCTATGGTTGGCGATTTTACCGAAGTGGGATGTAACAGTGTTCTTTGTCCAGGCACAGTTATCGGTAGAAACTGCACGGTTTATCCGCTGTCAAGAGTAAGAGGCTTTTTGAAGGAAAACTCAATTTTTAAAAGTGAAGAGAATATTGTAACAAAGGTCTGATGCTTACAATGTTGCCAAAAACAGTGTCATCTCTTCTGACGTAACTGTTTAGCGCTGGACTGCAATTTTTTTGCAGTGACGAGGTAAGAAGTTATCGAAGTTTTCGGCGGATACTTCTTCGGCAAAATCCTTGTCGTGAGGATGTATACAAACAAACAAAAGTGCATCTGTTGGATTTTTTAAGGACCAAAAATGTTTTTTTGGAGGATAAAAATAAATGGGAAAATATTTTGGAACTGACGGATTTCGTGGCGAAGCCAATGTAAACCTGACAGTTGAACATGCTTTTCAGATAGGAAGATACCTGGGATGGTATTATGGCAAAGAGCATAAGTGTAAGGTGGTAATTGGAAAGGATACAAGAAGGTCAAGCTATATGTTTGAATACGCTCTGGCGGCGGGACTTACAGCCAGCGGTGCTGATGCGTATCTTCTGCACGTTACCACAACGCCGTCGGTATCTTACGTTGTGAGAACTGAGGATTTTGATTGTGGTATAATGATTTCAGCCAGCCATAACCCATATCACGACAACGGCATAAAGCTTATAAACAACCGCGGTGAAAAAATGTCAGAGTCAATTATTGCGGATATTGAGGCATATATTGACGGTGTTATCGGTGAAATTCCACTTGCTGTTGGCGAAAATATAGGAAGAACAATCGACTATGTTGCAGGAAGAAATCGCTATACTGGATATATAATTTCCCTTGCAAGAAATTCTTACAAGGGCCTTAAAATTGGACTTGACTGTTCAAACGGAAGCACATGGATGCTGGCAAAAAATATTTTTGATACCCTTGGTGCAGAAACATATGTCATAGGAAATCAGCCAAATGGCTTCAATATCAACTACGATTGTGGTTCTACTCACATTGAAAATCTGTGTAAATTGGTGAAGGACAATGGTCTTGACATTGGCTTTGCTTTTGACGGAGACGCTGACAGATGTCTTGCTGTGGATGAAAAGGGAAATGTTTTGACAGGCGACCACATTATGTATTTTTGCGGAAAGTATATGAAAGCGAATGGCACCCTTAAAAAGAACACTGTTGTTACCACTGTTATGTCAAACCTTGGACTTTACAAGGCACTTGATGCAGAGGGCATTGATTATGTAAAGACAGATGTAGGCGACAAATATGTTTATGAATCCATCCAGACCAATGATTACTGCTTTGGCGGTGAGGAATCGGGACATATAATTTTCTCAAAATATGCATCAACAGGTGACGGACTTATTACTGCCCTTCAGATAATGGAAGTATTGATTGAAAGCAAGCTTCAGGCATCAAAGCTTTGTGAGGGATTTGAAAGATTTCCCCAGCTCACACGAAATGTACGGGTTGAAAACAAGGATGCGGCACTTTTGGATGAGGATGTGAAACGGGCTGTAAGAGAGGTTGAGGAAAGTCTTGGCGATGACGGAAGAATTCTTTTCAGAAAAAGCGGCACCGAACCTCTTATTCGTATTATGGTTGAGGCCAAGGGTGAAAGTATATGTGAGACTATGGCTCAAAAGGTGTATGATGTTATGAAAGAAAAAGGTTATGCACTGAACTGATGAATAAAGATCAAACGGGCAGGGATTTCCTCTGCCTGTTTTTATATGCTGAAAAGACGAATAAAAAATCAGATGTCATTTCAACACATTGCACCTGCTTGTCAATGATGTTATAATTCATTCAAGATAAAATATTTTTTGAGGTGAAAACTATGGATATGTTCTCATTAAAAAATAAGGTTGCCGTTATAAGCGGTGGTGCAGGTCTTTATGGTCGCCAGATGGTAAAGGCTCTCGCTATGGCGGGTGCCAGAGTATATATGGCATCAAGAAACACTGAAAAGAATCAGGAGGTTGCTGACGAACTCTGCGATGAAGGATATGACGTAAGAGTGGCATATCTTGATTTGGGAGATGAAGAAAGCATTCTTAAGCTTCGTGACGAAATTTATGCAAAAGAGGGAAAGGTTGATATTTTGGTTAACAACTCTGTTTTGCGTACAATGAAGCAGGGCTACAATGATACAAAAGAAAATTTCGAAAAGAGCCTTAGTATAAATGCAACAGGTCTTTTCCTTATTACCCGTGCTTTTGGTGATGAAATGGCGAAAGCGGGAAAGGGCTCAATCATAAACATAGGTTCATATATGGGTATGCTTGGACCTGACTACTCTTTGTACGAGGGAACAAATATGAATCAGAACGGTGCTCCCCCCGATTATTTCTTTAACAAGGGCGGTATGACAAACTATACAAGATACATAGCAAGCCATTACGGAAAATTCGGTATCCGTTGTAATGTATTGGAACTTGGCGGTTTTTATGATGGAAGTCAGCATCCATTGTTTGTTGAAAGATACAACAAGTCAACCTGCCTTGGCAGGATGGCAAACGAACAGGATATTATGGGTTCAATTATTTTCCTTGCATCCGATGCATCCGAATATATTACCGGTGCTGTTATCCCTGTTGATGGCGGATATACTGCGAAATAAGGAGGTATATTATGAGATATACAGAGAAAAATGGTATTAAAATATCAAAAATGACTCTTGGCACAGTTCAGCTTGGTATGAGTTATGGCGTGAACAACAGCTTGGGAATGCCATCTCAGGAACAAAGCTTTGCAATTCTTGATGCGGCATACGAGGGCGGGGTAACTATTCTTGATACTTCGGACGACTATGGTAAAAGCGAAGAAGTGATAGGTGCTTATCTCCGTGAAAACCCTAACAAGCACTTTGATATATGCACAAAGTTTAAGGTTACCGAAGAAACATCAAAGGATATTTATAATTCACTTAAAAACTTTGCGCTGGCATCTTGTAAAAAGCTTTCAATTGACAGAATTCCTATCTTTATGAGCCATACAGAAAAGAATTATATTGATTATGGCGATAGATTAGTTGAAGCTCTTAATGAACTTAAAAAGGACGGAATTATTGTTAATTCAGCCATTTCTTTGTCAAATAAAGATTCGTTTGAAAGAATAATAGATTGTGGCGGATTTGAGGCGGTACAGATTCCCCTCAATATTCTTGACAACAAGGAAATACAAAATGGTCTTATTAAAAAAGCATCTGACGCAGGGATTGCTGTGTTTGTAAGAAGCGTATATCTGCAGGGTTTGTTTTTCAGAAAGAGGGAGGATTTCCTTGTTCAAAACCCCAATGCTCCGACTCTAAAGCTTAGGGAAATGAACGAAAAGGTTCTTCCTGTTATTGAGAGAGTTCGCGAATTTGCAGATGAACTCAACATTTCTGTTGCACAGCTTGCAATGTCGTTTATTAAGGATACATATGGAATTGATTCTCTGGTTGTGGGAAGCGAAACCCCTGAACAGGTGAAGAGCAATCTTGAAATGTTCAATCAACCTGAACTTTCAAAGGAAGTTCTTTCTGAAATTCTTAACGAATTCAAAAATGTTGATAAATTTGTCATATCACCTTGGGAATGGGAAGATAGAAAATAATAAAAACAATAAAAAGAACGAAATCCAAAGGATTTCGTTCTTTTTAATTTCTACATTAAATCAGTGATTAAAGTTCACCGATTTTTTTCATAAATTCTTCGACATTTGCTTTCTTTTCTGCGTCAGGACCATAATAGCAATAGTCAAAGCAGAAGATGCCGTCCATACCCAAGAGATTCATAGATTCGGAGTAAGTGGAGAGAAGAGCGCCCTTTTGTGTGAGATAGAAATCACGGAAAGAAAGAATGTTATCAAGATATTTTCCGCAGTTTGTCATATCACCACTCCATGCAGCTTCGATGAACTTCTTTGAGTTTTTAGGAGTTGAGCTGAACATACCGTCAAGGACCTTGTCAATTCCGTATGACATGGCAACGTCAAAAATATCGATATTGCTGAAAAGGAATTCAAAATCAGGAATGTTGTTTTTAACCTGACGTGCAAGGACAATGTCACCGGATTTAGCGCCAAGAATATTTGGATGCTTTGCAAGACGCTGAACCATGGGATATGTAATCTTTTGTTTTGTAACAACAGCCAAGTCATAAAGGAAAATGGGCTTTGGTGAATAATCAGCAATCTTTTCAAAGAAGTTACAGTTGTCTGCATCGGAGCTTACTGAGTAAAACGGGGTCGTAAGAACAACAGCATCAAAGTTGAATTCTTTAATCATATCAATTCTGTCTTTAACACGAGCAATAGAGTTGTCCATAGCACCAACAAAAAGTGGAACACGGCCGCCTACCGCGTCAACAGCTATGCGAACAGCTTCTTTGTAAGCAGAATTTTTGATTGAAGCCTCAATACCCATGCTTCCCATAAGAAGAAGACCGCTTGCTCCGGCTTCAATCTGCATATTGATTTCTTTGGCAAGAGATTCTGCAACTATGTCGCCGTTTTTATCAAGGGGAGTACCAAGAGCAGTATAAAAGCCTCTTTTAAGTTTTTCCATTATAAATCACCTTTCTTTTTAAGAGTAAAATATCTTACTTATACATTAAACAACAAAAGAACCAAAAAGTCTATGTTAAATGAGACGTTTTTTGAAAGCTATGTCGCAAAACGGAAAAATACAATTTTTTTCAGTTGACTTTTTAAGAGGGATATTTTAATATAAAAGCAGAGAGGTGGTAGCATTGGATATAGATAACTTTTATAAAAAAAAGATGAATTCGGTTAGAGAATTTACATTTAATATTGAAAATGCCAAATTTACTGTGATTTCGGATGAAGGGCTTGAGTTTTTGAGCGAAGATATCCCCGAGCCTGAATATGAACGACTTCATTTCCACGCATATTATGAATTATTCTATATAAATGAGGGTCAGGTTGTAATCATATTTGAAAATGAAAGACGTAAGTTTGAAAAGGATGATTTTATAATTGTCACGCCTGAAGTTCACCATAAGACGGTGGCAGCAGAACCGGGAACCTCACGCTATACCATCAACTTCATTGTAGAAAAGAACTCAGTAAAGTCCAATTTTTCTCTTTATGATGCACTGAAAAACATTCTTGCAGATGAGTTTCTCTGCATAAAAGACAGTTCTGAACTCAGGGAGTTGATTAAAAAAGTTGTCCTTGACATTATTCAGGGTGACGAAATTTTGCTGGGTCTTCATTTCCATGAGCTTGTGATAAAACTCCTTGAGAAACAGGAATATCACCAAAGTGGCGCTCTGGCGAATCATACACTCTCTGACAGCAATATGATTAGAATGTACAAGCTTCAGCAGATAATTTTCACCTCATACCATCAGGATTTGTCACTGAGTGAAGTGGCTGAAAAACTTTTCTTGAGTGTTCGGCAGGTCAGCAGAATTATCAAGCAGTATTACGGCTGTACGTATCGCGAACTTATGGCGAAAACCAGAATGAAGATGGCTGCAGAGCTTCTCGAAAAAACCAACATATCTGTTCTTGATATCGCGGCACGTATCGGATACACTTCCATAAAAGGTTTTTATACCTATTTCAAAAAAGAGTTTGACTGTCTCCCTACGGAGTACAGAAAACGTATGAAAAAACACAAATAAAGACGGAGGAGAAAGATTATGAGTAAAGTAAAAGCAGGATTTTCACAGCTTTGTATAACACCGCCACTTGGCACACCGATTTCGGGATATTATGAACAGCGCTTTGTGAAAGGTGTTCTTGACGACCTTTATGTGACAGCGGTGGCTTTTGACAATGGCGAAAAAAAGGCTGTTGTTTTGGGCGTGGATATCATAATGATGACACAGAAAAAGGCAGATGAATACCGCAAAATTATTGCGGATTTTTGTGATATCCCTATGGATGCAATTTTTATAAACTGTTCACACACACACACAGGTCCTATGATTGGTCCGGACTTTGCATCCGACCTTTGTGGCCTTCCTGAATATGAAGAATACCTTGGAATCCAGATGCGTGATGCAGCCGCCCTTGCTCTTGAAGATGTTGAAGAGTCTGATTTCTATTCGGCAGAAGGAACTGTTAAGAATATTTCCTTTGTCCGCAGATACAGAATGAAGGACGGCAGTGTTCAGACAAACCCCGGTGTTGGAAATCCGGATATTGACCATGCGCTTGGAGAACCAAATGAAACAGTAAAGCTTATAAAAATCGAAAGAGAAGAAGCTGATGATATTTTCATTGTGAACTTTGGCGTTCATCCCGACACAGTGGGCGGCGAATACATAAGTGCTGACTATCCGGCTTTTGTTTGTGCCACCATTGAGGCTGCAATTCCTGAAACAAAATGTCTGTTTTTGCAGGCACCTCAGGGCGATGTGAATCATATCAACCCTAGTCCTACTGAGGGAGAAAAGCGGGGTCTTGAAATGACCTTTGATGGTTGTCCCAGAGGCTATGAACATGCGATTTATATGGGCAGAGCTATTGCAGGTGCGGTTCTTCAAATTTGCGACAAAGCAGAAGAAATTAATGCAGATGATATTGAATTTACCAATAAAGTAGTGACTGTTCCCTCAAATCAGGAAAATGACAAGCTGCCTGAGGCAAGAAAACTGGCAGAGCTTTACGACAGTGGTCGTGATGACGAAATACCTTTTAAGGCTATGGAGCTTACTACGGTTGTTGCTGAGGCAAAAAGAATCATAGAACTTGAAAACGGCCCTGATTCATATTCTTTCAATCTTTCTGCAATAAAAATCGGTGATATGGCGTTTATGGGTATTCCAGGTGAGCCTTTCACTGAAATTGCAAACAGAATTTATGAGGGTTCACCTTTTAAAACCACAGTTCTTTGTGCCCTTACAAATGGCGGAGACTCATACTTCCCAACAAGCCGTGCTTATGATGAAGGTGGCTATGAGGCAAGAACGTCAAGACTCAAAAAAGGTGCTGACAATATTATCGTGGATGAAACAATAGACGTGCTTCGTAGCATAAAATAAGGGGAGATAGAGGATGATTTCTTGTACAGAATTTATACCGGTTTACAGCGAGCTCTTCAAATATCTTGAAGAAGAAAAGGGTGGACACGACGAGGTTGTGAGATATTGGAATTATATTTCGGACACTTATGTTGCAGACCTTTTGGGAAAGGAAGTAACAAGCAAGGGTATCCGTGGCTGCTGGGATTATTGGGGAAAATCTCTCAATGAAGAGGCTTGTGATTTTGTTATGGAGCTTGACGAAAAGGAGGGCACATTCAAGATTGATATGAAAGCCTGCCCGTCAAGAGGAAAGCTCAACTCACTTACATATATGGACCAGTATCATGACTATTGCGGTCATTGTGCAGTGCTTTATGCAAGGCAGCTTGAAAAATACGGCATAAACCCGGATATTGTTGATTTATCGCGTACAGACAAGGCACAGTGCCTGCTCACCTATAAATGTGGTAAAAAAGTGGAAGATGGCGAAAAGCTGGTTATGGAAAGAAAGGCAGCAGATAATGAATATTTCCACAGAGATTTTCATATTTCAGGCGAGCGTGGTCTTCGCTATGTAGGTGAAAATTATGGAACAGCTGATGTTTGCGAGTACCTTACACGTTTCGCAAAGGCGTATTACAAGCCGCTGATTGAGAGAATTCGCAAGAATGGTCTTTCGGAGCTTAAAAAGCATATTGAAGAAATCTATGCCATTGAAAAAGCCCCTGACAATGTAAAGTGCACATTGAAAGACGACGAGCTTCGTGTGGTTGTTACCGAGTGTCCGGCAATAAAATATATGAAAGAAAGCGGATACGAACCATCAGAGTGGTACATTGAGGAAACCCGCACAGTGAAAGGCACTATTGCAAAGGAAAGCGGATACGAGTTTGAACTCATTTCGTATAATACTGAAAATGGTGCAGCAGAATATAGAATTTTTAGCAAATAAAGGCTTTACCATTGACAAAAAAGACGTCAAGTGATATACTCTTAAAAAGTAAATATTTTCTTCGGGGCAGGGCGAAATTCCCTACCGGCGGTGATAGTCCGCGAGCCACTTGTGGTTGATTTGGTGAAATTCCAAAACCGACAGTAAAGTCTGGATGTGAGAAGAAAACTTTATAATTCTGTTATAGAGTATCT
>JAZQUY010000024.1:0-1793 GCA_045631525.1 Clostridia bacterium
TGGTCGGGGAAGCCTAAACAAAAAGTTTCCCTTGTTTCGGCTCATAAGGGCAAAAACAAGGGAAAACACATAAGGAACGAACATTAAAATGCCGATTTTCCTTGAAAACACAAGGGTTTCGGAGGATTAAATAGATAAATCTAGCTAATGTTTGTCAACAAGAAAATAAAAAATATAGGGGGTAAAAAAAGGGTAACCTTAATAAACCTACCTATTGTAGATTTTTTAGAAATATATGATAATGAACTCGGATTTACTTGTATAGCTCCATTGCACGAGCATAGTAAATTCGGAGAAACTTATTTACGCCAGCCATTTTGGCTACGTTGTAAGGTTTTCCCTCTTGCTCCTTTTTTAGCATAAAAAGGTAGACAGGATCATCTTGAGGTTTTGTCAGTTTGAGAGCCTGCATGACCTCAAAACAAGCTTTTCTGAGAGTGGAGCTGCCACGTTTCGATATGTGGCGGCTTCTACTCTCGAATTGACCTGATTGATATGGAGGCGCATCATTGCCCGCAAAAGAGTTAAGAGCTTTAGCGCTATGAAAGCGTCGTATATCTCCAATCTCGGCTAGGATAACAGGACCCAATCGGTCTCCAACGCCATTCATTGCACGCAGTACCTTGTATTCAGGAATGGTTTCTGCAATGTTTTGCATTTGAGTAATGATTTCGTCAGCTGCATTTTGGGCGGTAGCAAGGAGGTCTACACACTGATCTTGTGCGGACCAAATGTATGGATCTTCGCCACGGGTTGTGATGCTCTTACAGGCCAGTTCGTAAATTTCCAATCCTTTCTTTGGGGCATAACGGTCTGGTGTTTTTTTCATGAGTGTAGTGTAAGTCGAGAGAAAACGGGTTTTGCCGATACGCTGAATTTCATCAAAAGACTTATATCGTTTAATAAAGAGCAATAAGGCACATTTTTCAGGCTCTCGACTTTTTAGTGCAAGACTTTTTGTGATTCCCGGCATAGTTTGATCCAAGAGATTGATAAGTTGAACCTTGAGCTTTGAGACAAATGCAATCCGTTGTTGGTATTGTCTGGACAGAAATTTCAAATCCTCATATTTCTGTTCCATAAAACTGTATGGAACTAGTCTATAGGATCTCTCGAGGGCATAAGTTGCGATGCGAAGAGCATCTTTCTTATCTGTTTTTGCTTTGTGGATTTCCACATCGCTGTACTTTTTCATCTGATATGGGTTAATAACACAGACAGGAAATCCTTCATCCTGGAGTTTCTTTAAAACAGGATAGTGATAGTGTCCAGTATATTCCAGCAGGATGGTTATAGGTTCTTCAAAAGCCTTTAACCGAGAAACAAGGGCATTCATTTCTGGCTGGTTATGTGCCATGGTGAACGGAGTTGCCAAAATAGTACCATAGGAGTCCAAGATGGCAACTGTGCTTTTGGATTTTGAAACATCGATTCCAACAGCAATCATAGTTTTCCTCCTTTGTGAATGATATTGATCGGTTCCAGCGCTTCAAAATTCATTCAGATTGGTGCGTTAAACGGGAGCGAGATATCGTCCCAACTAGCTAAATCGAATGTAGAATAATGAAGGGTGGCTGACACATTTATCTACGGGCGTGGTGTCCCAACTTGAAATTCCGTCAGACCAATCACCTTCATCATATAAGAAAAGCGAAGGCTGTTAAACCCTCGCTTATATATTACCAATTTGAATTTGTAAAGGAGAAACAACGATGAAAATTGACGTTAATGAATTGTTTGAAGAACTTGGAAGCCTTTCGCAAGTAGAAGCGATTGCTCTTGGCGGGTCAAGA
>JAZQUY010000025.1:0-1518 GCA_045631525.1 Clostridia bacterium
AGGGGGTGCAAATTGGGTTTGAGGGGGTGCAGTTCCTGGAAGAATATGATTTATGAATGAACATTGATAAACTCATTTATAGTCGTATAAAGCTGCTCTATTGATGCAATACTGGACAGCGGGATTTCTTTTTCGATTGGGCTATCAGTTTCTTCATCAACAATAATTGAGATGAAATTTTCATCTATCTCGATCAAAAACTCATGCTTGTTTTTTTGCAAGCCGATATCAATGCTATTGTTGTGATACTCAACGAAGTCCAGCTTTTCATAAGTGAGGTTGAACTCAAATCCGTCATATCTGTATGCATCATATACTTCAGCAAAAAGTCCTGTTCGTACTATGGAACCCCTTTCTTCGCAAAGCTGTTGCAAATATATTGTGCGCTTTTTACCAATTTTCGGCGCAACAAAAAAGATAGATACCGTACTCAGAGACATCAACAATCCAAATAACGCCTTTAGTTCATCAGACTTTGCAAAGACAAATAAAAAACCAAAAACGAATGTAAATCCCAATATTGCGAATAGAGCGATTTTGCTAAATAAATCAAAACGATTATATTGGCGTTCAAGGTTTGTCATGTTTTGTTTTTTCACTTTTGCACACCACCTTTATTTCATTATACCATAAAAAGAAAATAACCGCAACTTGTATCAAAGTTGCGGTTATTCTTTGGGAACTGACCCTAATTTTGATACAAATGCACCCCCTTTTGTGCCAAGGGGGTGCAACACAGGATTATCCCTCAAAAATTATGCTCTTGATATTTGCGTAAAAATCAGGATCCCAGTCAGATGGAATTTTTGTTTCTTTGCAAGATATCATTAAAGTTAACTTCCTGCAATTGCAAAATGCGTGCTTACCAACAAACCCGATATTGTTCGTAATGGTTAGTTCTTCTATCTCATCCATTCCCCAAAAGGCTTGTGCGCCTATATATTGAACACTAACCGGAATGTTAATCCTTTTTATTTCAGAACAATCAAAAAAGGCATCATCGTGAATTTTTATGATTGTATCTGGAAGAACAATCTCATCTATATCATACTTTGAAGTAGCGTAGCTTATGTCACGGTATGTTATTTCCGTTTCACCATTGCAAACAACAAGTTTCTTATCAACAAGAGTAAAATTCACAACATTGCACCACCTTTTTCTCATTATACCATAAAAAGAAAATAACCGCAACTTGTATCAAAGTTGCGGTTATTCTTTGGTGGAGGTGAGGGGAGTTGAACCCCTGTCCGAAAGCACTTCCTCAGGACCTTCTCCGGGCGCAGACATTTATTTGGATTCCCCCGCCTACCCGTGAAATGTCACACTGATAGGGTCGGTAGCTTCATAATGCATGGTACGCGCAAAGCTTTGCGTACGCACGTTCACCACTAATCGACGCCCGCATCCAAGCCGTGGTACTCTCGGTGCAGACGGCCGCTAGTTAGGCAGCGGCGAGAACAGTTCTATTGTTGTTCTTTAATTTATAAATGCCAATTTTTAAGATGATAGGCGCATCTG
>JAZQUY010000026.1:0-63743 GCA_045631525.1 Clostridia bacterium
GTGGATATCCTTTTTTGTTTGTCATAGCCCACCAAGTATCATCAAGCTTAGGTAAAAACTCTAACGAGTTTTATTGAATAACGCTGATGACACTTGAGGCATTTTTTAACTGTTGAAATCCTTGCGGATTTCTGCCTGATTACAAAATGTTTTCACATTTTGTAAACCTACGTTACAAATATGCCACCGGCATATTTGCTTAACACTACGGCGCCCGGGAAAGTAAGACGTCGCCGGAACTCGTCGCAACAAACTGCGATTTGAAAAAGGCATCCAATTTTGGATGTCTTTTTTCTTTTCTCCGTTGTTGCTCCTCTTCCCAAAAAATCTTCGGATTTTTCGGGAGCCCTATTTTCTACTCGAAAGAGTGCTCTTTTTTGTGCTATGACCCACCAAGCATCATCAGTGCTAAGGGCTAAAGAAAAAACTCCTTTACGGAGTTTTCTTGATAAGCGCAGAGCTACTCGGGGGCATTTTTTTAAGTGTTGAAATTCTGTATTTTCTATTAAGAAACTGCTTATCATTCTGAATGTATTTGAGGAATCTCAAAAGATTCTTCAACTGGCTCAGAATGACAAGAAGACAGGGCATTTTGAAGCTGCGGGCCGATAGGGGCATCTTCCTATACGCTATTGGTATTCCCTTGGGGCAAAAAGATAGGAGAACTGTCCCTTTGTCATTCGCTTTGTTATTCCCTTGCATACTGGAGTATTACTTCCTCTTGAGAAAATAGAGAAGAGATTTAAAACCAAATCTTGTTATTAACTTTAAAGTCAAACTGATTTTGGTTGGTAATGCCGCAAGAGGACTTGGCATTTTGTGACCTTGTTGTTTCATAAACTTGTATATTTCACCATAAAATACATCTATATTACGTTTGGCAACAATTGTTTTCAGATATTTTTTTCTGTTAGTTTTGTAGTATTCGGTATCGAATGAATTCTTATAAACGTCTATTAAGTTCAGGGCGTCAAGTTGAGTTAGGGTCCTTATGCATTTAGAGCAATGCCCACAGTTCTTGTCATTTACCCAACATACATGTAAATCGTCATAAGTATCAGGAAACTGTGATATGTATTTTATTTTTTCTATTCTTGACATTGATTCGTTAGCTGAGTAAAAAGATAAATTTTCGGTAGATATAAGGGGAATAAACCATTTTTCATAATAAGCTGAGTCAGAATCGACATTGACTTTGAAATGGTCCAAATTAACGGCTGAAGCGTAATAGTATTTGTCAAAATAGCTTTGAACTAAAAGAATTGCGCCTAAATTTCTAAAAGTATGAGTCTTGGAAAAACCAGTTGACTCAAATTCTGTGTGGACGATTGAATGAATATTAGATTCTATAGTAATCAATTCAAAATTGTTTTTTTCGCAATATTTGACAACCTTGCTATGTTCGGCAGCGTATAATCTGTCTTCTGTTTCACTGTTATATACATCTGTAATTTTAAGACCATATTGTGCGCCAGTTTTTAAATGTACTAAGTGAGTGAGTCTATAATCGTCAAATAAACAGTCATCGGTGTACTCATGAATAGTAGTCAAAGAGTCTACGCCAAGAGAAATGCCTGTTCCTCTCCATGTGCCTGAATATTTTTCATCTGTGACAGGAACATCCAGGTCAATTTTATGTGCTACACTGGGGTTACATACATAAAATTGAGGAAGAATATGCTTTTTTATGTTGTAATAAAGAGCTTTTGATATGGGAAGCTTTGAATGTATATCCATCCCGAAACGAGTTGCAAAAGTTAAAAAAGATACAACCACAGCATCGCAACGTTCAGGGATAGAAGATATATCTTTACCGATAATATTGTATTTTAAATCATAAGGCTTGCTGTTGATGGCAATCTTGAATACGACATCACAACCCTGATCTGTAGTTGTTTGTTCCATAGAATTAATTTCAAACTTTTTATTCATATCAATGCTCCTCATACAATTTATTTTCGTGGTAAAATTGTACTATAAGTTTAATAAAAAGTCAAGAGCCTGATAAAAATGGTAATCAAGTAGTCGCATCTGTTGGCTGATGTTAATTGACAAATTTGCAATAAATTCAATGGTTATAGTTATATAGTTTTCACCGGTGCAAGAACTGATGCTGTCGGTGTTTGCAATCATCCGAAAAATGGGTAGTCGAGGATGATGCCCCTACGGCGGGTGTAGTCGTTGCCGAGGCAAGGCACTTGTGATTATTCAGGATCGATGAAAGCTCATGTTGCAAATGGGTGCAAATGGGGACGTGCCTAAAATTGTACGGTGCAAAGATGTAAAAGGGAGGGCGTGGAGACCCTCCCTTTGTATATTTCGTTTAACATCGATGCAAAATGTATTGGTTTTTATTTATTGGTTAAGCATTGTTCTTGGTGTTCGTAATTCTGTACCATTTTTCCCGTCAGCGATTATGTATGATGCAGTGTTGTCCTTAAAGTTGAAACCACTTTGAAGCATTAATGGGATATCCAAAGCGGAATATGCCATAATCATAACGGTCTCCCGTGGGGCCGGTCTGCCCATAGCCATAGCAGGGATGTTATTAAATAAAACGTAACGTGTTGCGGTGCTGTAATACCCCATAGGATAGCCACCGTTTGCCTCTGCGAATGGTTTATAACCTAAGGCACAAACAAACATTTTTACTATTTCGTCACTGGTAACAAATTCATCGGGATTAAATTTCTTTGTGTCATCAATATCAATTATTCCTGCACCCAATGCAGTTGATATGTAAGGTGCTGACCAATGGTCACTTGTTACATCTATAAATTCATTAGTATATTCACTAGCCGGAAGGCTAAGAGTTCTGCATACAATTGCCAGAGCTTCAGCTCGGGTAATATTTTCTTCTAAACGCAATTTGCCGTCGGGATCGCCTGTGATAATTTTATAATTTTTTAAATCTTCTACACTCTTTGTGCCAATTTCTGTTGCAAATATTACGCTTGATAACATAACTACTGCTAAAATTGTTGTTATTATCTTTTTCATATTTTATCTGACCTTTCTTTTGTGTTTTGATTACACTTTTTGGGTGAATACACTCCTTTCAAATCCCCATAAATTAAAAAGTGCGACAACCGAAGGCTGTCGCACAAAAAACACAAACTCCGATTGTCGCCAAACAATTTTTAACGAAACAGGATAAACTCCAAAATTTCTTGGTGGAATCTGCGTTTTTTTCAAATTCTATCCAAGAAATTTGAATAGGATACTAAAACCCTATAAAATATATAGAGCTATCCTGATATTTCGTTAAAAAAATTATTTGGCATAAGTTATTATATCACTAAAGTGTATAAAATACAAGTGAAATTTTAAAATACAAGGGGATGCTTGGACTACCTTGTTTTGGAGAATATAAATAAAAGCAGCCGTGGCGAATTTTGTCACAGCTTTTTTTTCGTGCAAAGGGGGACGTCCCCAATATACCCTGGTTACAAACTGTTATCACATTTTGTAATCCTACGCTTTGTGAATTTTGGGAACTGAGGGTGTTACAATAAATTTGACAAATGTGTATAGCTTTTGGGGTGAATATTATGATGACTGTTACGCTATTCTTATGTAGCCAAGGTATTGAACCAATGTTGGGCTGGACTCATTCCGCCAAGATTTGCTTTGATTTTTTTAAAATATAATGTCTTGTATGCTTTGATGCAAATGGTGGTCTGTTTGAAACACTTCTTACAGATGAAGATGCAGTTATCAGTGACGAGCTTAACCACGCAAGTATTATAGACGGGGTTAGACTTTGCAAGGCAAAGAGATTGCGCTATAAGAATAACAATATGGAAGATCTTCGCGCAAAGCTTGAGGAAGCAAAAGACTGTCGCATCAAGCTTATTGCAACAGATGGTGTTTTCTCAATGGACGGTATCGTAGCTGACCTCAAGAGTATATGTGACCTTGCAGATGAGTATGATGCACTTGTAATGGTGGATGACAGTCATTCTGCAGGCTTTATGGGTGAAACAGGCAGAGGAACAGCTGAGTATTGCGGTGTAAGCGGAAGAGTGGATATTATCACAGGTACATTCGGCAAGGCTCTCGGTGGTGCTTCTGGCGGTTTCACATCGGGAAGAAAAGAAATCATAGACCTGCTTCGCCAACGTTCCAGACCATACCTTTTCTCTAATACATTGGCACCAGCAGTTGCTGCCGGTTCGTTAAAGGTACTTGAAATTATTGAAAATGACCTTTCTATGCGTGAAAAGCTTTTCAAAAACACAAAGCTTTTTGCTGAAAAAATCAAGGAAATTGGTCTTGATGTTATGGATGGCGGAACACCTATCATTCCCGTTATGCTTTATGACGAGCATACCGCAGTTGAAATGGCAAAACGTATGATGGATAAAGGCGTGTACGTGGTAGCTTTTTCGTATCCTGTAGTTCCAAAAGGAAAGGCAAGAATCAGAACTCAGTTCTCTGCTGCTCTTAGTGAAGAAGATATTCTATATATTGTAGATTGCTTTAAACAAGTAAAAGAAGAAATGAATCTTTAAAAAAGAAGAAAAAATGACAATTATGAATGTAATTGTCATTTTTTTATATATATAGGTGTGTTGATTGGCTGTTTATATTATGATACACTTTGCTTGAAATGTCATTTTGTGAATATAGAAGTAGGTTGAAATTTTTTATACTACTCATTGCTTTTTTTTGTTTTAGAGTGTATAATAATTTTGATAATTTTTGTTTTTTAACATATAACAACTTTATGGAGTAGCTTATATGAGGGTACACAGATTTTCGCTTATGACCAACTGAAATTGGTTGGTGATTCTATTGAAAATCCATGTGACCATGATATGTTTGATAGTGAAAAAATAAATATAAGACATGCAGTGGAAGAAGTATTCTTGAGGATTAAAAACTTTAATCAAGTTAAAGAATATAAAAAATATTTTCGAGGTGAAGAATGAGAATAAGGAAAAAGCAGATAGTTTTTCTCTCTTTATTAATAGGGGTGTTGTTTTTTGTGTTTTGGATTATAAAAGGCAATACTGATATTGTGCTTACTGAAATTTCTGTCGCATCAGAGAATTTACCTGAAGATTTTGATAAATTCAGGATAGTTCAGATTTCTGATTTGCACAATTCGAGATATGTAAAAAACAACGAAGCGGTAATCAAACTTATCAAAAATGCGGATGCTGACATAATTGTTATTACCGGGGATATGATAGATTCACGGCAACTTGATATGGAAATGGCAGTGGACTTTGCTGAAAAGCTTATAAAGATTGCACCGACCTTTTATGCAAATGGAAATCACGAAAGCAGGATAGAGGAATACCCTGAGTTTAAGGAACAGCTCTGTGATATTGGCGTAACAGTCCTTGAAGATGAAAGCGTTAAACTTACATCAGGTAGCGATGAGATAACCTTGATAGGAATGATTGACCCTGCATTTTATATGGAAGAAAAAGACAAAAAACGAAGAGAAAAAATAAACGTGCAACTTGCTGAAATTGTTCCTGATGATATGAACTACAAAATTTTACTCTCTCACCGTCCTGAATTGTTTGATGAGTATGTTAAACATAATGTAGATTTGGTGTTTTCTGGGCATGCCCATGGTGGTCAAGTTGTACTTCCAAAGATTGGCGGTGTATATGCACCGGGAGAAGGATTTTTTCCAAAGTATTATACGGGTATTCATACTAAGAAGAATACCAATATGATTGTGAGTCGAGGGGTTGGAGACAGTGCACTTAGATTCAGGATAAATAATAAGCCAGAAATCATTGTTGCCGAGCTTGTAAAGAAAAAATAATAACAAAAGCCATCCAACCAGGATGGCTTTTTGAATTTTAAAAAATTTTAGAATTCAAAGTCAATGCATTTGCGGTTTTCCATAACAGAACGCACAAAAGTGGCAACTTCAACGTGCTTGGGGTTTGTCTGGTAGCCCGACAGCGATGCTTCGTCCACAAATGTGCTGTCTAACATAAGGTCAGCGTTTGAAGACTTTATTGTGCTGGCATAGACTTTTATTTCGGTAAGACCCTCAATCTGACCAAGAAGTCCCTCAAGTCCGGATTTGATTTTTTCAGCAGCTGAAACTTTTTCGGTTTCGGACATCTCTGCTTTGAAATTCCAAAGAATAACGTGTTTTACCATTGTTTAAGCTCCTTTCTTTTTATTAAAATCTAAAATCTCTTTTTCCGTTTTCAATTTCTTCAATGTATTTTTTTGCAAGTCCGCGGGTTTTCTCGTTGGGGACTTTTTCAATTTCATTTTTTATAACTGCAATGCCGTTTTTAACTGTTTCAGGGGATGCATAATCCATAAGGTATTCCTTAAGGGTGATGAGGGCGTTTGGCTGACAGCAGTTTGCAATTTGTCCTGACTTTATCAGTGACATAAATCGGTCACCTGTTCTGCCCTCACGATAACAAGCGGTGCAGAAACTGGGGATATAACCAAGCTCCAAAAGCCAGTTCACAACACTATCAAGAGGACGGGTATCACTGATGTCAAATTGTGCTGAATTCTCGCTTTCATCCTCATCGTGAATGTATCCTCCCACAGAGGTTTTTGAACCACCGCTTATCTGAGATACACCAAGTTTTAAAACTCTTTCACGGGATGCTTTTGATTCACGGGTGGATATAATCATACCAGTATATGGGACTGCTATGCGGATAATTGCCACAATCTTTTCAAATATTTCATCAGAGATAGCATTTGTGAAAGAATCTTTGTCTATTCCTTCTGCTGCACAAATCCTTGGAACACTTATGGTATGGGGACCAACACCTTTTGCTGCCTCCAGATGCTCTGCGTGCATAAGAAGACCTACAAAGTCGTATCGGTACATCTGGAGACCGAAGAGAACACCAATTCCCACATCGTCAATGCCGCCATCCATAGCTCTGTCCATAGCCTCGGTATGATATGCATAGTCGTGTTTTGGCCCTGTTGGATGAAGTGTTTCATAATTTTCTTTGTGATAGGTCTCCTGAAAGAGAATGTATGTGCCAATGCCTGCAGCTTTCAGCTTTTGATAGTTTTCAACGGTTGTTGCCGCAATATTCACGTTTACACGGCGGATAGCACCGTTTTTGTGCTTGATGCCATAAATAGTATTTATGCTTTCAAGTACATATTCGATGGGGTTATTAACAGGGTCTTCGCCAAGCTCGATGGCGAGACGCTTGTGTCCCATATCCTGAAGTGCAATAACCTCTGCCTTGATTTCTTCCTGAGTAAGCTTTTTCCTTGTAATACACTTGTTGCCGTGATGATAAGGACAATAAGTACATCCGTTAACACAGTAATTTGAAAGGTAGAGGGGCGCAAACATAACAATTCTGTTGCCATAAAGCTTTTCTTTTATTTTGATAGCCAGAGCCTTTATTTGTTCAATAGCTTCAGGAATATCACACTCAAGGAGCACTGCTGCCTCGCGGTGAGAAAGACCTTTGCAGTCTTCAGCACGTTTTATCAGAGAAAAGACAAGGTCACGGTTTGATTTGTTTTGTTTTGCATATTCAATGGTATCAAGTATTTCCTGATGGTTGATAAATTCTTCAGCAATCGAAGATTTTGGGTTATAAACTGCCATAATAAATTCTCCTTTATATCAAATTATTTTTCTGGGTGGTCACCTCGGGCGGTGACTATTTCATAGCCAATGGCATCAATGCGTTTTTTTAGAAGCTTAAGGCCCTCTGCGGCTTCTTCATTGGTTGAAATTTTGCCGTTATAAAGCATATATTTTTGTCTATCCTCGATGGGTGAAAGGTTGGGCATAACAACATTTGCACCCGACAAAATTCCCATTTCACGACCCTTTTTGTGAATTGTTCCAAGGGCGGTTGTGGAGGGAAGAAGCACATTTTTGAGCATTATTCTCACGAGTGCGAGAATTAAGAGAGTCAATTCAAGACTTCCTTGGGGTTTATCCCCAAATGGTGTGTCTTTGTGGGGAATAAAAGGTCCGATGCCCACCATCTCAGGGTTTAGTTCGCGGATAAAGAGCAAATCCTCTGCCAAAGTGTCAAATGTCTGATGAGGTGAACCCACCATAAAACCGCAACCTGTTTGAAAACCGATTTCTTTGAGGTCAAAAAGACATTTTTTTCTGTTTTCAAGGGTTTGCCCTTTTGGGTGGAGCATACTGTAATGCTCGCTGTTTGCGGTTTCGTGGCGAAGAAGATAGCGGTCTGCACCTGCATCAAAAAGCTTTTGATAGCTCATCTTTGATTTTTCACCTATTGACAGCGTAACTGCACAATCGGGATAATTTTCTTTAATGCTGTGGATAATGTCACACATTAAATCATCATCAAAGTGGGAGTCTTCACCGCCTTGAAGAACAAAGGTACGAAAACCCAAGGGGTAACCTGTTTCACAGCAGGAAAGAATATCTTTTTTTGAAAGGCGGTATCTCTCTGCGTTTTTGTTTTCAGAACGAAGACCGCAGTAATAACAATTTTGCTTGCATATGTTTGTGAATTCAATGAGACCACGGATGTATATTTTGTTTCCAAAATATTCTGCAGAAATTTCACGCGCAAGCCTTCGTGCGAACTCCAAATCATTTTTGGTAAAGGTAGAGAGTATCTGCACAAATTCGCTGTGCGTGAGGGTACCCGCGGATTCAAGTCTTTTTATAAGTTCGAGATTATTCACATTAACCTCCCCCTAAAATGCTATTTTGAACAAACTGTCTTGACGCTTACATCGGCAATCATACCAAGCTTTCCTGAAAGAGCGCCTATAACATCGGTTGAAGCATCAAGAACAATACTCATCACCGAAAGGTCTTTTTCACGGTAGGGAATACCCATTCTGCCAACGATATAATCGCTGTAATCGTGAAGAATACGGTTGATTTCTTCGGATGAGTCAAGGTTGTTGATAATAATACCAATAATTGCAATTCTAGTTTCCATTTTAAAGCCTCCAAATAAAAATACTCTTTGCCGAGGGGCAAAGAGTACAAAAATATACAAAATATAAACATTGTTCTTTGCCTGAAACTCAGAAATTCATCCTCGTTCTCAGCAAAATAATTGTATCATAAATCGGCGCTTGTGTCAACATCGCAAATTATTGAATTTTTGATACCTTGAGGGCATTATCTTCACTGGAAATCAGAACATTGCTTCCGTCCAAAAGTTCACCGCCAATGAACATTTGTGCCAATGCGTCCTCGATGTGTCTTTCAATATATCTGCGCATAGGACGGGCACCGTACTGAACATTATAACCGTTTTTGACAATAATTTCTTTTGCCTCAGGGGTTACTTCAATTGAAATTCCTTTTTCTGAAAGACCCTTGCCAAGTTCGGCAAGCATAAGGTCAACGATTTTCAAAAGGTCATCCTGTGAAAGCTCATCAAATACAATGATTTCATCAATGCGGTTTAAAAATTCAGGTCTGAACAGCTGTTTCAAGGCTTTTTCTGCCTTAAGTTTGTTTGATGCATTAATGCTTGCACCAAAGCCTGCGATGCCGCCCAAAGTTTCGCTGCCTGCATTTGAGGTCATAACGATTATGGTATCCTCAAAGGAAACAGTCTTTCCGTGGCTGTCGGTGATGCGACCGTCATCTAAGATTTGGAGAAGAATATTGAAAACATCGGGGTGTGCCTTTTCAATTTCGTCAAAGAGAATGACGGAATAGGGGTGACGTCTTATTTTTTCGGTGAGCTGACCTGCATCGTCATAACCCACATATCCAGGGGGCGAACCGATGAGTCTTGAAACAGTGTGCTTTTCCATAAACTCGGACATATCAAAGCGGATGAGGGCGTCTTCTGTGTCAAAAACTTCTTTTGCAATCTGTTTTACAAGCTCGGTTTTTCCCACGCCTGTGGGACCTACGAAAATGAAAGATGCGGGACGGCGTTTGAGACTAAGCCCTGCACGCTTGCGGCGGATACCGCGGGATACAGCGGAAACAGCCTCGTCCTGACCGATGAGATTTTTGTGAAGACGTTCTTCAAGGTTTACAAGACGATTGGTTTCAAATTCGGTTATATTTTTAACGGGAATTTTTGTCCATCCCTCAATAACAGCTGCCAAATCGTCAGGGGTGAGATAAACATCGCTGATTGTCTTTTTAATCTCCTCAATTTCGGCAAGCAACTGACATTCACGGCTTTTGAGTTCAGCTATTCTTTCATAGCTTTCAGTTGTTGCCGCACTTTCGTCAGCATTTTGTGCTTCAAGCTCTGCCTGCATGGATTTGACTTCCTCAAGCTGTGATTTCAGCTTTGCAAGGTCTGTGAGCGCCACGTTGTCAAGGTTTGCCTTTGATGCTGCCTCGTCAATTACGTCAATAGCCTTGTCGGGGAGAAATCTGTCAGTGATATAACGCTTTGAAAGAACTGTTGCACAGCGGATAATGTCATCGGTGATTTTTACCTTGTGATAATCTTCGTAATAATCCTTTATGCCGCGTAGCATCTCGATGGTTTCTTCGATTGATGGCTCTTCAACAATGACGGACTGAAATCTGCGCTCCAGGGCACTGTCTTTTTCGATGTGCTTGCGGTATTCTTCCAAGGTGGTTGCACCGATAATCTGAATTTCACCCCTCGAGAGTGCGGGTTTTAAAATGTTTCCTGCGTTCATAGCACCCTCGGCATCGCCTGCTTTTGTAAGGATGTGCACCTCATCAATTACAAGAATAATGTTTCCAAGCGCCTTGACCTCGCTGATAAGGCTTTTAAGGCGTGACTCGAACTGACCACGGAATTGTGTTCCCGCAACCATAGCAGCCATATCAAGAAGATAAATTTCATAGCCCAAAAGCTTTGCGGGTACGTTTCCTTCAGCAATCCTCAGGGCAAGACCCTCAGCAATAGCGGTTTTTCCCACGCCTGGTTCACCGATTAAGACGGGATTGTTCTTTGTACGGCGGTTGAGAATCTGGGTTATGCGGTTCATCTCGGTGTCCCTGCCGATAATACGGTCAATCTCGCCTTGTTTTGCCTTTCTTGTGAGATTTGTGCCGTACATATCCAAGAATTTGCGACCTTTGTCCTTTTTCTTTTTATCATCTTTTGGATTTTTTGATGATGAGGTGTTTTGTGCTGCCCCCACATTTTCGTCAGCAGACCTTCCGCCGAACATATTGGACAAGAAAGAGAGGGGTGACTTTTTCATAGCACCGCCGTCTTCACTGTCATCAAAATCTGCGCCCTCTAAAAATTCTCCTGAAAGCATCTGCATCGGGTCAAAGTCTTCGCCTGAGCCAACCATTTCTTCCATCATTTTCATTGTTTCGCTATTCATATTGTCAAATTCCTCAGGACTTATACCGAGACTCTTTATCATATTTGAAACAGCGTCAATATTCAGTTCCTTGGCACACGAGAGACAATAACCCTCGTTCACCTGTTTGCCGTCGGGTTCCATCTTGGTGACAAAAACCACAGCCATATTTTTTTTGCATCTTGTACAGAGCATATTTTTCCCTCCGTCATATATTTACGGTGCAAAAGCACCTGAAAATTCAAAGTATAAAACAGTATAGCACAAAACAAGGGGCATTTCAATTAAAATTTTATTAACAATATGAAAAAAATTACCAAAAAACCAATGAATTTCACCAAATCCCTTTACAAATGCGAAAATTTCCTGTAAAATATAATGGTTAATGACTTGGTTTATTATTCATTTTATATACTTAGGAGGCATTTATTATGTACGACAAGGTGTCAACCGATTTATCCTTTGTGGACAGAGAAAAAGAGGTTGTCAAGTTCTGGAAGGATAATGACATATTCAAAAAGAGTATAAAGAACCGTGAGAGTGGAGAAATTTATACTTTCTTTGATGGTCCCCCCACAGCGAACGGAAAGCCCCATATTGGCCACGTTCTTACTCGTGTTATCAAGGACCTTATTCCCCGTTACCGCACAATGAAAGGCTTTAGCGTTCAAAGAAAAGCGGGCTGGGATACCCACGGTCTTCCCGTTGAACTTGAGGTTGAAAAACAGCTTGGCATCAGCGGAAAGCCCCAGATTGAAAATTACGGAATTGAAGATTTTGTGAAAAAATGTAAAGACAGCGTTTTTACTTACCAGAGTGAGTGGGAGGAAATGAGTGACCGTGTTGGCTTCTGGGCTGATATGGAAAATCCTTATGTTACTTACCACAATGACTATATTGAGTCTGTTTGGTGGGCACTCAAAACCATATGGGACAAAAAGCTTCTTTACAAAGGTCACAAGATTATGCCATATTGTCCCCGTTGCGGAACTTCCCTTTCAAGCCACGAGGTTGCTCAAGGGTATAAGGATGTAAAGGAAGCATCTTTGATTGCGAAGTTTATCGTAAAGGGCAAGACAAACGAATATATCTTGGCTTGGACAACAACTCCGTGGACGCTTCCCTCAAACGTGGCACTTTGCGTTAACCCCCACGAAACATATGTAAAGGTAAAGGTGGCTGACGAAACCTTTATCTTGGCTGAGGCACTTCTTGAAACAGTTATCAAGGACGAATATGAGGTAATCGAAAAGTATATCGGCACAGAACTATGTGGCCTTGAATATGAGCCTCTTTACAACTTTGCGACGCTTGATAAAAAAGGACATTTCATAGTTGCTGACAACTATGTTACTATGAGTGATGGTACAGGTATCGTTCATATCGCACCTGCATTTGGTGAAGACGACTCACGTGTGGGTAGAGAAAACGACCTGCCTTTCGTTAACCTTGTTAACCCTCAGGGTAACTTTGTAGACGCGGTTACACCCTGGAAAGGTATGTTCGTAAAAGACGTTGACAAGCTTGTTATTCGCGACCTGAAAGACAGAAATCAGCTGTTTGAGGTTATAAACTTCGAGCACAGCTATCCTTTCTGTTGGAGATGTGACACACCGCTTCTCTATTACGCTTGTGATACATGGTTCATCAAGATGTCGGCTGTTCGCGACAGACTTCTTGCTAACAACGAAACAGTAAACTGGATGCCTGACAACATCAAGCACGGCAGATTTGGAAACTTCCTTGAAAATGTAATTGACTGGGGTCTCTCACGTTCAAGATATTGGGGAACACCGCTTCCTATCTGGACTTGCGAATGCGGCCATCACGAATGTATTGGTTCAATTCAGGAACTCAAAGAAAAAGGCATTGAGGTGCCAGATGATATAGAACTCCACAAGCCATATGTTGACAACGTATTTTTAAAATGCGAAAAATGTGGCGGACAGATGAAGCGAGTTTCGGATGTTATTGACTGTTGGTTTGACTCAGGCTCGATGCCTTTTGCACAGTGGCACTATCCTTTTGAAAACAAGGAAATGTTTGACAACAACTTCCCTGCAGACTTTATCAGTGAAGCTATCGACCAGACAAGAGGTTGGTTCTATACACTTATTGCCATTTCAACATTGCTCTTTGACAAGTCACCTTATAAGAATGTTATTGTGCTTGGTCACGTTCAGGATAGGGACGGACGCAAGATGTCAAAGCATATAGGTAATGTTGTAAATCCATGGGATGTTCTAAACAAGCAGGGTTCGGATGCGGTAAGATGGTATTTCTATTCAAACAGTGCTCCGTGGCTCCCCAACCGTTTCCACGATGAAGCTGTTTCGGAATCACAGAGAAAGTTCCTTGGTACACTTTGGAATACCTATGCATTCTATGTTCTTTATGCAGATATCGACAAGTTCAATCCAACAGAGCACAAGCTCGATGCATCAAAGCTTACACTTCTTGACAAGTGGATTTTATCTAAACTGAACTTTGTAATCAGAACTGTTGACGAATATCTTGAAAACTACAAGATTACAGAGGCTACACGTGTTATTCAGGAATTTACTGACGAGCTTTCAAACTGGTATGTAAGACGCTCAAGAGAAAGATTCTGGGCAAGCGAGCTCACTGACGATAAGATTTCTGCATATATGACACTTTATACAGTTCTTACTGAGTTCTCAAAGGTTTGTGCACCATTCATTCCGTTTATGACAGAAATGATTTATCAGAATCTTGTTCTCAACGTGGATAAAAATGCACCTGAAAGCGTTCACCTTTGTGATTTTCCGAAAGCAAATGTTGAATTTGACTTTGCGGACATTGAGGCTGAAATGGATGCAGTAAGAAAGATTGTTATTCTTGGTCGTGCCTGCCGAAATGCAGCAAACATCAAGAACAGACAGCCTATCGCGAAAATCTTTGTTCAGACAAATGAGAAAATAAATGAGGTTTATAAAGATATCGTTCTTGATGAGCTTAACGTAAAGGAACTTGAAATCACAGCTGATGCAAGCTCGTTTATTTCATACAACTTCAAGCCACAGCTCAAGACAATGGGTCCCAAGTACGGAAAAATTGTAAGAGCAATCTTTGAAGAGGTAAACAAAATGAACGGTGCAGAGGTTATGGCAACTCTCAACAATGGTGAGATGGTGAAACTCACTGTTGAGGGCACAGATGTTGAATTCGGCATTGATGACGTTTTGGTTGAAACACTTCAAAAAGACGGTTTTGTGTCAGACAGTGATGCAAGCTACACGGTTGTTCTTGATACAAACCTCACTGACGAACTCATTGAAGAGGGCTTTGTAAGAGAAATCCTCAGCAAAATTCAGACAATGAGAAAAGACAGCGGTTTTGAGGTTCAGGACAACATCCGTGTGTCATATTGCGGAAGCGAAAAGATTGATTCAATCATCACTGCAAACAAAGCGGAAATTTCTGCTCAGTCACTTGCTATCTCAATCGAAAGTGCTGAAAATGATGGCAAAGAATGGAATATAAACGGTGAAAAAGTAAAGATTGCAATCGAAAAGGCATAATTATATAACTTAAAAACGGCTCCAAATCGGAGCTGTTTTTTGTTATTAAGTTACGTTTAGTGAAAATATACAAAAAAAATAAAAAATATTGTTTGGTTTTTGGTTGAAAAGTTGAAAGAAATGCAGTATAATTATAGAAAGTACTTGACAGTACATATTCACATTGGAGGGTTGAAAATTGAAACTGTATGAAACATCAAAAATCAAAAACTTTTGTCTTTTAGGACATGGAAACTCGGGAAAGACATCGCTGGCAGAGGCTATGCTGTACACAGCTGGCTCGGTTGAACGTATGGGAAGAACCCAGGACGGCAACACAGTTATGGATTTTGACCCCGAGGAAATAAAACGCAAATTTTCGATTAGTGCTGCGGTTGCTACATGTGACTGGAGCGGTACTAAGTTTAATATTATAGACACCCCTGGGTTTTTTGACTTTGTGGGGGAGGTTCAGCAGGGTATAAAGGTTTCTGATGCTGCGATAATTGTTCTCAGTGGTAAGTCAGGTCTTACTGTTGGCGCCGAAAAGGCTTGGAAATATGCAGACGATGCAGGCATTCCCAAAATGATATTCATTAACAAGGTTGATGACGAAAGAGTTAATTATTACGGAGTTCTTGACCAGCTTCGTGAAAAATACGGCAAGAAAATCGCACCGCTTCAGGTTCCTATCCGTGAGGGTGAAAAGATCACAGGCTTTGTAAACGTCGTTGAAGGCGAAGCGAGAAAATTTGAGGGCGACAGAACTGTTACTGCTACAATTCCTGAGGGAATGGAGGCAGACATCGAGCCAATCCGCGAAATGATAAACGAGGCTGTTGCTGAAAGCTCCGAGGAACTTATGGAAAGATATTTCGCAGGCGAAAGCTTTACTTTGGCTGAAACATATGAAGCGCTCAGAAGTGGTGTTGCAGCAGGTGATATTGTTCCTGTTCTTTGTGGAAGTGCATACAACAAGCTTGGCATTTCGTCGCTTATGAATGCAATAAATGCATATTTCCCGGCTCCCGATTCATCTGATGATTTCTTTATTGCTAAAAAAGAAGACGGCAGTGACGCACGCAGAAAAGTTGACGTAAATGATCCCCTTGCAGCGTTGGTTTTCAAAACCGTTGCTGACCCGTATGTTGGAAAGCTTTCATATTTCAAGGTTTATTCAGGCATTATGACTCCTGATACAACTGTTTACAACGCAACATCAGGACAAAGTGAGAGAGTGGGCAAAATTTATGCAATGGTGGGCAAAAAACAGGTTGAGGTTGAAAAGCTCAATGCAGGTGATATAGGTGCTGTTACAAAGCTTGCAAACACAAACACAGGTGACACTCTTTGCAGTATGACAGACCGCATTGTGATTGACGGAATAAGCTTCTCAAAGCCCAATACAACACTTGCTGTTGTTCCAAAGGCTAAGGGTGACGAAGAAAAGATAAGTCAGGGACTTTCAAAGCTTATGGATGAAGATAAGACATTTGCCATAGAAAATAACACCGAAACACGCCAGATGGTTATCAAAGGTATGGGCGAACAGCATATTGATATTCTGGTTAGTAAGCTGAAAAATAAGTTCGGCGTTGACGTAAATCTTACAGAGCCTCGTGTTGCATACCGTGAAGCTATCCGCAAGACCGTTAAAGTTGAAGGAAAACACAAGAAACAGTCAGGCGGGCATGGTCAGTATGGTCACGTTTGGATTGAATTTGCTCCCCATGACGATGGACTTCTCTTTGAAGAAAAGGTATTCGGTGGCTCAGTACCCAAAAACTATTTCCCGGCTGTTGAAAAAGGTCTTCAGGAAAGTATGAAGCAGGGGGTATTGGCAGGCTATCCGATGGTAGGTCTCAAGGCTACACTTATGGATGGTTCATACCACCCCGTTGATTCGTCGGAAATGGCATTCAAGACGGCTGCGTCACTTGCGTTCAAGGCAGGCATGGAACAGGCAAGTCCCGTTCTTCTTGAACCAATCGGTCACCTCAAGGTTTATGTTCCTGATACTTACACTGGTGATATAATCGGTGACATAAACAAGCGCCGTGGCCAGATGCTTGGTATGACACCTCAGGGTGATGGGATTACACTTATTGAGGGTGAAATTCCTATGGCAGAGATGCATACATACTCATCAGACCTTCGTTCAATGACTCAGGCAAAGGGCAACTATGAGTTTGAGTTTGAAAGATACCAGGACGCACCGCAAAACATTGTGGACAAAATAGTAGCGGAAGCAAAAGAAGATAAATAAAAATCCCAAAGATTTAAGTCCTGTTGCACAGTGTAATGGGGCTTAAATTTATTTCCAAAAAGCTATTGAAAAATTAAAAAAAATATGCTATAATAAAAGCTCATTTAATAATTTTACTCAAACAGGAGGAGTTAAAAATGAAAAAGATTATTTCAATCATACTTTCTTTGGCACTTGTTCTTGCTCTTACAGCTTGCGGCGGTGCAGGTACAAAAATGACAATGGGTACAGGCGGTACAGCTGGTACATATTATGGTTACGGCGGCGTTCTTGGTCAGTATATCACCAACAATGCAGGCGTAAATGTTACTGTTGTTTCAACTGACGGCTCAAAAGCAAACATTCAGGGAATTGCTGCAGGCAATTATCAGCTCGGCACAGTTCAGTCTGACGTTATGTCTTATGCATGGGACGGCACACGTTCTTTTGAGAGCGAAGGAAAGGTTGACTCTTTCCGCACGGTTGCAGGTCTTTATGCAGAGGCAGTTCAGCTTGTTACAATGGACAAGAACATCAAATCAGTAAAAGACCTCAAGGGCAAGGCTGTTTCAATCGGCGCTCCTGGTTCGGGTGTTTATTTCAACGCTATGGACGTTCTCAAGGCTGCAGGTCTTACAGAAAACGACATAAAAGCTCAGTATCAGTCATTTGCTGACAGTGCTGATGCCCTCAAGGATGGCAAAATCGATGCAGCGTTCATCGTAGCAGGACCTCCAACACCCGCTATCACAGAACTTTGCACAACAAACAGTGCATATCTTGTTCCGATAGACGGCGAGGTTGCAGAAAAAATGATGGCTGACTGTCCTTTCTATACAGTACACACTGTTCCTGCTGGCACATACGCAGGTCAGACAGAGGATGTAAATACTGTTACTGTTAAGGCTACTTTGATTGTAAGTGCAGATGCGGCAGAAGAAGATGTTTACAATCTCACAGCTGCAATCTTTGATAACATCGAAGCAATTACTGCTGAAAACGGCAAGGGCGCAGAACTCAGCCTTGAAAACGCTACAAGCGGTATGACAGTTCCTTTCCACGCAGGTGCTGCTAAGTATTTTGCTGAAAAAGGAATTACTGTTGAATAACATTTTCTAAAGAGAAAGTTTTGGCTGCGGCGAAACTTCGTCGCAGCTATTTTTATGGTTTTACTAAGGAGGCATTATGGCATTTTTAAAAAAAAGAAAAACCCCTGAGGTTAATGCGCCTATGGACCTTGATTCCGTTATGAAAAAATTTGACAGGGAGTCAAATACACGTATATGGGATGGCGTGCCTAAAATTCTGGTTACTTGTATTTTGGCTGCGTTTTCTCTGTTTTGTATTTATGTTACTTTGTTTGCAAGCTGGCTTGAGGAACTTAGACTTACATCCTTTGTGGCATTCATTGTGCTTCTTGGGTACATAGTTTATCCTGCGCGAAAAGGCGTTCAAAAAGTGAACTATATGCCCTGGTATGATTTTGTGCTTATGATTTGCGGAACAGGTGCATTTTTGTATTATTCATTCAATGCGGTTTCCATAATTCAGCAGGGCAGCAATTTCTTATGGTATCAGATTGTGATTGGTATTGTGGGAGCAATCTCTCTTGTTGAGGTTTGTCGTCGCAGTGTCGGACTTCCCATTATAATTGTTGCGGCTTGTTTTATTGTTTATGCACTCACAGCGGGGCTTTCAAACCCGACACTTTGGGGTAAGCTTAATTATATCGTTCACTATTTGTTCTACAGCAAAGAGGGCATTTTGTCCACTCCAATAAACGTATGTTCAAAGTTCATTGTGGTATTTATCATCTTTGGTGCTTTTCTTGAACGTACCGGCATTGCTGATTTCTTTATTAAGATTTCAAATGCTGTGGTTGGCGGTTTTTCGGGCGGACCTGCAAAGGTTGCTGTTGTTGCCAGCGCTATGGAGGGTATGGTTTCAGGCTCTTCTGTTGCAAACACGGTAGGTTCGGGCTCGGTTACAATTCCTCTTATGAAGAGAACTGGATACAAACCGGAATTTGCGGCTGCAGCTGAGGCTTCAGCATCAACAGGTGGACAGATAATGCCGCCTATTATGGGTGCGGCAGCGTTCCTTATGGCTGACTATGTGGGTGTTCCTTATAGCAACATAGTCCTTCGTGCAATTTTACCGGCAGTACTTTATTTTGCGGGAATTTTCATTGCTGTTCATTTGGAAGCAAAAAAAGAGGGTCTTCGCGGACTTACAAAGGAAGAACTTCCTCGTTTGGTGCCTCTGCTTAAAAGCACTTATCTGTTGCTTCCATTGATTGTACTTATTTATCTTGTAGGCACAAGTCAGCGTTCAATTCAGTATGCGGCAGCTATTGCCATTGTTGTTGCGATTGTTGTGAGCCTCTTTAATAAAGAAAATCGTATTACCCCCAAAAAGATATGGGAAGCCCTTGCGGCAGGCGGTCAGGGTGTGATTACCGTTGCTGCGGCTTGCGGTGTTGCAGGAATTATTGCAGGAACAATCACCATGACAGGTCTTGCAAATGTGATGATAAATGGTATTGTGGCGCTTGCTGGAAATCAGGTTATTATAGCGCTGTTTTTAACTATGCTGTGCTGTATTGTACTTGGTATGGGCGTTCCAACTACTGCCAACTATTGCATTATGGCAGCTACATGTGCACCAATCCTTGTTCGTATGGATGTTCCGGCTATTGCGGCACATTTCTTTGTGTTCTATTTTGGAATCGTTGCTGACCTAACTCCACCGGTGGCACTTGCGGCATATGCGGGTGCGGCTATTGCTCAGGCAAACCCCATGAGGACAGCAGTTACAGCAACAAAGCTTGCTATTGGTGCGTTTATTGTACCGTATGTATTTGCACTCAATCCTGCAATGCTCTTTATTGACACAACTGCATGGGAGGTTATTCAAATCAGTATAACTTCACTGGTTGGTATTTTTGCAGTTTCGGCGGCACTTGAAGGTTATCTTTTCCACCGTATGCCTTGGTATCAGCGCGTGATAAGCGCTGTTGGCGGACTTATGTTGATTTATCCGGGGGCGGTCACTGATGCTGTGGGTGTTGCACTTGTGGCGATTGTTGTTGTTCTTCAAATTTTGGTGAGAAATAAAAAAGTAGATATTTAACGCGTAATATAAAAGACCTTTTCCGAAAGAGGAAAGGGTCTTTTTATGTTAAAAACTCCTGACAAAATGGCTTATAATATTTGCTTTTTCAAAAAACTTGTGATATAATAATTTTGTATGATGTTTTTTGTCTGGTGGCAAATGAACAAAGGAGTGATTTTGTGAGAAAATTTGGTGACAGAAATGATGCTTATCGTATCCGGGATATCGACGGCATCCATTTTTATATGGCATATCTTATGCCCAAACGGACTCAGGCGGAAGTATACATCAATGAAAAGCTTGATGTTACTGAGCTTCTTGAATACATAAAAGAAAAGAATTCCACAGGAGAGAGAAAGGTTACACTGTTTCATTGTGTGATTGCCGCTGTGGCAAGAACAATCAAGATGCGGCCCCTTTTAAATCGATATATATCAGGAAAGCATTATTACATGCGTCATGATATTTCCATGGGATTTACGGTGAAGAAAAAGTTTACTGACCATGCTGAAGAGACACTTATGATTTATCATCCAAGGGATGATGAAAATGTTACAGCTATAACCGACAGAATTTCTCCAAAGGTTGCTGAGGCAAAGCGTGAGGACAAGGGTGTAAAGGTTGATGATATACTCAATATTGTCAAAAAACTGCCAAAACCCATTATGCATTTATTTATGGCGTTTATGCGGTTTGCGGATAACTTTGGACTTATGCCAAAAGCTTTCAGCAGTGTTGATACAAATTATGTTACTGTGCTTTTGTCAAACCTCGGAAGTATCAAATGTGATGCGGTATATCACCATCTCAACAACTTTGGTACAAACGGAATTGTGATTACTATTGGTGAAATACACAAAGAGCCTATCTTTGACGAAAATGGTGAGGCGAAAGTGCGTGATGTGGTGAACATTGGTGTCACCTTGGATGAGCGTATTGCTGATGGATTTTATTTTGCACGTTCACTAAAGCTTGTGAAGCATTTGTTTAAAAATCCGGAGCTTCTTGATAAAAAACTTGGGGAGGAAATTGATTTTGAGTTCTGATGCTAAATGGTTTAAATATTATGGGGATGTTCCACATACCATTGATTATCCGGACATCTCTATGTATGAAATAATAAAGCGTTCAAAAGAAAAATATGGCTCATATATTGCATATGATTTTATGGGAAAAGCTGTTTCTTATGAAAAGCTTATTGAGGAGGTTGGTGTATGTGCCCAGGCTCTGCTCGTGCAGGGAATAAAGGCGGGGGATACTGTTACAATATGTCTTCCAAATGTTCCTCAGGCTGTTATCATGCTTTATGCGTTAAACAAAATTGGTGCTGTTGCCAGTATGGTTCACCCTCTTTCTGCTGAAAACGAAATTATGTTTTTTCTCAATGAGAGCAACAGCCGTATGGCAATAACTCTCAGTCAGTTTTATGACAAGTTTGAGGCAATAAAAGGAAAAACTCCTGTTGAAAAGGTTATTGTTGCAAAAATTGAGGAAGCACTTCCTGCGGTAAAAGGCTTTTTCTATAAATTTGTCGGTAATGAGCCAAAGGTAGCAGATGACCCGTGGGTAATTTCGTGGCCGGATTTTATGAATCAGGCAAAGAATTATGTTGACGAAAGCTATTTTGTGGGAAAAGGTGAAGATTCAGCTGTTATACTGTTTAGCGGCGGTACCACCGGTACATCAAAGGGAATTTTGCTTACAAACCTCAACTTCAACGCTCTTGCTATGCAGACTGCTGAGGCATCTTCGTGCTTTGAAGCGGGGGATACTATGCTTTCTGTGATGCCTATTTTCCACGGATTTGGACTTGGAGTAGGAATACATACAATTCTTGCATATGCAGGGAAATGTGTGCTTGTTCCGAGACTCAATGTTGAAGAATTCCCTGGTCTTTTCAAAAAGTACAGACCCAATTATATGGCGGGTGTTCCAACTCTTTTTGAAGCAATGATGAGAAATGAGGAAATGAAAAAAGCTGACCTTTCGTGTCTCAAGGGGCTCTTCAGCGGTGGTGATTCGCTTTCCATTGAACTTAAGAAAAAAGTTGATGCTTTCCTGAAAGAAGGCGGGGCTGAAATTCAGGTGCGCGAGGGTTATGGTATGACTGAATGTGTCACAGCAAGCTGTCTTACACCTATTGACTATTATCGCGAGGGAAGTATCGGAATACCTTTCCCTGATACCTTTTATAAAATTGTTGTACCCAACACCAACGAAGAAGCAACGGTGGGCGAAATGGGTGAGATTTGTATTTCAGGTCCCACTCTTATGAAAGAATACATAAACAATCCAAAAGAAACAAGTCAGACACTCCGAATTCATGAGGATGGAAAAACTTATCTCCATACAGGTGACCTTGGATATATGGATGAAGATGGATTTATCTATTTTGTGCAAAGACTTAAGAGGATGATTGTTACCAGCGGTTACAATGTATACCCATCACAGATTGAAAATGTTATCGATTCTCATGAAGCTGTGATGTTCAGTACGGTTATTGGTGTGAAGGATGATTACCGCATGCAACGAGTAAAAGCCTTTGTGGTGCTTAAACCCGGATTTTCGCCGACTGATGAAATAAAAGAATCGATAAGGGCGCATTGTGAAAAAAATATTGCTAAATATGCTCTACCGCGGGAATATGAATATCGTGACAGCCTCCCCAAAACTTTGGTGGGAAAGGTTGCTTACCGCGAGCTTGAACGCGAGGAAGAAGAAAAGCTTTTGATAAAGTAAAGAATCTGATAGTAATGCGTTTTTTATTATGACATAGGTGAAAGACAAGGAGAAATTATGAAAAAATCAAAATCTATTTTATTAACTGTTTTGGGAACTATGATTACCGGCTTTGGAATCGGTGCGTTTCTCACACCCAACAAAATCGTAGGCGGAGGGGCATCAGGTATTTCTACCATACTTTATCATGCATTAAATATACCACCAGGTGTCAGTTTTTTTGCAATAAATATATTGTTTTTGTTGATGGGATTAAAAGTTTTGGGCAAGAAATTTGTCCTTAATACCTTGCTGGGAGCATCACTTTTGTCAATTTTTGTTCAGGTGTTTTCAACATTTCCGGTTTATGTCGAGAATCTTTTGCTTGCAACAGTCTTCGGTGGTGTGCTTTATGGCATTGGCATTGGTCTCAGTTTTGCGGCAGGGGCGTCTACCGGGGGCACGGATATACTTGGCAGAATTGTTCAGGTAAAATTCGGTCATTTGCCAATCGGTAAGATTCTTCTGGCATTGGATGGCATTATTATTGCAGTGTCATGGATTGTTTTTAAGGATATTGAACTTATTCTCTATGGTATAATAACTCTTTTTATTTCGTCTTTTTCTATAGATTATGTAATAGACAGGCTCAATGTTTCACGTATGGTTTTTGTTATAACAGAACGTGGCGAAGAGATTTCAAATAAGCTTGTTTCAACATCACCCAGAGGTGTTACACGTATTGATGTAATGGGAGCATATACAAATGAACCAAAGCAAATGCTTTTCTGTGCTCTTAAAGAAAGCGAAGCAGAAGATTTCCAGAAAAAGATACTTGAAATAGATGAAAATGCTTTCATTGTATTTTCTGAGTCACAAAGAATAAAAGGCAATGGTTTTTATTTGTATAAATAATTTTGCGGGATATTTTTTTGCAAATGGACGAAAAATAATTTTGGTAAGAACGACGTGATTTCTTGCTTAATAAACAAACGGTTAACATTATAATAAAATAATTACATAGAGAAAAGGAAGCGAAAAAATGAGTACTTTATTATCAGTTTCAGTTGCATTGCTTGCGGGTCTTCTAATGACCAGAGCGTTTAAACCATTTAAGTTGCCCTCGGTAACAGCATATCTTATTGCGGGGGTTTTGATAGGTCCTTATTGTATAGGTAGATTTGGTCTTGATGGTATAGGGTTTACTTCGGCAGAGGCGGTTGAACGTCTTGGTCTTGTTTCAGAAGTGGCTCTTGGTTTCATTGCCTTTTCTATTGGAAGTGAATTCAGACTTTCAGAGCTTAAGAAAACAGGAAAACAAGCATTTGTCATTGGTATATTTCAGGCACTTGTAGCAACTTTATTTGTTGATTTGGCACTTATAGGGATTCATCTAATTATGCCGGATAAACTTACAATACCCCAGGTGATTATTCTTGGTGCAATAGCTACCGCAACAGCTCCGGCGGCCACTTTGATGGTTGTTCGTCAGTATAAAGCAGAGGGACCTCTTACAAAGCTGCTGCTCCCAATAGTTGCCCTTGATGATGCGGTGGGACTTATTGTTTTTGCGGTATCCTTTGGAATTGCCAAAACTATGATTTCAGGCAATCTTGATTTGGTTTCAATCATTGTAAATCCTTTGGTTGAGATTGTATGCTCATTGACTTTGGGTGCAATTATGGGATGGATACTCACCCAGCTTGAAAAAATGTTCAATTCAAACACCAATCGTCTTAATATGACCATTGCCTTTGTTTTTCTTACTGTTGCACTTTCTATGATTGATTTTCATATCGGAAGTGTTCATATCAGCTTTTCATCATTACTTGTATGTATGATGCTTGGAACAATTTTCTGCAACATCTGTCCTCTTTCTCACGATTTAATGGAGAAGTCAGACAAGTGGACATCACCGCTTCTGGCGTTGTTCTTCGTTATCAGCGGTGCAGAGCTTGAACTTAATGTTTTCCTTGACTGGGCAATTGTGGTTATTGGTGTTGTATATATTTTGTTCCGTTGCCTCGGAAAGTACGTTGGAACATTTATCAGTGCCAAAGCAACGGATTGTGCTCCTCAGATATGCAAGTATTTGGGTATAACGCTGTTTCCTCAGGCAGGAGTTGCTCTTGGAATGTGTGCTATTGTTGCGGCATCTGCTGAAATGGGAACAGAGGGTGCTTTGGTACGAAATATAACACTTTTTGCGGTTCTTATATACGAGCTTGTGGGACCGCTTCTCACACGTCAGGCACTTACCTTGGCAGGAGATATCAAGCCAATGCCTGACCATGTTAAAAACCGTCGTGAGACAAAGCTTGAAGAAGCAAAGAACAAAACTAATAAATAAAATTGGATATAAAATCCGGATGCTTGATGGTATTCGGATTTTTGTTGGAAAGGGAGGGGAAAACAGTGAATAACGACAATGCGTTTAAAGGCTCATTTGGCTATATCAAAGCTTTTCTCAAATGGGTTGTTATTGCGTCTGTTCTCGGCTTGCTTGGTGGTGCTGTAGGCAGTGTTTTCCACAAAAGCATTGAATTTGTGACAGAACTGAGAACGCAGCATTCTTGGGTGATATTTTTATTGCCCCTCGGTGGTCTTGTTATAAGCTTTATTTATTGGATTTGCAGAAAGAAAGGTCACATTGATACTAACAGAGTAATTGAGGCGGCAAGAAGTGATGAAAAAGTTCCGATTGTTATGGCGCCACTGATTTTTGTGAGCACAGCAATAACCCATCTTCTTGGCGGCTCAGCAGGACGTGAGGGAGCGGCTCTTCAGCTTGGGGGAAGTATTGGCTATAATATGGGAAAGCTGCTTCGACTCAAAAAAGAGGATACTCATATTATTGTTATGGCAGGTATGAGCAGTGTGTTTTCCGCACTGTTTGGGACCCCAATCACTGCTGCTGTTTTTTCTCTTGAGGTGGTTTCTGTTGGGATTTTTCACTATGCAGGACTTTTACCGTGTATAATTTCTGCTTTTGTGGCATACAGGGTATCACTTTGGTTTGGCAGTGCGCCAACACACTTTGATTTTGTTAATTTGCAACCGCCGGAATTTGATGTTATGACCAGAGCAATAGTCTTGGCAATTCTTTGTGCGGTAGTCAGCATAGCTTTTTGCGTCTCAATCAAAAAGTGTGAAAAGTTTGCAAAAAGATTTTGTCCCAACAAGTTTTTGCGTGCATTTTTGGGTGGGGCAATAATAGTGTTGCTTACGGTTTTGGTTGGCACGTATGACTATAACGGCGCAGGTATGAATGTGATAGAAAGAGCACTTTACGGAATGGCAAGTCCATGGGCATTTGTTTTGAAAATTATATTTACCTCGATAACAATCGCTGCGGGCTTCAAAGGTGGCGAAATTGTACCCACATTTTTTATAGGTGCGACATTCGGATGCTTTGCCGGAGGACTTTTGGGACTTGATGCAGGATTTGGTGCAGCCATAGGCTTTGTGGCTATGTTCTGCGGTGTTGTGAATTGTCCTATTGCATCGATAATTCTGGCGTTGGAAGCATTTGGAAGTGAGTCGATTGTTGTGTTTGCAGCAGTGTGTGCGGTGAGCTTTATGATGTCAGGATATTTTGGACTGTATAAAAGTCAGCGAATAGTTTATTCAAAGCTCACAGAAGAATATGTTGATAAAAAGACAAAATAGAAACAAAAAAACACACCCTGCAGGGTGTGTTTTTTTAAAATTAAAAACCAATTAGAAATCCCATAATAACGAGTAGAGTAATTAGAAAGCCAAAGTTGTATAAACTGAATTTTTTCAGGTACATTTTGATGTTCTGTGGGTCGTTTTTAAGGTATTCTCTGAAAGTTATAAGGCTTGCAAGGGAAGCAATAAGTGTTCCTGTACCGCCGATGTTTACCGCTACAAGAAGTGAGGAGTAGTTATCGGTGAAATGCGATAAAAGAATTCCGCTTGGAACATTGCTCAAAAACTGACAGGACAGTGCTCCTATCAAAAGAGTGTGGTGGTTTACCAGGGAGTCCAAAAGAACGTGAAGTATGTTAATTCGTGAGATGTTCCCAGAAAATACAAAGAATGCACAAAATGTAATGAGCAATGGATAGTCAACACTTTTAAGTGCCGATTTGTCAAGAAAAATAAGAGAAATAACAATAATTAAAAGACCTGCAATATAAGGAATTACACCGAAAACTATTATTATTGAAACAACAAACAAAATCAAATAAATAACAGTTTTGTTTATGTTTAAGGGGGCATCAAAGGTTCGTCTGATTGAAAGTGGTTCGTTTTTTACAAACAGACAGCAAATGGTTATCATAGTTACCGCAATCAAAAAAGGAACAAGCATGATGCTCACAAATTCACCAGTGGGAATGTTGAAATAATTATAAAGATAAAGGTTTTGAGGATTCCCAAAGGGTGTAAGCATTCCACCGAGATTTGCGGCAATATTTTGCATTATAAAGGTGAACGCAAGATATCGGTGATTGTCGGTTGATGTTATTACATAATAGCCAAGGGGCAAAAATGTAATCAGTGCCATATCGTTTGCAATGAGCATTGACGCGATAAAGGTTATGTACACCAGTGCCAGAATTGCAGAACGCACAGTGGTGAAGATGGTTATTATCTTTGATGAAATTATCCTGAAAAAGTAAATATTTTTCAGAGCACACACAACTGCCAGTGTGCAAAAAAGGCAGGTGAGGGTTTTGAAATCGAAGTAAGACAAGTATTCCTTGTCCGGAGGGACAAAGAGCATAGAAATAACTGCAGCCGAGAGGGCAATGCACATAACCGGGTTTTTCTTCACAAATGTACGCATATTTATTCCTCGACTTTCAATTTTTCAACAAGCTTTTCGTCAGGGTCAACAAAAACTGTATAGTTAGTGTCAAATATAACAAAACCGGGACTTGAGCCGTTGGGTTTTCTTATGTTTTTTATCAGGGTATAGTCAACAGCAACACCGGTGGACTTTTGAGCCTTGCTGAAATATGCAGCCAACGATGCCGCTTCAAGAAGTGTGTTGTCGGGTATTTCGCCACTTCCGTTGGTGCGGACAACGACATGAGAGCCGGGTATGTTTTTGGTATGCAACCACATATCTGTTGAATATGCGGTTTTTATGGTGAGCTCATCGTTTTGTTTGTTGTTTCTGCCGATAAGAATTTCAAAGCCGTCACTTGATAAAAACCGCATAGGCTTTGATTTTTTTTGTTGTTTTTTCTTTTTCATATTTCCCAGAGAGATGTAACCTTGTTCTGCAAGTTCCTCGCGGATTTCAGCAATATCCAAGGGGGTACGTGCCCTTGTAACGCTGTCAAGAACAGTCTCAAGATAAGCCTTTTCCTTTTTTGCATCCTCCAGTTGCTTTGTGGAGTGTTCCTCGGCAGCCTTTGCCTTTGTGTAAAGTTTATAATATCTCTGAGCATTCTGTGAGGGTGTAAGTTCTTCACTTAGCGAGATTCTTATGTCTTCAAGTGACTCTGAAAAATAGTTCTGTACGGTCACAAATCTGGCGTTATTTTCTATTCTGTAAAGATTTGCTGTGAGCAAATCTCCGTACATTTTGTATTTGTCGCGGTCTTTTGCCTTTTCTATGCTTTCGGTGTGCAGTGAAATCTTTTTCTCGCAGCGGTCAATATTGTTGTTGATAAGCCTTACGGTGCTTGCCGATTTCTGGGAAAGCCTGTCCTGAATATCTCTTGAAAGAAAAAATGTTTCAACCGCCTCACTGATAGAATCATACTCTTTGATTTTCCCAAGAGAGGTATATTGTGTAAGGGTCGCTACGGAAAAAGCAAGAGGTTTTTCTGTATCTAAATCAAAAACCACAGTGCTTCCCGCGGATAAAGATAAAATTTCGTCAAAAAATCTTTTGGCGTCTTTCGCAAAAGTTTCGGGATTGATTTCTGAAACAAAAGCCTTTGTATTACCGGTGGCACGACAGACCATTTCTCTTGCAAGAAGCGGACTCATACCCATAAATTCCCCTACCAAAAACTTATCAAGAGGAGTATCTCCGGGGACTGAAACGAGTTTGCTTGCAAAATCTTCTGCTGAAAATTCTGTTGGGAGAGATTTATCCTGTTTTGGCGGCAGCTCATATATGAGTCCGGGCAAAACCTGACGGACCGCACTTGTGGTGAAGTCAATATGCTTTATGCTGTCAATAATTTTGTTATCGCTTTGTATGAGAGTTATGTTGCTGTGCTTACCCATAATTTCAACCATAAGACTTTTTTCGGTTAAGTCACCAAGCTCGGTATAACACTCAATATCGATTTTTATCACGCGGTCAAAATCAATTTGGCGTATGGATTTTATTTTTCCGCCGCCAAGGTGTTTTCTCATTATCATACAAAAAAGAGGTGCGGTCAGCGGATTTTCACGGGAAATATTTGTCAGGTGAATTCTGGGGTTTGCTGTGGCAGCAGAAATAAGCAGACGGAAAAGACCCTCCCGTGTGCGGATTGAAAGAATAATTTCATCCTTTTCGGGCTGGTAGACTTTGTCGATTTTTCCACCTTTTAATTTTTCGTTAAGTTCCCGGGCTATGCCGGATGTAACAAAGCCGTCAAATGCCATAAAGCTAACCTCTTTTTTGAAAAATGTTATATTAAAAAACAAATCTTTAACAGTATACAACAAAAGTTAAAAAATTTCAAATATTTATTTGATTTTTTTGAAAATATATGATATAATTCATAGTATAAAATTTTATAATAGCGGAAATATTGCTTAAATGTTTCCCTTTGCCCCAAGAGGAGGCGCAGGTACTTATGCTGAAAAGTATGACAGGCTTTGGCAGAGCCGAGAAAATGTTTGATGATTTTGAGGTAAAAGTAAACCTCAAATCAGTTAATCACAGATATATGGATGCATCAATCCGTATGCCCAAATATTATACCTTTGCGGAAGATAAAATCCGTCAGGCGGCGGCAAAATACATTTCCCGTGGAAAAATTGAGATTTTTATTTCAGTTGACCGCATCGAGGGAAGCGGCAAGACAATCGCCATTGACAAGGATGTCGCAAAAAATTATATTGATGCCCTCCGAACCCTTGTCGAATTTGGAATTGAAGACGATGTGAAGATTTCAACCATTTCACAGTATCACGATATTTTCAAAATCGAAAGTGACGAAGAAGACGAAGAAAGAATAACTGCCATGCTTCTCGAAGTTTTTTCGGCGGCGGCAGAAGACTTTGTCAATATGCGGATTGAAGAGGGCAAAAATATGGAAAAAGACATTTTGTCCCATCTTGATATTCTCGCTGAAAAACTTACGCAGGTTGAACTCAGGTATCCACAGATTGTTGAGGAATACAAAAACCGACTGAAAGGAAAAATTTCAGAGGTGCTGGAAGACAAGAATATTGACGAAGCAAGAATTGTTACCGAGGTTGCAATCTTTGCTGAACGTACCGACATTGGCGAAGAAACAGTGAGACTTCATAGCCACATAAAAGAGTTTAGAAAAGCACTTTCCACCGACCAGCCAATCGGCAAAAAGCTTGATTTTATGGTTCAGGAAATGAACCGTGAAACTAACACCATGGGCTCAAAGGCAAATGATGTTGAAATTTCAAAGATTATTGTGGATATGAAATCCGAGATTGAAAAAATCAGGGAACAAATTCAAAACATTGAATAACAAATGAAAAGCCTTCGGGCGGAAGGATGAAATTTTATGAAACTTATAAACATAGGCTTCGGAAACATTGTATCAGGCGACCGTGTTGTTGCGATAGTCAGCCCTGAATCGGCTCCTATTAAACGTATTGTTCAGGATGCAAGGGACAAAGGACTTTTGATTGATGCCTCCTGCGGTCGTCGTACCCGTGCTGTTATTATTACCGACAGCGACCATATAATACTTTCTGCAATCCAGACAGAAACTATTGCGGGACGTGCCGCTGTTAAGGAAGATATTGCTGACACCAAAGACGAGGGAGAAATCGAGAATGAAGAATAAAGGAACACTTTATATTCTGTCAGGTCCCTCAGGTGTAGGAAAGGGCACCATATGCAGACAGCTTGTGGCAAAACGTAGCGACATTTCGGTTTCGGTTTCTGCCACTACCAGAGCACCGAGAACTGAAGATACCGACGGGGTAACATATTTTTTCAAAACCAAGGATGAGTTTGAAAAGATGATAGCTGATGACAAGTTTCTTGAATGGGCTGTCTATAACGGAAACTATTATGGCACACCCGTTGATGCAGTAAATGAAAAGCTGGATAAGGGCGAGGACGTTATCCTTGAAATTGAAGTTCAGGGAGCGCTAAAGGTTATGGAGAAATGCCCCGACGCAGTTTCAATTTTTATTGTACCACCTGATGAAGATGTACTTTTTTTTAGGCTCAAGAATCGTGGCAGCGAAACGGATGAGCAGATTAAAAACAGATTAAACGCCGCAAAGGATGAACTTTCAAAAAAAGACAAATATGATTTTGTTGTTATAAACGATGATTTGTCGGTTGCGGTTTGTGAAATAGAAAATATAATGAAAACTCAAAAGGAGAAGATGTAAAATGATGATTTATCCCCCTATTACAGAACTTGTGAAGAAAACAGGAAGCAGATATGCTTTGGTTATTGAAACAGCAAAGAGAACAAGACAGCTTGTGGACGGCGCTGAAAGACTTTCAAATGTTGAAACATTTAAGGATGTTACCGTTGCAGTGAATGAGATTTTTGAGGGCAAGGTTGAGGCTGTGAAAGCTTCAGAAAGTTTGGTGGACAGCGAAACTGCTTTGGGTGAAGAAATCAACAGCTGAATATCTTTTTAGGACTGCTTGTTTTGGGTGGTCCTTTTGACTTTTTGAGGGACGTTATTTTGTTTTGTGAGGAAGGTTACCATGGTTGCAAAGGTTATAATCAATAACAAAGAACAAAATATTGACAAGACTTTTGATTACAGCATACCAACATCGCTTGAAGAAAAAGCACGGGTGGGTATGCGTGTTTTGGTGCCTTTTGGCAAAGGTAACCGGACTGTTGACGGTATAGTTATTGGGGTTTCAGAAAACAGCGAATATAAAAACCTGAAAAACATCACCAAAATTCTCGGGGACGAGCCGGTTTGTCAGCCGTGGCTACTTGATTTATGTCTTTGGGTGAGTGAAAAATATTTTTGTTCACTTTATCAGGCAATAAGACTTACCACACCCCCTGGGATGACATCGGGCGTTCACGAAAAGACAATGAAGATAGCGCGACTCTTGGTATCAAGAGACGAAGCTTTTGATGCGATAGACGAAATGCGAAAAAAAGGTGCTACCGCAAGAGCCAGGGTTGTTGAGGCACTCTTGATGGCAGAAAGTTTGCCCCTTTCGAAGCTTGTTAAAGAAAAAGGCGGAAGCTATGATGCTGTTCGAAGTCTTGAAAAACTTGGGGTTCTGGCGGTTGAAGAGGTGCAACTCAGGAGAGATGCCTATAACGAGGAAAAATATCAAAAAAGTAGTGCTTATAAGCCTACTGATGAGCAAAAGGTGGTTATTGACCATCTATATAATGCCATTGATGAGGAACAAAATGAGAAAATACTTCTTCGCGGCGTTACCGGAAGCGGAAAAACCGAGGTGTTTTTGCAGGCAATAGAAAAGGTCATTGAAAAAGGCAAAAATGCCATTATGCTGGTGCCTGAAATTTCACTTACGCCTCAGATGGTTGAGCGTTTTGTTTCAAGGTTTGGAAATCAGGTTGCAGTTATTCACAGCGCTCTTTCTCAGGGAGAGAGATTTGATGAGTGGAACAAAATCAAAAACGGTGAGGTAAAGGTTGTTGTTGGTGCAAGGTCGGCAATTTTTGCGCCGTTTAAAAATATTGGCATAATAATTCTTGACGAAGAACACGAAAACAGCTATAAATCAGAGACTACCCCGAGGTATCACGCCATAGATGTAGCAACAAAAAGAGCAGAGGATGAAAAATGTGTTTTATTGCTTGCCTCGGCGACACCATCAGTGAATGAATTTTATAAGGCAAAAATTGGTGAATATAATCTTTTTGAAATGACAAAGCGCTACAACGAGGGACCAATGCCCATCGTTGATGTGGTGGATATGCGCGGTGAGCTTTTTGAAAACAAAAACAGGTCGCCTTTAAGCCTGAAACTTCAAAGAGAGATACAAAAAAATCTTGACAATGGTGAAAAGACAATTCTGTTTTTAAACAGACGAGGCTATTCAACTTTTGTTTCCTGCCGTGAATGTGGAGAGGTTATAAACTGCCCTGATTGCAGCATTGCACTTACCTATCACAAGAGAAAAGATTTGCTTTCCTGTCATTATTGCGGATATACAATGCGAAACGTCAGTGAGTGTCCGTCTTGTGGTTCATCGTATGTGAAATATTTTGGTACGGGCACACAAAAGATTGAGGAAGAAATAAACAGGCTTTTTCCCAGTGCGAGAATCTTAAGGATGGATACAGATACAACATCTGAAAAGGGCGGTCACGAAAAAATTCTCGATAGGTTCAAAAATGGCGAAGCGGATATTCTGCTTGGAACACAAATGGTTACAAAAGGCCTTGACTTTCACGACGTGACTTTGGTGGGAGTTCTTGCGGCTGATACTACATTGGCGGTGGATGATTTCAGGGCGAGCGAACGAGGCTTTTCGCTGTTTACTCAGGTGTGCGGTCGTGCGGGCAGAGGAAACCTTTCAGGCAGGGCGATAATCCAAACATATCAGCCCTTTAATTCTACAATAAAATTTTCAAGGCAGCACGATTATTTGGGCTTTTATGAAAACGAGATTATTCAAAGAAAAAGGTTGAATTATCCGCCGTTTTGTGACATAATATATATAGTGGCAACAGGGGAAGACGAGCAGGCTGTCAAAGAGGAAATTGAGAAAATAGGAAAGCGCCTTGACAAAGAGATAAAGGCTGATGGGAATATCTTTTCAAAGACTGGCCCCGGTGAAGCACCTATCGCAAAAATAAAAAATAATTACAGATACAGAATACTTATGAAATGCAAAAACGCAGACGACGCACACGACCTTCTTAGAAACATCTATGAGGAATATGAAAAAGGCAGAAAGTCCGTGTTTTTGACCATTGATATAAATCCGATAAATATGTATTGACGAAAGGTAAGGTTTTGATTATGGCAATCAGAAATATAGTTACATTAGGAGATGACGTTCTCACAAAAAAATGTCGACCCGTAGAAAAATTTGATGAGAGACTTATTGCACTTGTGGAAGATTTGTTCGATACCCTTTATGAATCAGGTGGCGCAGGTCTTGCAGCACCTCAAGTAGGGGTTTTGAGACGTGTGGCTGTTATCGATATTGACGAAAACCCGATTGAACTTATAAACCCCGAGATAGTTTTGGCAGAGGGTAGACAGACCGGGGCAGAGGGATGTCTCAGTAACCCCGGAAAGTACGGAATTGTTACACGTCCCCAAAAAGTTACGGTGAGGGCTCAGGACAGATTTGGTGAGTGGCATGAATATACCGGCGAGGATTTGTTGGCAAGAGCATTCTGTCACGAAACCGAGCATCTTGACGGAAAGATGTTTATGGAATTGGTAACTGAATGGATTGACATTGAGGAAGATTGATTTCGGAGGCATTTGATATGAATATACTTTTTATGGGAACACCGGATTTTGCTGTTCCGTGTCTTAAGGCACTGATTGAATCAAGTGACAATGTCTGTGGTGTCGTTACCCAGCCGGACAAGCCGGCGGGAAGAGGTCACCGCCTCACACCACCACCGGTTAAGGTGTTGGCAGAGGAACACGGAATCCCTGTTTTTCAGCCTGAAACACTTAAAGATTTTGCATTCCGTGAACAGCTTGAAAAGCTTAACCCTGAACTTATAATAGTTGTGGCATATGGCAAAATTCTTCCTGAATATATATTGAATTTTCCAAAACACGGATGCATAAATATGCACGCATCGCTTTTACCCCAATACCGTGGTGCAGGCCCAATTCAGTGGTCGGTACTAAATGGTGAAGAAAAGACCGGCGTGACATCGATGCTTATGGAAAAAGGCCTTGATACAGGGGATATGCTTCTTAAATGCGAAACGGTTATTGGTGAATATGAAACAGCGAGTGAGCTTCATGACAGACTTATGGTTATGGGAGCTGATTTGCTGATTGAAACCATTGAGAAACTTAAAAAAGGCACTCTTAAACCTGAAAAGCAGGATGACAGTCTCTCGTGTTATGCGCCAATGATTTCAAAGGAAATGGCGAAAATTGACTGGTCAAAGTCTGCAAGAGAGGTTATAAACCTTATTTGCGGAATGAATTCATGGCCTGTTGCCCACACTGATTATTTGGGTGAGGTTATGAAGGTTTATCGTGCTGTACTTGGAAATGCTGCAAAAGGCGAATGTGGAAAGATTGTTGCGGCGGACAGCAAAGGTCTTGAGGTGATTTGCGGCGATGGAAAAACAATAATTATTGACGAAATTCAGTTCAAAGGCTCAAAGGCTATGCGAGTTAATGACTATCTCAACGGTCACGAAATAAAAGTTGGCGAAATATTGGGGTAGCATTACATATCTCATACCCGGAGATGTGAAAATAACAATGGGTAGAAAGGCAAAAAAATGGGACTTGGATATTTTTATGGAATTGATATGACATATATAATTTTAGTTATGCCGGCACTTGTTTTTGCTATGTATGCACAGTCAAAGGTAAATACCACTTTCAACAAATATCGCACTGTGTCAAACAGCAAAGGTCTTACCGGCGCAGATGTGGCAAGAAGAATTCTTGATATGAACGGTCTTCACAACGTGATTATTGAGCGTACAGCGGGAAATCTCACTGACCACTTTGACCCAAAGGCGAATGTGGTAAGACTTTCGGATGCGACCTATTCAAGCACATCAGTTGCAGCAATCGGTGTTGCTGCACACGAGGTTGGACACGCTGTTCAGCACGCTGAGGGATATGCTCCAATAAAGGTGAGAAATGCTATTGTTCCTGTGGTGCAAATAGCATCATATGCCGCTTGGCCTCTGGCTATTTTTGGCATTTTGCTGAGCTTTTCAAAACTTGCGACTTTTGGTGTGCTTTTATTCGGTGCTGTTGTGCTGTTTCAGATTGTTACACTTCCGGTGGAGTTCAATGCGTCATCTCGTGCCCTCAAGACACTTGAATCAAATGCGATTTTAAACGGTGAAGAACTGAAAGCGTCAAAATCGGTGCTTTCGGCTGCTGCTATGACATATGTGGCATCGGCGGTTGTTGCTATTGCCAACCTTTTGAGGCTTCTTTCTATTGTGGGATTTGGCAGAAACAGAGATTAAAAAACGGACGTGAAATTATGAATGCAAGAGAAATTGCACTTAAGGCACTTGTTGATATTGAAACAAACGAAACGTATGTAAATGCGGCACTTAAAGAGGCTTTGTCCACGGAGGGATTATCTTCTGTGGATAAAGGTTTTGTTACTGAGCTTATATACGGTGTTATATCAAATAAAATAGCCATTGATTTTATCATATCAAGATATTCAAAAGTCAAGATAAAAAAAATGACTCCTTGGATTCTTAATATCTTGAGAATGGGCGTTTTTCAACTGCATTTTATGGATAAAGTTCCGCCGAGCGCTGCGTGCAACGAGGCTGTGAAGCTTGCCAACAAATATTCCCACCGTGCAGGGTCGGGTTTTGTGAACGGTGTATTGCGTGCGGTTTCGAGAGGAAAAGATGATTTTGAATTTCCTAAAATGGATGATATCACTGAGGAATTATCTTTGGAGTTTTCATATCCGATTTGGATGACCAAAGCTTTGATAAAAGAGTATGGCGAGGAAAAGTGCAGAAAGCTTTTTGAAGAAAACAACAAGCCTCACGGGGTTTTCATAAGGGTAAATCAGCTTAAAACAACCGAAGAAGAACTTATTGAAACTCTTGAAAAAGAAGGGATTTCTTGCGAAAAAACTGAGATCAAAAACTGTCTCAAGGTCATAGGAAAGCTGAATGTCGAAAAATCTGCGGCTTATAAAGACGGACTTTATTCACTTCAAAACATTTCATCGCAAATGGCGGTCGAGGCACTTGAACCAAAATCCGATGAGTTGATTGTAGATATGTGTGCTGCACCTGGTGGCAAAAGCTGTGCTATTGCAGAACGTATGGGAAATATGGGCAAAGTATTTTCATTTGATGTATTTTCTCACAAGGCAACGCTTATAAAAAAATCTGTCGAAAGGCTTAATATTGACATTATAACACCAAAGGTGCATGACTCAAGAGAAAAAATAGAGAGCTTGGTTGGAAAGGCGGATAAGGTGCTTGCGGATGTTCCTTGCTCGGGGCTTGGTGTTATACATAAAAAGCCGGACATTAAGTGGAAACGAAAAGAAGAAGATATTGCGGAGCTTTGCGATTTGCAACGTGATATTCTGGAAACTGCTGCCACTTATGTAAAAAAGGGCGGGACTTTGGTTTACAGTACTTGTACGATTTTGCCTGAAGAAAATAGAATCAGAATTTTTGAATTTTTAAAAAATCACAGCGAGTATAAAAAAGTTTTTGAGAAGCAAATTCTTACAACCGAAAATGGTGAAAGCGGATTTTATATTTGCAAAATGATAAAGGAATAGACTTATGAAAATAAATCTTTTTGATTTGAGCCTTGATGAGCTGAAAGAATTTGTGAAACAGCTTGGCGAACCACAGTTTCGGGGCAAACAGATATTTGAATGGATGTATCGCGGTGCAGAAAATTTTGAGGATATGACAAACATTCCCAAAAATCTTCGTGAAAAGCTTTCGGAAAGCAGCTTTCTTGGTGGAATGTCAATATCTGAAAAATATGTTTCAAAGATTGACGAAACACGTAAGTATCTGTTACAATTAAATGATGGGAACTTTATTGAAACCGTGCTGATGAAATATGAATATGGCTATACGGTCTGTGTTTCTTCTCAGGTCGGCTGCAAAATGGGCTGCAAATTCTGTGCATCAACGGTTAATGGTTGGGTAAGAAACCTTACCCCCGGCGAAATCGTAGGTCAAATTCTCTGTGTACAAAGGGACTTGGGACAAAGGATTTCAAATGTGGTTATGATGGGGATTGGCGAGCCTTTCGACAATTTTGAAAACGTACTGAAGTCAATAAAGCTTATGAATTCCCCTGAGGGCCTTGGGATTGGTCAGCGACATATTTCGGTTTCTACCTGTGGCTTGGCAGACAAAATAAAGGCACTGGCTGATATGAAAATGCAGATTACTCTGCTTATTTCACTTCACGCCCCAAGTGATGAGCGGCGTTCACAAATTATGCCCGTCAATAACAAATTCAATATAAATGAGCTTATGTCGGCTTGTGATTATTACATAAAAGAAACCTCTCGACGGATTTCTTTTGAATACACCTTGATTTCTGGGGTTAATGATACGCTTGAAGAGGCCGACACTTTGGCAAAAATTCTGAAAAGAAAGCTTTGTCACGTGAATCTTATTCCTGTAAACAAGGTTGAGGAAAGTGGATTTTCAAAGAGCAGCAGAGAAAGAGTCGAGGCTTTTAAAGCAAGACTTGAAAAACATGGATTGGTGGCAACAGTTCGCCGTGAAATGGGCAGCGATATAAATGCAGCTTGCGGTCAGCTCAGAAATAAGAAAACAAACTAGTCGCGGAATTGTTATGAAGATAAAGAAAAGTCTGAAATTTCAGGCGGAAAGGCAATGATGATATGGTTATAAAAGTATGCGGTCTTACGGATAAAGGTAAGTGCCGTGAACTAAATGAAGACAGCTTCAGAATTTGTGGCTTTTTTGAGGATAAGCCCCTTGGTGTCTGCGTGCTTGCCGATGGTATGGGCGGTCACAATGCCGGCGAAATTGCCAGCAGTATGGCGGCGGAAATTGTGGCAGGGGAATTGAGCGAATCACTCAGCGAGACTGAGGATAGCAAAATTACTTTCAATATGGCGACAGCTATTGATTTTGCAAATACAAGTGTTTTTGAACGCTCGCTGAAAAGTCGTGAACAGTCCGGAATGGGAACAACTCTTGTTGTAGCATATGTGAAAGATGCCCTCGTCAGAATTGCTAACATTGGTGACAGCTGTGCATATGTAATTTCTGATACAAAAATTCAGAAAATTACGGTTGACCATTCAATTGTTGAGGAGCTTGTCCAAAGGGGTAGTATAACTCGTGAGGAGGCAAGAAACCATCCTGACAAGAACATTATAACAAGAGCCCTGGGTACCGAGGAATTTGTTGATGCTGACTTTTATGATTACAATCTATCTTTGGGAGAGACCGTGATTTTGTGCAGTGACGGGCTTACCGAAACCGTTACCGATGAACGGATAAAAGAAATAATAAACAAAAACGAAGATGTTGATAAAGTGGCTGAAAGCCTTGTTGCTGAAGCCAATAAAAATGGCGGAGTTGACAACATAACAGTTGTTGTTATACGTGCCCAGAAGGAGGAACGGGTATGACTTTGATAGGCAAGGTTCTTGCGGGAAGATATGAAATAATTGAAGAGGTAGGCAGCGGCGGAATGGCTGTTGTTTACAAAGCAAAATGTCAGCTGCTTAACAGATTTGTGGCAGTAAAAGTGCTTCGTCCTGACCTCCAGAATGATAGCGAGTTTGTCCGTCGTTTCAATGTTGAGGCACAGGCAGCGGCAAGCCTCACACACCCCAATATTGTGTCCATTTATGATGTAGGAAACGGCAATGGTCTTCATTATATCGTTATGGAATATATTGAGGGCAAAACTTTAAAAGAATATATCGAAGAAAAGGTTATCTTGCCTTGGCGTGAGGCTGTGGATTATGCGGTGCAGATTGCTAAAGGTCTTGAACAGGCACATAAAAATTCCATAATTCACCGTGATATAAAACCACACAATATAATTATGACATCCGATGGAATTATGAAGGTTACCGATTTTGGTATTGCCCGTGCAAATGTTCAGTCCACTGTTACTTGCGATGACAGTGCTATTGGTTCGGTGCATTATATTTCACCTGAACAGGCAAGGGGTGGTTATACCGACGAACGTTCGGATATATATTCACTGGGCGTTGTTCTTTATGAAATGCTAACTGGAAAGGTTCCTTTTGACAGCGAAAGACCTGTTACCGTTGCTATTATGCATCTTCAGGAAAAACCTGTTATGCCAAGGGAATATAACTTAAGCATCCCTCTGGCACTTGAACGAATTGTCCTTAAAGCTATGTCAAAAGAGGTTTCAGCACGATACAAAACAGCATCAGAAATGATTGATGAGCTGCTTGGTGTTCTTCATGACCCCAGCCGTGAGATTGTTGCCGAGGAAATCGAAGTTCCAAGCCGTGAAAATATGGGACAAACGGTGGTAATGCCTGCGGTGAATATCAAGGACATAAGGAAAGAAGAACCGAAAGTCGAAGAATCTGAAGCCCCAAATAATATCCAGGAGGAAGAAGAATTGCCGAAAAAACCTGTGAAAAAGAACTCACAAACGGTAGATAAAAAGAAAGAAAGAAAAGTTATTGCTTTTGCAATTTTCAGTGCTATTGCGCTTATTTTGATTATTTCTGCGGGATTTATGTCCATAACAGGTATGGGCGGACTTTTTGCGTCAGGCGGTAACGTGGAAATTCCTGAAATAGAGGGTATGCTTTATGATGAAGCAATAGAAAAATATGTAGAAAATGCTGACGAAAATGCAGAGTATACCTTCAACATCATTAAAGGGAAGACTGTTGAAAGTGACGATGAAGAGGGAACAATTCTCGCTCAGGATCCTGCCGCAGGAACCAAGATTAAAAAAGCAGAAGTGATAGTTATTACCGTTGAAATCAGCGAGGGCAAGAATGATATAAGGCTTAAAAATTATACAAAGTATCAGGATGCCCGTGAGGTTGAAATTGCGGTGAAAGACCTTGGACTTGAGGCTGAATTTATTGAGGAATATAGCGATGATATTCCAACAGGTGCTATCATTAAGCAGGAACCAAAAGCCGGCGATTTTGTTAAACCTGGTGATGTAATCACATTCTATGTAAGTCGCGGTCCTGAAAAAGAACCTGAAAAAACCGATCAAGAAGATAACAAGCCTGATGATAATCCAAGTACTGATACAAAAACTGATGAAAAACAGCCAGAGCCACAGAAAAAGAGCTCTATGCTGACCATTTACGGACCAAAAGAAAAGGCGAGTGCCTTGGTTCAGGTAAACGTAAACGGAAAGAATGCATACAGCAAAATCTTAAGTAAAGGTGCAAGTGACGTTGTAAAGCTTGAGGGAACATCAAATTCGGTTGAGGTTGAAATTCTTCACGATGGTGTTTCTCAACAAAAAGGAACCGTAAGACTGCATTAAGAGGTAATGGATGAAGGAAATTAGTGGTGTTATTGTGAAAGGTATCGGCGGTTTCTATTATGTCGATACAAATATGGGCGTGGTTGAATGCAGAGCTCGTGGACTATTTAGGAAAAAGGGTTTTACCCCTCTTGTGGGAGACAGAGTGGTCATATCCTTTGATGAAGAAAGTGTGCAGGGATATGTAAGTGAGATTCTGCCAAGAACCTCGGAACTCATAAGACCTGCTGTTTCAAATGTTACACAAATGGTGGTTGTGGTGGCACAGTCAAGCCCCACCCCAAATCTTTATGTGCTCGACAAGCTTATTGCGTCTGCAGAATTTGTAAACCTTAAAATAGCGGTGTGCTTCAATAAATCAGACCTTGAGGAAAATGTAGAAATCATAAAAATTTATAAGGATGCAGGTTTTAAAGTGCTTGAAACCAGCGCTGTTCTTGGCGTTGGCATTGAAAACCTGAAAGAAATTCTTAAAAATGAAACTACTGTTTTTGCAGGAAACTCAGGTGTAGGAAAATCAAGTCTTTTGAATGCTGTTATGGGAAAGAATATGTTTGAAACCGGAATGGTGAGCGAAAAGCTTGAACGGGGAAAGCACACAACAAGGCATTCGGAACTTGTGAACCTGCCTTTTGGGGGATATATTGTTGACACTCCAGGGTTCAGTTCATTTGATGTGAACAAAATCCCAAGCACTGAACTATGGTCTATGTTCAGAGAGTTTGAGGAGTCTTTTGGTAAGTGCAGGTTTTTGGATTGCAGCCATACGGTTGAGCCTGACTGTGATGTTATAAGACGGGTTGAAGACGGTGAAATCCCAAAAAGCCGACACGAAAGTTATGTTCAGCTTTACCGCGAGATAAAAGAGGCAAATCAGCTTTAGAGAAAACGAAAGGAAGATGGCTATGAACAAAATTAAGATTGCACCATCAATCTTAGCAGCAGACCCGGTGCAACTTGGGGAAGAACTGAAAAAAATTGAAAAGGCTGGTGCGGATTATGTGCACGTTGATGTTATGGACGGGCATTTTGTCCCAAACCTTGCATATTCACCGGATATTGTAAAAGGACTCAGAAAGGTGTCGAAATTGCCTTTTGATGTGCATCTTATGATAGAAGAGCCAAAGAAATATATTGAAACCTTTGTGAAGGCAGGGGCAGATATTATCACTGTTCACGAAGAAGTTACCGAGAATTACGCCGAAATGGCTGATTTTATACATAGCTTTGGGGTAAAAGCAGGAATTTCGGTAAAGCCTAATACTCCCATCGAAAGACTCGAAAATGATTTTGACAAATTTGACCTTATTCTCATTATGACTGTTGAGCCAGGGTTTGGTGGTCAGTCATATATCGAAAGTATGAATGAAAAAATCCGGAAAACAAGAGCTTTGATTGATAAATCAGGAAAGAATATTGAACTTGAGATTGACGGTGGAGTAACAACTGAAAATATCCGTACTGCAGTGAAAAGCGGTGCAGATGTTATTGTTGCGGGTTCAACAGTCTTTAAAGCTGAGGATGTCAAAGCTGTTATTGTTGAAATGAGGGAAAATGCAAAATGAAATGTTTTGTTTTTTGCTCTGCCAAAATAGAATGCTATGATTTTTTGAAAGACTTTGATTTTGAAAATAGCTTTGTTATTTGTGCTGATGGTGGATATAAACATGCACAAAATTTGGGGATTGTACCCGATTTGTGGCTTGGTGATGGCGATTCGCTTAAAGACACCGATATAACTGCAAAAAAAATTGTTGCTTTTCCTCCACAAAAGGATAATACTGATACCGACCTTGCCGTTATGGAAGCGCTCAAGAGAGGTTATAAGGATATTACGATTCTTGGTGCTCTTGGCGGTCGACTTGACCACGAATATTCACATTTTTGTCTGCTTAAGAAAATACTCGATAATGGCGGCAGGGGCACGCTTCTTGATTCAGACAACGAAATTACCATGGAGAACAAAAGTTTTTCTGTGTTACCAGATGATAAAAAATATATTTCATTTTTTCCATTTGGCGGTGATGTAAGTGATTTCTCTGTAAAGGGACTGTGTTATGAAACGGAAAATATGCATCTTGTCAGCGGAGAGGTGCAGGCAAGCAGTAATTGTTTTGTTGGTGAGAAAATTGGCGAAATAAGTTTTTCGTCAGGCTATATTCTGGTTATCAGGTCTAATGATTCAAAAGAAAGTTGAGGTGCGTTATGAAGAAAGGACTTATATATTTTCTTTGTTTTTTGATTGCTTTTTCGGTAAACCCTATTTGTATTGTTTTTGCTACAGAGACAGAGTCTGCGCCTGCAGCAAATTGGGTAGAGGAAAAGGATGAACTCATAGATGAAATTAAGATGCCGGTTGTAAAGGGAAAAGCTGATGTCAAAGGCCTTGAAATTGATGTAAATACAGATTTCGATGATGAAAATGTTCTTGAAGCTTTTGAGATTAAAGCCCGCTCTACATCCGCAGGGTATAAAGTTCTCAGCCTTAATATTTCTGATGCATTGAGGCAAGCGTCAGTATATAGAAAGAAAATGCCGTCAATTTGTATTTATACAGATTTTGCTGTGGTGACTCTTGATAAAGACATAATAAGGGAACTTCGTGATATGAGTCAAAAGCAGGATATTTTTATCACCTTTGAAAAAAATGAAAAAATAGATAGAGAAATAAAAAATAAACTTTCCAATGGAAAGTTTGAGATAAATTGTTATTTTAAAAATCAGCACGAGACTCGGCTTGATGTTTCTAAAAAATTTTTTTTGGAAATTCCATATGTGTCCGCTGAAATGCGGGACAGTGTTCAGCTTTATTCAGTAAACGGCACAGCTGTGCTTTTGAAAAAATCTGAACGTGGTGAGGAAAGAATTGGGTGCAGTGTATCAAATGGTGAATCAATTCTCTTTTCAGAGGGCGCTGTTGTTATGATTACAGGTCGAAGCCTTGATTTGCAAGGTACGATTTCTATGGTTTTTTATGCATCACTTGAAGGAGTGCGGGCAAGTACTGCAAGGATGCTTTTTTGGGATTCACCTCAGGATGAATATACTTTGGAAACGGCTCAAAGGGTGGTTGAGTACAGCGGAAGTGATGCTAATGGTTACCGCTTTGAATATGACAATATATCTTCCGTCGATATGAACAAAAAAATACATGCAAGGCTTATGGCAAGAGATGAAAAAGGGAATATCATATACGGAAGTGCACCTTATGTGGGTTATAGCGTAGTTTCTTATGCGGAAAATATGATGAAAAATGAACAGCTAAGACCTCTGCTTGTTAAAATGCTCAACTATGGTGCGGCAGCACAGGAATATTTTGGTTCGGACAGAAAGCCTGCAAACAGCATTCTTTCTGAGGCTGACAAAGTTATGGATTTCACAAAAGTATATGTAAGTCAGACAAAAACTATCAGGGAAGAGACTAAGAACGGCAAGTGCAGTGCCAGCATTATTGGAAAAACTTTGATTCTCGAAGGTGATATTTCAATAAATTATTATGTTTCTGATGAAAAAAATGTGGACGAGATGGGTGTTCTTTTTTGGACAGAGGACAGCTTCAAAAAGACTGATTCGCATATAGCAGGAACCCAGTCGCTAATAATAAAAGATTATGCGATAAACAATGGATATAAGGTGTATAATTTTGACAATATTGTATCCAGCAAAATGTTTGACAATATATATGCAAGAGTTTATACAAGAGTGGGAAATAAGTATAGATACAGCGATATTGACAAATACAGCGTAAGGGATTATGCAGCAAACCAGCTTTCAAAGAGCAATGATACGCTTCTCAAAAATCTTCTCAGACGTCTTTTGATTTATGGAGATGAGGCAAAGCGGTATTTCAAAGTTTCTGGCAGATAATCATATGTCCTTATATCTTGCCCTGATTCCTTGTTTTGTCAGGGCGGAAAGAATTTGGGTTTCTGTCAGGGTTTTTGTGATTTCGGAATGGCTATTGTGTATGTGGACAACAAGAAAATAGTCATAGCTTAAACGCTTTATTATGTCTGCCGCCAAGGCGTTTTCGGTAGCACAGAAAGTTTTGGCGGGGAGACTCTCGGCATCACTGAGCTTGCGGTGGCTTTTTATGATTTCTCTAAAAGCAATATGTGAAATAAGGGATTGTTCATAGCTTAAATTGTTAAGCAGAAATGAAAATATTAGCACAAGAGACAAATTCAGTTTGCCTGAAATGAGTATAATTATGGAACAAAAGCCAATCAGGAATATGCAGATTTTGCTGGATTTATCAAGAATATTGTGTGCAATTATGGCGCCATGTTTTGCTGTGATAATGGATTTTAGCATCCGTCCGCCGTCGAGGGGGAGTGCGGGAAATAGGTTTATTATGCAAATCGCAAGGTTTATATCTGCAAAAAAGTTCAGTGTTTCGTGGGTAATAAATTTTGATAAAACGGCAGAACCCCAAAAAAGAATAAGGTTAAAAAAAGGTCCGGAAAAGGCAATGAAGAATTCCTTTCCGGAATTTTTTATATAGTCCGTTTTAAGCTGTGCATTTATCCCGAAAGGGAAAATTGTTATGCTTGAAACGGGGATTTTGAGAAAGTGTGCACATAGTATATGTGCAAGTTCGTGCAGAAAAGCAACGGCAAAACCTGTTAAGAAAAATTCCCAGTATCCCCCAAGAAATGAACAAAGGACTATCGGAAAAAACCAGATATTTATAAAAAGATATCGGGTGAGCTTTATTTTATAAAATTTCTTCAGCGTGAACTTCTTCGGTAGTTTCATTTTCTTTGCCTTATTCCTCAGTGGTTTTTTCATTTATTTTTAAAGCATTTTTAACAGTGTCGGTGATAAAGGTCGTATCGGGCTTATATAAAAAAGCGTTTCTTATGTATCCGTTTAATTCATCCGTAGCTGAAAGTTTGAAAAAATATACGGCAGAAAAGATTATCAAAGCAAAAATCATCTGTTTCAAAAGCTTTTTCAAAAATCGAGTTTTTATTTTATTTTCTTTTGAGGCTTGCGACCGCGGTGAACGGTATTCTCTATATTCATGTGCCATTTTGGTGTTTGTCCTTTCGAAATGATTATTTGTAAAAATGTATTAATCGTTTTTTGTTATTATGCTTGAAAAAAATGTCGTTTTGGTGTATCATATATGGGTAATTATTTTTTTGAAGGGTATTTTAACTATGAATATTTATGAAAGAAAATTTGAGCAGGCACTCAAGAAAGTGCAAAAGCCTGCTCGTTATATAGGAAACGAATTTAACAGTGTTCACAAAGAAAACTCTGAGAAATTTGTTAAGTTTGCATTTTGTTTCCCTGATGTTTATGAAGTGGGAATGTCACATCTTGGAATGAAAATTCTTTATCATATGATGAATGAACGTACTGACACTGTGTGCGAACGTGTCTTTGCACCTTGGGTGGATATGGAGGAAGAACTTAGAAAGTCTGACATTCCCCTTTTGTCACTGGAAAGCCATATGCCTGTGTCAAGTTTTGATATTGTGGGTTTTACGCTTCAATACGAAATGAGCTATTCAAACATTCTCAATATGCTTGACCTTGCAAGGATTCCTCTTAAATCAAAAGACAGAGGCGAAAATATGCCCTTTGTGTGTGCAGGCGGTCCGTGTGCGTACAATGGTGAGCCTCTTGCTGATATTATTGACTTTTTTATCTTAGGTGAGGGTGAAGAGGTTAATAATGAAATAATTGATGAATTCAAAGAATGGAAAGCATCAGGGGAAACCCGTATTTCATACCTTGAAAGAATTTCAAAGATAGAGGGCGTTTATGTTCCTGCATTTTATGATGTTAAATATAAAAATGACGGAACTATCGAGTCGGTTAAACCAAACCGCAGCGGTGTGCCCGAGAAAATAAAAAAAAGAATAGTAAAAGAGCTTGACAACAGCTATATCCTTGACAAAATGATAGTTCCTTTTATGGATATTGTCCACGACCGTATTACCCTTGAAATTTTCAGAGGGTGTATTCGCGGTTGCAGATTTTGTCAGGCGGGCTATCTTTATAGACCCGTAAGAGAGCACTCAACCGATAAGTTGATTGAAACCGCACAAAAGCTTATTGACAATACCGGATACGAAGAGATGTCTTTGTCATCTTTAAGCACAAGTGATTTCACCTGTCTTCAGGAGCTTGTGGATAGACTTCTTGAAATCACTGTTGACAACCGTATAAATCTTTCGCTTCCATCACTTCGTGTTGATAATTTTTCTATGGAGCTTATGGAAAAGGTGCAGACTGTGAAAAAGAGTGGTCTCACCTTTGCTCCCGAGGCGGGCACTCAAAGACTTCGTGATGTAATAAACAAAAATGTTCTTGAAGAAGACCTTTTGAGAACAGCGGGTATTGCTTTTGGTGGTGGATATAATCGTATCAAGCTTTATTTTATGATAGGTCTGCCTACTGAGACAATGGAGGATGTTGAAGGTATTGCTGACCTTGCGGAAAAGGTTATTGATGTTTTTTATCAGATACCAAAGGAAATAAGGAAAGGTCGCTCGGTAACGGTTACTGTCAGCACATCTTCCTTTGTTCCAAAGCCTTTTACACCATTCCAGTGGGAGCCCCAGAACAGAATTGAAGAACTTGTTGAAAAGCAGAAATTCCTAAAAGAGAGAATCAAGACCAGAAGCATCTCATACAACTGGCATCAAAGTCATGTCAGCTTTTTGGAGGCTGTTTTTGCGAAAGGAGACAGACGTCTTGGTGATGTTTTGGTTGAGGCGCAGAAGCGTGGTTGTCGTTTTGATGGTTGGGACGAGCATTTTGATTATGAAAAGTGGCTTGAGGCTTTCAAAAAGTGTGGTGTTGACCCCGAGTTTTATGCATACAGAAAAATTGACCACAGCGAAATTTTGCCTTGGGACCATATTGATATAGGTGTTTCAAAACAGTTCCTTATGAAAGAACATGACAAGGCATATGAAGAAAAAACCACACCATCATGCCGTGAAAAATGCAGTGGTTGCGGTGCAACATCTTTCGGAGGAGGTGTTTGCTTTGAGTAAATGGAGACTTAAGTTTTCAAAGCTTGGTATGGGGAAATATATTTCACACCTTGACCTTTTAAGGACATTCACACGTTCTATTCACCGTGCTGAGCTTCCCGTCAGGTACAGTCAGGGTTTTAACCCCCACCAGCTTATAACATTTTCACTTCCGCTGGCACTTGGCGTCACCAGTGAAACCGAGTTTGTTGATATTGATTTTGAAGATACAGTTTCGTCAGATGAAATTTTGACGAGACTTAACAAAAATCTCCCACCTGACATAAAAATTCTCAAGGTTTCACAGCCGATTTTTAAGGCGCATAACATTGTTTCTGCAAAGTATATAATTGATATAACAGCACAAAATGATGTTTCTAAAGAAAAAATTGAAAGCTTTTTCGAACAGGAAAACATAAGTGCTACGAAAAAAACAAAAAAAGGTGAGAAAGAGATTAACCTGAGGGACTTTATTAAAGAAGTGAATATTATTCCACTGGATGGGAATTCTTTCAGACTTGATGCGCTTTTGTCAGCGGGTGGCGAAGCAAATATAAAGCCTGATATTGTTGTTGCAAAACTTCAGGAATACCTTGATGCAAGCGAGTTTGAAAGTGTTGATATTCACCGCACAGAGATATTTTTTGAGAATGATAAAAAAATAGAAAGTTTTTGTTGACAAGCAAGGGTTTTTATGTTATCATATTACGGTAACCGCGCGAGAAGGGTTTTAAAAGTCTGATTTTTCAGCACCTCATTTGGCGAGTCTTGGGTAATAGGAGGGATTACGAATATGTACGCAATTATCGAAACTGGCGGAAAACAGTACAAGGTTTCAGAAGGCGACGTTGTTTTCGTTGAAAAGCTTGACGTTGAAGCTGGCAGCACAGTTACAATCGACAAGGTATTGGTTGTAGAAAAAGACGGTGATTTGAAAGTTGGTGCTCCTTTTGTTGAGGGCGCTACTGTTGAAGCTGAAGCTATCAAAAACGGCAAGGAAAAGAAAATCATCGTTTACAAGTACAAGGCAAAGAAGGGCTACCACAAAAAGCAGGGCCACAGACAGCCTTATACAAAGCTTGAAATCAAGAAGATTAATGGCTAATCGTTTTTTTATTGAATAATTTTTAAGAGAGGTGAACACAATGGCTCATAAGAAAGGTGTCGGCAGTACTAAGAACGGCAGAGATTCTGAGTCCAAACGACTTGGCGCGAAAAAAGGTGACGGTCAGCACGTTTTGGCAGGCAACATCCTCGTTAGACAGCGCGGAACAAAAATATACCCCGGAATCAACGTAGGCAAGGGCAGTGATGATACTTTGTTTGCTTTGGTAAACGGTCAGGTTAAGTTCGAAAGAAAAGGTAAGGACAAGAAACAGGTTTCTGTTTACGAAATCGTTCAGTAATTTATGCCAAATAACAAAAAGTGCACGCCTGGCGTGCACTTTGTTTCTATATGGAATAATTTTTAAAGGAGGTTTAATCTTATGTTTATTGATACAGCCAAAATTTTCATACAAGCAGGCAAGGGCGGTGATGGTGCTGTTACTTTTCATCGTGAAAAATATGTTGCAGCAGGCGGTCCTGACGGCGGTGATGGCGGAAACGGCGGAAACATTGTTGCTGTTGCCAGCAAAGATATGAGTACCCTCCTTGATTTTCGTTATAAAAAGAAATACGTGGCTGAAAGCGGCGGCAATGGCCGTGACGGAAGACGAAGTGGAAAAAATGGCGAAAATTTTTTCCTCAAAGTTCCTTGTGGGACAATAATCCGTGACAGCGAGTCAGGAAAGGTCATTTGTGACTTAAAAAGTGACGGTGAAAGCTTTGTTATTGCAAAAGGTGGCAGTGGCGGCTGGGGGAATGCAAGATTTGCCACAGCTACACGTCAGACGCCAAAGTTTGCAAAGGCGGGACTCCCTGGTGACGAAAGAGAAATAACACTTGAGCTGAAACTCATTGCGGATGTTGGTCTTTTGGGCTTCCCAAACGTGGGAAAATCCACACTTTTGTCAATAGTCAGCGAGGCTCGACCAAAGATTGCAAACTATCATTTTACAACCCTTATCCCAAATCTTGGGGTGGTTCGCATTGATGGCGGAAAAGGCTTTGTTATGGCAGATATTCCTGGGATTATTGAGGGTGCACACGAGGGCGTCGGCCTTGGCCACGCGTTTCTCAGACACGTCGAAAGGACAAGGGTGCTTCTTCACGTTGTGGATGTTTCGGGCTCAGAGGGCAGAGACCCCATTGAAGATGTGCATACAATCAATGAGGAACTTATTAAATACAGTGAAAAACTGGCAGAAAAGCCACAAATTATTGTAGCAAACAAAATGGATATTCCGTCTTTTGAAGAGAACTTTGAAAAGTTCAAAGCGCAGATGGAAGACGAGGGATATACAGTTTTTGCAATATCTGCTGCAACCCGAAAAGGTATTGATGATGTTCTTTATTATACATCAAAGCTTCTTGATGAGCTTCCTGCGGATGAAGAAGATGATTATGAATATCTTGACCTTGATGAAGAGAGAAACACAGATAGCATTGAAATCACTATTGAAGACGGGGTATACGTTGTCGAAGGTATGTATGTAAGAAAAATTGTTGGCTCTACAAACTTTGATGATTATGAGTCACTTCAATATTTCCAGCGTGCACTTAGAAAAAGCGGAATTATTGATATGCTTGAAGATAAGGGCATAAAAGAGGGAGATACCGTTCACATGTACGGCGTCGAATTTGATTATATAAAATAACAATTGAATAAACCAGAAAAAATTTGCAAAAATACACTTTACATTGCAAATTTTTTTTGTTATACTGTATTTTGTGGAAATATTTACAAAAATTACTACATATTGTTGTTAGTTTATATACGGAGGTATTTTTGAGATATGTGTGCAAAAAGTTACAATGACGACAGCATAGTTGCACTTAAAGGTGCGGACAGAGTGAGAAAGCGTCCGGCTGTTATTTTTGGCTCGGATGGTATAGAGGGCTGCCAGCATTCCGTTTTTGAAATACTTTCAAACTCTATTGACGAGGCTCGTGAGGGATACGGCAGACTTATTACCGTCCGCAGATTTTTGGATAGGTCTGTTGAGGTTGAAGACCAGGGTCGTGGTATTCCTGTGGACTATAACCAGCGTGAAGAACGCTTCAACTGGGAGCTTGTCTTTTGTGAAATGTATGCCGGAGGTAAGTACAAAAACAATTCCGGCGAGAACTATGAATTCAGCCTTGGACTTAACGGTCTTGGTACTTGTGCTACACAGTATAGCTCTGAATTTATGGACGTTGAGGTGCTTCGTGATGGCAACAGATTTAAATTGCACTTTGAAAAAGGTGAAAATATTGGCGGTCTCATAAAAGAACCTTTTAAACACCGCCACACCGGTACAAAAATTCATTGGAAACCTGACACAGAGGTTTTTACTGATATTGATATTTCACTTGATTATTATATGGATGTCCTCAAAAAACAGGCAGTTGTGAATTCTGGGGTTAAGTTTGTGCTTTACAACGAAACTGCTCCCGGAAAGTTTGAGGAATTTGAATTTTATTATGACAATGGTATAATTGATTATCTCAAGGAGCTTTCTGACGGAAAAGAAAAAACTCTGCCTTATTATATCGAGGCAGAGCGCGTTGGTCGTGACCGTGAGGATAAGGAAGATTATAAAGTGAAGATGAGCTTTGCTTTTTGCTTCAATAATGATGTAAATGTCATTGAATATTATCACAATTCAAGCTTTCTTGAATATGGTGGCTCGCCGGATAAGGCGGTAAAGAATGCTTTTGTTTATGCTATTGACAAATATCTCAAGTCAAGCGGAAAATATACAAAGAATGAATCAAAAATTCTTTTTACTGATGTCGCGGACAGTCTTTGCCTTATAAGTAATTCATTTTCAACCATGACCAGCTATGAAAACCAGACAAAAAAGGCGATTACAAACAAATTCATTCAGGATTCAATGACTGAATTCTTAAGGGAACAGCTTGATGTTTATTTCATTGAAAACAAAATGGATGCAGAAAAAATTGCAGACCAGGTGCTTATAAACAAAAGAAGCCGTGAAACCGCAGAAAAAACAAGGACAACCCTGAAAAAGAAGCTTGACGTCAAAATGGATGCGGTGAACCGCGTCAAAAAATTTGTTGACTGTAGAACGAAAGACATTAAGCGTCGAGAGGTTTATATCGTGGAGGGTGATTCTGCGCTTGGTTCATGTAAGCTTGGCCGTGACAGTGAGTTTCAGGCTATTATGGCAATCCGCGGTAAAATTCTGAACTGTCTTAAAGCTGACTATGACAAAATTTTCAAAAGTGAAATCATTGTGGACTTACTTAAAGTTCTTGGCTGCGGTGTTGAAATAAACGCAAAACAAAACAAAGAGCTCAGTTCCTTTGATATAAACAATTTGAGATGGAACAAAATTATTATTTGTACTGATGCCGACGTTGATGGATTTCAGATAAGAACACTGGTTCTTACCATGCTTTATCGTCTTACGCCTACGCTTATTGAAGAGGGGTATGTGTATATTGCAGAATCACCTCTTTATGAAATAACAGTAAAGGACAAGACGTATTTTGCCTTTGACGAAAAGGAAAAAGCGGACATTCTTGCGAAAATTGGTGATAAGAAATATACCATCCAGCGAAGCAAAGGACTTGGTGAAAACCAGCCAGATATGATGTGGGAAACAACCATGAATCCTGAAACAAGACGTCTTATAAAGGTTATGCCCGAAGATGTGGACAAGACCCGTGAGGTATTTGAGCTTTTGCTGGGCGACAACTTAGCAGGAAGAAAAGAACATATTGCTGAAAACGGTCACAAATATATTGAACTTACTGACGTAATGTAGGAAAGGGGGAAATAAAGTGGCTAAAAATCCAATTATTGAATATCAGAACATAACGGACACGCTCCAGAATAACTATATGCCATATGCTATGAGCGTTATTATTTCCCGTGCTATTCCTGAAATTGACGGCTTCAAGCCCTCTCACAGAAAGCTTCTTTATACCATGTACAAAATGGGACTTTTAAACGGCGGACGCACAAAATCTGCAAACGTAGTAGGACAGACAATGAAACTCAATCCCCACGGCGATGCGGCTATTTATGAAACAATGGTGCGCCTTACTGAGGGGCATCAGGCACTTCTGCACCCTCTTGTTGACTCAAAGGGTAACTTTGGTCGTCAGTATTCAAGGGACATGGCATATGCGGCAGCCCGTTATACCGAGGTAAAGCTTTCAAAAATATGCAGTGAAATTTTTGGTGACATTGACAAGGAAACCGTTGATTTGGTTGATAACTATGATGGGACACTTAAAGAGCCAACCCTTTTGCCTGTTACGTTCCCAAATATTTTGGTGAACCCAAATCAGGGCATTGCGGTTGGTATGGCATCAAATATATGCAGTTTCAACCTTTCTGAAATATGCGAGGCAACAATCAAACTGATGAAAGACCCCGATGCGGATATTATGGACGTGTTGCTTGCTCCTGATTTTTCTACTGGTGGTGAAATTTTGCTTAACCAGGAAGAAATGCGCGAGATTTACCGCACGGGCAGAGGCTCTTTTAAAATTCGTGCCAAGTATGAATATGATAAAAAGGCACATTGCATTGATATTAAAGAAATACCATATACCACCACAGTGGAGGCTATAATTGAAAAAATAATTGAGCTGATTAAGGCAGGAAAGCTCAAAGAGGTTTCGGATATTCGTGATGAAACCGACCTTGGTGGTCTTAAAATCACCATTGATGTAAAAAAAGGCACTGACCCTGAAAAGCTCATGGCAAAGCTTTTCAAAATGACACCTCTTCAGGACAGTTTTGGCTGTAACTTTAACATTCTTGTTGAGGGCTCACCTATGGTGCTCGGTGTCAATGACATTATATGCGAGTGGCTCAGGTTCAGAAAAAACTGCATAAAACGTGGCATCAGGTATGATATAGAAAAAAAGAGTGCCAAACTTCATCTTCTTGAGGGCCTTGAAAAAATTCTCCTTGATATTGATAAGGCAATAAAAATCGTACGTGAAACAGAGGAAGATGCTCTTGTTGTACCAAATCTTATGTCGGGTTTCGGTATTGATGAAATACAGGCTGAATTTGTTGCTGAAATAAAACTTCGAAACCTCAATAAAGAGTACATTTTGAAGCGTACGGCTGAAATTAAATCTCTTGCTGAAGAGATCGCAGAGCTTCGTGATACACTTGAAAAGAATAAGAAAATCGAAAAGATTATTGAAAAAGAACTCAAGGAAATTTCGAAAAAGTTTGGTGCACCGAGAAAAAGCTCTATTGTTTCTGACAGTGAAATTGAAGTGGAGATTGAAGAAAAAATTGAGAATTATCCTGTGGTTATTTTCTGTACGAAAGACGGTTATATCAAGAAAATTTCTCATCTTTCACTGAGGTTCAGCGGTGAACAAAAGGTGAAAGAAAATGACGAAATAATCAAGTGCGTTGATACAGACAACACAGCTGAAATTCTGGTATTCTCCACATCGGGCGAGGTTTACAAAACAAAAGCTCACGAAATTCCTGACAGCAAAGCAAGCCTTTTGGGTGAATATCTGCCAAATCTTCTTGCAATGGGTGAGGGAGAAAGGGTTGCAGGTGTGGTTGTCACCAAGGAATATAAGGGTAACATTCTTTTCTGTTTTGAAAACGGCAAAATCGCAAAGGTAGACATCAAGGGATATGAAACAAAGCAAAACAGAAAGAAACTTACAAATGCATATTCTATGGTTTCACCGCTTGTAAAGGTTATGTTTTTGCCCGAAGATACAGAGCTTGTTGCAATCAGCAATATTGGAAAGGCACTAATCTTTAATTCTGCACAAATTGCCCTCAAAACCACAAAGAATTCCCAGGGTGTAAATGTTATGCTGCCCACCAAGAACAGCAAGCTTTCGGATGTACGGCTTATTTCCGAAACGGGAATAAAAGATGTTAAGCATTACAGAACGAAGAATATTCCGGCAAAGGGTGCTGTTATAAGACCCGAGGATGCTGAAACCCCTCAACTTACACTTTTTGAATAAAATAAAAGCCTCGCACATTTTTGCGGGGCTTTCGCTTTGAAAAGCATATTTTAAACAGCTGTTTCATAAATATTTTTTGAGGTGAAAACTATTGAAATTCAAAGTACTTTTTGTAAGGAAATGGACAGCTGTTTTTGCTGGCTTGACAGTGGCAATGTTCTTTGTGTACTGCTTTGGGTTTATGTCTGAATTTACTGTGCAAAATGTTTTTTCGGAAAGAAGAACAAAAAAAGTTATCCTTATTGACCCTGGGCACGGAGGCCGCGATGCGGGAGCTTCTGCCAATGGTGCGGTGGAAAAGGACATCAATCTTGCGGTTTCAAAAATCTTAAAAAAGCATATTGAAGATGGCGGAAATACCGTATTTATGACGAGGGAAACCGATACAAATACAGCAGACCCAAACAGGCCCCAAAATGTAACACAAAAAAAATCAGATATGCGGATGCGAAAGGAAGACATCGAAAAATACAAAGCAGATATTTTTATAAGCATACATATGAACAAGTTTGAGCAGTCAAAATACAGAGGTGCGCAGGTTTTTTATGATGATGACAATGAAGAAAACCGAGTGCTTGCAGAATCAATCCAAAATTCTCTGAAAGAAATTTTGAAAGATGACAACAAGAGAGTTCCCAAAGCGACTGGTGATAGTATTTTTGTGCTTCGAGATAATAAAATTCCATCTGTTCTCATTGAGTGCGGTTTTTTGTCAAATTCTGAAGAAGCAAGCCTTTTGAACACACCGGAGTATCAGAAAAAGGTTGCCGAGGGGATTTATCTTGGATTAAGTAAATATATCAACCGTTAATCATCTTGTTAATGTCACGCCGGAGGCGTGACATTATTCTTTTTTCAAGCCTTGATATGTATGACTGTGAAATTCCCAGCATATCTGCCACTTGTTTTTGAGTTTTTTCTTCGCCCGAGCCATTTATGCCAAACCTAAGATTCATTATTTTCTGTTCCCGTTCTGACAGTTTTTGCATAGCAATCATTAAAAGTTCCTTGTCAACCTTGTCCTCAATTCTGCGCTGTGTTATGTCGTTGTCGGTACCCAAGATGTCGGATAACAAAAGTTCGTTTCCGTCCCAGTCTACATTCAGGGGTTCATCGATTGAAATGCTCATTTTGTTTGAATTGTTTTTCCGAAGATACATAAGAATTTCATTCTCAATACATCTCGAAGCATAAGTTGCAAGCTTTATGTTTTTGTCGGGGCGGAATGTGTTGATTGCCTTTATCAGCCCAATGGTACCGATTGAAATAAGGTCTTCAACGCCTATGCCAGTGCTTTCAAATTTTTTTGCAATATACACTACGAGACGGAGATTATGCTCAATAAGCGTGGCTTTTGTGCTTTCTATAGCTACAGAGAGACGAAGGTTTTCAATTAAGTTATCTTCGTCCTCGGCGGAAAGTGGCGGGGGAAGAGTCTCAGCACCTCCTATGTAAAAGACGGAGGTTTTTTCTCTTAGAAAAGAGAAAATTTTTGCAATGAGAAATTTAAAATTGAAGTAGTTCAGTTTCATTTTCGTTCCTTTCTGCTTGAAAATCACAAACGTTTTCATTATTATAAAAATCTAAAATCTGGGGGTTAAGAATTCCTGAAAACCCAGACTTTTTCTCAAAATCAGTGTTGGAGATGGCGATTATTGCTTTTTTTATTTCTCTGCCGTCAAACAAAACTTTATCGGGAATAATGCCATACATAATCTCAAGATGTGTGCCGATGGCTGAAAAAGGCAGGACGCGGAGCCTTGTTTCATATCCTGCTGGAATTGTGTTTATCCTGATTGCAGAGAGCAGATCTTTCGGAAAAAGCTGTTTTGCACATTTTTGTGAAAGTATTATCGCGGGGAATCCGCTTATAGGGTCACAAAGGGTGCATCCTGTATCACAAAGAGCTTTAAAGGTCACAGTTTTGTTCTCGAAAGTGATGGTTATGTCCACTTGTCTTCTGGATGCGACTATATTTTGCTTTTTTATAAAAGAAATTGCATATATCACGAGGTATGCGAGAATTATTGAAAAGATAAGGGCTTTTGAGCTTATATCAAAATAGATTTCGCCGTTCGAAACAAAGGTATTCATTGCTGTTCCAAAATCGGTGGTGAAAATCAGGAAAAACATTATTCCGCCGAAAATAAGATTGGAAGCAAAAAACATAAGGGCATTTTTAAAAAGTGATTTTATTGTACCAGACGGAAACGCTATCCAAACTGAAAAAAATAAAAATACTGATTTAAAAACTATTGAATATAAAAAAGAAATTTGCGGAAAAAACATAACCGTGGAATAAAGGGCAGACAGTGATGAACTCAGCGCAATGCGCCATAGGCACAAGGCTTTTTTTATTAAAAATGCCGTTCCAAAAAGAACAAGTGTATCCATAAAAAAGTTCATCAAAAACAGCATATCAAGATATACTATTGGTTTCACGGCTTGCAATCCTTTCTTTTTTTCTAAAATTATTATACTTCACAACCCCAAAATTTTTTGTCGTTTTTGGGGAAGTTTTAAAATCCTCAAAAAGAAACTTTAAATTACAAAATTCAATATTGAAATGTATAAAAAACTATGGTAGAATAGAAATAACAAACTTGATAGGGGTGCTTAATATGAAGAATATTACTTTTGATTACAATGCCGCACTTGACTTTTTTTCGGAAGAAGAGATTTCTAACATAAAAGGACAAGTTAAAGATGCACATCAGGCTTTACATTCAAAAACAGGTGCAGGCAACGACTTTTTGGGTTGGGTAAATCTTCCCGAGGACTATGACAAAGAAGAATTTACAAGGATAAAGGATGCAGCCCACCGCATCAGAGAGAACTCTGATGTTTTGGTGGTTATTGGTATAGGCGGTTCGTATCTCGGTGCAAAAGCTGCTATTGATTTCCTTACAGGTCCGTTTTTCAACTATACTGCTGATACGCAGATTTTGTTTGCTGGCAACAGCATAAGTCCCAATTACTTAAAAGGACTTCTCAAAACCATTGAGGGTAAAGATGTTTCGGTGAATATAATTTCAAAGTCGGGAACAACAACCGAGCCTGCCATTGCTTTCAGAATTTTTAAGGAATATCTTGAAAATAAATATGGCAAGGAAGAAGCAAAAAAGAGAATTTTTGCAACCACCGACAAGGAAAAGGGCGCTCTTAAAAATCTTGCAGACAAAGAGGGCTATGAAACATTTGTTGTGCCCGATGATGTAGGCGGAAGATACTCGGTTCTCACCGCGGTAGGACTTCTTCCAATTGCTGTTTGTGGTGCTGATATTGACCAGCTTATGAATGGTGCAAAGGATGCAATGCAGCTTTATTCAAATGAAAATGTTGAAGAAAACGATTGTTATAAATATGCGGCAATAAGAAATCTTCTTTACCGCAAGGGCAAAACTGTGGAAATGCTTGTGAATTACGAGCCTGAGCTTCAGTATTTCATCGAGTGGTGGAAACAGCTTTTTGGAGAGAGTGAGGGCAAGGATAAAAAGGGTATTTTCCCGTCAGGCGCAAGCTTTTCAACAGATCTTCATTCGATGGGTCAATATATTCAGGATGGTCTCAGAAATCTTTTTGAGACAGTGCTTTACGTTGAAAATACTAAGGAAGACATTGTTATAGGCACTGACCCTGAAAATGTTGATGGACTCAATTTTTTAAGCGGAAAAACCGTTGATTTCGTCAACAAAAAGGCATTTGAGGGTACACTGCTTGCTCATACAGATGGCGGAGTTCCTAATCTCGTGGTAAAGCTTAAGGCACTTGATGAATATACTTTGGGTCAGCTTTTCTATTTCTTTGAAAAGGCCTGTGGTATAAGTGGCTATATGCTGGGGGTTAATCCTTTCAATCAACCAGGCGTTGAAAGCTACAAGAAGAACATGTTTGCTCTTCTTGGAAAACCTGGGTTTGAGACTGAAAAAGAGGCACTTGAAAAAAGATTGAAATAATTCAAAAAAACTATTGTTTATTTTGGAAAAGTATGATATAATTACTACAAGAAAAAAATACACTGTAAGTGTATAGAATATAAAGAAGGGCGGTATTGCTTATGATTAAAATTCACATTGGCCTTAAAGGCAGCGGAAAAACCAAAAAACTTATTGATGATGTAAACGGTGCAATCTCTTTGGAAAAAGGAAACGTTGTTTGCATTACTGAGGGAAATCGCCTGATACATGATATCGACAGAAATGCCAGAATGATAAACACAGAACAGTTTGATATAAGAAACTTTGATATGTTTGCAGGTCTCCTTTGTGGAATTATTGCACAGGACTTTGATGTTACACATATTTTCATTGACAGTGTGTTCAAGAGTGTTCCCAGTGCATCTATGGCAAATATTGATGAACTTATTGCTATCATTGAAAAGCTTGAAGCACAGTTTGGTACATCATTCACTCTTATGGTAAGTGCTGATATCGCTGAAGCAACAGAGCTTGTTAAAAAGTACATCGCTTAGCAATTATTGATTTTTAGAATCTGAGGGGAGCAGCCGGTTTGATTGCTGAAATCGGCTTTGCTCCTTTCTGTGTTTAAATATATCACAATTAACAAAAGAAAGGTTATGAAAAATTATGCAGTATATAAGCACACGAAACGGCAGTATAAAGGTTAAATCTGCTACTGCTATAAAGAAAGGTTTGTCCGATGAAGGTGGACTTTTTGTTCCTGCCGAGATTCCACAGATTGACCTTGAGGACATAAAAAAGCTGGTAAATAAAAATTATATTGAACGAGCAGTTTTTATCTTGAAAAAATATCTCACTGATTTTTTGGTTAAGGAACTTCGCGAATGTGCTGAAAATGCTTACGGCGGAGGCAAGTTTTCTGGCGAAAATCCTGCTCCTGTGGTGAACGTAGGCGGAAAGTATAATGTCCTGGAACTTTGGCACGGCCCTACTTGTGCATTTAAAGATATGGCTCTTCAAATTTTGCCTCATTTTCTTACCAAATCTATGCAGAAAACCGGCGAAGACAAAACCGTTGTTATTCTTGTTGCCACATCAGGCGATACCGGAAAGGCTGCGCTTGAAGGCTTTAAGGATGTTAATGGCACAAAAATTGTTGTTTTCTATCCCAGTGAGGGCGTAAGCAACATTCAAAAGCTTCAGATGATTACCCAGGAGGGTAAAAACGTATTTGTTTCAGGTATCAAAGGAAACTTTGACGATGCTCAGTCAGGTGTAAAGACGATTTTCACAGACAAAGAAGCAAATGCTGATTTTCTCAAAAAAGGATGCACAATGTCATCTGCAAACTCAATAAACTGGGGCAGACTTGTGCCGCAGATTGTTTATTACATTTCGGCTTACTGTGATATGGTGGCATCGGGCGAGGTTGCCCTTGGTGATAAAATAAACATCTGTGTGCCCACAGGAAACTTCGGCAACATTCTTGCAGCATACTATGCTAAACGTATGGGACTTCCGGTGAACAAGCTTATCTGTGCTTCAAACCAAAATAACGTACTTACTGATTTTATAAATAGCGGCGAATATAACAAAAACCGCGAATTCCATACTACCATTTCACCGTCTATGGATATTCTTATTTCAAGCAATCTTGAAAGACTTTTATTTGACCTTTCGGGAAATGATGACAAAAAGGTCAGCAAATGGATGACAGACCTTAAAGAAAAAGGCGGATACAAGGTGTCAGCTGATGTCCAGAAAAAGGTTGCAAAGCTTTTCTGGGCAGGCTATTGTGATGATTATTTTACAAAAGAACGTATTTACAAAACCTATACAGAATTTGGCTATACCGTTGACACACATACTGCTGTTGCAATTGATGTTTATGAGCAGTATAAAGAAGAAACAAAGGATTTGACACCGACTGTTATTGCGTCAACAGCAAGCCCATTCAAGTTCAACCAAAGCGTTCTTTCGGCACTTGGTAAGGATAGAGAAACTGTGGATAAGGACGACTTTGAGCTTCTTGACATTTTGGCGTCTGTATCCAAAATGGAAATCCCTGATTCTTTGGGTACCCTTAAAACCAAAAAGAAGAGATTTGAAAATGTATGCGAAAAAAGTGAACTTTTGATGACGGTAAACGACTTTTTGAATAAGAAATAACTTTTGATACGGCTCACTTTTGTGAGCCGTATTCTATAAATATGGAGGTGATGCTTTGTGGCTATTTTCGCTTTAGGAGATTTGCATTTGTCTTTTGGTACAGACAAGCCCATGGATGTTTTTGGAAACAGGTGGGAAAACTATACCGAAAAAATTTATGACGGCTGGCAAAGCATTGTGTCCGAAGACGATTTGGTTATCATCCCTGGTGATGTGTCCTGGGCGACTTATCTCGAGGATGCTGTGCGTGATTTTGAATTTATTCAGGGGCTTAACGGCAAAAAGGTGATTATCAAAGGAAATCACGATTACTGGTGGACAACCCTCAAAAAAATGGAAGAGTTTTTGGCTGAAAACAACTTTGATTCTATAAAAATACTTAATAATACAGCAATCGCTTTTGATGATGCAGCAATTTGCGGGACGCGTGGCTGGTCAATTCAAGAAAATAATGATGAAAGCGACGAAAAAATAATTGACCGGGAAAAGAAGAGACTTGTGCTTGCGCTTGAAGAGGCGGTGAAACTCAAAAAAGAACGGCTGATTGTGGGAATCCATTACCCGCCCTTTAATTATGCCGGTCAGGAAAATGGGTTTCTTGAAATAATGCGGAATTATGGTGTGGACGCTTGTGTATATGGACACCTGCACTCTTTTGCACACAAGAATGCGGTGGAAGGTGATTTTGGTGGCGTGAATCTCCGCCTCGTAGCAGGCGATTTTGTTGATTTTAAGCCGGTTTTGATTGGGTAAAAGCCAAATCTTCAGTATAATGCATAAAAAAATTTTGTTTAAATGCGAAAAAAATATTAAAATGCCTATTGTCAAGAGGAAATTCTTGTGCTATAATATTGTGTGTTTAATGACTAACATAGGTAAATTTTGCCTTTAATAGTTTCAGAGAGGAATGTTGAAATGAGTACAGTAGAAAAAAAAGAAAAGAATGTTGTGAATTTTGAGTTTTCAGTCAGCGGTGAAGAATTCAGAGCTGCTATTGAAAAGGCTTACAAAAAGAATGTAGGCAAAATCAATATTCAGGGTTTCAGACGCGGCAAAGCACCCCGTCAGATTATCGAAAGATATTATGGCAGTGAGGTTTTCTTTGAAGATGCTGTCAACATCGTTCTTCCGGATGCATATGATAAAGCAATCGACGAACAGAATATCGAAGCAGTTGCTCAGCCTGAAATTGACGTAAAAGAAATTTCAAGAGAAAACGGCGTTGTTTTCACAGCAAAGGTTGCTGTTAAGCCTGAATTTGAACTTGGTCAGTACAAGGGTGTTGAGGTTTCAAAAGTTACACACAGAACAACTGAGAAAGAAATCAACGGCGAGATTGAAAAAATTCGCGAAAGAAATGCAAGACTTGTTACTGTTGAAGACAGAAGTGCACAGCTTGGCGACACAGCTAACATTGACTTTGAAGGCTTCGCTGACGGAGTTGCTTTTGAAGGCGGCAAGGGTGAAAACTTTGATTTGAAGCTTGGTTCAGGTCAGTTTATTCCCGGCTTTGAAGAACAGCTTGTTGGAAAGAATACAGGCGATGAGGTTGATGTAAACGTTACGTTCCCCAAGGAATATCACGCAGAAAACCTCAAGGGCAAGGATGCTCTCTTTAAGGTAAAAATCAACAGCATCAAAACACAGGAACTTCCTGAACTTGACGATGAGTTTGCAAAAGATGTCAGCGAATTTGACACATTTGAGGAATTTAAGGCTGATATGACAAAGAAACTCAAAGAAAAGAACAAAGCAAAGTCAAAGCAGGAATTGGAAAACAAAATAGTGGAAACAATATGCAATAATACAGAAATTGATATTCCTGAAGCTATGTTTGAAACAGCGGTTAACAACCAGATTCGTGAATTTGCTATGCAGCTTCAGTATCAGGGTATGAACATCGAACAGTATGCTCAATACACAGGTATCACCCTTGATGCTATGAAAGCCCAGATAAGACCTGATGCAGAGAAGAGGGTGAAGACATCTTTGGTTCTTGAAAAAATTGCAAAGGTTGAAAATATTGAGGTTTCTGACAAAGAAATCGAAAAAGAGCTTGAAAAAATGGCAGAGCAGAGCAAAATGTCTGTTGAAGACATCAAAAAGTATGTTAACGTTGACGACATCAAAGACAGCAAGATTGTTGAAAAGACAATTGATTTTGTTGTTAAGAATGCAACAGTTAAATAATAACGCTTCAAATATAGAGCAAAGGTTAATCATTTCGGTTAACCTTGCTTGCGTTTTGGGGCAAATGTCGAAATTTTAAGAAAATTGGAGGAAAAACAAATGAATAACAGCTTGGTACCATATGTAATCGAACAAACAAGCAGAGGCGAGAGGTCTTATGACATATTTTCACGTCTTTTAAAAGATAGAATTATCTTTTTGTCAGACGAAGTAAATGATGCAACAGCAAGTCTTG
>JAZQUY010000027.1:0-25673 GCA_045631525.1 Clostridia bacterium
AATTGTCGTAATACTGTACGTACTCGTACTTAATATTACCGCTTTTCTCACTGTGTACTTTTCAAACATCACGTCGCAACTCGCTTTTCTGCTCGGTCACACACGTGACCATCGCTCTTTTTAGCGGTTGCTCCTTCTCCCAAAAAACCTTCGGGTTTTTCGGGAACCCTAACCGCTGCTCATCGCGAGTAGCTTATCTATACTATCACAACCAGAAGCTTTTGTCAACACTTTTTTTGAATTTTTCCAAATTATTTTGTATTGACGCCCTCTTCTTGGCGCAACTCATTTATATTACCACAACAACTTCCCATTGTCAATACCTTTTTTCGATTTTTTTAAAGTTTTTTATACAAATTAAAACAGCGTATGGGAAATTCCCATACGCCATCATCTTTCTTGCTGGAAAACCTTATATAACCTTATCCTCAACCTCTTTGCCAAGCATCGTTATAAACTCGTCAAGAGTCATTGTTCCAAGGTCGCCATTCTTTCGTGAACGGACTGAAACTGTACCCTCGTTCATTTCCTTTTCGCCTGCAATAATCATATAAGGAACTTTTTCAAGCTGAGTTTCACGAATCTTGTAACCAATCTTCTCACTTCTGTCATCGAGTTCTATACGGAAGCCTTTTTCCTTAAGTGTTGCATAAAGCTTGTCTGCATAATCAAGATAGTTGTCCGAAATTGGCAAAATTTTCACCTGTGTTGGCGCAAGCCAAGCCGGGAAAGCACCTGCATACTTCTCTATAAGAAGCGCAAGGGTTCTTTCATAACAACCGATTGAAGTTCTGTGGATGATATAAGGATTCTTTTTAGTTCCATCCTTATCTATATATTCCATACCGAATTTTTCAGCAAGCATCTGGTCAATCTGGATTGTAATAAGTGTATCTTCCTTGCCAAATACATTCTTTATCTGAATATCAAGTTTTGGACCATAGAATGCCGCCTCACCAACTCCAACCTTGTAAGGAATTTCAAGGTGGTCAAGGATTTTTGCCATTGTATCCTGAGCTTCATTCCACTGTTCTTCTGTGCCGATATATTTTTCTTTATCAGCAGGATCCCACTGTGAAAATCTGTAAGAAACATCTTCATAAAGGCCAAGGGTTTTGAGCATATAAATCGCCATTTCAAGACAGTTCTTGAATTCTTCTTCAAGCTGGTCAGGACGACACATAAGGTGGCCCTCCGAAATGGTGAACTGTCTCACACGGATAAGTCCGTGCATTTCGCCGGATGCTTCGTTTCGGAAAAGGGTCGATGTTTCACCATACCTAAGTGGCAAATCACGATAGCTGCGCATTCTGTTTAAGTACGCCTGATACTGGAAAGGACAAGTCATAGGACGAAGAGCAAAAACCTCTTTATCGGTTTCCTCGTCACCCATAACGAACATTCCGTCCTTATAGTGATCCCAGTGTCCTGAAATCTTGTAAAGGTCGCTCTTTGCCATATACGGAGTTTTTGTTCTTACCCAGCCGTTTTTGTCCTCGTGGTCTTCAACAAATCTCTGGAGAATCTGAATAATCTTTGCACCCTTGGGAAGAAGAATCGGAAGTCCCTGACCGATTGAATCAACAGTAGTGAAAATCTCAAGTTCACGACCAAGCTTGTTGTGATCACGTTTCTTTGCTTCTTCAAGTCTTTCGATATATTCGTCAAGTTCCGCTTTTTTAGGGAATGCTGTACCATAAATTCTGGTGAGCATTTTGTTGTTTTCGTTTCCTCTCCAGTATGCACCGGCGGTATACTGAAGCTTTATTACCTTGATTTTGCCCGTAGACAAAAGATGAGGACCTGCACAAAGGTCAGTGAAATCACCTTGTTTGTAAAAAGAAATGACAGCATCTTCAGGAAGGTCATTGATTAACTCAACCTTGTAAAGCTCGCCTTTTTCTGCCATAAGTTTGAGAGCCTCAGCTCTTGGAAGTTCAAAACGCTCTAAAGGTAAATCTTCCTTTATAATCTTTTTCATTTCGGTTTCGAGCTTTTCAAGGTCGTTGTTTGTAATAGGAGTCTCGAAATCAAAATCGTAATAGAAGCCGTCATCTATAGCCGGGCCGATTGCCAGTTTTGTATTTGGGAAAAGTCTTTTCACCGCCTGAGCTAAGATGTGAGATGTGGTATGGCGATAAGTTCGTCTTCCGTCCTCGTCATCAAATGTAAGAAAATTCACAGTGCAATCTTTTTCGGGTACAAAATCAAGTCCATAGACCTCTCCGTCCACAGTTGCAGCGAGAGCAGCTCTTGCAAGTCCTTCACTTATAGACTTTGCCACATCAAGAAGACTTGTGCCGTCTTCAAAAGCTTTTACATCGCCACGAAGTGTTATGTTTATCATAGCAATCCGCTCCTTTCTTTATTTTTTCCAACTTGCCGCACTGTTGCGGCATCGGGTTGCTTTTTAAATTTAAATTATATTTTATCGCATTTTTTTGAAAATTGCAAGTAAAATCCAGAATTTTGCAACTTTATTTAAAATATTTTTGAATTATGCCACTTAACTCCGCTTTATTCTCTATTTCATCAAAATCCAGAGGCAAATCGCTTATCAAAATTAAGCCATCACTGTAAAGCACATCCTTGCCAAGAGCATCCACGCAAGCTCTCAGGGGCAGGAAAGTCCTTTCATTTTCAAGAACTGGTGCAACATCTATTGCCACGGTTTTCCCATTAACATTTATTTCTCTTTTTCCTATTGTCAAAGATATTTTTCTGTCTTCAAACACTATATTAACAGTTTGAGTTTCGTCAATCCATTCAACTTTCCCGCCATTATTTTCGCTAATAAATCTGACAGGTACATATAAACGGTCATCCTCAACAAAAACTGAAACATCCGAATTATTTGCATCCAACAGTTTTTCTGTTCCCGCTACATAAGCTTTGTTGCTACCCACAAATAAGGCTGTAAAATCAGCGATATCAATTAAATCAGACTTGTCATCATTAACCTTTTCCATATCAGTTGGTGTTTCTTTGATTGCACCGTTCAAACCATAAAATCTCTCAATTTCACGTATTTTTTCTTCTGTTTGAGAGTGGTCATCAAACTCTGATGTACTGCTGTCTATTATATCTTGTAATAACGCAATGTAACTCTCTGGCGTCACATCATCCATCAGTTCGATTATAGTAACACTCCAGGATTGAACTTTAATAAATGTTTTTATAACATCTTCAAAAGAAAGGTTGTTACCCACGGCAATGCTCTTGCCTTGATACATATCCATAGGGTTGGTTATTCCCAGACTTTTGCAAAATTCGATTTCTTCATCCGATATACCACTTTGTTTTTTATGTCTTGTACGCACTTGCTCCCTGCTCGTCTCTGCTTGCACAACCGACTCTTCTATTCTTTTTGTATCAGCATTTTTAAAAATCTTCAGCAACTGTCCCCTATATTCTTCCGTTGTCATATTTCTATAGACGAATTCATTCATCAGTTTTGATTCGGCTTCATCTTCTTTTTTCCTCTCTTCAATAATGTCTCCAATAGTTCTGCCTGTTTTTATTTCTGTCCATGCATATTCGTAATTTATACTATAAATATTTAATTTGCTGACAAATTGGTCACGTTCCCGCTCTGTCCATCCTTTATCTTTCATCTCTTCAAAAATATAATCAGGAACTTTATCCAATGTTTCTTGCCATAGTTTTTTGCCCAACATATAGCTTTCATACTTTTTTTCATCAACCTTATAATATTCTCTTACTTTTTTCCAGTCGCCAAGTTCTTCATATTTCTTAACAATGTACCCACTTGCTTTTACATCAGAAAGAATTTGTATAGCTTTCAACTCCATAATATCTTGCTCAGTGTATCCACGTTGTTTGATAAGCATACTCTCATAAGTATCACCGTTAACGCCAGCTAAACTATATATAGTCATTGTATTTACCATAACAAACAATGCCATAATAATCGCACATATTTTTCTTTTCATAGTAAGGTCCCCTTTCTTAGTCATCGCCTATCATTACTTAACTTTTTCTACCCATAAGCCTCTGTGCAAGTTCCTTTAAGAAATCTGCTTTGTCGCCAAAAGCATCAAGCTCCTTAACCGCCTCGCTTGTCAAAGCACTTGCTTTTTCCCGTGCAGCATCAATACCCAAAAGCGTAACATAAGTTGTTTTCTCATTTTCAGCATCACTGCCTATGGGCTTGCCGAGAACACTCTCCTCCCCCTCACAATCAAGAATATCATCCTGAATTTGAAAAGCAAGACCAAGCTTCTCAGCAAATTCTGTAACTGCTTTTATCTCATCTTCACTGGCATCAGCCGCCAAGGCACCCAAAAGTACCGAAACCCTGATAAGTGCCCCTGTCTTTCTTTGGTGCAGATAATTGAGAGTTTCTTCGCTAACGTCCGTTTTGCCCTCACATTCAAGGTCAACAACCTGACCGCCAATCATACCATCGCATCCTGCCGCTTTTGAAAGCTCAAAAACTGCCCTCAAAACAATCTCGAGCTTCACTCTTTTATATGCAGAAAAATCAGCAAGGTGTTCAAACGCAAATGTCAAAAGTCCATCCCCTGCCAAAAGAGCATTCGCCTCGCCAAACTTTTTGTGACAGGTGGGCATGCCACGGCGTAAATCATCATTGTCCATACAAGGAAGGTCATCGTGAATGAGGGAATATGTATGTATGCATTCGGCTGCGATGCCAAACCTGAGTGCATCGTCCGTGCATCCCCCAAGCATATCACAAACTGCAAGGCTCAGCATAGGGCGAAGTCTTTTTCCCCCTGCCGTAATGCTGTATGCCATTGCATCATAAACAACTTTTTGAAGACAGTCCTTTTCTTTAAACTCATTGTTTAGACCGTCATTTATCATTTTGGTATAAAGGCTGAATTTTTCTTCAAACGTCATGTTTTTCACCTCTGCTACTGGGCTTCAAAGGGCTTTTCTTCCATTTCGCCATCAGCATTTTTCATAAGTACAGATATTTTCTGTTCAGCATTTTTAAGCTGTGCAGAACATTCCTTCGCCCTGCCTATGCCCTCGGAAAACAGCTCAAGCATCTGGTCAAGAGAAACCTCTCCACCCTCAAGCTTTTGGATTATTTTTTCAAGTTCTTTGATGTTTTCTTCAAAACTTATTTCATTCTTCTTGGCTGACATATTTTTGCCCCCTTATTTTACAATAGTATTTATTTCACCGTCACTTACTCTCACCGTCATGCTGTCCCCTGATTTTACCTGATTCGTGCTTTTTACCACTGCACCCGAAGAGTCCTTTGCCACCGCATAGCCACGGCCGAGAGTCCCCAGCGGGCTGAGTCCATCAAGCTTTGATGCCGCAAGGCTTAGAAGCTGTTGTTTTTCACTGAAGACACCCTTTGCTGCATTTTCAAACATTTTTGAAAGGTGGTCAAGGTATATCCACTTTTCATTTATTTTTGACAGCGGATCACGGAGTATCTGCTTGTCGGTATACATTTTAAGAAAGAGCCGCCTGTTTTCAAGGATTTTCCTTGATGCCGCCTTGATTCTTCCTTTGGCGTTTTCAAATCTATCAAACAGCTCCTCTGCTGACGGGACAGCAAGTTCCGCCGCAGCCGATGGGGTTGGTGCTCTCAAATCCGCCACAAAGTCCGCAATGGTAAAATCCGTTTCGTGGCCAACTGCAGAAATGATTGGGATTTCGCTTTCAAAAATTGTCCTTGCGACAATTTCCTCATTGAATGCCCAAAGGTCTTCAATGGAGCCGCCTCCTCTGCCCACAATAATTACATCACAATTCTTTGCATCGTTAAAATACTTTATGCCGTCACTTATGCTTTTTGCCGCACCATCGCCCTGAACAAGTGCAGGATAAAGACAAATATCCGCCGCCTTGTAGCGTCTTGACAAAATATTTATTATATCTCTTACCGCCGCACCAGTGGGAGCTGTAACAACACCCACGCATTCGGGGAAACGCGGGATTTCTTTTTTGCAAGCAACATCAAAAAGTCCCTCACTTTGAAGCTTTGCTTTCAGCTTTTCAAACTGTTCGTGGAGATTTCCCTTTCCGTCAGGGATCATAGAATTTATATAAAGCTGATACTGTCCGTCACGTTCATAAACACCAATTCTGCCCTCTGCCACGACCTGCATACCGTTTTCGGGTTTAAAATCAAGACCATATGCCGCATTTTTGAACATAACTGCACGGAGCGTACCTGTTTCGTCTTTTAAGGACATATAAAGATGTCCCGACGAGTGACTTTTGAAATTTGAAATTTCACCTTTTATTTTTATATTTGAAAGCAGCGGAACCTGACCAAGCAAATCCTTGATAAAAAGATTCAGCTGTCCAACAGTCATAATAATTTTTTCATACATAATATCACCTTGAAACTGGATTTCTCCTTGCCCCGATTTCACATACCCCAACAGCATTGTCAGTACTGAATTCCGCCTCGGCGAAATATACCTTTGGCATATCCGAAAATTCGTTCCGCAAAAACTTTGACGATGAAACTCCGCCCACCATCAAAACATTTTTTATACCATACTTTTCTTTTGCAAACTCCACAGACTTTCGTATAGACACCGAAATGCATTTCATAAAGTGGTATGCAATTTTTTCTTTATCCTCACCGTTTTCAAAGAGACGTCTGTACCTTGTTTCTTCCCCTGAAAAGTTTATGTAGGCATCATTTACACAAGTCTTTACTCTTTCCTGCTTTCCGCTGTAATTCACAGCTGAATAGTCAACGTATTTTCCGCAAGGAAAGTCAAACCCAAGCTTTACACCTATGCGGTCGATAAACTGCCCTGCAGGTAAATCACGTGTTCCGCCTACTATCTCACAATCAAAACCATTTTCTGTTTTTTTTGCAAGCAACAGCTCGGTTGTTCCACCTGACAAATGATAAACCAAAAACGGCTCATCCATAATATCATACTTTTTGCAGGAATATATTGCTGCCATGATATGTCCGTCCTGATGTGATGTTTCAATATACTTTGCATCAAGAACACTTGCAATAGATTTTGCAAAAGACTGGCCCGCCAAGAACACCGGCATATAAGAGCCTTGGGTACTCCTGGGGTGCGAGCTGACGGCAACTGTTACATCATCAAATTCACGAATTTTCACCAACTTCCCAAGCTCTTCAAAAAGCAAAGGAAGGTTTTTAACATGCTGAAAGAGAGCGTCGGACTGTCTGAGTCCGCATTCGCCCTCCTTCACATCAAGCATTTTCTTAAAATGAAACATTTTGCCACCGCACTTTGCAGCAACAGAGGTAGTATAACAACTGGTATCAATGCCGATAACCAATCTCTTATCTTCCATTATGACACCTGCACTTTGCCGATTTTACCAAGAATTCCGTTCACAAAAGGTGCCGCTTCCTCGCCGTCATATTTTTTAGCAAGGCCCACCGCTTCGTTCACTGTAACGGCATTTGGAATATCCGGGCAAAACAAAAGCTCATAGACCGCAAGTCTTAAAACCGCAAGGCTCACACAAGAAAGCCGTTCAACATTCCAGTCTTTTGCCGCTTCGTCAATCCTTTGGTCAATTTCAGCAATATTCTCCTTTGTGCCAAGGACAACCGATTTTATATAATCCAGCTGCTCTCCCGGCTTATATTCATCAATAAAATTTTCAAGTATCGCTTCAATCTCAGCCGGCTGAAATCTATATTGAAAAATCAGCACAAATGCATACTCTCTAGCTTTCGTTCTGTTCATAGTTTACCTCAATCCCTGATTCTTTTGTAAATTTTGTTTATTCCTCGGTTGTTTCCTCTGCCATCTCCTGAACAGGCTCTTCGGAGGGTTCCTCTTTCTTCACGGTGTTAACACCCTCAATATTCACATTTACAGCCACAACATTAAGTCCTGTCATAGCTTCAACCTCGTTTTTAGTCTTTTCCTGAATCTCCCATGCAACATCAGGAATTTTGACACCATATTCAACAATCACAAACATATCGATTTTTACCTCGCGGTCAGTGATTGCAACTTTAACACCCTTTGAAGGATTTTTCTTTCCCAGAAGTTCTGCAAATCCACCAGTTATTGAGCCGAACATCCCCGCAACACCATCAATGCTTTTTGCAGCAATGGATGCGATTGTCGCCACAACATCATTTGAAATGCAGACATTCCCGTCCCTATCAATAGTCGTATTTATGTTTGTTTCTTCAACTGCCATAATATCTACCATACCTTTCCGCCCTCACAAAGTCTGGGGGCAAGTGTTAGCTTTATTTGATTATATCACATTATATAGAGTTTTACAATTATTTTTTTTGATAATTTTAATTATATTTATTCTTCCCTAAAATCCCAGCAAAATCCCGCACACAGCACCGATAATTATATACAAGACAGGATGCTTTTTGAATTTCATACTTAAGAATACCAACGCTCCAAAAAGAAGTATTTTTCTATAATCAAGCATCATCCATAGATTTTCTGCGCTTTTGACAAAAAAGTTCTGTTTGAAAATTGTTAGTACCGAAACAGTCAAAAGCCCCGTAACTGCAGCACGAAGTCCATAAAAAAGGCTCTTAACCACTTTGTTTTCCTTAAATTTTTCCAAAAAATAGGATATAATAAGAATAACAATTATACTGGGGGCTATAAGTCCCAAAGTAGTGGATATTCCGCAAAAAATACCGCCCGTAGTAACACCTGAATAGGTTGCCATATTTACGCCGATAGGCCCGGGGGAAGACTCTGACACCGCAATCATACTGGTAAGTTCTTCTGCCGTAAACCAATCATATTTTCGGGTTAACTCAAACAAAAACGGCAACGTAGCAAGTCCACCGCCAACAGAAAAAAGACCTATCTTGAAAAATTCCAGAAACATTGTGATAAAAAGCATCATTTTGTATCACCCGTCTTTCTGTTACTTTTATCCTTTGCCCACATATATACTATGCCGAAAACACCTGCTGCCACAATAATCAAAATTGTAGATACACCAAAAAATATTGAGAGCACAAAGGCAGCCACCGCAATACAAAAAGTAACCCTGTCCACTATACCCGTTTTTGAAATTTTCAAAAACGCCTGAACAAGAATAGCACAAACCGCAACGCCAATCCCCGAAAAAGCCGACTTTACAAAAGGATTGTCATAAACCTTTTGTAAGATAGTCGCAACCAGTGAAATAATAATTACAGAGGGTGTAACAACCCCAAGTGTTGCCACAATACCTCCGATTATTCCATTCGTCTTCCTGCCAATAAATGTAGCTAAATTCACCGCAATTACACCAGGCGTACACTGGCTTATAGCAAAATAATCCATCATTTCTTCAACCGTTGCCCATTTATGTTTATCTGCAATTTCTCTTTCCAGCATAGGGAGCATGGCATAGCCCCCGCCAAAGGTGAGAATTCCCACCTTGAAAAAAGCGAAAAATAACTTTGTCAGGTCCTTTATTTTACTCATTGAGGTTCTCCTTATTAAACTAAAATCAAATGACCTTTTTATTATATACCAAATATTAACAAATTGCAAACAATTCTTTCTTTTGCTTGACATTTTTTTTCAAAAGTCTTATACTTTATTCTGTACGAAATGGAGGCATAATATATGTTTAACGCAGCAGAAATCAAAAAAATGAACAATCAAAGTATGGGTGAAGAAATTGCAAATTCGATTTCTCATGGTATAGGTGCACTTCTTGCCATTGCAGGGACCGTGGTGGCAATAGTTTACGCTTGCCTTAATGGTGATGCACGCAGCATCATTTCAGCATCTCTTTATGGAGCAGGGCTTATCATTCTTTATCTTTCCTCAACTCTTTATCATTCCATTACAAACCTCAAGGCAAAACGAGTTTTCCGAATTCTTGACCATTGTTCTATATACATTCTTATCCTCAGCTCTTACATCCCGATTTCCTTGTCCCTTATGCGTGGCACTGATGGTTGGATTTTGTTTGGAATAAATGCATTTTGCACTGCCCTTGGTGTTACCCTCACCGCTATCAACATGAAGAAATTCCATGCTCTTGCTATGGTTTTATATCTGCTTATGGGTTGGTCCATTGTGTTCTTTGGTTTTCCTACAATTATAAAATTACCCGCCGCAGCAATATGGCTCCTCGTTCTTGGTGGACTTTGTTATACTGGCGGAATTGCATTTTTCGCTATGAAAAAGCCAAAATATATGCATTCCATCTGGCATCTTTTTGTCCTTGCTGGAAGTATACTGCAATATTTTGCATTTCTTTTCTATGCGCTTCCCTTCCCGCCAAAGTTCTAATTTCAAGGAGTGAAACAATTGAAACTGGGTATAGTATTTGAAGGCGGCGCCAGCCGGGATCTCTTTTCCTGCGGTGTTATGGACGCCCTTTTGACCGAAAATATCATAGCTGATTATGTAATAGGCGTTTCTGCAGGAATTGCATATGGCACTTCCTATGTTTCAAAGCAAATAGGCAGAAATCTTGAGCTTTCCACCAAATATATGAACGACAAGCGTTATATGGGGTTCAGGCATCTTTTAAACCCAAAGAACAAAAGCTACTATAACCGTGCTTTTGCATTTAACCGCATTCCAAAAGAGCTTGTGCTCTTTGATTTTGACGCTTTTGCAAATTCCGGCACTGAAACCGTTGCGACCCTTACCAACATAAAAACCGGTCTTCCTGAATATATGGCTCTTCCCTGTGATGATTGGGAAAAGCACATTTCAATTCTTTGGGCAAGCTGTGCACTTCCCTTTTTGTTTCAGCCAGAGGAAATTGACGGAAATCTTTATCTTGACGGCGGCTGCAGTGACCCTATTCCATACAAAAAGGCTTTTGAGGATGGATGCGACAAGGTTATATGTGTCCTGACTCGTGAAAAAAAATATCAAAAGGAAACTGACCATTCTTTACCCTTTATCAGACGTTCTTTTAAAAAATATCCAAATCTTGTGGAGACTCTTGCTAATCGCTCCAAAGTTTACAATCAGACTCGCAATGAAATTTTCGATTTAGCAAATCAGGGAAAACTTTTTGTAATTGCCCCTGACTCCACCGAGGGTTTTAATCGTACCGAACGTAATCCACAAAAGCTTCGGGCTATGTTCAATCAGGGATATGAGCTTACAAAAAAAGAAATTAACAGCTTAAAAGACTACCTTAATAAGTAGATACTTTTTGCCTCAAAATTTTTTAAAATATTTTGTTTTTTCTATTGACAGCACGTATTGTTTGTGTTATACTATCTAAGTCGCATAAATCAGCGATATGAATACGGAGAGGTGTCCGAGTGGTTTAAGGAGCTAGTCTTGAAAACTAGTGATGCGAAAGCACCCAGAGTTCGAATCTCTGCCTCTCCGCCATTTTTTTATTCAAATATAGTTTTTCAAATTCGGAGAAGTACTCAAGAGGCCGAAGAGGCGCCCCTGCTAAGGGTGTAGGTCGTTAACGCGGCGCGAGGGTTCAAATCCCTCCTTCTCCGCCAGAGAAAACACAATTTTGAAAAAAATGTGTTTTCTTTTTTTTATCAAGATTTGAACCCGAGTGACGCAGGCGCGTGGGGGACGGGTGCGACCGCTGCCAGTGGCAGATAAAGGGAGCAGCAAGGAGTGGCAGCAACACAGCGAAATGAGCCGCTTGACGGCGAAATTGAACTGATGTTGCAACAGGCTCGCTTGCGAGAAATCCCTCCTTCTCCGCCACCAAAAAACAAGCATCAAAACGGTGCTTGTTTTTTTCTTATCTCCTCATTAAATATCTTACTTAAAAAACAACCCCGACAAAAAGTTTTCTGTCGGGGTTTCTTATTTAACTATTACTTTTGTCCAGTTGCCTGTTTCTGTAATAAAGAATCAAATCAAAGCCAACCATAACAAAATTCAGTACATAGAAAAACAAAACATACCATTTCTGGGCAATTTGAGCCATATAAGCTTCATTCACAAGCTTTGATGCAATACCTGCTATGTAACCAAAGAATATAAGATAAAGAAAAGCAAGGCTCTTACCCTTGGTTGTTCTTGCCTTATATGATTTGATAACATTAAGCGGCCAAGACGCTCCAAAACTTACAATCATCAAGATTTCCAAAAATTCTGCCATAACCATTCTCCTTTGAGTTTAAACCTTAATACAAATTATACATCACCCAATGATATTTTTCAAGTTTTTTTCTAATCGAAAAGTCCAAGCTCATCAATTTTTTCACAAAGAGTTCTCAAAAAGTTCGGGTCTTCACTTTTTATATTATATTGAAAAATAACCTCACGTACATTATCTTCCACTCGCACCACGTCATCAAGGAGTGCTTTTGCCGACATTCTAAACGCACCGCTGCCAAAAATAATAAGCTGTTCAAGACCGTCAGAGGTTGCAACAGTAACCTTATAATTTTTGCTCAATATCTTGGCTGTTTTTTCAATATAAGCATCAGCCGTCTGGGCTTCTTTGGTATAGACAACGGTTATACCGTCAACCTGTTCAATCTCGCCAGGATTTCCCTTTACCTTGTATGCATCAAAGACAACGATTATTTCGCTGCCCCTAAAAATCTTATACGAAGAAAGTCTTTCTACCAATTTTTCTCTTGCCGCATCCAGATTTTCCTTCGAAAGTTCTTTCAGCGCGTCCCACGCAAAAATAATATTGTATCCATCAACCAAAATATACTCTTTTTCAAAAACATTTTCCTTTGGTTTATATTCTTTTCTCTGTATATTCGCTTTGGGTGTCCTCATGATGTGATTTGGATTTTTGCGTTCAATCTTTCCATACGTCTTTTCAAAAATTTTCATCAGTTCATCGTCCGATGCTGTGTTCTTTGAAGCGGAAATCGTTTTAACCTCTGTAGCCGTCGTCTTTTTTGGTTTCAAAACGCTCTCAAGGTGCATATAATTTTTCACTTCATCCCATTTCACAGTGAAGCCTGCACCATGGTCACAAAATACCGAATCAGCAGTGTTTTCAACATCCGCATCAACATCATATCCGATTTGTTCAATAACAGCTTCTGGATTCTTGCAAGGTCCATAGCCACTGAATTTACAGCTGAGCTTTCCAAGACCGTGAGTGTATCCCACAAGCTCTGCCTGATAGTTTCTTATTGAATCAGCAGCAACTTTTCCCGAAATTTTTGTTGTATCACCTCTGGTTTCAGGTGCCCCAAATTCTGCCCCCATCAAATCAAGGTCGGTCATTGCTTTGCCTACATTTTCTCTTGGTACTTGAAGAACAAAATCATAATAAGGCTCAAGGAGTACACTTTCTGCACATCGTAAACCGTTTCGCACCGCACGATATGTTGCCTGACGAAAATCTCCACCCTCGGTATGCTTTTGATGCGCCCGTCCTGATTTTAAAGTTATTCGTATATCCGTTATGGGTGCACCGCAAAGAACTCCCAGATGAGTTTTTTCCATCAGATGTGTCATCACAAGTCTTTGCCAGTTTTTGTCAAGCTCATCTTCACTGCACTCGATAGCAAACTGAACTCCCGCTCCCCTTTCAAGAGGCTCAAGCACAAGATGCACCTCGGCATAGTGTCTTAAAGGTTCATAGTGTCCCACGCCCTCAACTTTGTTTTTTATTGTTTCCTTATATATAATCCGCCCCTGTTCGAAGCTCACATCCATATCGAATCGTTTCAAAATGAGGTTTTTCAAAACCTCCAACTGAATCTCACCCATAACTTTAAGCTGAATTTCCTGAAATCTTTCATTCCAGCTCACATCAAGCTGGGTTTCTTCCTGCTGAAGAAGTCTGAGTTTTGAAAGAGCCACTGAAGCATCAACTCCGCTTGGCAACTTTACGCTATAATTGAAAATAGGCTCTGCTGTAAGCTTTTCAACATCACATTCAAAGCCAAGGCCTTGTCCCGCAAAGGTCCTGAGAGGTCCGAGGACTGCACATACCGTTCCCGCCTCCGCTGTATTCACATTTTTGTATTTTTCGCCTGAATAAATCCTGATTTCATTTACTTTTTCGGCCATCTCACCTCGTTTCAAGACATCACGCACATTAAGCTTCCCGCCTGTTATTTTCATAAAAGTGAGGCGCTGACCGCGTTCATCCTGACCAATTTTGAAAACCTTTGCTCCAAAATCTTCAATTTTACTGCTTTGCTTTGTAAACTTCAAAAACGCTTCAAAAAACTCATCAATTCCCTCTGCCCTAAGTGCAGAACCACCAAAACACGGGAAAATATTCCGCTTGCAAATCGCGTTCTTCAGCAGTTCCTGAGAAATTTCACCACTTTCAAGATAACTCTGCATCAGCTTTTCATCGCATACTGCAATATTCTCGTACAAATTCCCCCTGTCGCTGTCACCAAAATCCACAAAGTTTTCACCAAATTCATTTTTCAGTTCATCAATAACCCGTTTTTTATCAGCGCCCTCCAAATCCAGCTTGTTTATAAAAACAAAAGTGGGGATGCTGTGCTTTTTGAGAAATTCCCAGAGGGTTCTTGTGTGACTTTGAATTCCGTCAGTTCCGCTTATCACTAGTATTGCATAATCAAGAACAGAAAGGGTCCTCTCCGCCTCGGCTGCAAAGTCCGTGTGTCCAGGGGTGTCAAGCAAGGTTACTATCATATCTTCCGTTTCAATAACCGCCTGCTTTGAAAAGATTGTTATTCCTCTTTTCTTTTCCATCTCGTCCGTATCAAGAAAGGCGTTTCCGTCATCAACTCTGCCCATATTTCGTGTTGTCCCTGCACAAAAAAGCAGCCCCTCTGAAATAGTGGTCTTTCCTGCATCAACGTGTGCAAAAATCCCCACAACAATTCTGTCCACAAAAAACGCCTCCTTTTTTATATAGCTTTATTTTGATAATTTTAACATATTATATTGACTTTGTCCACTTATATATTGTAAAATAAATTGTGGAATTTTAAAAAATATTTTTTATCTTTGCAACCTTTTTGCAATTTCAAAAGTATTTGTATTGAAAATAAATTTTAAGGAGAAAATACTATGAAAAAAATACTTTCTATCATTTTAATTATCGCACTTGTTTTATCTTTTGTGGCCTGCGGCAAAAAGGCAAACGATGAAACAATTAAAGACGATGGCTCGATTGTTGAAACAGACAAAATTGAAAACGAAAAAGTAGAGCTTTTGGACAAAGAAGAAAGTTCTGACGACAAAAAAGATGAAATCACCGAAAACAAACCCGTTTCAAAGCCCGCTGAAAACAAGCCTCAGGTAAAACCTGAAGCAAAGCCCGAAGAAAAGCCACAGGCAAAGCCCGAAGCAGCTCCTGAAAAGGCTCCTGAAACAAAGCCTGAGGTAACACCTGAAAAAGAGCCTGAAAAAGCTCCAGAAAGTGCTACTCTTGGAAATACCCTTCTCGCTGATTTCAAGAAAAAGGCAAACAGTGGGATGGATACACTTTCTATTGCCGAAGCATTAGTGACAAGCCCTGTTATCAAATTCAGCGGTGGTGCCATGCCCATTGAAGAAGGACTTCTTTCAGGCTTTGGCAATGCCGAAATCAAGGGCTTCAAATCAGGCGCTATGTTTGCTCCGATGATTGGTTCAATTCCCTTTGTGGGTTATGTTTTTGAGCTGAGCGACGGAACAGATGCATCAAGCTTTATCTCTACACTTAAATCAAATGCAGACCTGAGATGGAACATCTGTGTTGCTGCTGACGAAATGGTTACAGGAAGCGTTGGCAACAAGGTATTTTTTGTAATGTGTCCCACCAGTCTTGAAGACTAAAAATAAACTTAAAAACGGGCGCAGTTTTGCGTCCGTTTTCTTATGTATTTAAAAGGAGAAGAATATGATATTTTCAAGCATTCAGTTTTTATATTATTTTCTGCCTGCTGTACTTGTACTATATCTTGCAGCACCGAAAGGCATTAAAAACAGCGTTCTTTTGCTGTCAAGTTTATTCTTTTATGCCTGGGGCGAACCAAGGTATGTTTTTCTTATGCTCTTGACCGTTGGACTCGGATATGTTTTTGGCTTGCTGATTGAAGCCTTTCGCGGCAGGATTCTTTCTAAGGTTTTTCTCGTTCTTTCTGTCGCAATAAGTCTTTCTTTCTTGGGCTACTTCAAGTATGCAGACTTTTTCATATCAAACTTCAATGCTGTCACAGGTCTTTCCGTATCACTCCTTCGTCTTACTCTTCCTATCGGCATAAGTTTTTATACATTCCAGATTTTAAGCTATACCGTGGACGTGTATCGTGGCGATGCCTCGGCACAGAAAAACCCCATAAATCTTGCCACATATATCGCTCTTTTCCCACAGCTTATTGCAGGACCTATTGTGCGTTATACTGATATTGAAGCTCAGCTCACCAAAAGACGCCACAGTTTCGACAAAACAGCTTATGGTATAAGACGTTTCATTATCGGTCTTTCAAAGAAAATTCTCCTCGCAAACACCTTAGGTGAACTTGGGGAATTTTTCCTTGCCTCAGGTGATAAATCCGTTTTGTTTTACTGGCTTTTTATCGCAGCATATATGCTCCAGATTTACTTTGATTTTTCAGGCTACAGTGATATGGCAATCGGTCTTGGAAAGCTGTTCGGCTTTGACTTTATGGAGAACTTCAACTATCCATTCATCTCATCAAGCATAACAGAATTCTGGCGCAGATGGCATATATCCCTTGGCTCATGGTTTCGTGACTATGTTTATATTCCCATGGGCGGAAACCGTGTAGGCAAAGCCCGTTTGTTTTTCAACATTTTCACTGTATGGTTCTTGACAGGCTTCTGGCACGGTGCCCAGTGGAATTTCATTGTATGGGGACTTTATTTTGGTATTCTTCTCACCCTTGAAAAGTTTTTCCTGAGAAATTTTCTTTCAAAACACAAGATTTTCAGTCATATATATCTCCTGTTTTTGACAGCCATAAGTTTTGCAATTTTCAGCGGAGAAGGCCTTTCTCAGTCCCTCTCCCAGCTTTACGGAATGTTTGGTTTTGGTAATATTCCTCTTGTGTCGGCTGAATTCTTTTACTGTCTGCGCAACTATGGTATAATTCTTATAATAGCTGCAATTTCAGCAACACCGCTTTTGAAAAACGTTATCTCTCGTTTTGAAAAAAATAAGCAAATTTCAACCATTATAAATTTTTTGGAAATCCCAGCTTTGCTGATTCTATTGATTGTTTCAACTGCTTATCTTGCTGACGGCTCATTTAACCCGTTCCTTTATTTCCGTTTTTAGGAGGTGTATAATTTGAAGAACAAAATCATGACTATTATCTTTGCTGCCATCTTGGCGGTTTTTACATTAAGTTGTCTTTTAAAACCCGACACAGCTTTTTCAGAAAGCGAGCGCAGACCTCTTGCAGAAAAACCCACAGTTTCAACCGAATCAATTTTTTCTGGTGAATTTATGACCAGCTTTGAGGGATATGCCGTTGACCAGATACCTCTCAGGAAACCTCTCAGAACAATAAAGGCCCTGTTTTCAACCAAAATCTTTGGCAAAAAGGATAACAACGGTCTTTTCTCAGCAAGTGATCACATATCAAAAATTGAATATCCTCAAAATGATGAAATGCTGAGCATTGCGGCAGAAAAATTCAACTTTCTTTATGAATCTTATATGAAAGACAAAGATATGAACATCTTTATTTCAATAGTTCCTGATAAGAACATATTCCTCGCCAAAGAAAACCGATATCTTTCTCTTAACTACGAAAAACTGATTGATGATTTTAAATCAAAAGTTCCTTATATGGAATACATTGACATTCTGCCCCTGCTTTCACTTGATGATTATTACTATACTGACTCCCACTGGAAGCAGGAAAAAATAACCGATATTGCAGCGTTTCTTGGAGTACGAATGAATACAGATGTATCTGCCGAATATACAGAAAATACTCTCGAAAATCCATTTCGTGGTGTATATCTCGGTCAATCAGCACTTTTGCATAAACCCGATACCATAAAGTATCTCACAAACGACATCCTGAATAGTTGCACTGTGACATACTATGACAACGGAGTCCCTGAAATCCGTGATATGTACAATATGGAAAAGGCAAAAGGAAAAGACCCTTATGAAATGTTTCTTTCGGGAACTTCCCCGCTTTTGACCATTGAAAATCCAAACGCCAAAACAAGCAAAGAACTTATTCTTTTTAGAGATTCTTTTGGCAGCAGCATCGCACCTCTTTTTGCGCCGGGATACAAAAAAATCACTATTGTTGATATCAGGTATATTCAAAGCGGTTTCCTTGGGAACTTTATTGAGTTTGACAATCAGGATGTTTTGTTCCTTTACAGCACAACCCTTCTAAACAACAGCACCGCACTGAGATAATAAAATCCTTGACATCTTGATGATGTCAAGGATTTTTTGTTATATAGAAAAAGCTTGCCAAATGTCAGGCAAGCTCTAAATTTTCTGGTGCGCCCGAAGCCGAAACCTGCAAAACAATCCGGTGAATTGTTTTGCTGTTGAGGGTCTCTTCCAAAGAGCGCGAGCCAAAGGCGATATGCGATTTGTCAGTAAATCATTTCCCTGAAACAAAAAAGCTTGCCAAATGTCAGGCAAGCTCTAAATTTTCTGGTGCGCCCGAAGAGACTTGAACTCCCACATCATTGATACTAGATCCTAATGGTTATATAGCATATGTGAAAGAATAAAAATGTCATAATAATGGGTGAAAACAGCGTTTACAAAAATTTCACTTTATGAATTTTAGAAATTTACTTGATTTTTTAAAGAAATTAGCATATAATACAAGTGTAAGAAATTCGGAAAATCATAAAATTTGAGATTCAAAAAGGAGTGAGTAGAATGTTAGCGGAAATCAGAGGCCGTTCTCAAATAACAATACCATCGGAAATCATCAAGAAACTTGGTATCATTGAAGGCGATAAGTTCGATATAGTTGAAAAAGATGGCGGTATTTTCCTATGTCCCGTTGTTGTGTACCCCAAAGATAAGATTGCTAAAATTGCAAAAATAATAAAGGAAACCGAAGCAGATACTTTAAAACAAGAGGCATTTAACAGCGTTGAAGATTTGTTTGCTGATATGGGTATTGATTTAGAAAATGTATAAATTAAAGTATACAAAAGAATTTGAAAAGAGTCTTAAAAAATTATCTGCTATCGAACAAAAAGCTGTGGCACAAAAATTAAAGCTTTTAATAGAAAATCCATTTTATCCGTCACTCAGAACAAAGAAGGTTCAAGGTATTTCCGGTGTTTTTGAGATGAGTGTAAATATGGATATACGCATATTATGGAAATATGAAAACGGTATTATTATCTTGCTTATTGATGTGGGACACCATAAAGACATTTTAGGAATTTAATATCAGGAAATGAAATCCCTGCTTGGTTCTGCGAATAGAACTAACAAGCAGGGATTTTTTTATGTTCTTTTTAAGGTCTAAGAATTATATTATAAAGTTCTGGGCCTTTATATAATTTCATTTTTTAAGCATTCTATTAAAAAATTAGAACTCAAAAAACAGCATACAGAATGATAATCGTCATTTTTTTCTGTATCTGCAAAATCAGATACGGATTTTATTGACAAAAAGTCCACATTATTAACGCTGGAGTGATTTACTGCATAATACACTCCATAAGTTTCCATGTCAATGCCTTTGCATTTGCGATGTTGGGGCTTTATTATTTCATTAAATAGGGTTGAGTCACAAATAACAGATGCTCCAGAGGGCATAGGACTGAACTCTAGTTTCGGGTTTACTGGCTTGTCCGGATGTTTTTCGTTCCAATCTTCTGTTATAACTTTTAATATATCATCTGTTGAATATTTTAATTTATCTAAAATATTGGGTTGTATTTGTATTTGGCTTGGAGATGCTGAAAATTTATAATATGCACTGGTTTCATCGTCTTTCGGCATAATTTTTCCGCATCCATAATCCCATGTTTGCGTAGCTATAATGATGTCACACAAATTAACGTCATCTCTTATACCACCACATATACCAACCATAAAAATCTTTGATGGTTTAAAGCATAATGTTATTTTAGTTGTTGTGTTAGAAGCGGCAGGCATGCCCATTTCAGGCAACATTGTTAACAATATTTTTATGGTTTTACCTGTATTTGTGTGTAAGTCTGTTACAAAATATGTATCAGGATCATTGTCTATATTAACTTTATTCCATGAATTGCAACATTCTTTTACGGCATTAAACTCTTCTTCTACAGCAGTGATAATAGCTACATCTACTGAAGTAATCTTTTTTTTGGATTTTACTAAATCTAAATATTTTATTTTTTCAGTAATTTTATTTTTCCATGAATCATCAGCTGATGTGCAAATCAAGATAGGAATTAAATTTTCGTCAAAAAAAATCTTACTTTCCTTATATGTCTCGGTATCAGATGTAATTCCTAAAATACTCATAGGGGGATGTATGTTTTTCCGTTTTGCAATATCTTTAATTAGCTCTACTCCGGCTGTTTTCTCTGGATCTATAGCAGACAAATTTTCTGGTAGCATAATATCAATTATCGCTAGATCATATTCCTTTTTTTCTAACTTGCACAAAGCATCATTCTTCGTAGTAACATAATCAACATCAACTGGTAAATCGTTAATTATGGACATAATTTCGCGAGGTCTACTTGTGTTATCATCTACAATCAATATATCAACCATTAATAAGGCCTCCTAACATTTTTACTAATTTTTCTTTCCACGCACTATCGGAAGAAGAATATAATATTAGTCCAACATAATTTTGAAATTCATTTCTGCACTTTTCGTCTATAGTATTTAAGGTGTGTTGAGTAGACCCTTCTCCAAAGATTTCATATTGTGTAATGATTATGGTAGATGTATCAATATTTCTTCTTTTCATTTCTTGCAAGAACGCCAATCCCCCAAAGGGGTCAAAGTTTTCTGTTTCCGCAAGGTCAAAGGTTGGTAAGCTCATATCCAATAATATTATATCATATTTATCATTAAATAGGCGACGTAAGCCTGGATTTAACGCTTTTTCAATGCTTATATCGCAATCTATACTTACTCTCGTCAGCAAGTTAGTAATGTTTTCTCTCTTAAAATTATCATCATCAACTATTAATATTTTCATCATGAACTAATATCTCCTTTTTTAGTTGGATTTCGATTCTAAATATTTTATCGTTCCTTGATGCAAAGAAGTTATTTCCAAGTTTTAATACTGAAAAGATTGTGTACATTATTTTATAAAGTCCCATTCCACCCTCTTGCCTTGTATTTATCTTTAAATAACTTTTTTCGCTAAAGTCTTTATTTATTTTTTTAATTCTCTCATCCAAAATATTTATGTCAATATTTGCGGAAAGATTATTTTCAAAAGATAAATATAGAAATTCTGAATCATTATTTACATCTACTTTAATTTTAAGATTTCTAAGGTCATCTTTATAGCCAGAATGCATTACAGCATTATTTAAAATTATTAATAACACATCTACTAAATGCCTAAAAGTTGAACCATTGAATAGCAGATTTTCCGTTGATGAATAATTTAAATCAACATCACTCAATCCAGCAAACAAAGTTTTTGCTATTTCCTGACAAGTTTCTATTAACTCTTTAAAACTATAATCTTCCCAATTATTATACTCTGACAAATTAAACCATTGAGAAATAAAATTAAACTCGTTTTGAATTGCGGTCTTACTTTGAACGATAAGTCGCTCAATTAGTTTATTTGTGTCAAGAGTAATTATATGTTTTTTCACGCTCAAAGAAAGTTCCTCAATCTCACTATAAATATCAGTTAACAGACTAGGTAGTTTTTCCTCTTTTATAATTTTCAAGTACTCATTTGTTTTGTTAACAAGAAAATCATTTAAAACAAAAATTACATCATCTATTGATATAGTTTTGACAAATTTGAATTTTTCGTAAATTTCCCCTAACTCTTTATTGTCAAAATCATATCTAAAAACAGCACCTTCTATAGGCGTATCAAATACAACCTTTAAGGTGTGTTGCGTGAAATAATCAAGCTTTGCTTGAACTTTTTCAGCAAATGATGATAGAACGTTGCAAATATCCGGTTCTATAGCTCCTCTTTCGATAAGTTCATCAAAATATTTATTACTACCGTGTCCGTTGAAAGATAGATTATTATCTGAAAAACCCTTTAAAATTTGGTTCGAAAAAGCACCGTGTCTTACTCTAGTGCTTAAAGACATATCTATTCCGTGATTGCCAAAACAAAACTCTTTACAATATATGCCATACATATTTCGCAATATGGTATCGTGACTATTGGCTAATCCCATTACCACTACACCATCTGTTATTGCTTTTACGATTATTGTTTCGGGTTCGGTATTATTATATGCGTCGACCTCATCAATCATTTTGTCGAAACAATTAATTCTAAATGAATCGGTGTTAATAGTTAATCGACTTTTTTCTACTTCTTTTAATTTTTTGGATAGAGTTCGATTTTTAGTGATTCTCTCTATTTCATTCATTACTTGTTTTTTATTAAGATGCTTGTCATTTTCTAGCAAATACTCACAAATTTTAAGTCGATAGTCATCCACTTCTTCTGATGAATTAAAAAGTCTATAGAGCTTAGGTAACATCTCTTTATTACAAACATAGTAAAGAAAAAAGTTGACAATTATATCAGACTCACTCGAAGTTTTTGCTAATTCCAAGGGACTATCATAATTAGAGTTATCAAAATAATCCAAGAAACAATCCCGTCGAGCAACAATAAATTCTGGAATATTATTTATAAATATATAACACAGTTCTTCCAGGGATAGATTTTTTCTACATCCAATTTTATGCAAAATATTATTCACAATTGCTTCTGAGCTTAATAAGATTACAAATAGTTTATTTTCGATATACGCATTTACAATTAACGCGGTAGCTTCCTCGTATTTGTTTTCTGCAACCAAATCATTTACTTTATATGTTATATAAGCCTCTCTAAAATAATCCTGAGCATCTGGATATTTTGCAATATTAACACTGTAACTATCCCAAAACGCCGACAGTTGGTCTTCGTTTAATTTATAAAATTTTGACTTGCAAGGCATGAGGATAGGGTTGGTGGTTTCGTATTCAAATTTATAAAAACATCGATCTGCTTTAGAATTAGATCTTTCTTGTAAAAAACATTCCATATCATATCCGGCAAATCTATTCAAAAATAGGCATATGTTTTTTTGAATTTGAAATGTTCTTAATACTCTTGCCCATATTGCTAAAGAATTGATAGCATCAAGTATATTAGATTTCTCCTTTTTTAATATTAAGACAATTGAATTTAATATATTAACACTACAAACGTCAGCTTGGTCTAGTAGAGAGGAATTTGTCATTAGGTATGATAATGCGACTAATTTATAAGCACCAAACGAGCTATACATATCACAATCATTGCTGAAAAAATAAGAAATAACCTTTTCAAAACACCCATTGTCAAATAATTCAATAATATTTGACATTTCTTCAGCAGTCCTAACTTCGTTTTTCAAATAGGAACTACCTTCTATATTTTTAATATTAAAAATATATTCACTGCAATTATTCAAAAGTACATTTTGAGAATTCGCCCCTATGCCTCCCTGCAAGAATGCATCAATAGCTAGATACATGTCTATAAGTGAAAATTCATATGTCATTTTAATTACATTTTTCCATTCTTCGTTTGAGGTTGGAAACGAAACAAAAAGTAAATACTTAAAAAAATCTACCTGTGATTGAATAAATCTTTGTGGCGTAATCATTTCGCTCATTCTTTTTATGTAATAGTCCTGTTTTTCTCTTAAGTTATTTTTTAAGTTGAAAATACTATAGTATGCATTTTCAATATCAGATAAGTTCTCAATAAACGGAATATCGCACTTAAAATTATTTTTAAGTAGGGATGTATTATCTAACAACCAAAGAGACATTCCAAATTTATTATATGCTTGAATTAAAATTTCTTTAGCTTTTTTATAATTCTTAGTTAGAAAACTATATTCAAATTCAGTTTTTATACTTAAGAATTCGTTAATTTCAGGTTTATAAAGAAAGAGGAAAGTACTTGTCAGAAGTGCTATTTTATTCAAAGGAAGGCGGTCGAAATTTATTGACCTAAACATTCTATTATCAAAAGTTTTTAAAAAGGGTTCTTTAAAGTTAAGTGCGTGTCTAAGTTGTTCTCTAGATTGGCATAATTGAACCGCTTTTAAATAGCCGCTACCATCATTATATATCAGATAATTATTAAAATTATGATAAACGTTTCCTCGGTTAAGCATCAAATTTAAATAGTATGTTTCGCAATTCATAAAGAGGCACTCCTCAAATAATATTTGAATATTTATTAAATATTCTTCCCAAAAGTAACATTAGATTACATTTTTCTACTTTTTAGTATAACACATAATTTACAAATAAACAATATTTTTATTGCATGCTTTTAATATGCCTAACTGTATTAAGAAAGAATTTTTAAATTTATTTAAGGAATCACCTAGAAATTAATAATTTATAATGTGAAAATCATACATTGTTAATATTGTTCTGGACTTTCTTCGCTTCCTGTGATATTGTTTGTGTTGCCAAGGGAGGTGACACAAATGGCAAGGTATACATTGGAAGACATTATGTATGGAGACAAATACGGAATTGAAAGTGCTGTGGTTGCTGAAGTATTCAAGATGGTTCAACAAGGAATGCCGGCAAAAGAAATTAAAGAAAAACTTAATATGATTTATGTCAAGCACGCACTGCTTGTAGCAAAGAAAATGCACGATGAAGGCGATTGTATTTCGGATAACGAAATTACAATCGCCTTTTAATATGATTAATAACGCAAATCATTGACAACTCTTATATATTTTATCATTGGTGATAAAATAAAACTATAAGGAGTTGATTCAAAATGAGAAAAATCACAAACGAACTAATACAAAAATTTAAAGCATATTTAATTGATGAGGAGAAGTCCTCCTCTACCTTGGATAAGTATATCCGTGACATCACAGTATTTATGGAGTGGTGCAAAGAAACAGAATTGAACAAAAGTGTCGTACTTGAATACAAGCAACACGTAGTAAAAAAATATGCTCCGGCAAGTGTGAATTCTATACTGTCCTCACTTAACAGTTTCTTTGCATATAACGAGTGGTATGACCTGAAGGTAAAGGCACTTAAAATCCAAAGACAAATATTTGCAAGCAAAGATAAAGAACTGACAAAGGCTGAATATGAAAGATTGTTAGTTGCTGCAAAGCAAAAGAAAAACCAAAGATTGTATTACCTTATGCAAACCATATGTGCAACAGGTATCCGTGTTTCTGAACTTAAATCCATAACGGTTTCTGCCGTCAAATCTGGACAAGCAGTAATCAACTGTAAAGGTAAAATGAGAATAGTTATCTTACCAGAGCAACTTTGCAAGATGCTAAAAGACTATATAAAAGAAAACAATATAAAAAGTGGCTCCGTGTTTGTTAGCAAAAACGGAAAACCACTTGATAGAAGCAACATATGGTCAGATATGAAAAAGCTATGTGAAAGTGCAGGGGTATCAAAAGATAAAGTATTCCCTCACAATCTCCGCCATTTGTTTGCACGAACCTACTACTCCATTCAAAAAGATGTCGTAAGACTTGCTGACATTCTTGGTCATTCAAATGTGAACACCACACGAATATACACAATGGAAACAGGCGAAATTCACAGACAACAAATGCAAAAACTTGGGCTTTTGCGGTGCTGAAATAAAAATACCACATAATCGACATTATGTGGTA
>JAZQUY010000028.1:0-73877 GCA_045631525.1 Clostridia bacterium
AACGGACAGCCGTGGGATCTTGACAGAAATGATGGGGGTGTTTATGTTCTTCCGCCGTATGTTTCTGCGGAAAAAGGCGAATGGTACAAGGGAACAGCCAATGCGATTTACCAGAATATTGGCTTTATCAGCGGGTTTGACCCAAAGTATGTGGTTATTCTTTCGGGGGACCATATTTATAAAATGGATTATTCAAAAATGATAAAGGCGCACAAAGCGGCAAAGGCTGCGGCGACCATTGCGGTCATTGAAGTGCCCTGGGATGAGGCATCACGATTTGGTATTATGAATACCGATGAAAATATGAACATTGTGGAGTTTGAAGAAAAACCCAAAAAACCAAAGAGTAACCTGGCATCAATGGGTGTTTATGTCTTCAGCTGGGATATTCTTAAAAAGTACTTGATTGCAGACGAGAATGACCCAAAGTCTGACAACGACTTTGGTAAAAATATTATCCCTGCTATGCTCTCGGATAAAAACAGGATGCTTGCATACAGATTTGACGGATACTGGAAAGATGTTGGTACAATAGAGAGCCTTTGGGAAGCGAATATGAATCTTCTTTCGGAAAATCCGGGGTATGAGCTTGATGACCCGGGCTGGAAGATTTTCAGCCGAAATCCTGCAAAGCCGCCCCACTATATAGCACCCAATTCAAGGGTGAAGAACTGCTATATAACAGAGGGTTGTGAAATCTTTGGCGATGTAGAGAATTCGGTTATCTTCCAGGGTGTTACTGTTGAAGAGGGTGCCGTGGTGCGAGATTCGGTTATCTTTCCTGATTCGCATATAGGAAAGAATGCTATCGTCAACAAAGCTATGATTGGGACGGATGCATATATTGCGGAAAACAGCGAAATCGGCAGCACAGCGGCTGATGCAAACAAGGATTTTGTGAATACAAAAATTTGCTCAGACGATATTACCCTTATCGGCCCAAATGTGAGCATTGCAGAGGGCATAAAAGTTGCGGGATGCTCTATGGTTACACGTAATATCAAAAAACCGTCTGCTGAAAAGGCTGCGGGCAAAAAATCTGTGAAAGGAACGGCTACGGCCTGAGGTGATTTATTATGGTAAACAATAATACACTGGGTTTGATTTTTTCTGAAAATTCAGAGGCGTCTTTGGGCGAGCTTATGAAGTTTCGTTCTCTTGCGGCGGTGCCCGTGGGCGGAAGATACAGAATTATTGACTTTATGCTTTCGAACATGGTGAATTCCGGCATTGTGAATGTGGGTATTACTGCAGGGTTCAAAAACCGTTCACTCACTGACCACGTAGGAAGCGGAAGAGCATGGGATATGGCAAGAAAAGAAAACGGACTTTTCATTCTGCCACCCCCTGAAACGGTTGATTTAAACGGTCGCATTATGGGGGGCATTGACTACCTCAGCGGAGCTATGAGTTATTTAAACCGCAGCCGTCAGGAGTATGTTATGCTTAGCGACTGTAATACAATCTGCAATATTGACCTTGAAAAAGTCATGGACTTTCATTTTGAAAAGGATGCAGATATAACGGTGGTTTATACAGAGGAACCAAAGCTCGGTTCGAGAGAACTGGCAAAACATATTTTGTTTGATGTAGCAGACGACGGAAGTGTTTCGGATATTCAGATTTACCCTAAGAGACAAAAGTCGGATGCTGCATATATGCATATGTTTTTCATTAAAAAGAGTCTGCTTATTGAACTGATTGAGGACTGTATGGCTCACGATGAACACGTTATTTCAAAGAATATTCTTCTTGCTAATCTTGGAAAGCTTAGAATTTTTGCCTACAAGTTTGAGGGATACAAGAAAAAAATTGATACCATTGATGCATTTTTTGAATTCAATCTTGAGTTGCTCAAAGATGATGTCAGACGCGAGCTTTTCGGCGAGGACAAAAAGAGCATTTATACCAAGGTGAAAGACAGTGTTCCAACGAAATACGGTCGCGAGGCTGAGGTTAAAAATTCCTTTATTGCTGATGGCTGTGAGATTTACGGCGAGGTTGAAAACTGCATTGTTTTCCGTGGCGTAAAAATCGGTAAGAACACAAAGGTGAAAAATTCTGTTATTATGCAAAAGTCTCAGATTATGGACAACTGCACTGTTGACAATGTGATTTTTGACAAAGAGGTTATTTTGTGTAGCGGAAAGAGTCTTGTGGGCGAGAGTACCTATCCTTTGGTAATAGGAAAGAGAAAGGTTGTTTAAAGACTTTAAAAGTACTGCGAAAGGGGTTTTTGTGTGAATATATTGATGCTATCATCCGAGGTTGCACCCTTTGCGAAGTCAGGTGGACTTGGTGACGTTTTAGGGGCGCTACCTCAGAGTCTCGCTGCTCTTGGTCATGATGTAAGGGTTATGCTTCCCAAATACGGACTCATTGCTGAGAAATTCTTAGGGGAAATGGAGTATTTGTTTTATACCTACATCCCACTTGGGTGGAGGAATAAATATTGTGGTGTCTTCTCAATAAAGAGACAAGGCGTAACATATTATTTTGTGGACAATGAGGAGTATTTTGGGGAAAAGTGCCTTTACAGATGGGACGACCTTGAACGGTTCTCGTTTTTTGACAAGGCGGCGCTTGAGCTTTTGCCAAAGCTTGATTTTAAGCCTGACGTGGTGCATTGTCACGATTGGCAGACGGGGGCTGTTCCTGTTATACTTGAGGGGTATTATAAAAAGAATGATTTTTATCGGGATATAAGAACGGTTTTCACCATTCATAATCTCAAATATCAGGGGATTTATTCAATTGATGCGGTGAAGGATTTCTTATCTCTTGACGATTCGTTTTTCACTGATGACAAGTTGGAATTTCACGGCTGTGCAAACCTTATGAAAGCGGGAATAACCTATTCTATGGCGGTTACCACCGTGAGCCCGACTTATGCCGAAGAAATAAAAACGCCCACGGGGGGCGAGGCTCTTGACGGGCTTCTCACGGCAAGGAGTAATGCTCTTTTTGGCATACTTAACGGAATTGATTATGATGAATATAATCCAAAAACCGACCCGTATATTGAGCATAATTATACGGCGAGAAGTGTCCTCTCTGGAAAGAAGAAAAATAAAATGGCGCTTCAAAGTCAGCTTGGACTTCCTGTTGACGGCGAAAAGGTTATGATTGGCCTTGTGTCAAGGCTTGTTGACCAAAAGGGTATTGATATAATTGCTGAGGCTATGGAAGAACTTATGAGCCTTGATATGCAGTTTGTTATTGTGGGTACTGGCGAAGAAAAATATGAAAATATGTTTCGTCATTATGCCTGGTGTAATCCCGAAAAGGTGTCTGCGAATATTATGTTCAGCAACGAGCTTGCGCATAAGGTTTATGCCGCATCAGATTTATTCTTGATGCCGTCTCTTTTTGAGCCTTGCGGACTTGGACAGCTGATTGCTCTTTCTTATGGCACAATTCCCATTGTGCGTGAGACGGGCGGTCTTAAAGATACCATCATGTCATATAATGAATTCACCGATGAGGGGAATGGCTTCAGCTTTTATGCACCAAACAGTCACGATATGATGTATACCATACGCCGTGCAATCGGATTCTTTGCAGATAAAGAAGTGTGGGAGAAACTTGCAAAGCGTGCCATAAATCAAAGATTTTCATGGGAAGGCTCTGCAAAGGAATATGAAAAAATATATTTTAGCTTGTAATGTAATCTTGGAGGAAATTTAACAAAATGAATAAGACAGAAAAGAAGATGCTTAAGGAAAAAATAAAGAGCAGTATTTCAGGAAAGCTCAGAAGATACTTTGGAAAAACCATTGAAAATGCAACACCTGACCAGATTTATAAGGCGTGTGCTTTCACCGTCAGGGACGAAATAATGGAAGAGTGGGCGAAATCAAGAGAGCTTCTTGAAAATAGCCACAAAAAAGAACTCTATTATCTTTCCTTTGAATTTTTGATGGGAAGAGCTCTTGGAAACAACATAATGAACATTATGCAGACAGACATTTATAAAGAGGCTCTTTCTGAAATGGGTCTTGACCTTGTAAAGATTGAAGAGACAGAAAACGATGCGGGACTTGGAAACGGCGGTCTTGGCAGACTTGCGGCGTGTTTTCTTGATTCTCTTTCAACCCTTGAACTCCCTGCCTTTGGTTGCGGAATCCGTTATGAATATGGTCTTTTTAAACAAAAGATTGTCGACGGATACCAGATAGAAATGCCTGACCCGTGGCTTGAAGACGGAAACGTGTGGGAGGTTGAAAGACCCGAGGATAGTGTTGAAGTGCACTATAATGGTCGTATTGAGGAATATTTTGAAGACAACCGCATGAAGTTTCGTCATGTTGACTATAACACTGTTATTGGCGAGCCTTATGATATGCCGATTTCGGGTTATAACTCAAAGCTTGTGAACACCTTGAGACTTTGGAGAGCACGTTCCCCCCAAATTATCAATATGAGCGAATTCAACCGTGGCGATTATACCATGGCGATTAAGGATAAGGAGCTTGCAGAGGTGGTTTCCCAGGTGCTTTATCCTGAGGATAATCATTATGAGGGAAAGCTACTCAGACTTAAGCAACAATATTTCTTTGTTTCTGCCACAATTCAGTGGATTCTTGCAAAACAGAAGCGTCGAGGACATAATCTTTGGGAGCTTCCAAAGTATGTTCAGATTCACATAAATGACACTCATCCAACTATTGCAATTCCTGAAATGATGAGAATACTTATGGACGAGGAAAACTTTGGTTGGGACGAGGCGTGGGAGATTGTTCAGAAAACCTTTGCATATACCAACCACACAATTATGGCGGAGGCTCTTGAAAAATGGCCGATGTCAATGGTGGAAAGTCTTCTTCCCAGAGTTAGTATGATTATAAAGGAAATTGACCGCAGACAGCGTGAATTTTTGACATCGCGGTTTGGAAACGACATAGGAAAAATTGAATATATGGCGGTTGTTTCAAACAGTCAGGTCAATATGGCAAATCTTTGTCTCACCGCTTGTCACAGCGTCAACGGCGTTGCGGCACTCCATACTGAAATTCTTAAAAATGAGACGTTCAGGGATTATTATATGGTGTATCCTGAAAAGTTCAAGAATGTTACCAATGGTGTTACGCCAAGACGTTGGTTGCTTCAAGCAAACCCTGAACTTGCGGGTCTTATCACCGAGTCGATTGGTGATGGTTGGATAAAGAATGCTGAAAAGCTGGAGGGACTCGAAAAGTTTGCTGATGATGCGGCATTCCGCGAAAAGTTTGCAAAAATCAAGCAGGACAACAAGCTGAAATTGGCTGAATACATTAAAGAACATAATGGGATTCTGGTTGACCCCGAGTCACTTTTTGATGTGCAGATAAAAAGACTTCACGAATACAAGCGTCAGCTTATGAAGGTTATGCATATTATTTATCGCTATAAGATGATAACTGAAAATCCATCTCAGGCAAGTATGCTTCCTGAAACCTTTATCTTCGGGGCAAAGGCGGCACCTGGGTATCATACAGCTAAGCTGATTATCAAGCTTATTAACAACGTTGCAGAAGTGGTGAATAGTGACCCAAGGACAAAGGATATTCTGAAAGTTGTGTTCATTGAAAATTACAGCGTTTCGACAGCTGAAAAGATTGTTGCTGCAGCAAACCTCAGTCAGCAGATTTCTACAGCCAGCAAGGAGGCATCGGGCACAGGCAATATGAAGCTCATGTTAAATGGTGCTCTCACAATAGGAACTCTTGACGGTGCGAATGTTGAAATTGCACAGCGTGTGGGGCTTGATAACATTTATATCTTTGGCCTTACATCACAGGAAGTTCTGAGTATCTATGCGTCAGGACATTCGGGAAGCCCTGAGGTTTATTCACAGAATATGGTGATAAAGGGAATTGTGGACAGCTTTATTGATGGAACTTTTACACCTGATAACCAGAATCTTTTCAGGGAGCTTTATCACAGTCTTGTGTTTGGAAACGGTTTTGCAGACCCGTATCTTTTGCTTCGTGATTTCGAGTCTTACCTTGATGCAAGTCATTTGGTGGCAAAAGACTTCCAGAAGCCTGATGTATGGAACAAAAAAGCTATTATCAACGTTTCAAAGGCAGGATTTTTCTCCAGCGACCGTTCTATAATGGATTATAATGATACAATCTGGGGACTGGAAAAGATATAAAAAAGAGGGATTAAACCGTGAGGTTTAATCCCTTTTGTTTTTTGGGAATTTATTTAAAGTTCCTTATGTGACGAAAGGTTTCCTTTTCACCTTTTTCGGAAAGCATAATGAGCCAACTTTCAAGAATTTCCGATGTTTCGGGGTGAATACTGCGGTTTGCCTTGCCCCTCTGGAAATATTCAAGGGGGTGGCTTGCGGAATAGTTCTTTCCCTGATAGATTTTACTTGCAGCCACGCGGTCACAAAACATTTCTTTTACAAATTTGAGTGGCATTTTGACAGGGCCTACTGTTTTTGTCTTTGGGTTATAGTCTGTCCAGTATTCAAAGTGATGACGGTTTCTGCCCTTGTGGTGAAGCCATGCCGAAGAAAAGCCAAACTTCTCGCGCTCGGCTTCGTTTGGACTGCGTGTGCCTTTGAAAAATTTCACACCAGGCAAAAACTCTGTGGGGGAGTATTTTGAAAGGTCGTGAAGAAGTCCCCTCAGCAGAATACCCGCTTTGAAACAGTGAACTATCACCTTTTGGCGGTGGCGGGCAACTGTTTTTAAATGACCAAAAAAATTGTTCATGATTTAATCCCCTTGTTTTGAAATCAGCTTTAATATTTTACCACAAACAAGGGGTAAATACAAGAGAATTTGAAGAAAAGGTTTTTTGTTTTGTTATAGAAATAAAATAAAGCCGGCGATCCTTGTTTTTGGAACGCCGGTGTTTTTAGCTAAAATTTAGCAGCCGCAACCGCAGCCAGAGTTGTTGTTGCCACCACAGCAGCAGCTTATGAGAAGGATTAAAACGATAATCCAGAGACAGTTGTTATCACCGAAGCACATACAGGACACCTCCTTTCACAGATTACTGTTTTTGTTTTGCTTAGTCGCAGCAGCAGTTGTTGTCGCGAGGACTTACCATGCCGCAACCGCAGCCAGAGTTGTCGTTACCGCAACCACAGCAGCAAACCAGAAGAATGAGGATAATAATCCACCAGCAATTATTTCCTCCGCATCCACCGAAGCATCCCATATTTTTGCACCTCCCGATGAGAAATTTAAATTTACGAAAGCTTTGTCGGGGCGTTCTCTACTTGCTTGATTTTTTAAGTATATTGTATTATACGCAGGAAGACGAAAAGCTGTGATTTGTCCGCAGCAAATAAATTTATTCTATTGACGGAAATCAAAGATTTTGATACAATATAAAAGATAAATGAAAAGGGAGATGCGATATGCAAAAAAAGGGGAAATTTATAGTTTTTGAGGGGATTGACGGAAGCGGAAAAAGCACCCAGATAAAAATGCTTGCCAAGGCTTTTGAAAAGAGGGAAATGGCTTTTTGCGAAACCCTTGAGCCTACATACGGCATTGCAGGCGAGGTTCTTCACGAGATACTTTCAGGTAAAAAGAAGGCTGACCCAAAGGTTACCGCGGCTCTTTTTGTGGCGGACAGGCTTGACCACCTTACAAATCCCGAAAACGGTGTGTGCAAAACCCTTGATGAGGGGAAGCACGTTTTATGTGACAGATATTATTTTTCATCCTATGCATATCAAAGTGTCGAAGTGCCAAAGGAGTGGGTGATTTCTGCCAATCGTCTGGCGGCAGAGACGTTAAGACCCGACTGCACTATTTTTATTGATGTAGCCCCTGAGGTTGCAATGGAAAGAATTTCCCGAAACCGTGAAAACATTGAACTTTATGAGAGCCTTGAAAGGCTTACTGCTGTGAGATGCGCTTATATGGATGCTTTTTCTTTAATGAAAGATGTTGAAAAGGTGAAAATTTTTGATGGCAATAAACTGCCAGAAGAAATCGCCCGCGAGATAGAAGAATTTGTGTTCGGGGAGTTGCTTTAAAAATAAGTGCAATAATTGTCAAAAAAACACGGAAGAACATTGGAAATTTCTTGACAAAATGTATGTATCGTGATAAAATTAACAAGGTGACAATGTGTGATTCAAAAGACACATTGTCGCGTGAGTGGTTTTTTGTGACTGACGGATTATGTGGGTTTACCACAGGGGAGCAAAAGACAATAATTATGCCGACCGTCTGGGCAGTCCTGTCAAACTGTGCAGGACTGCCCTTTTTTGGTTTTATTTTGAATTCTGGGAGGACTGAAAATGAAAAAAGTTGGAATTATTATGGGTAGCGACAGTGATTTGCCGGTTGTTCAGAAGGCTATTGACACGCTGAAGGATTTGAAAGTTCCCTTTGAAGTGCATATTTATTCTGCGCACAGAACACCTGTTGAGGCGAGGGATTTTTCAATAAATGCTCGCAAAAACGGGTTTGGAGCGATTATTGCAGCAGCAGGAAAGGCAGCACATCTTGCCGGTGCTATTGCAGCAAATACCACACTTCCTGTTATTGGTATTCCTGTTAAGTCATCGACTCTTGATGGACTTGATGCGCTTCTTTCAACAGTTCAAATGCCTGGCGGAATTCCTGTTGCCACAGTTGCTATTGACGGGGCACAGAATGCGGCACTTCTTGCGGCACAGATTATTGCTGTGGATGATAAGGCACTTGCGGACAAACTGGATGCACAGAGAAAATCAGCGCAAGACGGTGTGCTTTTGAAAAACAAGAATATCGAAGAAAAGTTTAACGCTTCCTGCGGTGCAGATCCTCGTAATAGTGGATGTCTTTGTTATTAGACTGAAGGTACAGGGATAAATTGCACAGTGTGATGAGTTAAACGTGAAAATATTGATGAAGAAATTAATGCTTAAAAGACGAAACACGTATGGAGGTAATATATGGGCGGTTTTTTTGGTACAGTCAGCAGGCATAATGCCATAGCGGATGTGTTTTTTGGAACGGACTATCATTCGCACCTTGGTACACGCCGTGGCGGAATTGCAGCTTACGACAGCGAAATAGGGCTCCAGAGGGATATACACAACATTGAAAACACTCCATTTCGGACTAAGTTTGATAATGTGTTTGAAGAAATGAAGGGGAATGCGGCCATTGGGGTTATCAGCGATTCAGACCCGCAGCCTCTTCTTATAAGGTCAAATGTGGGTACTTATGCCATAGCAACCATTGGAAAAATAAACAATGCGGAGGACCTGATTGAAAAATATTTGTCACGGGGCGGACATTTTGGGGTTATGACCGGAGGTAAAGTAAATTCAACAGACCTTGTGGCAGCACTCATAAACCAAAAGGAAAGCTTTGCTGAGGGAATAAAGTTTGCTCACGACGTCATTGAGGGTACGGCATCAATCCTTATCCTGAAAAATGACGGTACACTTATCGCAGCCCGCGACAAGCTTGGAAGACTTCCGGTGCTTATCGGAAAAAACGAGGATGGATATGCGGTGTCATTTGAATCCTTTGCTTATAAGAAGCTTGGTTATGATGATGAAAAGGAGCTTGGTCCAGGTGAAATTGTTGAAATTTCAAAGGACAGTCTCACTCAGCTTGCACCTCCCGGAAAAGAAATGAAAATTTGTGCCTTTTTGTGGAGCTATTACGGTTATCCCAACTCCAACTATGAGGGCAAAAATGTTGAAACTATGAGATACAGAAACGGTCAGATTATGGCTCAAAACGATAAAAGGCTCGGAAATGCAACCGACCTTGACTTTGTCAGCGGCGTTCCGGATTCTGGCACACCCCATGCAATCGGTTATGCCAACGAAAGCGGCGTTCCTTTTGCCAGACCGTTTATAAAATATACGCCCACTTGGCCAAGAAGCTTTATGCCAAGTCACCAGACCGAGCGTATACAGATTGCAAAAATGAAGCAAATCCCAATCCACGAGCTTATTGAAGATAAGAACCTTCTGTTTGTGGATGACTCCATTGTCAGGGGTACACAGCTTAAGGAAACGGTTGAGTTTTTGTATGAGAACGGGGCGAAATCGGTACATATGCGGTCGGCTTGTCCGCCAATCGTGCATGGCTGCAAATATCTCAACTTCTCAAGCAGCAAGAATGAGATGGAGCTGATTGCAAGAAAGACTGTTATGGAGCTTGAGGGCGAAGAAGGACTCAAACACCTTGAGGAATACAGCGACGGCTCTACAGAGCGTGGCAAAAAGCTCAGGGAAACTATAAGCAAAAACTTTGGCTTTGCGTCTCTTGATTTCCAGTCCCTTGAGGGAATAATCAAAGCAATAGGAATCGATAGATGCAAGCTTTGCACTTATTGCTGGGACGGCAAGGAATAAACAGATAAAATTCAAAACTGATTTTGTTATACAGAAAGGAAAAATGAAAATGGAAAAAAGCTTTAGTGAAAGTTACAAGGCGGCAGGCGTTGATATTACTGCCGGATACAAGGCTGTTGAACTTATGAAACAGCATATCGCAAGAACTATGACGAAAGGTGCGGCATCGGATATTGGTGGTTTTGGCGGCCTTTTTGAAATGGACCTTACAGGAATTGAAAAGCCTGTTCTGGTCAGTGGAACAGACGGTGTTGGAACAAAGCTCAAGATGGCGTTCCTTATGGACAAGCATGATACTGTTGGTATTGACTGCGTGGCAATGTGTGTGAATGACATTATCTGCTGTGGTGCAAAACCTCTTTTCTTCCTTGACTACATTGCGGTTGGAAAGAACTATCCTGAAAAGGTCGCAGACATTGTTTCGGGCGTTGCTGAAGGCTGTGTTCAGTCGGGCTGTGCTTTAATCGGTGGTGAGACTGCTGAAATGCCCGGATTTTATCCTGAAGATGAATATGATCTTGCAGGTTTTTCTGTGGGCGTTGTTGATAAGGCGAAAGTCCTTGACAACAAGGCCATAAAAGAGGGTGATGTAATCATTGCTCTTCCCTCAAGTGGTGTTCACTCAAATGGTTTTTCACTTGTGAGAAAGGTTTTTGATGTTGAAAATGCAGATATCAAGGCGCCGCGCGAAGAACTTGGCGGAAAGAGTGTTGGTGAAACACTTCTTACACCTACCAGAATTTATGTAAAGCCTATGCTTGCACTTTTTGAGGCTGTTAAAGTTAAAGCGGTTTCTCATATCACAGGCGGCGGTTTTTATGAAAACATTCCGAGAAGTATTCCCAAGGGATTTGGTGCAAAGATTGAAAGAGCTGCTGTTCGTGTTCTTCCGATTTTTGAACTCATTGCAAAAGAGGGCAACATCCCTGAACGTGATATGTTCAACACCTTCAATATGGGCGTTGGTATGAGTATCGTAGTTGCCAAGGAAGATGCAGACAAGGCTCTTGAGACCTTGAAAGCAAACGGTGAGGACGCCTATGTAATCGGCGAAATCATAAAGAGTGACGAAAGCGTGGTTATATGCTAAATAAAGCAAAGATTGCGGTGCTTGTGTCAGGAGGCGGAACAAATCTTCAGGCACTTATTGATGCGCAAAATGAGGGAAAAATCAAAAGTGGTGAAATCGTGCTTGTTGTGTCAAACAACAGCGATGCTTTTGCTCTTACCCGTGCTGAAAAGGCAGGAATAAAAACCGCGGTGGTTTCCAAGAAAGAATTGGGTGCCCAGAAGTTTGAGGAAAAACTTGTCGAGGTGCTCACCGAAAACGGCATTGAGCTTATAATACTTGCCGGATTTATGTGTATTTTGAGTGAGAGTTTCACATCACGTTATCCAAAACGGATAATAAACGTTCATCCCTCGCTTATCCCGTCTTTTTGCGGAGAGGGTTTTTATGGACTACACGTTCACGAGGCGGCACTCAAATATGGGGTAAAGGTTACGGGTGCTACTGTGCATTTTGTAAACGAAATTCCTGACGGCGGTGAGATTATACTGCAAAGAGCGGTTGAAATAAAAGACGGAGACACCCCCGAGGTTTTGCAAAGACGTGTTATGGAAGAGGCGGAATGGCATCTTCTTCCCTCGGCTGCCGAATTGGTGTCTTGTGAAATTGTGAAATCCAGATAATTTTAGAAGGAGAAATCTGTTATGAATATTTATGAAATAAACGATATGGGTGAACTTATCCGTGACAACGCTTATGTTGGCAGAGGTATTGTGATTGGAAAGAGCAAGGACGAAAAATCAGCGGTTTTTGCATATTTCATTATGGGACGTTCTGAAAACAGCCGCAACCGTGTGTTTATTGAGGATGGCAGCGAGGTTATTATTCATCCTTTTGATGCATCAAAGGTTGAGGACCCGTCGCTGATTATTTATTCACCTGTTCGCAAATTTGAAAATAAGCTTGTTGTGACAAATGGTGACCAGACTGATACGGTTATTGAATTTTTGCAAAAAGGTAAGACTTTTGAAGAGGCCCTTGATACTCGTGAATTTGAGCCTGACGGTCCCAACTGGACACCGAGAATCAGCGGCATGATGACTTTCGGCGAAAATGATTTTTCATACAAGATGAGCATTTTGAAGAGCGCGGACGCTGAGGGCAGTGCTTGTAACAGGTTTACTTATTCATATAAGGCACTTTCTGGGCTTGGACATTTCATTCACACCTATGTTTGTGACGGAGATCCCATTCCCACATTCCAGGGCGAGCCTGAAAGAGTGGAAATCCCCAATGATATTGATGAATTCACAGAAAAAATCTGGAATAACCTCAATGAAGCAAACAAGATTTCACTTTATGTGAGGTATATTGATTTGGAAAGCGGCGCGGAAACAAACCGTATGATAAATAAAAACGTTTAAGGAGAACCGAAATGGAAGACAGAAGAGAAAAATATATTTCTCCATTTTCGACAAGGTACGCAAGCCCTGAAATGCAGGAGGTTTTTTCTGAAAAGTTCAAGTTCAGAACTTGGAGAAAGCTTTGGATTGCCCTTGCTAAGGCCGAAAAGGAGCTTGGCCTCTCTATAACAGACGAGCAGATTGCTGAAATGGAAAAATTCAAGGATGACGTGAACTTTGATGTGGCAGAGGAACGTGAAAAGGTTGTTCGCCACGATGTTATGTCACACGTTTATGCCTTTGGCAAGCAATGTCCCAAGGCGGAGCCAATAATACATCTTGGTGCAACATCTTGTTATGTTGGGGACAACACTGATGTGGTTGCTCTTAAAAAGGCATCCGAGATAGTTCTCAAAAAAGCGGCGCAGGTGCTCAAAAACCTTGCAGATTTTGCTCTTCACTATAAAGATATGCCCTGCCTTGCATACACACATCTTCAGCCGGCACAGCTCACTACCGTGGGAAAGCGTGCGACACTTTGGGCGTATGAACTTTCAATGGATATTGAAGAGCTTTCGCATCAGGTAGAAAAGCTCAGACTTCTTGGCTCAAAGGGAACAACCGGAACTCAGGCAAGCTTTATGGAGCTTTTTGAGGGCGATGAAGAAAAAATTGACAGAATGGAAGAAATTATTGCAAAGGAAATGGGATTCTCCAGCTGTGTTCCCGTATCGGGACAGACTTATTCAAGAAAAGTGGAAGCATATTTTCTTGGCGCTCTTTCGGGATTTGCTCAAAGTGCATATAAGTTTGCAAATGACCTTCGAATCCTTCAGTCCTTTGAAGAAATAGAAGAACCTTTTGAAAAGAAACAGATTGGCTCATCCGCTATGCCATATAAGAGAAACCCAATGCGGTCGGAAAGAATTTCGGCACTTGCGAGATATGTGATTGTGGATTCGCTGAACCCTGCATTCACCGCATCAACACAGTGGTTTGAAAGAACTCTTGATGACTCAGCGAACAGACGCATTTCGGTGTCGGAGGCGTTTTTGGCTGTGGATGCTATGCTGAATATTTATATAAACGTGACATCAGGGCTTGTGGTTTATGACAAGGTGATTGAAAGAAGAGTTATGGAAAAGCTGCCTTTCATGGCAACAGAAAATATAATGATGAAATCGGTCAAAAAAGGCGGAAACCGTCAGGAACTTCACGAAAAGCTCCGCACACATTCGCATGCGGCAGCGGCAAAGGTGAAGATGGAGGGCGGTGTTTGCGATTTGATTGAAAGAATTGCAGCAGATGATGACTTCCCCCTTACCGAAGAAGAAATCAGGGCAGAACTTGACCCCAGGCTTTATATAGGACGAAGCGTGTCCCAGACAGAAAGGTTTGTGGCAGAGGTGCTAAATCCCTTGATTGATAAGTTCTATCAGGGCGATGCGGCTACAGAACTTAAGGTTTGATTTAGACAAAGGTTGAAAGGATGATTTTTGAAATGAAAGAATTTGAACTTAAATATGGATGTAACCCCAATCAAAAACCCTCAAAGATATTTATGAATGACGGTGCTGAGCTTCCCATTGAAATTTTAAGCGGAAGACCGGGATATATAAACTTTCTTGATGCATTCAACAGCTGGCAGCTTGTGAAAGAACTGAAAAATGCACTAAATATGCCCGCTGCGACATCGTTTAAACACGTAAGCCCAACATCTGCGGCTGTTGGCACACCTATGAGTGCGGAGCTTAAAAAGGCTTGCTTTGTTGATGACATCGATGGTCTTGATGAGTCTCCCTTGGCAACTGCTTATGCCCGTGCGAGAGGTACTGACAGAATGTCATCCTTTGGCGACTGGATTGCCCTCAGCGATGTTTGTGATGTTACAACCGCAAAGCTTATAAAACGCGAAGTTTCTGACGGCGTTATTGCACCGGGATATGAGCCTGAGGCTCTTGAAATCTTAAAGAGCAAGAGAAACGGAAATTATAATATAGTAAAAATTGACCCGGAGTTTGTTCCAGAAGAAAAGGAAACAAAGATGGTTTATGGCATTACATTTGAGCAGGGAAGAAATAATTTCAAAATTGATGAAGAGTTGCTTGCGGACATTGTAACCGAAAACAAAGATATGCCCGAAGAAGCAAAGCGTGACCTCATCATTGCGCTCATAACACTTAAATATACACAGAGCAACTCAGTTTGCTTTGCAAAGGAAGGGCAGGCGATTGGCGTTGGTGCAGGTCAGCAGTCAAGAATTCACTGCACAAGACTTGCGGGCAACAAGGCGGATATCTGGCATCTTCGTCAGCATGAAAAGGTTTTAAATCTCCCCTTCCTTGACAGTGTGGGAAGACCTGACCGTGATAATGCTATTGATGTTTATCTTTCAGAGGATGCAGAGGACGTGCTTGGCGATGGCAATTGGCAAAAGCTGTTCAGCGAAAAGCCTGAGGAGTTCACAAGAGCGGAACAGAGAGAATACCTTGCGACCCTTTCTGGCGTTGCTCTTGGCAGTGATGCATTCTTCCCCTTTGGCGATAACATCGAAAGGGCTGCAAGAAGCGGTGTAACATATGTTGCACAGCCGGGTGGCTCAATCCGTGATGACAATGTAATCGAGGCTTGCAACAATCACAATATGGTTATGGCGTTTACTAAGATGCGTCTTTTCCACCACTAAAATGAAAGAGTGGTTAAATTGGTGCAGACCACACAAAAGCTTTGTGCTACACATAAACCTCGCCACTTGCGGTGCACACAGCACAGCGGCGGACTCGGTTTATGTGTTCTGCATCAAATTTACCGCACTCTTAAGGGGCTTTGAAATTAGAGACGAAAGAAAGGATTTCCCATTATGAAAATTATGGTAGTAGGCGGTGGCGGACGTGAACATGCCATCATCAAAAAACTGAAAGAAAGCGAAAAGGTGTCAAAGATATATGCACTCCCCGGAAACGGTGGAATTGCAGCCGATGCTGAGTGTGTTAACATCGGTGCAAAAGATATTGACGGTATCCGTGACTTTGCAAAACAGCAAAAGATAGATTTTGCTGTGGTTGCGCCTGATGATCCTCTTGTGCTTGGCGCGGTTGATGCTCTTGAAGAAATAGGAGTTCCTTGCTTTGGGCCAAGGGCAAATGCGGCAATAATCGAGGGAAGCAAGGTTTTTTCAAAAAACCTTATGAAAAAATATAACATTCCAACAGCGGAATATGAGGTGTTTTCTGACCTTGATGAAGCACTTAAATATCTTGAAACGGCACCAATTCCCACAGTTATCAAGGCTGACGGCTTGGCGCTTGGAAAAGGCGTTATAATTGCAACAACCCGTGATGAAGCAAAGGAGGCTGTCCGTTCCATGATGGAGGACAAGATTTTCGGCGAAAGCGGAAACAATGTTGTAATCGAAGAGTTCCTTACAGGCACTGAGGTGTCGGTGCTTTCGTTCACTGATGGTGAAACAGTTATTCCTATGGTTTCTTCTATGGACCACAAGCGTGCAAAAGATGGCGACGAGGGTCTCAACACCGGCGGTATGGGAACTATCGCACCAAACCCCTATTATACAAAAGCCGTGGCAGATGAATGCATGGAAAAGATTTTTATCCCTACCATTGATGCAATGAACAAAGAGGGAAGAACCTTTAAAGGGTGTCTTTATTTTGGACTTATGCTCACTGAAAAGGGCCCGAAAGTTATTGAATACAACTGCCGTTTCGGTGATCCTGAAACTCAGGTTGTTTTGCCGCTTTTGGATGGCGATTTGCTTGAAATTATGCAGCATACCGCAAACGGAAGCTTGAAAGATGCAAAAGTTAAATTCAAAGATATGGCAGCTTGCTGTGTTGTTATGGCATCAAATGGTTACCCGCAAAAATATGACAGTGGATTTGAAATAACGATGCCCACTGACAAAAACATTTATGTTGCAGGGGCAAAGCTTGAAGATGGAAAGCTCCTTACTGCCGGCGGCAGAGTTCTTGGGGTTACTGAAATAGGAAACTCACTAAAAGATGCTATTGGCGCGGCTTATGAAACAGTAAAAACTGTCAAGTTCAGCAATGCGTATTATAGACACGATATAGGACAAAAAGCCCTTGCGGCAGAAAATGCATAAGAAAGGAACAAAATAATGGTTTACAGAGTTTATGTAGAGAAAAAGAGTGAGCTTGCGGCTGAAGCAAAGTCACTTAAAAATGATTTGGTCAATCTGCTCCAGATAAAAGGGCTCAAGGACCTCAGAATAATCAACCGCTATGATGTTGAAAATATTGACAAAGAGCTTTTTGATTATTGCAAGGGTACAGTTTTTTCAGAGCCTCAGCTTGACACGGTTTCAGAGGAAATTGAGATGAATGCTGATGCTGTTTTCGCTGTGGAATTTTTGCCCGGTCAGTTTGACCTTCGTGCAAATTCTGCTGAGGAATGTATTCAGTTGATTTCAAAAGGCGAAAGACCTACTGTTAAAGCGGCAAAAGTTTATTTGCTTTATGGTGACTTTTCAGATGGTGACATTGCTGAAATCAAAAAGTATGTTATTAACCCCGTAGAATCAAGAGAAGCAACTCTTGAAAAATTTGATACCCTGAAAATCGAGTATGATATACCCACCACTGTTGCGACACTTGACGGATTTATTGAACTTTCTGAGGAAGGTCTTAAGAAAATGATTGATGATATGGGTCTTGCTATGGATATTGATGACATCAAGTTCTGTCAGCAGTATTTCCTCGGCGAAAAACGCGACCCCACTATCACAGAAATAAGAATGATAGACACATACTGGTCTGACCACTGTCGTCATACTACATTCCTTACCACCATTGACAGTGTTAAATTTGAGGATGAACTGCTTCAGTCGGCTTATAACAGATATATAAAGACCAGAGAGGAAATCGGCAGAACCAAGCCCATAAACCTTATGGATATTGGTACAATCGCCGCAAAATACTTAAAAGCAAACGGCAAGCTTGACAAACTTGACGAAAGCGAAGAAATCAATGCTTGTACTGTAAAAATTGATGTGTGTGTGGACGGCAAGGATGAAAAATGGCTGTTGCTCTTCAAAAATGAGACACATAATCACCCAACAGAAATCGAGCCATTTGGCGGTGCTGCTACCTGTATTGGTGGTGCTATCCGTGACCCGCTGTCAGGTCGTTCATATGTTTATGCGGCTATGCGTGTTACCGGTGCGGCTGACCCGCTCAAGCCCGTATCAGAAACCATAGAGGGCAAACTCCCACAGAGAAAGATTGTTACCGGTGCGGCAGCAGGCTATAGCTCATACGGAAACCAGATTGGACTTGCCACAGGTCAGGTAGACGAGCTTTACCATGATGGATATGCGGCAAAACGTATGGAAATCGGTGCGGTTATTGCGGCTGCTCCTCAGGAAAACGTAAGACGTGAGCGCCCGGAGGACGGAGATATCGTTATTCTTCTTGGCGGAAAGACCGGTCGTGACGGCTGTGGAGGTGCTACCGGTTCTTCTAAATCCCATACGGTTGAATCTCTTGAATCCTGCGGTGCAGAAGTTCAAAAGGGTAATGCTCCTGAAGAAAGAAAGCTCCAGAGACTTTTCCGCAACAGTGAGGCATCAAAGCTCATCAAACGTTGTAACGACTTTGGTGCAGGCGGTGTGTCTGTTGCTATCGGGGAATTGGCTGACGGTCTTGAAATTGACCTTAATGCTGTTCCCAAAAAATATGACGGACTTGACGGCACAGAACTTGCAATCAGCGAATCTCAGGAGAGAATGGCTGTTGTTGTAGAGGCAAAGGATGTTGAAAGATTCAAAGAACTTGCAGAAAGCGAAAACTTGGAGGCGACTGTTGTTGCGACGGTAAAAGAAAAGCCATATCTTGTTATGCACTGGAACGGCAAGGAAATCGTAAACATTTCACGTGAGTTCCTCAATTCAAACGGCGCTGAAAAGCATATTGATATTGCACCTGAGAAACCTAAGGCTTTTGACAAAGAAATCCCTGCAGATTTCAAGAATGGTTACATAGCACTTGCGGGTGACCTCAATGTTTGTTCAAAGCGCGGACTTTCAGAGAGATTTGACTCAACCATCGGTGCGGGAACAGTTCTTATGCCCTTTGGCGGAAAGCATCAGCTCACACCTATTCAGGCTATGGCAAACAAGGTTTCTGTTGAAAAGGCACACACGAACACCTGTTCTGTGATGGCTTGGGGTTATAACCCATTCATTGCTGAAAAGGGCCCTTATCACAGTGCTTATCTTGCTGTTGTTGAATCTGTTTCAAAGCTTGTGGCAACAGGTGCGGCGTTCCGGGATGTTTACCTTACTTTCCAGGAATATTTTGAAAAGCCAAAGAAAGACCCGAAACGTTGGGGCAAGCCATTTGCGGCACTTCTTGGTGCTCTTGATGCACAGAAAAATCTTGAAATTGCGGCTATCGGCGGCAAGGACTCTATGAGCGGAACATTTGAACAGATTGACGTTCCTCCGACACTTGTTTCTTTTGCTGTTACCACCGAAAAGAACGAGAATATTATTTCGCCTGAATTCAAAGCGACGGGACACAAGGTTATATGGGTTAAACCTGAATATGACAAGAATGGTCTTCCTGTGACGACCAGCCTTCTTGAGTGCTTTAAGACAGTTACTGCCCTTGTTCACAGTGGTAAGGCGGCTGCGGTATATACCCCTGTTTACGGCGGCATTGCTGAGGGCATAATGAAAATGGCTATGGGTAATGGCATCGGTTTTAAGTTTGATGACGGAATCTCTATGGCTGACATTTTTGGATACAGCTATGGCTCATTTATTGTGGAACTTAAGGCTGATGAAAATGTTGGAACTGTTTTGGGTTATACGACTGCCAAGACAGAAATTTCATATAAGGGCGAAACTCTTAGTCTTGCTGAACTTCAAAAGGACTATGAGGGAAAGCTTGAAGAAATTTATTCTTGCAATATTGAAACCGAAAAGAAAGATATTCCAGCGTTTAGCTTTGATGCAACAACAAAAGTTGCTCCAAAGGTTGGTGTAGCGAAACCAAAGGTTCTCATTCCGGTGTTCCCCGGAACAAACTGTGAATTTGACAGTGCAAAGGTTATGCGTGATGCAGGTGCCGAGCCTGAAATCTTTGTAATCAACAATCTCTCGCCACAGGCGATTTCAGAGTCGGTTGAGGCGTTTGCAAAGAGCCTTAAGGAATCACAGATAGTGTTCATCCCGGGCGGATTCTCGGGTGGTGATGAGCCTGACGGTTCAGCGAAATTCATTACCGCATTCTTCCGTAACCCTGAAATCAAAGAGGCAACAACCGAGCTTCTTGATATGCGTGACGGACTTATGTGCGGTATCTGTAACGGCTTCCAGGCTTTAATCAAGCTTGGTCTTGTGCCTTATGGAAAAATTATTGACACTGACGAAAATTGCCCTACACTTTCATACAACACCATTGCACGCCACCAGTCAAAACTGGTACGTACAAGGGTTGCATCCAACAAATCACCATGGATGACGAATGCAAATGTTGGTGATATTTATACTGTTGCAATTTCTCATGGTGAAGGTCGCTTTATGGCAAGCGATGAGCTTGTGAAGACTTTGGCTGAGAATGGTCAGATTCTTACTCAGTATGTTGATTTAAGCGGAAATCCAACCAATGAAATTCAGTATAATCCCAACGGCTCGACCTTTGCAATTGAGGGTATCACATCACCTGACGGAAGAGTCCTTGGTAAAATGGGACACACCGAAAGATGGGCAGAGGGACTTTATAAAAACGTTGACGGAAACTTTGATATGGGCATATTCCGTTCAGCTGTTGAATATTTTAAATAAAAATTTGTGAAAGAAGGTTTTCAGGATGAAAACAGATATTGAGATCGCTCAGAGCGCCAAAATGCAACATATTTCAGAAATTGCAAATGCTGCTGGCATTGACCCGAAATATGTGGAACTTTATGGAAATTATAAGGCAAAAATTGACCTTTCTCTTCTTCGGGAGAGGGAAAGACGTGCAAAGCTCATTTTGGTTACTGCAATAACCCCTACACCTGCAGGTGAGGGAAAGACCACAACCACAATCGGTCTTGCAGACGGGATGAAAAAGCTTGGCAAAAACGTGGTGGTTGCACTTCGTGAGCCGTCGCTTGGCCCCGTGTTTGGCGTCAAAGGCGGTGCAGCAGGCGGCGGGTATGCTCAGGTTGTGCCTATGGAGGATATAAATTTGCATTTCACCGGTGACTTCCACGCTATCGGTGCTGCAAACAATCTTCTTGCGGCTATGCTTGATAACCATATTTATCAGGGAAATCGTCTTAATATTGACCCGAGACGCATTACGTGGAAACGTTGTGTCGATATGAATGACCGCCAGCTGAGGTTTGTTACCGACGGCCTTGGGGGAAGAGTTAATGGTGTTCCACGGGAAGATGGTTATGATATAACTGTTGCGTCGGAGGTTATGGCGGTGCTGTGCCTTGCGTCTTCGATTTCTGATTTGAAAGAGAGACTTTCAAGAATTGTTGTTGGATATACCTATGACGAAAAGCCTGTTACAGCAGGTGAGCTTGGTGCGGCAGGTGCAATGACTGCACTCTTAAAAGATGCACTTAAGCCAAATCTTGTGCAGACTCTGGAGGGAACTCCTGCCCTTGTTCACGGCGGACCTTTTGCTAACATTGCCCACGGCTGTAACTCGGTTATTGCAACAGAGACAGCTATGCGACTTGGGGATTATGTGATTACTGAGGCAGGCTTTGGTGCTGACCTTGGTGCTCAGAAATTCCTTGACATAAAGTGTAGGTATGCGGGGCTGAAACCGTCAGCGGTTGTTATGGTTGCTACAATCCGTGCTCTCAAAATGCACGGCGGCGTGCCAAAGACCGAGCTTGGGGAGGAAAATCTTGAGGCGCTCGCTTTGGGCATTCCCAATCTTCTTCGTCACGTTTCAAACATCAAGGATGTTTACAAGCTCCCGTCGGTTGTGGCGGTTAATCGCTTCCCGACCGATACAGATGCAGAGGTTCAGCTTGTTATTGACCGTTGCCGTGAACTTGGCGTGAACGTTGTTCTTTCAAACGTCTGGGCAGAGGGCGGAAACGGCGGCATAGAAATGGCAGAAGAGGTTATAAGTCTTTGTGAAAAAGAAAATGATTTTTCATTCAGCTATGACCTTGATGATACCATTGAAAATAAAATTGATGCTATTGTCAAAAGGGTATACCGAGGACGTGGCGCTGCCTTTACTCCTGCTGCCAAAAAGCAGATTGCGGCTCTTTGCGAGCTTGGATATGACAAGCTTCCAATTTGTATGGCAAAGACCCAATATAGCTTTTCGGATGATATGACAAAAATTGGTGCACCGGAGGATTTCGTGGTTACTGTCAGAAACCTCAAGGTTTCAGCGGGGGCTGGCTTTATTGTGGCTCTCACCGGTGATATTATGACAATGCCGGGACTTCCGAAAGTTCCTGCGGCTGAAAAAATCGACGTTGATGAAAACGGCGTAATAACTGGACTTTTCTAAAAATTTAATATTAAATGAATAAAGACTTCCTTTGTCCTAAGCGGCAGGGGAAGTTTTTTTGTTGGGAAATTTCGGATTTTTAAATAAATTTACATTTTTTTACATTTACCTATTGCAAATTGAAAAGATATGTGTTATACTGTTTATGACCAAACAAGTAAATAGATATTCCTTAACCGTATTTGTGTTTTTATAATAGGCAAAAACACATACGCTCTTTTTTGCATATACGGTTGCGGGAATAACAGCTTGTTTGGTCACAGCTGGAGCGACGTGTTTTTCGGTGCGTCAGTTTCGGCTGGCGCACTTTTTTATGTTAAGGGGGTGGGTGATGTGAAAGACGAAAAGGAGCTTTATCACAAAATGTTCAATGGAATTACGAATACAATAGAAAATCTTGTTAAGCTTCAGCAGGATGCAGAAGAGATGTATCTTCAGTATTATGATGAAAAAGATGAAAAGAAGAGAACAGAAGAAATCAAGTAAAATTATTTTTTGTTACCTTTTGTCGTATTAAAAAGGAATTTAGCAAAATAAAAACATCGAATGAGAAGAACCAAAGTTTTTGGTTCTTTTTGCATATGGAAAAATTTGTAAATCAATACGCGGTATGGTATAATCAAGAAAAAGCGAAAAGGAGAGAAATTGTTATGATGGGTATGTATACAGAAGAAAAGAACTCCAAGGCGGCTTATCTTCCCATTGATAATATAAGGACAAGCCCCTATCAGCCACGAAAAGAAATGGATGACCGGGCCCTTGAGGAGCTGAGTATGTCAATCAGGCAATACGGACTTATGCAACCTGTTGTGGTGAGGAGAATAAACGGGTATGATTATGAGCTTATTGCAGGGGAAAGGCGGCTTCGTGCCTGCCGAATGGCGGGAATGAAACAGATTCCTGCTGTGGTGGTAAGGGCAGGTGGCACCGATAGTGCGGTTATGGCACTAATTGAAAATATCCAAAGAGAAAATTTGGGGTACATAGAAGAGGCAGAGGCTTTTTGCACTCTTGTTGCGGAGCACGGAATAACTCAGGAGGAGCTTGCGGCGCGCCTCGGGAAAAGTCAGTCCGCTGTTGCAAATAAAATAAGGATTCTCAGGCTTTCTCCGGAGGTAAGAAAGGGGCTTTTGGAAAATGGTTTGAGCGAAAGGCACGCTCGCGCCCTTCTTCGCCTTAGCGATGAAAAACTTCGGCTTCGGGCTTTGGGCATAATTGTGGACAGAGGGCTAAACGTCAAAAAAACCGATGAGCTTGTGGAGTCCATGCTTTCAAAAACCGAAAAAGTGGAGGTTGATGCAAAACTTCCGCAAATAAGGGTTTTCAAGGATATGCGGATATTTTCAAACACAATTCGTCAGGCAGTGGATATGATGAAAAAGTCGGGAATTGATGCTAAGTCTGTGAAGAACGAAAACGAGGAATACATAGAGTACATCATAAAAATCCCTAAAAATTTGAAAAACGCTGTATAAAATGGAATGATTTGTCAACACTTTAGTTATGGAGGTGTTGACAGATGAAAGATAAAAAGACAAAGAAAAGCTTTATGAGACGTTTTGCAGAAAACAAAGGGGTGTACATAGCCCTGTTTGCAGCGGCTTTGATGGTCGGGTTTTATGTTTATGCAAGACAGATGAAGCTTTCAACTGAGCAGGACGTTGTATCCTTTGATGAAAGTGCATGGCAGGAGGCGGTAAGAGAAAGCGGAATAAAGGTTGTTGATGTTGACGAAATTGATGGAAAGGAAAAAGTCAAAAGTGACAGCCAAGCAGAAAAAACCGTGAAAAAAGAAAGTGTGTCAAAGGCGGATGCTTTAACCGAGGAGGATGTGTCGGTGGAGACTATGGCACAAGCTGATGTATTCCAAATGGAAAGGCCCTGTGGCGGTGAGATTATGGCGGAGTGTTCCATTGAAGAACTGGTTTTTTGCAGTACTATGGAGGACTGGAGGACTCACAATGGCATAGACATCAGTGCGGCTGTGGGTGACGCGGTGAAAGCGGCAGAGGACGGTGTGATTTCCAAAGTATACGAGGATGAATTTTTTGGCGTTGTTGTGGAAATAGAGCATGAAAATGATATAGCATCCCGTTATGGAAATTTGCAAAATACCGATTTTATTGCCGTTGGAACAAAGGTGAATAAGGGAGATATAATTGGCGGTGTGGGGAAACCCGGAAGTCTTGAAGCCGATATGGAGCCACATCTGCATTTTGAGGTGACGGCAGCGGGCGAACTTTGTGACCCAAAAGAATATATTTCCTTTTAAAAACATTGCCCCCTAAAAATTTTATATAAATTAAGGAAGAAACTCCTGTGGTAATATTTTTCAGGGGTTTCTTCCTTTTTCGCTGTTTCGGTGGTTAACGAGGCTGCGTTTTGGGGGAATTTTATTAAAAACCCTTGTAACAGAAAAAATTTTATGTTAAAATATAATGGAGTGTGGAATTTTGTAATATACATATATTGATTTATACTCTTTTTTTGGAGGGTTTATTATGGAAATGATTAAGTCAATTATTTTGGGCGTTGTTGAGGGAATCACCGAGTGGCTTCCCATCAGCTCCACCGGACATATGATTCTGGTGAATGAGTTCCTCAGAAATCATGACGGATTTACGGCGTCCGACCTTTATCTTTATGTTATTCAGCTTGGGGCAATTCTTGCGGTGGTTACGCTTTATTTTAAAACGCTCAATCCGTTTTCACCGTCAAAAACGAAAATGGAAAAGGCTGATACATGGAGTATGTGGTTCAAAGTCGTGGTGGCGTGTTTGCCGGCTGCTGTTATCGGACTTTTGCTTGACAGTGTCATGGAACATTTTGAAAACTGGCAGGTTGTGTCCACTATGCTGATTTTGTATGGTATTGCATTTATATTCATTGAAAAGCTTGACAAAAAGACCGCTGTGCATAGCGTCAAGGAGATGTCTTATAAAACCGCACTTTTGATAGGTGCTTTTCAGGTGCTTTCGATTATACCGGGAACTTCCCGGTCAGGGTCTACCATTCTTGGTGCAATGCTCCTTGGCTGCAGCAGAAGTATGGCAGCGGAATTTTCGTTCTTTCTGGCGATTCCCGTTATGTTTGGCGTGAGTTTTCTCAAGATTCTCAAATATGGACTTATGATGAGTGCCTCGGATGCTGCGGTGCTTCTTGTGGGAATGGTTGTGGCGTATGTAGTTTCGCTTGTCGCCATTAAGTTTTTGGTCAATTATGTAAGAAATCACGATTTCAAGTTCTTTGGAATTTACAGAATTGTTTTAGGAATCTTGGTTATTTTGTATTTTACTTTGGTTTAAACCTTAGCAAAAGAAAAATGGTGGTGTTGAGTAAATTATGGCTGAAAGAAAAAAGACTGGTACAACAAAGAAAACGGCGGCTGAAAGAAAACGGGCAGCAAGTCAGGCCCGGGCAAAGACTATGGCAAAAAAGACCCGTGGCGTTGAAATCAGGGGCATTATTCTGATTGCTCTTGGGCTTTTCCTTGCTACCACTTTCTTTACTGATGCAACCGGTGCATTTGGGCACTATTTCAAGGAAATCCTTATGGGACTTTTCGGCGGACCCGCGGTTATTTTCTTTGTATTCCTTATCTGGACAGGCATTACGCTGTTTCTTGAAAAGAAAAGTGGGAAAGCACAATACAAGGTATGGCTGCTTTTTGGGTTTATGGTGGTTGCGTCTGTTATGTGGGCGATTTTCTGTGAAAATACCCAGTGGACTTATGATAGCTTCATTTCCGGTATAAAGGAAATGTATTCCCGTGGAATTGACGGGGACAGCGGTGTTATTGGCACACTTCTTTGCGTGGGAATTGTAAAGTGCATCGGTACTGTGGGAACAACAATTTTGTCTGTGGCGCTACTGCTCATTTTGTTTGTGCTTCTTACTGAGGTTTCGATTGAAAAGCTGTTTAAACGGATTGCTCTTTGGATTAAAAAGAATAAAGAGAATATTGCAAAAAGCCTTGATGAAGAAATCGATATGGAAATCGAGGAAAAGGCGGACAGCGAAAAGAAGGGCCTCTTTGGAAGAAAGAAAAATGCTAAAAAGACTGAAAAAGCAGCGGGGAACGAAGCAACTCAAGCTGATGCTATACCTCACAAAAGTCCAAACAGTGATTATTTTGATGTTTATTTCAGCGGACAAGCTATTGAAGAGGTAGCAAAATCCACATCGGCGCCAAAGAAACGCTTTAAGTTTGAGGATGAGGCGGACGAAACCCAGGAGGCAATCCGTGAGGTTCTTGAGAAACATAGTGCGGAGGATAAGGGTTCTGTTATTTCAGCGGACAGTGGCGGTGGTGTTCTCACCAATCTTCCTGGGGCAGATGGCACATTCAAGAAAGAAAGTGGTGAGTTTGAACCACCAAGCCTTGTGCAGATGGAGGAAAGGGTTGACCCACTCACTCAGGCGGCGATTGACAGCGGTGTCCCCCTTGACCGTGCGGTAGAGGCAGGAAAACGTCTTAGTCAGCAGGAAGTTCAGCAGGTGGCAAACAGTGTTGACGCGGCAGCAAAAGAAAATATTGAGGCAACAAAGCTTTTGCATTATAAGCTGCCGTCAGTTTATCTTCTGGCAAAACCCAAGCCGAAAACAAAAAGCCGTGCTGAAATAAAGCACGAGCTTGAAGATAAGGCGAACAGACTTCTTGAAACTCTGGCGAGCTTCAAGGTGGATGCGAAAATTATAAATATTACCCAAGGTCCGTCGGTCACCAGATTTGAGCTTCAGCCGGGGTTTGGAATAAAGGTTTCAAAAATCACGAACCTTGCGGATGATATCGCTCTGAGCCTCGCTGCATCCGGTGTGCGTATTGAGGCGCCAATCCCGGGTAAATCTGCCATAGGTATTGAAATCCCAAATGAGACACCAAGTCCTGTGCCTATTCGTGAGGTTATTGACAGCGATAAGTTCCGTGAATTCAAGTCTAAGACGGCATTTGCTCTGGGTAAGGATATTGCCGGAAACTGTGTTGTTGCAGATATTGCAAACTTTCCACATGTGTTGATTGCGGGTGCTACCGGTTCGGGTAAGAGTGTTTGTATAAATTCGCTTATCACAAGTATTTTGTATAAGGCAAAACCAAACGAAGTCAAAATGATAATGGTTGACCCCAAAATGGTGGAGCTTGGCGTTTATAACGGAATCCCTCATCTTCTTATCCCTGTTGTTCCCGACCCCAAGCACGCGGCAGGTGCGCTTAACTGGGCTGTTGCTGAAATGAAAAATCGTTATCAGCTGATGAAAGACAACAAGGTGAGAAATCTTATGGGTTACAACGAGCTTATGGAGGAAATGGGTACGCCTGAAAACAAGTTGCCGGAGATTGTTATAATAATTGACGAGCTTGCGGACCTTATGCTTGCTGCCAAAAATGAGGTTGAAGATGCAATAAATAGCTTGGCGGCACTTGCAAGAGCTGCCGGAATGTATCTTGTAATTGCAACCCAAAGGCCGTCAGTCGATGTTATTACCGGTGTAATCAAGGCGAACGTTCCGTCGAGAATTTCTTTTGCGGTATCGTCTCAGGTGGACAGCCGTACTATCCTTGATAGTATGGGGGCTGAAAAGCTTCTTGGAAAGGGCGATATGCTTTATGCGCCAAGGGGTGCGGTGAAACCCATAAGAATTCAAGGTAACTTCTTGTCGGACGAAGAAATTGAAGGAATTATTTCATATATAAAGAAACAGTATGAAGCGGTGTATGATGAAAGCATACTTGAACATATTGAAAGAGAGCAGGAAAGCAGCGATGACAGCAGCGATGATGACAGCCACACACGAAGCGGTGAAAAGGACGAGCTTTTCTGGAAGGCTGCTGAGCTTGCTTTTGAATCAGGTCAGGCGTCCGTTGCTATGCTTCAAAGGAAGTATAAAGTGGGCTATCAGAGGGCGGCAAGAATTATTGACCAGCTTGAGGAAAACAGAATTATTGGTCCTTATGAGGGTACAAAACCTCGCCAGGTGCTGATAAGCCGCGCAGAGCTCAATGAAATGATGATGAATAATTCTGACAGATAGTGGAAACAATCATAAAAAGCCCCACTTTACTGTGCATTTGGTTCAAAACGGGTGTCTTAAAATTGTGAAAAGTCACAAAAATATAAAAAAATACAGAAAACTATGGAAATTTATAAAATAATGTAGTAAAATATAAAAAACATTATTATTACATTTAAATATTTTATATTTAAAGAAAAGGAGTTTTTAAAAATGAACAAGACAGAATTGATTTCAGCAATGGCTGAAAAAGCAAATCTTTCAAAGAAAGACGCAGAAGCTGCTCTTAACGCTTTTGTTTGCGCAGTAGAAGGCGCTCTCGCAAAGGGCGACAAAGTTCAGTTGGTTGGCTTCGGCGGATTCGAAGTTAGAGAAAGAGCTGCAAGAACAGGCAGAAATCCCCAGACAGGCGCTGAAATGAAGATTGCTGCTGCTAAAGTTCCTACTTTCAAGGCAGGCAAAGCTCTTAAAGACCTTATCAACAAATAATAAAGTCAAAAAAGCTTGAAAAGAACGCCTTTGGGCGTTCTTTTTGCGTGTTTTATATTTTTTGAAAAAGGAGGTATTTGTTGTGAAAAGTTATTCGTACAAAACCCGGGGAACGTGCTCAAGAGAAATTCATTTTGACATAGACGCTGGTGTTGTTAAAAACGTACGGTTTGTTATGGGCTGTATGGGAAATACTCAAGGCGTAGCAAGGCTTGTGGAAGGGATGACAGTTGATGAAGCTATCTCAAGACTTTCGGGGATAGATTGTGGCGGACGGGGAACATCCTGTCCTGACCAGCTGGCAAAGGCACTTACTGCTGCAAAAGAGGCAGAATAATACCGATTTGACGAATTGTAAAAAGTCAGGGGTTTAAAGCCACAATAAATTGTGAAAAATTTTAAAATAAATCATATATGTAGTACTTGACAAATGGATTTAAACTTGGTACAATAAGATGTATTTTTAATATTGGGATAGTGCGGTATTTTGACTATTCCGGCAGGCAAAACTGCAAAGGTGAAAAAAATGGAAAGAATAAAAACGAGTACTCACGTTGTGGGACTCAAACAGACCAAAAAGGCTATTGAGGCAGGCAGGGCAGAACTTGTGTTTGTTGCAAGAGATGCTGACAGCCATGTAGTTTTTCCCCTCGAGAGACTTTGCGACGAAAAAAATGTTGCGGTGGTTTATGTCAACAATATGAAAGAGCTTGGGAAGGCTTGTCACGTTGAAGTTCCCACTGCGGTTGCTACTATTGTTAAAGACGCATAATCTGCGTTTTTATATGGGCTTTGCCCACCTATATTATATACAGGAGGTGAAAATAATTGCCAACATTTAACCAGCTTGTTAAGAAAGGCAGACAGACTGCGGAAAAGAAATACACTGCTCCGGCTCTTCTCAAAGGCTTCAACACCATTAAGAAGAAATATACCGATCAGGATTCTCCGCAAAAGCGTGGTGTTTGTACTTCTGTTAGAACTATGACACCTAAAAAGCCTAACTCAGCACTTAGAAAAGTTGCCAGAGTTCGTCTTACAAATGGTATCGAAGTTTCTGCTTATATTCCCGGTATTGGTCACAATCTCCAGGAACATAGCGTAGTGCTTATCCGTGGCGGAAGAGTTAAGGACCTCCCTGGTGTTCGTTATCACATTATCCGTGGTACACTTGATACTCAGGGCGTTCAGAAACGTAATCAGTCAAGATCCAAGTACGGAGCTAAGAGACCTAAAGAAGGTAAGTAAGACAAAAATTTTAGTATGAAAATTACTTTATAGTGCGTATTACTATTTTATATATAAAAGACGGCACGTCTTTGGCAATAATATGTAGTACAGCACTAGCAGTATCCAATTTGGGTATTGAGTACCTGTGGATAGCATTTACCACAAAGAATGGAGGGAAGATAAGTGCCAAGAAAAGGACATATTGCACGCCGTGATGTGCTGCCGGATCCTATGTACAACAGCAAAACTGTTACACGTCTTATAAACAACATCATGCTTGACGGTAAGAAAGGTGTTGCTCAGGCTATTGTTTATGATGCATTCGATATCATAAAGGAAAAGACAGGCAAAGACCCTGTTGAAGTGTTTGAGGAAGCTATGAATGCCGTTATGCCTGTTCTCGAAGTTAAGGCAAGACGTGTTGGTGGTGCAAACTACCAGGTTCCGATTGAAGTTAGAGCTGAAAGAAGAGAGACTTTGGGTCTTCGTTGGATTACTCTTTATGCAAGACAGAGAAACGAAAGAACAATGGCTGAAAGACTCGCAAACGAGCTCATGGACGCAATCAACAGCACAGGTGGTGCATTCAAAAAGAAAGAAGACACACACAAAATGGCAGAAGCGAATAAGGCATTCGCTCACTTCCGCTGGTAGTATTGCTTTGAAAATCGCCTCATCTTCGGCAAATGTGCTCAATGTTGAAAAATGCTCACGTATATTATATACGCTCCGCTTTTTCACATTTCGCATTCACCAAATCTAAGGCAATTTTCTTTGCACTACAAAATAGCGAAAAGCCAATTTTCGATTTTAATTTAACACTTATGTGTTGAAAGGAGTTACTATGGGTAGAGCGTATTCGCTTGAAAGAACAAGAAATATCGGTATCATGGCTCACATCGATGCCGGAAAGACTACTACTTCAGAACGTATCTTGTATTATACAGGTATTAACCATAAACTTGGTGAAACCCACGAAGGCGGCGCGACCATGGACTGGATGGCTCAGGAACAGGAGCGTGGTATTACAATTACCTCTGCTGCTACAACCTGCTTCTGGGAACCAAAAGAAGGCCCTTATGCGGGACAAAAGCACAGAATCAATCTTATTGATACTCCCGGACACGTTGACTTCACTGTTGAAGTTCAGCGTTCACTGAGAGTTCTTGACGGTTCTGTTACTGTTATGTGCGCTAAGGGTGGTGTTGAACCCCAGTCAGAAACAGTTTGGCGTCAGGCTGATGAATACAAGGTTCCACGTATGATATTTGTTAACAAAATGGATATCATGGGTGCAGACTTCTATAACGTAGTAAACATGATTCGTGAAAGACTCAATGCTAACGGTGTTCCGATTCAGCTTCCTATCGGTGCTGAAGACACATTTGTTGGTATCATTGATCTTATGAACATGGAAGCCGAGATTTATGATGATGAACTCGGTAACAACTATCACAAAGATTCTATTCCTGCTGACATGATGGACAAGGCTCAGGAATACCACGACAAGATGGTTGAAGCTATTTGTGAAACCGACGAAGAACTTCTCGAGAAGTTCTTTGGTGGTGAAGAAATTACTGTTGATGAACTCAAAGCTGCACTTCGCCGTGCAACCATCAACAACGAGATTGTGCCTGTTCTTTGCGGAACAGCGTACAGAAATAAGGGCGTTCAGTTGCTTCTTGATGCAGTTATTGAATATATGCCCGCACCAACAGATGTTCCTAACATCAAGGGTGTAAATCCTGACACAGAAGAAGACGATGAAAGACCATCATCCGATGATGCACCTTTCTCAGCTCTTGCGTTCAAGATTGCTACAGACCCGTTTGTTGGTAAGATTTGTTTCTTCCGTGTATATTCAGGTACACTTGAAAAGGGTTCACACGTTCTCAACTCCTGCAAAGGCAAGCGTGAACGTATAGGTAGAATTCTTCAGATGCACGCAAACCACAGAGAAGACCTTGATATAGTTTATTCAGGTGACATTGCTGCGGCAGTTGGTCTCCAGAATACAACAACAGGTGAAACTCTTTGTGACGAAAAGCATCCTATCGTTCTTGAATCAATGAACTTCCCTGAACCGGTTATCCGTGTGGCTATTGAGCCCAAGACAAAAGCTGGTCAGGAAAAGATGGGTATCGCTCTTGCAAAACTTGCAGAAGAAGACCCAACATTCAAGACATATACAGATGAAGAAACAGGACAGACAATCATCGCAGGTATGGGTGAGCTTCACCTTGAAATCATTGTTGACAGACTCTTGCGTGAATTTAAGGTTGAAGCAAACGTTGGTGAACCTCAGGTTTCTTATCGTGAAGCGTTCAGAAAAGCTGTTGACGTTGACCACAAGTATGCTCGTCAGTCAGGTGGTAAAGGTCAGTACGGACACGTTCTTGTTAAGTTTGAACCCCTGGGCGAAGGCGAAGGTTATATCTTCGAAAACAAGGTTGTCGGCGGTGCTGTTCCTAAGGAATATATCCCCGCTGTTGACGCTGGTATCCAGAGCGCTATGCTCAATGGTGTTCTTGCAGGCTACAACGTAGTTGACCTTAAGGCTACACTTTATGATGGTTCATACCACGAAGTTGACTCTTCTGAAATGGCGTTTAAGATTGCTGCTTCAATGGCATTCAAAGAAGCTATGAGAAAGTCAGACCCTGTGCTCAAAGAACCTATTATGCTTGTTAACGTAATTACACCTGATGATTATCTTGGATTTGTTATCGGTGACCTTAGCTCAAGACGTGGTATGATTAAATGCCAGGAATCACGTAGCGGCGGTGTTACTCAGGTAACAGCTGATGTTCCCCTTTCGGAAATGTTCGGTTATGCAACTGTTCTCCGCTCAGGAACACAGGGCCGTGGACAGTATTCAATGGAACCATCACATTACAGTGAAGTTCCCAAGTCTGTTCAGGACAAGATTATCAGCGCCAGAACAAGTGGCGAATAATTGTACAGATTTTTAGAACTTTTTTCAAAAAAGCTATTGAAAACTGTGCAAAATTGTAGTAAAATAATAAACAGTAAATAATTAACTTATATAAGTTAGGAGGAACTAATAATGGCAAAAGCTAAATATGAAAGAACCAAACCCCATGTTAACATTGGTACAATCGGCCACGTTGACCATGGTAAAACAACTCTTACTGCTGCAATCACAAAGGTGCTTGCTCTTGACGGTAAGGCTCAGTTCGAAGCTTACGATATGATCGACAAAGCTCCGGAAGAAAGAGAAAGAGGTATCACAATCTCTACTGCTCACGTTGAATACGAAACAGAAGCTCGTCACTATGCACACGTTGACTGCCCCGGACATGCTGACTACGTTAAGAACATGATCACTGGTGCAGCTCAGATGGACGGTGCTATCCTCGTTGTTTCTTCAGCTGATGGTCCTATGCCTCAGACAAGAGAACACATCCTTCTTTCACGTCAGGTTGGCGTTCCGAAGATTGTTGTTTTCATGAACAAGGTTGACCAGGTTGATGACCCCGAACTTCTCGAACTCGTTGAAATGGAAATCCGTGACCTTCTCTCTGAATACGAATTCCCGGGTGATGAGATCCCGATCGTTAAGGGCTCAGGTCTTGCAGTTCTTGAATCTGCTTCAACAGATCCTTCAGCTCCTGAATATGCTTGCATTAAGGAACTTATGGATGCAGTAGATGCTTATATTCCTACACCTGAAAGAAAGAGCGATCTTCCTTTCCTTATGCCTGTTGAAGACGTATTCTCAATCACAGGCCGTGGTACAGTTGCGACAGGTAGAGTTGAAAGAGGTACTCTTAACCTTTCTGACGAAGTTGAAATCGTTGGTCTTTCTGACGAATCAAGAAAGGTTGTTGTTACAGGTATCGAAATGTTCAGAAAGCTTCTTGATTCAGCTGAAGCTGGTGACAACATCGGTGCTCTTCTCCGTGGTGTTCAGAGAAACGAAATCGAAAGAGGACAGGTTCTTGCAAAACCCGGTACAATTAACCCCCACACAAAGTTCAAGGGTGAAGTTTACGTTCTTACTAAGGAAGAAGGCGGTCGTCATACACCTTTCTTTACAAACTACAGACCTCAGTTCTATTTCAGAACAACTGACGTTACAGGTGTTGTAAACCTTCCAGCAGCCACAGAAATGTGTATGCCTGGTGACAACGTTACAATGACTGTTGAACTTACAACAACAATCGCTGTTGAAGAAGGTCTTCGTTTCGCTATCCGCGAAGGCGGCCGTACAGTTGGTTCAGGCGTTGTTACTGAAATCATTGAGTAATAATAGCTTAAACGCTTATAAAAATGGTCATCGAAAGATGACCATTTTTTGTTTGAATTGTGCATATATCCGTTTAAGATTATTAGCTCCCAAACACAAGATATTGTGTTTGGGGTGCTTTTTTTATAACAGTATATGGAAAATATTGAACAAAAGACAAATCTAAAATTCGTCAAAATGAACAAAGTTTAATCTTACATTTTTTTACATATACCTCCAAACCCTTGCCACAGTAGATTTCGACGAATTAAGTAAAAAAATGTAATAAAGGAAAGACGAAGAATAGATGTTGACAAAAAATAGGGACTGCTATATAATAGCATATGTAGTGCATTTGAGGTTTTTTGAAACTCAATATATTGTGTTTTTGTGAAAATTACGCACAAGTCCCTCAAAGGCGTTGAAATTGCTTGACGAAGGGGGATTTGGAATGAAAATTTGCGGCCTTATGAAGACGACCTTGCTTGATTTCCCAGGGAAAGTAGCTTGCACGGTTTTTCTTGGCGGATGCAACCTCAGGTGTCATTTTTGTCACAATTCTGCCCTTGCTTTTGAGGAAAATGGAGACTTTGTTTCTGGAAATGAGTTTTTTGCATTTCTTGACAGACGAAAAGGGGTCTTGGATGCGGTTTGTGTAAGCGGTGGCGAACCCCTTATGCACAAAGAGGTTTTTGAGTTTCTCAAAAAGATAAAGAATATGGGATTTTTGGTGAAGCTTGATACCAACGGATGCTTCCCTGAAATGCTTGAAAGGGCGTTGGCGAGTGGAAGCCTCGACTATGTAGCAATGGACATAAAGGGCTGCCTTTCGGCATATGGAAGATGTGTAGGATTGAATAATTTTGATACATCAAAAATAAAAGAGTCTATTGAGCTTTTGAAAAATTCCAACATTGACCATGAATTTCGTACCACAGTTGTCAAAGGGTTACATTCAAAAGAGAGCCTTGTGGATATTGCAAAGCTTATTGCGGGTGAAAAGAGATATTTTCTGCAAGGGTTTAAAATGAGCGATGGTGTTCCCGATAAGACATTATCAGAATTTACAAAAGAAGAAATGGAAAATTTGCTCAAAGCGGTGAGGGAGTACGTTCCTGATGCTGAGTTGAGAGGAATATAAATAAAAATTACAGCAGAAAAGCTGATAGAAAAACGGAGGGGAAATTATGTATAAGGTAAAAAAGAGAGATAACAAGCTTGTCGAGTTTGATTTGTCCAAAATCAGTGACGCTATGCTTCAGGCTTTTGAGGCGCAGAACAGACAATATAATCAGAACATCATAGACTTTTTGGCGCTGAAAGTCACAGCTGACTTTGAGCCAAAGGTAAAGGAAGATGCAATATCAGTAGAAGACATTCAGGACAGCGTTGAGTCTGTGCTTGTTCAGGCTGGGTATGCTGATGTTGCAAAGGCATACATCCTTTACAGAAAGCTGCACGAAAAAATGCGTAATATGCAGTCAACCATCCTTGACTATAAAGAGGTTGTTGACAATTACGTAAAAATCAATGACTGGCGTGTTAAGGAGAATTCTACCGTTACATATTCTGTGGGCGGTCTTATTCTTTCAAACTCGGGTGCTATCACCGCAAATTATTGGCTCAGCGAAATTTATGATGAGGAAATTGCAAACGCCCACAGAAATGCGGATATTCATATTCACGACCTTTCGATGCTCACAGGTTATTGTGCAGGTTGGTCGTTGAAACAGCTTATTCAGGAAGGTCTTGGTGGCGTTGAGGGAAAGATTACATCTTCTCCTGCAAGTCACCTTGCTACCCTCTGCAACCAGATGGTTAACTTCCTTGGAATTATGCAGAATGAATGGGCAGGTGCTCAGGCGTTCAGCTCTTTTGATACATATCTTGCGCCTTTTGTAAAGGTGGACAATCTCAGCTATGACCAGGTTAAAAAGTGTATTGAGTCCTTTATTTATGGTGTAAACACTCCGTCGCGTTGGGGAACTCAGGCTCCGTTCTCAAACATCACACTTGACTGGACTGTTCCTGCGGACCTTGCTGAGCTCCCTGCCATTGTTGGCGGCAAAGAAATGGACTTCAAGTATAAAGATTGTAAGAAAGAAATGGATATGGTCAACCGTGCGTTCATTGAAACAATGATAGAGGGCGATGCAAATGGCCGTGGATTCCAGTATCCTATTCCTACATATTCAATCACCAGTAATTTTGACTGGTCAGAGACAGAAAACAACAAGCTTCTCTTTGAGATGACATCAAAGTATGGTACGCCTTACTTCTCAAACTATATCAACAGCGATATGGAACCAAGCGATGTCCGCAGTATGTGCTGCCGTCTTAGACTTGACCTTCGTGAGCTCAGAAAGAAATCAGGTGGTTTCTTTGGTAGTGGTGAAAGTACAGGTTCTGTTGGTGTTGTTACCATCAATATGCCGAGAATTGCTTATCTTGCAAAGGATGAAGAAGATTTCTTCAAGCGCCTTGACAAGCTTATGGATATTTCGGCTCGTTCTCTTAAAGTAAAGAGAGATATTATTACAAGACTTCTTGATGAGGGACTTTATCCATATACAAAGAGATATCTCGGCACATTCAATAACCATTTCTCAACCATTGGTCTTATTGGTATGAACGAGGTTGGACTTAATGCGAAATGGCTTGGCAAGGATATGACAAGCCCCGAAACACAGGAATTCACCAAGAAGGTTCTCAATCATATGAGAGACAGACTTTCTGACTATCAGGAAAAATACGGCGACCTTTATAACCTTGAAGCAACCCCTGCTGAGTCAACTACATATCGTTTGGCAAAGCACGATGTGAAGAGATATCCTGATATTATAACAGCGGCAGAAGAGGGCGGAACACCTTACTACACAAACAGCTCGCATCTTCCTGTTGGCTTCACTTCTGATATTTTTGATGCTCTTGATATTCAGGATGAGCTTCAGACCCTTTATACATCAGGAACAGTATTCCATGCATTTCTTGGCGAAAAGCTTCCCACATGGAAAGCAGCTGCTGACCTTGTGAGAAAGATTGCTGAAAATTACAAGCTGCCTTATTACACATTGTCACCAACATATTCCGTTTGTCGTGAGCATGGATATTTGATAGGTGAGCAGGATAAGTGCCCAATCTGTGGTGGTCAGACCGAGGTTTACAGCAGAATTACCGGTTATTATCGTCCGGTTCGCAACTGGAATGACGGAAAGACTCAGGAATATAAAGAAAGAAAGCTTTATGACATTGAAAATTCTGTTCTTAAAAAGGGCGGCGAAAAGGCTGATTGTGCGTGTGAAAACGGCTTGATGCTTTTTACCACCAAGACCTGTCCAAACTGTAATGCTGCAAAAGCTGTTTTGGAAAAGAACAATATTGGGTATAATATTGTTGATGCGGAAGCTGACGCTACCCTTACTGAAAAGTTTGGTATTCGTCAGGCACCCACACTGGTTGCAGTGAACGGCTGTGATGTTCAAAAATTTGCTGGTGTTGGCGAAATCAGAAAGTATATTGAGTCGATTAAGGGCTAGAAAATCTCAGGTAGCCGAAACGTAATTGTTTCGGCTACTTTTGTGAAAGGAAAAATGAAGATGCTTTATGACATTGTTATAATCGGCGGAGGCCCTGCGGGGCTTACTGCGGCGCTTTATGCACTCCGTGCCGAAAAGACGGTTTTAGTAATTGAAAAAATGGGGCTTGGGGGACAGATTGCCCTTTCTGAGCACGTGGAAAACTTCCCTGGAACACCCAAAATGAGTGGCATGGAGTTTGCTTCAAATCTTGCATCTCAGGTGGAAGCTTTGGGTGGCGTGATTGAATATGAGACAGTTCTTGAAATCAAGGATGGAAATCCCAAAACTGTGGTTACCGATTTTGGCGAGCACCAGGGTAAATGCGTGATTATTGCAACGGGTGTTACAAATCGTCGGCTTGGAATTGAGGGCGAAGAGGGCCTCATCGGCAGGGGTATTTCTTTTTGTGCTGTATGTGACGGCTCTTTTTACAAGAACAAGACGGTTGCGGTAATCGGCGGAGGGAATACAGCTGTTGAGGATGCTATTTATCTTTCAAACATTGCAGAAAAAGTATATCTTGTTCACAGGCGAGCAGAGTTTCGGGCAGAAAGCCGTCTTGTACGTGAGCTTGAGGGAAAGCAGAATGTGGAGCTTGTCCTTGACAGCGTGCCCGAAAAATTTGTTGATGATGGTGGATTTAAGGGTGTGGAGGTTGTGAATGTAAAGACTCAGGAGAAACGTTTTCTCAAGATTGATGGCGCATTTGTTGCTGTTGGTCAAATTCCTCAGAGTGACATTTTCAAGGGCTTTATCAATCTCGATGAGAGTGGATATATCGCATCAGGAGAAGATTGTCGCACCAATGTGGAGGGCGTTTTTGTGGCAGGTGACTGCAGAAATAAAACTGTCCGACAGCTTACTACTGCTGTGGGTGACGGAAGTGTTGCGGCGCTTGCGGCTTGTGATTATTTGCTTAATAAGTAAAGTTTGATATATAAGTAAAGCCTCGACTGTTTATAAGCCGGGGCTTTGAGTTTTTTATTCAATGGTTTTTCCAAGGAAAGCGGCGGCAGACTCTGCAAGCTTTTGTTCAAGTTCTCCAAAGCTTTCTTTTTCCGGAGAGGAGAGGAACATGACTGTTCCTATGGCGTCGCCGTCATAGATGATGGGTGCGGCAATTCCTGCCATGAGGGAATCATTGCTGTCAGATACAGTGATATTTTTTTCGCCGTTTTTGAGGACAAAGGTGCTTTTTTGAGACATTACCTTTTCAATGTCGTCCGAAATTTTTTTGTTCATAAGCTCCTTTTTTGAAACACCTGAAACTGCGATGACGGTGTCTTTATCCGAAATACACGCTGGAATTCCTGCGGTGTGGGCAAGGGCTTCGGCGTATTGACTTGCAAACTCGCCAAGCTCGCCTATGGGTGAATATTTTTTGAAAATAACTGTGCCGTCGCTTTCTGTATAAATTTCGAGTGGGTCGCCCTCGCGGATGCGCATAGTGCGGCGGATTTCCTTTGGAATAACAACACGTCCAAGGTCGTCTATTCTTCTAACAATTCCTGTTGCTTTCATATAATAAGTGCTCCTTTTGGTTGATTTTACAAATCTATTATTTGAAATTGCGAGAATTTTATCCAAAGAAATTCTTGGAATATTTGTTAAGATTGGTAGCCTGAGACAAAAGTAAATAAAAATTTTCAGAATTATTAAAATAATATAGATTTTTTTGAAAACTTGTGATACAATAAAAAGGATGCAAAAAATGGATTTCAAATTGCATCAATAATCAATTTGGAGCAGTGCGAAAATGAAAAAGGTTGAAATTTTCACTGACGGTGCTTGTAGCGGAAATCCCGGTCCCGGCGGATATGGTGTGGTGCTTCGGTATAACGGAGCGGAAAAAGAGCTTTCTGGAGGGGAAACAATGACCACCAATAACCGCATGGAGCTTACTGCGGCGATAGAGGGGTTAAAAGCGCTCAAAGAACGATGCAGCGTCACTCTCTACAGTGATTCGAAATATCTCGTTGATGCGATAAATTGCGGCTGGGCTCTTAAGTGGCGTGAAAGCGGCTGGATGCGCAACAAACGTGATGCGGCGCAGAACCCTGATTTGTGGGAGAGGCTTCTTGAACTTCTTGATATGCATGAGGTGTGTTTAGTGTGGGTCAAGGGTCATGCAGGGCATCCTGAAAATGAGCGTTGTGACCGTTTGGCAGTTATGGAGACCGAAAGGCATCGCCAGAGTTAATTCAAATTGATTAAATTTACGGAGAGGTCTACTTTTCATAGATTTTTACGGACGAAGATTTGTCCGCAAGGTTACTCCGCAGTTTTTAAAGGAAAGGTAGTTATCAATATGGAAACAAAACGAATTTATGTTGACCACGCAGCCACCACCCCTATGAGGCGTGAAGTGCTTGATGCCATGATTCCTTATTTTACGGAAAACTTTGGCAATGCATCCACTGTTTATCAGGAGGGAAGAACGGCTAAAAAAGCGGTCAGCGAGGCAAGAGACGCGGTTGCAAAGGCAATCGGGGCAAATACCGACGAAATATTTTTTACCGGCTCAGGTACGGAAGCGGACAACTGGGCAATCAGAGGTGTTGCCTATGCAAATAAGGCAAAGGGCAACCATATAATCACATCTGCTGTTGAGCATCACGCGGTGCTTCACACTTGCCAGGCGCTTGAAAAAGAGGGCTTCAGAGTTACCTATTTGCCAGTGGATGAATTCGGTATGGTGTCACCTGAGGATGTTAAAAACGCTATTTGTGATGAAACAATTCTTGTTACCATTATGACGGCAAACAACGAAATTGGAACAATTATGCCTATCGAGGAGATTGGAAAGATAACTCGTGAAAAAGGTGTTATTTTCCACACCGATGCTGTTCAGGCAATGGGAATGATGGAAATTGATGTGGAAAAGATGGGCGTTGACCTTTTGTCGATGACGGGGCACAAGTTTTATGGACCGAAAGGCAGTGGCGCTCTTTATATAAGAAAGGGAGTAAAGGTTAAGCCTTTTATTACCGGCGGTGCTCAGGAGAAAAACAAGCGTGCCGGAACAGAGAACGTAGCGTCCATTGTGGGACTTGCAAAGGCTATTTCTCTGGCAACAGCTGAAAGATGCGAAAAAGTGCCCAAGCTTGAAAAAATGAGGGATGAATTTATTGACAGAGTTCTTGAAGAAATCCCTTATACAAGGCTCAACGGTCACAGAACAAAGAGACTTGCGGGAAATGCCAATATCTCATTTGAATTTATTGAGGGTGAATCACTTCTTTTGATGCTTGATATGCAAGGAATTTCGGCATCCAGCGGAAGTGCCTGCACGTCAGGGTCGCTTGACCCATCACACGTGCTTTTGGCTATCGGGCTTAAACACGAAGTGGCTCACGGTTCGCTCAGAGTGTCTTTTGGTGAGAGCAACACTATGGATGATGTAGACAGAATTGTTGATAGCCTAAAAACCATTGTTTCAAGGCTTCGTGAGATGTCGCCACTTTATGAGGCGGTTAAAAATAAATAGATTTTACTGAAAGAAGGATAAAAAATGTATAGCGAAAAAGTTATGGATCATTTCTCAAATCCGAGAAATGTGGGAGAAATTGAAGATGCAAACGCAGTTGGTCAGGTAGGAAACCCCAAGTGCGGTGATATCATGAAGATTTATATGAAAATCAATGATGATACAAAGGAAATTGAGGACGTTAAGTTCAAGACTTTTGGTTGTGGTGCGGCCGTTGCTACATCAAGTATGGCGACAGAAATGGTGAAAGGAAAGACCATTGATGAGGCACTTGAAATTACCAATGTTGCTGTGGCTGAGGCACTTGACGGACTTCCTCCTGTGAAAATGCACTGTTCAAACCTCGCTCAGGAAGCAATTCATTCGGCGATTGCGGATTATTATAACCGCAAGGGCATTGACCCCACCCATATTGTTGGATGCAACGGTGATTGTGCTTGCTGTCACCATGGACACAGTGAAGAGGAAGAATAAAATCTGAAAGGATGAAAAGGCTGGCGGATGTCAGCCTTTTTAAAAAATATTATGGCTGGGAAAAAGGTTGTTATAGGAATGTCAGGTGGCGTTGATTCAAGCGTTGCTGCCGCACTTCTTAAGGATAAGGGATATGATGTTGTGGGGCTTACCATGCGTCTGTGGGACGGTGAAATGGTGAATGGGTGCCTCAGTGAGGGGACGTGCTGTTCCCTTTCTGCTGTGGAGGATGCACGGTATGTCTGCTATAAGCTTGGAATTGAGCATCATGTTATGGATTTTCGTGCTGATTTCGAGAAATATGTAATTGACTATTTTGTGGATGAGTATAAAAACGGAAGAACGCCAAATCCGTGTATTGCTTGCAACAAGTTTTTGAAATTTGATGCTATGCTGAAAAAGGCGGGGCTTTTGGGCGCTGACTATGTGGCAACGGGGCATTATGCAAAAATAGAGTTTGATGAAAAGTCTGGACGGTATCTGCTTAAATGTGCCGAGGCCTTAGGGAAAGACCAGACCTATGCCCTTTATTCGTTGACACAGGAGCAACTTTCGAAGACTTTGATGCCTCTTGGGGAGCTTGGTGGAAAGGAAGAAACCAGAAAGATTGCTGAAGAGAGGGGCCTTGTAACGGCCAAAAAACCTGACAGTATGGAGATTTGTTTTGTTCCTGACAATGATTATGCCGGATTTATAGAAAGGCGTACCGGGGAAGAGACTATCCCCGGAGATTTTGTGGATGAGGATGGAAATGTTCTTGGAAAGCACAAGGGTATAATTCACTATACAGTCGGTCAGCGAAAAGGTCTTGGAGTGACATTTGGAAAGCCTATGTTTGTGCTAAAGATTGATGCAGAAAAAAATCAGGTGGTTTTGGGCGAGAAAGGCACAGAATTTTCATCAGAATTGATGGCGGAAAAGCTTAATTTCATTCCGATTGACGCTCCAAGTGAGCCTATGAGGGTGTTGGCAAAGGTAAGATACAGCGCAAAACCGGCACTTGCTACGGTTATACCGATTGGAGAAGATAAGGCGAGGGTTATATTTGATGAGCCGCAGAGGGCAATAACGCCGGGACAGGCAGTAGTTTTTTATGAAACCGATGGAGAATGTGTGATCGGTGGCGGAATTATCACAGGAGAGAAATAATGAATTTTTTTGATATCAGAAAAAGAATAATTGAAAATGAATATAAGCATTTAAACGGAAAACAGCTTGAGGCAGTGGTGAATACCGACGGACCCCTTTTGGTTATTGCGGGTGCAGGCTCGGGTAAGACCACTGTTATTATACATAAAATTGCACATCTTCTCACCTTTGGCAAAGCATATTTTGATGAAGTAATGCCAAAAGGGATAACTGATGAAGAGATTGAAATTCTTGATTGGTTCGGGAAAGGCGAGATTGAGGAAATTCCGCCTCAGCTCACTGAATATTTGTCGGTTTACCCGGTGAGACCATACAATGTCCTTGCAATAACCTTTACAAACAAGGCGGCGGCAGAGCTGAAATCAAGACTTTCTCAAAAGCTTGGAGATGCAGGGAACGATGTGTGGGCATCTACTTTCCACTCTTCCTGTGTGAAAATTTTGAGGCGGGACATTGACAGAATCGGATACGACAAAAGCTTTGTGATTTTTGACACCTCTGACCAGCAGACTGTTATCAAAGAGTGTCTCAAGGATTTAAATCTTGATTCAAAGGAATTTTCACCAAAGGCGATAGCTGGTGCAATAAGTCAGGCGAAGAATGAGCTTGTTTATCCTGATGATTATGAAAGAATTTTCAAGGCGGACTTTTTTAAGTCGGTGGTGGCAAAGGTTTACCACCTTTACCAGAGAAAGCTTAAAGCCAACAATGCTCTTGATTTTGATGACCTTATTATGTGCACTGTGAAGCTTTTTGAAGAAAATCCTGATGTTCTTGAATTTTATCAGAATAAGTTTAAATATATACTGGTTGATGAGTATCAGGACACAAACCACGCCCAGTACCGCTTGGTAAGTCTGTTGGCGGCTAAACACAAAAATATTTGTGTGGTTGGTGATGATGACCAGAGTATCTATAAGTTCCGTGGTGCAGATATTTCAAACATACTGGGCTTTGAGGACGAGTTTGAAAACGCAAAGGTGATAAAGCTTGAAGAAAATTATCGCAGTACGCAGAATATTTTGAGTGCTGCAAATGAGGTTATTGCCAACAATCACGGCAGAAAACAAAAAAAGCTCTGGACCCAGAATGGCGAGGGCGAGCTTGTTACTGTTTATAATGCGGGAAATGAGCATGACGAGGCGAGGTTTATTGCTGAAAAAATAAGAGAGGGATATGAGGCGGGACAGAGCTTTAATAATTTTGCTATACTTTATCGCATGAATGCTCAGTCGCGAGTGGTGGAGGATACCCTTCTTCGCAGTGCTGTTCCGTACAGAGTCTTTGGCGGGCTCAGGTTCTATGACAGAAAGGAAATCAAGGACCTTACGTCATATCTCAGACTTATTCAGAATGAAAGCGACAATGTGGCTTTTTCAAGAATTGTAAATGAGCCAAAACGTGGAATTGGTGATACCACCGTTCAAAAGGTTTCGAATATTGCTTTTGAAAACGGAATTTCTGCACTTGAAGTTTCGAGAAATTCAGGGGAATATAGCGAGCTTTCACGTGCTGCTGCAAAGCTTTCGGAGTTTGCTCTGCTTATTGATGATTTGAGGAAAAAGCTTGAAATGGGTATAAGCCTTGAAGATTTTGTGGAGGCGGTTATGACAGAGAGCGGCATGCTTTCTGCCCTTGAAAAAGAGGATACCGTTGAAAGCCGGACAAGAATTGAAAACCTTAAGGAATTTTTGTCCATGGTTCAGCAAGCGGTCAAAGAAAATCCGGAAACTGCACTTTTTGACTTGCTCGAAAATATTTCTCTTGTGGCGGATGTTGATAATTATGACGAGGCGCAAGAAACCGTTACCCTTATGACGCTTCACAGTGCAAAGGGCCTTGAATTTAAAAATGTGTTTCTTGTAGGTATGGAAGAGGGTATTTTCCCGGGCGTTCGGTCCATGGGAATGGACGAAGAAATGGAAGAAGAGCGCAGGCTTTGTTATGTGGGAATAACCCGTGCAAAGGAAAGGCTTTATCTTACTCATACAGACACAAGGACACTGTTTGGAACAACAAAGTTCAACATTATGTCAAGGTTTTTAAAGGAAATACCAAAGGCACTGAAAAATGAGGAATCATCAAAGAAAGTGCAGTATGACGGCTTTGATTATGTGAAGACAGAAACACCGAAAATGGATACTTCTGTGTTCAAGTCGTCGGCTTATCAAAAACCAAAGACGGAAAATGTTGCGCCTGTTCTTGATTTTGCCATTGGTGACAGGGTCAACCACCGCAAGTTTGGTGAGGGAACTGTGCTCGAGGCAAAGGCGATTGGGGCTGATATGTTCCTCAGAGTGAAGTTTGATACCGTGGGCGAGAAGAATCTTATGGCGGCTTATGTTCAGCTGGAAAAAGTCGATTGATAAAGGTGTGAGAAAATATGTATAACGATTTTGCAGAGGTGTATGACAAGCTTCAGGATGCGGACTATGAGGCTTTTTGCGATTATTATGAAGAGATTTTTAAGAGGCTCGGGATAAAGCCTGAGCTTGTTCTTGATGTGGCTTGCGGCACGGGGAACATAACCATTCCTATGGCAAAACGCGGCTATGATATGATAGGACTTGACCTTTCCTGTGAGATGCTGAATATAGCAAGGGAAAAGGCACATGATGAGGGGCTTGATATACTGTTCCTCAATCAGGATATGTGCGAGATGGAGCTTTATGGAACGGTGGATGCCGCAGTTTGCGCTCTTGACGGGGTGAATTACATAACCGATAAAAAGGACTTGGAGAAGTTTTTTGCACTTATAAATAATTATTTAAATCCTGGGGGAGTGTTCATTTTTGATATAAATAGCGTTCACAAACTGAGGGATATTTTGGGCGAAAATACCTTTGTCAATGAGGAAGACGGAATCTTTTATGTGTGGCAAAGCGAGTTCAGCGAGGAAACTCGTGTGTGTGATTTTGATTTATCTTTCTTTGTGGAAAGAGAGGACGGAAGCTATACCCGTTTTGATGAATTTCAGCAGGAACGGGCTTATACAAAAGAAGAACTCACAGAAATTGCAACCGCTAAAGGTCTTGGTGTGACAGGGGTTTACAAGGATTTTGGTTTTTCGACGGCAGACGATCAGGATGAGAGGATTTTTTTCGTTCTTTCTAAAAAATAGGTTGACAGAAAATGGAAATTGTGATATACTAAAAATCGTGGACAACATGAGTTGACCTAAGAATTGGAGGAACAGTTTTATGCAAAAAGGCAAGGTTAAATGGTTCAATGCTGAAAAAGGTTTTGGTTTTATTGAAACCGAGGAAGGAACAGATGTTTTCGTTCATTTTTCAGCGATTGCCATGGACGGCTACAAGACCCTGGAAGAGGGCGCAGAAGTTGAATTTGAGGTTGTCGAAGGAGCTAAGGGACCGCAGGCGGCGAACGTTACCCGCGTATAATCCTTTTCAATATACGATAAACACAAACAGACTTAAAATCGGCTCACTTGTGAGCCGATTTTTTATAAGAAACAAAAGAAAGGTTTTGATAAAATGCCTGATAAACTTATAAAAGCAGTTACCAAAAACGGATTCATAAGAATTTATGCGATAAATTCCAAAGGGCTGGTTGAAAAGGCGAGAAAGTTCCACAGTACTATGCCCGTAGGGACTGCGGCACTGGGAAGACTTCTTACAGGTGCGGCGCTTATGGGTGCTATGCTCAAGGATGAGGGAACGTCACTTACGCTCCAGCTTCGTGGGGATGGCCCTCTCGGCAGAGTTATGGCTGTTTCAAATTCAAAAGGACATGTAAAGGGGTACATTGAAAACCCTTTGGCAGAGCTTCCGCTTAACCATTTAGGCAAGCTTGATGTTGGTGGCGGAATTGGCACAAACGGCTATTTGAGTGTTGTCAAGGATATGAATATGAAAGAGCCGTATATCGGGCAGGTTCCTATCCAGACGGGTGAAATAGGTGATGACCTTGCGTTTTATTTTGCACAGTCAGAGCAGGTTCCAAGTCTTGTTGCTCTTGGGGTTTTGGTTGACAGAGATTACAGTGTGAAACAGGCAGGGGGCTTTATTGTTCAGATTATGCCTGACTGTGACGAATTTAACCTGAAAAAGTTTGAAAAGACTGCTGAAAAAATAACAAGCGTCACGGGAATGCTGGAAAAAGGTCTTTCGGTTGAAGAAATTGTCCGTGCTGTTATGGGGGATTTTGAGATTGATATTCTTGAGGAAACCGAAGCGGATTATCACTGTGATTGCTCAGATGAACGTATGCGCCGAGCTATTATCAGCCTTGGGAAAAAGGAAATTCAGGATATTATTGATGAGCAGGGTGAGGCAGAGATTGTATGTCAGTTCTGCAATAAAGGATATAATTATGATAGAACGGACCTTGTTGAAATGCTTGAAAAAGCAAAAAAATAAAAGTGAAAAGCCGAGGGAAACCTCGGCTTTTTTAGTTTCCTGAAAACATCCGCCCCAGTAGCCATGAAATATCGCTGCGGAGATTTTTTGAGAAAAGGGTGCTTGAAAAAAGATAGAGTAGAATGGTGAAGATTATTGCAAAAACAACTTCAAGTGGTGTTTGGGTGAGAAAAAATGGCAGGAAGATAGCGGAAATGCAAAAAGTGAAAAAGGTGGCTGCAAGGTGCTTTAAAAACCATCCTGAAAGCTCGAAACGTGTTTTGGTTGATTTTATTACAGTCGAAAGGGTCAGACTCGCGGTTAAAAGATTGCTGAAAATTACGGTGAAAAACAGTGCCTTTTCGCCAAAATGTGGCACGAGTATGAAAATAGAGCTGAGGCGGAATATGTTGTCGGAAAGACTAAAAACAAGCAGTTTTGTTTGTTTTCCGAGTCCTCCTAAAATTCCACAGCATACGGAGTCAATAAACATAACGGGCGAAAGTAGAGCGATGGTTTTTATGGAATGTGAAAGATGGGGAGCGGAGTAGACTAAAGAGGAAAGCTCACTTGAAAAAATCACAAGAACTGTGCAGGTCAAAAATCCGCCAAGCGCGGCAAACCGCATAATCCGTGAAATCAAAGTTTTGAGTCTGAGTCTGCTTTTCATTCCGTCGGCACGGGAGATTTCAGGAACAAGCAAGGTCAGACAGGACGATAAAAGCGTTAGAGGGAAAACAACCAAGGGCATCACCATTCCGTAGAGGCTTCCGTAGGACTTAAGGGCGGCAGTGTGGGAGAGTCCTGATTTCTTGAGTGCTGAAACAATGAAGACGCTTTCGTTCATGCGGAGAAAAGACCCCATCAGCGATGTGGTCATTGCTGGTAGGGCAATCTTCATCAGGGGAGAAAAAACTGCGGTTTGTAACGCGACACTTTCGGGGTTGTGGCGAAATTTTGTATAAAATAGTGAGAGGTAGAGACAAGATGAAAATTCGCCCAGAGAAATTCCAAGAAACACAGCCTCGCAGCCGTGGGGGATGCCCAAAGGGAGAAGATGCTTTAAAAGAAAGGTTGTTGCTGTTATCTTTACAGCTTGTTCAAGAAACTCGGAGGAGGCGGGGATTAGAACCTTTCGAGAAGCATAAAAGTAACCCTTGATGCAGTATGAGATGCTCATAAAGAGGATGCTGGGGGAAAGGTAAATTATACTTCTTGCAGCTCGGGGTTCTTTGAGGAATGAGGTTGCTATATTTTCTGAAAAAAGGAAGACGGCTGAGATTGCTCCGAAACTTAAAACTGTTACTGAGAAAATAGCACAGTTCATGGTTTTGTTTATGGAGGAATAGTCTTTTTTTGTATAGAGACTGGACAGAGTTTTGGAGACGGCAACGCCGAAGCCCCCCGTGGCAAAAGTGAGGATAAGCCCATGAAATGAAAAAACCAGAGAAAGTATGCCCATTCCCTCGCTACCCAGCTGTTTTGAATAATAGGCACGGAACAAAAAGTCCACAGTTTTTGCGATTATTCCGGATAAGGTGAGGAAAGCGGCGCTTCTCAAAACGTTTTGTTTGCTCAAAAAAACACCTCGTTTTTATGTTAAAGCTTTGAAAATTCTATATCGGTATAGTAGTGGCTGAGTATTTCTTTGTATGGGTGTCCCTCTTTTGCCATATAGTTTGCGCCTGTCTGGCTCATGCCAACACCGTGACCATAGCCTTTCACGGTAAAGGTTATGGAATTCTTATCCTGTGAAATAGTGAAATTTGCGGATTTGAGCCCCAAAATGCTGCGAAGCTCGGTGCCCTTGAAGGTTTTGCCCGAGATGTTTATACTCCGGACGCTTCCGCCCTCTGTCCTCTGTGGCTCGCTTATTGACGGTGATTTTGACGGGTCAAGGGGCTCGCTTAGGTGAGGGTTTAGCTTTTCTGCAAATTCTGAGTGGGTGAATGTGACGGTTGAAACATTGTTTTCGGAAAGAGCTTCGCCGTAGCTTTCCACGGATCTAAGGTATGGGCGACTGCTGCTCCAGACATCCTCGGAATTCTCGGTTTTTCCGCCGCTGGAGGCAAAGAAAAAGGCTTCCACAACCTCGGCGTTATAGGTCATATATTCGCCCCTGGTGGATTTTACGGCGTTTGTGAGCTTTTTCCAGTATTTGTTTTTGTCACCCTTTTTCCATTTTGCTTTGGCATCTTCGTCCGAAAGCCAGCCTTTGCAATGATTTGGGTCCGTGCAGACCTGAGCTTCCGGGTGGTCGGGATTTCCCCCATCCATTTTGCTGATTATATAGCTTCTGGCGGCAACCGCTTGGGCTTTCAGTGCTTCTTCTTCGTATGATGCGGGCATTTCCGCTGCCAGAACTCCCACAAGATAGGTTTCAAGAGAAATTTTTTCTGTGACATTGGTTTTCACATTTAATGTGGTTATTGTATCAGAAATTTCCCCTTTGTTTGAAAAGGGAAACGAAATCAGGCTTTCGGTAGCGCGGGAGAAGGTTAGCCCCATCATCATCGGTATAATCAGCGGCAGCAAAATATAGAAAACGGGAATACATAGTTTTTTCATAAGTTATCATCCTTTTAATGTTTATTATAAAGTATATTTTGAGGGTGGCTTTATTATGCTGTCAGAGTGGGGGAAAGTTTCTTTCCGCCTCATCCGGGTTGCTTTGAATGATCTATACAGAAAGGGTTTGCTTTTTTATTTTTTGGGATAATTCAATAGAAATAGATAATTTAATAAAAATTAACAAATTTGTTGACTACAAAGTGTATTTGTGCTATAATTTGGTTATAAAATTTGAGAGGTAAATTATCTATGGCAACTTATGTAACAAAGAAATGTCCACATTGTGGATTTGTATATCAAAATTTCAAAAGCGGTGAACAACGCAAATATGGTTGTCCTTATAAAACTTGTACAAGATGTTCAAACAATTATTGGGATACAGATATTGTAGAACCTGCTTTGCACGGATACGAAAATTCATATGAAACAAGACAGGAAGTTAATCGTGCTATTGTAATGGTTTTATACACACCTATGGCATTGCTGCTGTTAGGTCTTGTCATATGGTTTTTGATGGAAGGTGAAAAGATAGGACTTGCTGCCATTGCAATGGGGGTAGGTATAATGTGGATGGTAGCTTTACATATCAAACAAAAGATTTATGACGAAAAACATTGGAATGACATTGTAGCAAATAGACAAAAAGATTATGATAAGTCTATGGAACGGTTAAAGGATACCAACTATCTTACAGCACTTGCTAGTTTTGATAAATTAGCGAAAAAACTGTTGGAAGAGCGTATAAATGGGGAAACAGAGCATTATGCAAATCGTCCGCAATAGAGTTAAATTATAACAAAATTAAAAATAAGCATAGCCAAAAACTATGCTTATTTTTTTATGAAACATATTTTTATAAAATTTCGGCGAAATGTTTATTGTGTACAAAATAAAGTTATGGAAGAAAAAAGCTTGACAATATGAAAAAAATGTAATATAATCTATTGGTTAGTAAAATCCTTACTTTCGGGGAGACCGAAAGTCAAAGTCCACAAGGAGGTGAAAAGAATGGTTGAAATTATTAACAAGTACGAGACATTGTTTGTTGTTGACGCATCAAAAGGCGAAGAAGAAACAGCTGCTCTCGTTGATAAGTTCAAATCATTGATTGAGGCTAACGGTACAATTGAAAGCGTTGACGAATGGGGACGCAGAAGATTGGCTTATCCTATCAATGACTTGGCTGAAGGTTACTATGTTTTGGTAAACTTCTCTGCTAAACCGGAATTCCCGGCTGAGCTTGAACGTGTGTTCGGTATTACTGACGGAATACTCAGAAACATTGTTATCAAAAAAGAAGAGAAATAATTGTGTAAAGATTTACACAGAAAGCGAGATTGCTTATGATTAACAAAGCGATTTTGATGGGCAGACTTACCCGTGACCCTGAACTCAGACACACAGGATCAGGCACACCTGTTTGCAGCTTTTCTATTGCTATTGACAATGGTTTTGGCGAGAACAGAAGTACAGATTTTATCAACTGTGTTGCCTGGAACAAGACTGCTGAATTTGTTGAAAAGTATTTCACAAAGGGCAGAATGATTATTGTTGTGGGAAGAATTTCTACCAGAACATGGGAAGGTCAGGACGGAAAGAAAAACTATGTCACAGAAGTTGTGGCAAACGAGGTTTCTTTCGGCGAATCCAAAAAGTCAGCAGATGATGGCTCGTATAGCGCACCTGCTAAAATGGACATTCCCCAGATGCCAAGTGATGCAGAGGACGATTTTGTCGCGCTGGAAACAAATGACGATTTGCCGTTTTAATGCGGCTTAGCTAATGATTGAAAGATAGGAGGAAAGACCAATGCCTGAAAAGGAAAAGAACGATAAGATGAGAGCAAGACGTCCCAAGAGAAAAGCTTGTGCTTTCTGCGTTGATAAAGTAGAGTTTATCGACTACAAAGACGTTGCAAAACTCAGACGTTATATCACAGAAAGAGCAAAGATTCTTCCCAGAAGAATCAGCGGATGCTGTGCAAAGCATCAGAGAGAGCTCACTGTTTCTATCAAGAGAGCAAGATATATGGCACTTTTGCCCTATACTGCTGACTAAGAAACAACGAATTTTCAAGGGTCCTGCCAAGGTTTGGCGGGACTTTTTTCTTTTGTAATCAAATGTTAACAGCTTTGTAACAAACTTTGGTAAAGTTGCGGGATAAATATTACGTTTTTTCTACATATTTCAAAAAAATAATTGTGATTTTCTATTGAAAACTTACAAAAATCAATGTATAATGTATATGGATAACTATCAGGTAAAAAGGAGTTTGTGATGAAAAGGGCACTTGTTTTGATGTTGATATTTATAATTGCTTTTTCGGGGCTTACATCAGGTGTCTTTGCTGCAGACTTCCCTGATGTTCCAAAAAGCCACCTTAATTTTGATGCTATTTCTTATCTTACGGAAATAGGTGTCATTGCTGGGTATGAGGATTTTACATTCAGACCAGAGAGAGAAATTACTCGGACAGAATTTTGTGCTCTTATGGCAAGGACCTTGGGGTATGACAAAGAAACATATGTTTTGGCGGATATTCCATTTTACGATGTGCCGGAGGAATATTGGGGCAGAGGGTATATTTCTTTCTGTTTTGAAAAAGGGCTAATCAATGGCATGGAGGAAGGGGTTTTTGCCCCGGCTGACAAGGTTACTGTCGCTCAGGCGGTGAAGATGACGGTGTGTGCCGTTGGAAAAGGTGAAGAGGCACTTGTTGTGAAGGGCGAAAAATGGTACTCTGGTTATATGTCGCTTGCAGACGAAAATGGTCTTTTGACAAAAATGTCACAAAAGGCAGACGAAAACGCCGCAAGGTCAAATGTGGCTCAGATTGTTTATAATATGCTGATGTCGGATGCTTTTAATGAGCAGGAAGATGAAGAAAGCTTAGAAAATCCTGAAGATTCTGAAAGAGAGGAGCTTTCCGATGAAGAGCTTTCAGAAATAGAGAGGGTTTTTGCCAAGAAGGATTTTTCTGATGTAAAGGTTATATTGGTGGACGCCGGACACAACTGGCGAGGCAAGGATATTGGCGCTGAAAATCTTGATTATGGAGTAAGGGAAGAGGAAATCACCTGGCAGATTGCGGACAAGCTCAGAGAAAATCTTGAGGATATGGGATACATTGTTGTGATGACAAGAGAAAAAATGACCGACAGCATAGCAAACACCTCGGTTACCGACAGCCTTCAGGCAAGGGTTGATTTGGCGCATACCTCTTTTGCTGATTTGTTTATATCCATACATTGCAATATCGGCAACGGAATCGGTAAAGGGATTGAGAGCTATTGTTTTCAGCTTGGCGGATACTCTGCACGTCTTGCGGCTTTGGTTCAGGAAAAGGTTTCAGAAAGCACTGGCCTTTATAACAGAGGTGTAAAAACAGCAAATTTCTTTGTGAACAAAAATACACTTATGCCATCGGTCCTTATTGAAACCGGATTCATGGATAATGAGTATGATATTGAAATTCTTACGTCAAAGGACGGACAGGCAAGAATAGCAGATGCTATTGCAAAAGCTGTTCTTGAATATGACGTGATGGAGCCCATTGAAAATGCGGCAATAGAGGAAGAAAATTATGATGAAGAAGCCTGAACTCCTTGCTCCGGCGGGAAGTCTTAATAAACTTAAAATTGCAATCACCTATGGTGCAGACGCAGTATATGTTGGCGGGGAGGAGTTTTCCCTGCGCGTTGCAGCTGAGAATTTTTCTCCTGAGGAGCTTTGTGAGGGTGTGAAATTCGCCCATGAGCAAGGGAAAAAGGTGTACCTTACGGCAAACATCATTCCTCACAATGCGGATATCATCGAGTATGAGGAATTCTTAAAAAAATATATGACAGCCGGATTTGATGCAGTCATCCTTTCAGATTTGGGAATGTTTCAGTTGACCCGTGAAATTGCACCTGAACTTGAAATTCATGTCAGCACTCAGGCAAACAATGTGAACTTCAAGAGTGCCGAAAGCTGGTACAAAATGGGGGCGAAACGTGTTATACTGGCCCGTGAGATGTCTTTTGATGAGATTGCTGAAATTCGCGAAAAGACCCCTGAGGGACTTGAACTTGAGGCATTTGTCCACGGCGCTATGTGTATTTCCTATTCGGGAAGATGTTTGCTTAGCAACTATATGACAAACCGAGACAGCAACCTTGGAGCGTGTTCCCATCCGTGTAGGTGGAAATATCACCTGGTGGAAGAAACAAGACCGGGAGAATATATGCCGGTGTTTGAAAACGAAAGAGGAACTTTCATATACAATTCAAAGGATTTGTGTATGATTGAGCATATAGATAAGCTTATTGAGTCAGGACTTGACAGTTTTAAAATTGAGGGCAGGGTGAAGACTGAATATTATCTTGCGACAGTTGTTAAAGCATACCGCGATGCTATTGATAAATATTTTGAAGACCCTGAGGGATTTAAATTTGACCCAAAGTGGCTGGAGGAAATTAAAAAGGTCAGCCACAGGGACTATACCACGGGATTCTTTTTCGGAAAACCTGATGGAAATGAGCAGAATTATGAAACCAGCTCGTATATAAGAAACTATGAGCTTTTGGGTATAGTGGACGGCTATGACAAGGAAACAAAGCTTTTGTCGGTTGTCCAAAAAAACAGATTTTTCAAGGGCTCGGAGGTTGAGTTTTTGAGACCCGATGGAGACTTTGTGAAACATAAAATCGAATATATGGAGGATGAAAACGGTGAAGAGCTTGAGATTGCAAACAAGCCCCAATCTATTGCCAAAATCCGTATAGACACCCCTCTTGCTCCAAACACGATGATGCGTGGTGTAAGAGAAAACTAAATTTTGCAAAATGATTAAATTATATATTCCACTAAAATGGAGGTAAGGAAAATGAAATTTTCAAAAAGACTTTTGTGCACACTGCTTGCAGTTCTGGTTACACTTACAAGCATTGCAGTTGTGCCGGCAACAGCTGCATTTACAGATTTGGAAGAGACTCACAATGCGTACGATGCAGTTAACGTACTTAGCAAGCTTGGTGTTATCAATGGTTATGATGACGGAAGCTTCAAACCTAACAATAACGTAACTCGTGCTGAGTTTACAGCCATGCTTCTCAGAACACGTGGCCTTGGCAGTGTTGGTTCAACAAGCCTTGAAAACCCGCCTTTCCCGGATGTTACAACCCCTGATGTTTCTTGGGCTATCGCAAACATCAGAACTGCTCGTGAAATGGGAATTATCAACGGTTATGATGACGGCACATTCAAACCAAACAACAACGTTTTGTATGAAGAAGCTGTTAAAATGATTGTTTGTGCTCTTGGCTATGGCGAGATGGGCACAGAGGGTGCATTCTGGTATTCAAAATACTTGATGACAGCCACATCACTTGGCTTCACTGAAGGTGCAGGCGGTGCGGTATCGGTTCCTGCAACCCGTGCTACAATCGCAAATATGCTTTACAACTGTCTTGAGGTGGAACTCGCTGAGGATAACAAAATTACAGAAAAAACTATTCTTGAGCATGACCTTAAGCTTACAAAGAATGTAGGATATATTTCATCAAATTCAAAAATCAGCCTTTCTCAGCCAGATGCAAATCTTCGTGATGATGAGGTTGAAATTTCTGTTAACGGCGTTGCATCTACCTACAAGGTGGATGATGCATCAAAGTATAGTGATATGCTTGGAGCACAGATTGAGTTCTATTTCAAGAATGATTTAAACAGCGGTCTTAAACATCTTATTCTTGCAACCGTGAAGAACAGTACAACAATTAAGGTTGATGCAGATTTAATCCAAAGCTGGTCAGCGAATGGAATAAGATATTTCAAAGATGAAGACGCTCAAAGAGAAACTGGTGCTAACATTGCAGCTGACAGCGTTGTTGTATACAATGGAAAGCTTTATGGAGCTAATGCTACTGCAAGTAGCTTTGCGATATATTATGCTAATGAAAGCTTGCCTTTGGTTGGCGATATGGAATTGGTTGACCGCAATGGCGACAATATTTTTGATGTAATTTTTGTAAACGACTATGAACCATATTTCGTGTCATCTGTTACCTCATCTGACTATAAAGTAACAGACAATGCGCTCAGAAACGGTCTTTCAGGTGGCAACCAGAAAATATTGAACTATAAGGCAAATGATATAGAGTTTGTTACCAAGGATGGTGCTGCTACAACATTTTCTGCAATCAAAAAAGGCAGTGTGATTTTTGTAGCACAGGATAAGCATTCATCGGGAGATGCAAAGGTAATCGTTTGCAATGACACAGTAACTGGCAAAATCACATCATCAAGTTCATCAAAGGGTATTACAGTAAACGGACAGAACTATAAGTTCTCAAGTCTTGCACCTTGGGAAAGTCCGCTGCCTGGTGCTTCACCTTCTTTGACAACTGCCCCACAGATGGGTGATACCGCGAAATTCTATCTTGATTTGAACGGCAATGTTATCTGGTATGACAAGACAGAAACAGCATCAAATCAGCAGTATGGATATATTACAGGTGCAAAGTATGACAGCGGTGATTTTGATGAAAGTGCACAGGTTATGATTGCAACAAAATCAAATGTAAAAGGCAGTGTATATACGATAACCACCAAGTCGAAACTTAATGGTAGTGTTCCGGCAACACTCAATGATTTTGTAACAGAGCTTGACGAGCTCAGCGACCGCAGCGGTAGTGCTGACAGCGATTTCAATCAGCTTGTAAAATTTACAACATCTAAGGGTACAGAAATTGATGAGATTATTACAGCAACCGCGTCCACAGATACACCTGAAAAGATAGCTGATAATACGCTTAATCTTTATAGCCCGATAACAGCTACTACTGACTGCAAATATTCATCAAGCAGATTTGAGGCAGTATCAGGCAGCAAAAAAATAAATGTAAGCAATGCATTTATTCTTGACTTAAGAACTCCTGGCAAATACAGCCTTTTGACAACAAGCAAGCTTAAGAACTCTTCGTCAGGTTATAAAGTTGAGTGCTTTGATGTGGATTCTACAAACTTTGCAAAGGTTGTTCTTGTATATGATGTCCCCGTAGCTGCAAATATAGGTGCAGTTGATGAAAATTCACCTGTATTTGTTATAGATGAAATTGTGCAGAATAAGGATGGCGATTATACAAGATATCTGCTTAGCGGTTGGTTGGGAACCAAGAAACATGGTTATGAAGAAGGGGATGAAGAACCCTTGAAACTCTCAGTGGAGGATTCTTCAACTGTTGCACTTGCTCCAACACTTACTAAAGGCGATGTTGTAAGATTCGGCACAGACAGCGAAGGTTATTATACCATCAAGCATGAAGCAGGAAAACAGCATATCATATTCAGTATGGCAAGCGGATATCGCAGTACGCTCAGTAATCCTTGCCAGACAATTCATGTAAATACAACATATCCTGAATATGAGGTTATCTGGGGTACGCTTTATGAAAGAAGCAATACGGCTTTGATGGTTTCAAAGGAAATGCTTACTGGTGTTGAAGCTGAAAACGCTCTTAATCTCAGAGAAGATGCAATTATGCCGTCTGCTTTCAGTGGTGCTAATATTCTTGTTTACAAAATTGAAAATGGCGAACTGAAAATCAATAAGGAAGCGACACCTTCTGTAAGCGATGATGTAACTGACTGGGGATGCATTGAAGGTCTTAACAAGTTCACAGACAACAATGGTGATGCTCCAGCTGAAATCTTCCTTTATATGAGCAATAACAAAGTTAAAACAATGATTATTGTTGAAAGATAGTATCACACAATCAAAAAGACACAGAGCAAAAGCTCTGTGTCTTTTTTTGTGTAAAATAAAAGCCCACTTTAAAGATGGTGGGCTTTGGTATTTATTATAATGAGTTTTAACTTAGTCTTTCATAAGTTTTACAAGGACTGCCTTTTGCGCGTGGAGGCGGTTTTCTGCTTCGTCAAAGATTTCAGCGGCGTGTGCTTCCAGTACCTCTGCGGTGATTTCTTCGCCCCTATGTGCCGGCAAGCAGTGGAGAACCATAGCATCACTCTTTGCAACTGCCATAAGGTCAGCGTTTATCTGATAGCTTGCAAAGACCTTTTGGCGTTCCTTTGCCTCAGCCTCCTGACCCATTGACGCCCATACGTCAGTGACAAGGATGTCTGCGTCCTTTGCGGCGTCAGCACAGGATTCTGTACAAGTGAACTTTCCGTTTTCATTTGCCCATTTCATAAGGTCTGCATCTGGCTCATAACCTTTTGGACAGGCAATAGCAAATTCCATACCCATTTTTATAGCACCAACCATCAGCGAGTTTGACATATTGTTTCCATCACCGATAAAGCACATTTTGAGACCATTAAAGCTTCTCTTATATTCTCTTATGGTCATAAGGTCAGCAAGCACCTGACAGGGGTGACAATAGTCGGTAAGGCCATTTATAATGGGGATAGAGCCGTATTTTGCCAAATCTTCAACTTCTTTTTGCTCGAAGGTTCTTATCATAATTCCGTCAAGGTATCTTGAAAGAACTCTCGCGGTGTCTTCAACCGGCTCGCCTCTGCCTATTTGCAGGTCATTTGAGCTTAAGAAGAGAGGGTAGCCTCCAAGGTCAGCCATACCCACCTCAAATGATACACGGGTACGGGTTGAAGACTTTTCAAAAATCATTCCTAAGGTTTTTCCCTCTAAATAGCGGTGGGGAATTCCGTTTTTCTTGTCGTATTTCAGTTGGTCTGCAAGGTCAAGAATTTCAGTGATTTCCTGAGCAGAGAGGTCTGAAAGTTTGAGTAAGTGTTTCATTTCATTTTCTCCTTTAGATTGTTTCAATAACTGTTTTTAATATTTTGATGCCTTTGTCAAGTTCTTCTTTTGTGATATTAAGTGGCGGAAGGAGTCTGACTTTTTCCTTTGCGGTGAGGACCAGAAGTCCGTTTTCAAGACATTTTTTAAGAATTTCTTTGGCGTCGGTACGGGTTTTGAGACCTATCATATAACCCATGCCGCAGATTTCTTCTATGCCGTCAATTTTGGAAAGCTCGCCCCATAAATATTCGCAGTTCTTGGTGACCTCAGCAAGAAAGTCATCATCCAGCCGTGAAAGTACGTTTACGGCTGCAGCGGCAGAAATGGGGTTTCCGCCGAAAGTGGAGCCATGGCTGCCTGCAGGCATAATGTCCTTAAGTTTTTCGGAAAAGACTGTAGCACCGATGGGAAGCCCTCCAGCGAGGCCTTTGGCAGTTGTAAAGATGTCGGGGGAAATGCCAAAATGCTGGTGTGCATAGAGCTTTCCTGTACGTCCGTTTCCTGTCTGAACCTCGTCAATGATTAATAGCATATCGTTTTTTTCAGCTATTTCTTTTGCTGCCAATACAAACTCTTTTGTTAGGGGAAGAACACCGCCCTCGCCCTGTATAATCTCAAACATAATTGCACAGCAATTTTCGCTTACAGTTTTTTCAAGTTCTTCGATATCGTTGGCTGTCACATACACAAAACCCTCAGTAAAGGGAGTAAAATGTGTATGAAAGCTGTCTTGGCCGGTGGCGGAAAGGGTTGTTACCGTTCTGCCGTGGAAACTGTTCCTCAGCGTTATAATAATGTTTTTGTCGGGATTTTTGTCCGTTCCATACTTGCGGGCTGCCTTTATGGCGCACTCGTTTGCTTCGGCACCGGAATTTGAAAAGAACACTTTGCTCATACTTGTTCTTTCACAAAGCATTTTTGCCAGAGTCGAACATGGCTCGGTGTAGTAATAGTTTGAAGTGTGCTGGATTTTTTTTAGCTGTTTTGTTACAGCATCTATCCACTCATCATCGCAAGCACCAAAAGTGTTTACTGCTATACCGCTGCCGAAATCAATATACTCTTTGCCACTTGATGCTATAAGTGTGCTGCCTTTTCCTGAAATTATTTCAAGGTCAAGGCGACCATAGGTGGGAAGCACATATTTTTTATCTGTTTCTTTTATTGTCATAATATTTTCTCCTGATTGTTTTCTCAGTTTACTGCTTTTGTCAGGTCCTCAGAGAATCTGATCGCGTCGGCTTCGTTGCTGAGGGCAATAAATACTGTGTCGTCTCCTGCAATAACCCCTACTACATTGCTAAATTCAAGGGTTTCGATTGCCATGGCACAGCCCTGGGCAGAACCTGGGATGGTTTTTACCACAACCAAGTTTCCTGCTGTTTGTACGGTGATTACTGCGTGGGTGAGGACTGCTGTGTATCTTGCTTTTATGGCAGAATCCGATTCTCTGCCGGGCAGAGCGTAACGGTATTTTTCGTTCTTGTCAGCAATCTTGATAAGTCGAAGCTCACGAATGTCACGGGATACCGTCGCCTGAGTAACCTTAAAACTTTCCTTAATAAGACAGTCTGTGAGTTGTTCCTGAGTTTCGATTGATTTGTCGGAAATCAGGCGGATTATTGCATTATGACGGGCTCTTTTTGAGTCCCGTGAAATATCTTTTTCCTGCATAAACGAAAAACTCCTTTACACAAACATAGTACCGATACCTTCATCGGTCAAAATTTCAATGAGGATCGAATGAGGAACTCTGCCGTCAAGGATGAATACCTTGTTTACACCCTGACGGATTGCATCGATGCAGCATTCAATCTTTGGAATCATTCCGCCGGAAATTATGCCTTCGCTGATAAGTGCAGGTGCCTCGCTGACCTTTACCACGGGGATAAGGGTAGAGTCGTCGTCTTTGTCACGGAGGAGGCCGCGGATGTCGGTCATTGAAATCAGTGATTCGGCATTCAGTACCCCTGCAATTTTTGATGCTGCAGTGTCGGCATTGATGTTGTATACATTTCCATGATTGTCACAGCCTACCGTTGAAATAACGGGGATATAACCCTTTTCGATAACGTCCAGGATAGGTTTGGGGTTTATTGCTGTGATTTCGCCCACATAACCGTGAACATCGTCAAGCTGCTTTGCTTCTATCATATGCCCGTCAATTCCGCAAAGACCCATTGCCTTTCCGCCCATAGAGTGAATGAGGTTTACCAGGTTTTTGTTGATTTTCCCTGCCAAAACCATCTGGACAATGTCAATGGAATCCTTGTCGGTAACACGCAGCCCGTCAATAAATTCGGTTTTTGTTCCCGTTTTTTCAAGCATTTCTGAAATTTCAGGGCCACCGCCGTGGACAAGAACGACTTTTATTCCTACCAAAGAAAGGAGGAGAATGTCACCCATAACGGCATTTTTCAGTTCGTCATTAAGCATTGCGTTTCCGCCGTACTTGATGACCACGATTTTGTTGTAGTATTTTTGTATGTATGGCAGTGCCTCAATAAGAATTTTGGCACGGTCAAGAGTTGAAATCTCGTTCATTTTTTATCTCCTTTAATTAGGTGCGGTAGTCGCCGTTTATTTTTACATAGTCATAGGTGAGGTCGCAGCCCCAGCTTTTTGCTTCGCCGTTTCCTTCACGGAATGTTATGTCGATTATTATTTCGTCTTCGGTTAGAATTTTCTTTGCCTCATCCTCATCAAAGTCAATACCGCTGCCGTTTTTGCACACGTCAATTTTTCCCGCGGTTGAGGAGAGAGAAACATCAATTGCGTTGATGTCACATTTCGCACCGCTGTAACCGATGGCACAGAGGATTCTTCCCCAGTTTGCATCGGCACCAAACATAGCTGCCTTGAAGAGAGACGAACAGATAACGCTTTTTGCAATAATTCTTGCATTTTCTTTGTCTATTGCACCATGAACGCGGCTTTCGAGAAGTTTCGTTGCTCCCTCACCGTCCTTTGCAATCTGACGGCAAAGGTAGGTGGTGACAGATGATAGTGCTTTGCAGAATGTATCAAAATCTTCTCCCGTACTGTCGATAATGGGGTTTTCAGCCATACCGTTTGCGAGAACTGACACCATATCGTTGGTGGAGGTGTCGCCGTCTATGGAAATCATATTGAATGAATCGAGAATATCTGCGCTCAGGGCTTTTTGGAGCATTTCAGGTGTGATGGATGCATCGGTTGTGACAAAAACCAGCATTGTTGCCATATTGGGATGAATCATTCCCGAGCCTTTGGCGATGCCACCGATTTTACAGAGCTTTCCGCCAATTTCAAAGGAAAAGGCAATTTCCTTTTTCTTGGTGTCGGTAGTCATAATTGCTTCTGCGGCGTCGCTGCTGCCGTCGGCATTTAAACCGCTTGCAAGACCTGGCATAGCGTTCTTGATAGGTGTGATGTCAAGAGGCTGACCGATTACACCTGTTGATGCAACCACAACATCGGTTTTTGAAATGCCTGTGTGCTCTTCTACAAGGTTGCACATAGCCTCTGCGATTTCAATGCCGTTGGCATTGCAGGTGTTGGCATTTCCGCTGTTACAGATGATTGCTTGGCCATAACCATCTTTTAAGTTTTCTTTTGTAACATAAAGGGGCGCACCTTTAACCAGATTCTGCGTATATGTAGCAGCAGCTGCGGCCTTTGTTTCGCTTATGATGAGCGCCAAATCCTTTTTGTCTTTGTTTTTGCGTATTCCGGCATGGATGCCGAAAGCCTTAAACCCTTTTGCGGCACAAACGCCGCCTTTTATCTGTTCCATAATTTATGCCTTTACAAAACCAGTCCTTTGGTTTCGTCCTTTCCTGTGATTAAATTAAAACATTGAATTGCAGCACCGGATGCGCCTTTTCCAAGGTTATCAAAGGTTGATGCCACCAAAATGCGGTCATCGTTTCCAGTGACGATAATTTCCATACTGTCCTTGCCTGAAAGTTCATTGGCACCAAGGAAGCCCTCCTGACCAAAAGGTCTGACATGAATAAGCTTTTGATCGCTGTAATGCTCGGAAAGAATTTCGTGGATATTTTCTGCAGTAACCTTTTTTGAAAGGAGTCTTGAATTTAGCGGCACAGAAACGGTCATACCGCTGTAAAAGTCTGCAACGATTGGTGAAAAACAAGGCTCGTGTTTGAGATTGCATACCGACATCATTTCGGGAAGGTGTTTGTGGTGCTGAGTAAGACCATATTGACGGGGACTGTCAAGAAGAACAGCTCTTTCGGCTGATTCGTATTCTGCAATCATTTGTTTTCCGCCGCCGCTGTATCCTGTAACAGAGGTAGCAACTATTGGATAGTCGGTGGGGATTATGCCATTTGCCACAAGTGGTGCAACGATTGAACAAAAACCGCTGGCGTGACATCCGGGGACTGCTATACGATTGGAGGCAAGAAGCTTTTCTCGTAAAGTGTCAGATAACTCAGGAAAACCGTACGCCCAGGCGGGATTTGTGCGGTGGGCAGTGGAGGTGTCAAGAATTTTTGTTGCAGCGTTGCCGACGGCATTTATAATTTCCTTTGATGCGGCATCGGGGAGACACAAAAAAGCGGCATCTGCTGAGGTCAACGCTTCGCATCTTGCACTCAGGTCTTTTCTGTTTTCTTCAGATAGTGTGATTAGCTCTATATCATCGCGGGCAGAGAGGCGGTCATAAATCCTGAGACCGGTAGTTCCGCTGCTTCCGTCAATAAAAACTTTTGTCTTTGTCATTTGGATACACCTTTCGCATAAATATTCATCATTATATCATATATTAAACCATAATTTACGTATATAGTCAATGGTATTTTTGCATAAATATTCAAAAATATTTATAAAAATGCATATATTTTGCATAAAAAAGTCCACAGCGATTACTTGCTGCGGACTGAGTGTTTTTTGAATTATTCTTCGTCAGCTTTTGCCAAGGATATAACCATACGGCGATTTGGTTCTTCGCCAATGCTGTGGGTTTTGATTTTTGGATTGTTCTGAAGTGCTGAGTGAATGATTCTTCTTTCGTTTGCTGTCATAGGTTCAAGTGTGATTGACTTCTTGTCGCGGAGAACGCTGCGTTCAAGACCGTGAGCCAGACGAACGAGAGTGTCTTCTCTTTTTGAACGGTAATTCTCTGTGTCGATGCTCACCTTTACATAAGGCATATTTTTATTTCTGTTTACGTAAAGAACGGTGAGCATCTGAACAGCGTCAAGGGTGTCACCACGTTTGCCGATGAGGAGCCCCATCTTTTCGCCTGAAACATCAATGCTGATAACGTTTTTGTCAAGCTTTACGTGAAGCTCAAATGTGAGACCGATTTTTGTAAGAAGCTGGGATACGAAATATTTTGCATCGTCAACAGATGTCTTTGGAATAACAAAATCTTCGTCAACTGTCGGCACCGCTTTCTTTTCGCGAATTTCGGGTTTTTCAGTAACTACTGTTTCTTTTTTGTCAGCTTTTTTTTCTGTTTTTTCGGTTTTTGGGGCTTCTTTTTTCTCGTCTGCTGTGCGCCATGCTACGATTTCTACCTCGCTGCTGCCAAGCAAAAATTTCATAAGACCCTTGCCGATTTCCTTGGTGACGGTATATGAAACCTCATCCTTTGAAACACCAAGGTCCTTTGCCGCAAGCTCTAATGCTTCATCGAGATTTTTTGCGTTTTTTTCTACTTTTAACATTCTCTATATCTCCTTTTAATTCTTCAAGGCTGATGTCGTCATTGAAACATTTTTTAACAAAAAGCTGTTGTGCTATCTGGATAAGGTTGCTTACCGTCCAGTAAAGACCGATTGCGGCAGGAAGAGTGAATGCGAACCATGCCGAAAAGAGAGGCATAATCAAAGTCATTGACTTCATGGTGTCGCCGCCTGCTGGAGTCTTTGGTTTTTCGTTTTCAGCCAGAACTATATTTTTGTCAGTTTTCTTTTTGCCGTTTATGATGCGGCTTGAAAGCCATGAGCTGAGACCTGAAAGGATAGGAATTATCCACAAAAGAACAGTGGAAAGGGTCAGGTGAGCCACATTTCCCGTGAATACGCCGAGAAGTGCGCCAAGGCTTGGAACTTCCGAAAGGTCAATTCCAAAGAAAGTAAAATCAATGGCACGGAGTGAATTGTCCCAGGAAAGAATTGCAGGATGCTGCAAAATCTCAGGGTGTTTGAAGATTGCCTGAGCAATCTGGATTTCGTTTGCACCAAACGAGTTGTTGGCAAACTTTTCACCGTAAGTAACGGGGACAACCTTTGCAAGTGATTCGGGAAGGCTTTCCATATTGGCAGCTGCCCAAGCGTTGAAAGCTTCGGCAATACGCCATGTTTCAGAAAAGTCAACACCTATCATATACACGATAGGTTTTCTAACCACCCAATAAAGGGCGAATATAATGGGAAGCTGTATAATCATAGGCAGACAGCCGCTCATAGGACTTATGCCGTACTTTTGATAAAGCTTCATTGTTTCCTGATTGAGTTTTTCCTTGTCGTTGGCATACTTCTTCTGCACTTCCATAAGAAGCGGCTGGATTTTCTGAGTCTTTGACATGGAACGACGCTGCTTTAAATCCAACGGAAAAAGAAGCAGCTTAATGAAAACGGTAAAGAGGATAATGGCAAAGCCATAATTCCCGATAATTCGGTAAAAAAGGTCGAGTATCCATCCAAGTGCCGTCATTATATAGGTCATAAAAATACCTCCGTTTGTCAGCAGTATAATCAAATAAAGTGTGAAGTCACGGCATATCAATGCCGCCCTTTGAAAAAGGATTGCACCTTAAAATGCGCCACACAGCTTTTAAAGAGCCCTTGAAAGGACCATATTTTTGGATTGCGAGAATTGCATACTCTGAGCACGTGGGATAAAACCGACATGATGGCGGTTTTATGGGTGAAATAAACCGACGATAAAAGGAAATTCCTCTGATAAGGATGAAAGAAAGAAGTTTATTCATCACAGGTCACCCCAAGCTCTTTTGTGGCATACAAAAAATCTGCATTGAGTTTTGAAAAGGGAACTGTTGCCGTGCGACCCCGTGCCACCATAACAAAATCAAATCCACATTTGAGGTTTTTGATATTCAATTTGTATACCTCGCGCAATCTTCGTTTTGCACGGTTTCTGACAACTGCTTTGCCAATTTTTTTGCTTACGGTGATGCCCACCCGATTGGTGGTGAGACCGTTTCTTTTTGTATAAAGGACAACAGAAGGAGTAACCGATGAAGCACCGCGCTGGTAAAGCTTTTTGAACTGGGCGTTCAAAGAGAGACTTGTTATACCGTTGGCAGATTTTCTCATAAAATTTCTCCTGTCAGGCAGATAGAGTCATATAACCCGCAAAACTTTCCCACAAAAGTGCGTCTTATAGTCAAAAAGACGCACAAAGGCGTCTTTAGGCTGACAATTTCTTTCTGCCTTTAAGTCTTCTTCTGGCTAAAACCTTGCGGCCATTGCTGGTCGACATTCTTTTTCTGAAACCATGCTCTTTGGCTCTGTGTCTTTTCTTAGGCTGAAATGTTCTAAGCATTTGTATCCCTCCAATTCAGTTCTTAAAATATATAAGAAATTTAATAATAATCTGTAAAACAGCATTTATCATTGTAGCACAAGATGCCGTAGATGTCAAGGGTTTATGCAGGTAAAATTTTTAAAAATTTTTATTCTGGGGAAAAACCATAGATGTTGTAAAAGAAAAATGAAAAAAATCAATATTTTGTGTTTTGGGTCGTTTTTACACTATTTGCAAAGGTTTTTTGAAAATTTTGCTATTGAAAAAAGGATAAAAATCTGTTATTATTAGTGTGTATGTTTATGAAAAAATGGTGGACTGTGGGCATTTCCCCTTTTTGCTCGTGGGAGTACCGTTTATATATATAATTAAATTGAAAGGAGATTTGGTTTTGGAAGAACTTAAGCAAATCTGGCAAAAAGTTCTTGAGGATTTGGCTGAAGAAGTTTCGGCGGTTTCGTTTGATTCATGGATAAAGCCCATTGAGGCTGTGGAAATCAACGACACAAGAATTGTTCTCAAGGTTCCTTTTGCTGTTAATAAAAATATGATAATGACCAAATATTTTTCTCTTATCGAAAGCTGTCTTGAGTCTGTTACATCTCATAAGTTTGATATTGATGTGGTGGTGAATGAGGAAAAGAACTTCACGAGGGAGATTGACCATATTACAACTGAGAACACCCTCAACCCCAAGTATACGTTTTCATCCTTTGTCGTGGGTAACAACAACAATCTTGCATATGTGGCATCACTGGCCGTGGCAGAGCGCCCTGCAAAAACTTACAATCCTTTGTTTTTATATGGTGGAAGCGGGCTTGGAAAAACCCATCTTATGCAGGCGATAGGAAACTATTTTATTGAAAACTACCCAAAGAAAAGGGTTCTTTATACCACAAGTGAAAAGTTCACTTATGAGTTGGTTACTGCTATCCGCGAAAAGACCAATCAGGCGTTTCGAAACAAATACAGAAACGTGGACCTTTTGCTTATTGATGACGTTCAGTTTTTGGCAAACCGTGAACTTGCTCAGGAGGAATTTTTCCATACCTTCAATGCGCTTTACGAAATGGACAAGCAGATTGTTCTCACATCAGATAGACTTCCGTCAGAAATTCCGCAGCTTGAAGAAAGACTGGTTACGAGGTTCAACAGCGGACTTTTGGCTGACGTTCAGCCACCTGACTATGAAACGCGTATGGCTATTCTTAAAAACAAAATCCAGAGCGAGTATTTGTCTGTGGATGATGAAATTATGGAATTTATTGCCGACAGTATCAAGTCAAATGTCCGTGACCTTGAGGGTGCGGTGAAGAGAATTTTGGTTTATGCGGGAATAAAACGCACCAATGAAATTTCTATGGAGCTTGCAACAGAGGCACTTCGGGATATACTTTCTTCTCAGCCTGAAAGGGCGATTAGCACCAAGGTAATCATTGATGAGGTTGAGAAGTATTATGGCCTTTCAAAAGGCTCTCTTGTGTCAAAGAAAAGGTCTGCTGATGTTGCACTTCCGAGGCAGATTGCTATGTACATAGCAAGAGAAATCCTTGATGATCCGTCTTTCCCCAAAATCGGTGAGGCGTTTGGAGGTCGTGACCATACCACTGTTCTTCACAATGTAAGAAAGATTGCAAAAGATATCGAAACTGATAGCGAGATTTCAAAGTCGGTTAAAGAAATTATTTCCAATATCAAAAAAGGTTGATTTGGCTATGAAAGAATTTGACACAATTTGTGCAATTGCCACCCCCGTAGGTGTAGGTGGTATTGCCATTATAAGAGTAAGCGGTAATGATGCCGAGGGAGCAGTTGGGAAAGTCGCTTTTCCCCGAAACGGAAAAAAGATTGAAGACCTTGAAAGCCACAAGCTTACCCTTTCCGATATAAAGGCCTCACAAAGTGGCGAAATGCTTGATGAGGCTTTGGTGGTTGTTATGCGAGGCTCAAATTCGTATACAGGCGAGACTGTTGTTGAGATAAACTGTCACGGCGGTTATCTTGCGGCGGAGTCAATAATGGAAGAACTTTTTCTGGCAGGGGTGAGACAGGCAGAGGCTGGTGAATTCACAAGACGTGCTTTTGTGAACGGAAAGCTTGATTTGGCAAGGGCAGAGGCTGTGATTGACCTTATTCACGCAAATTCTGAGAAGGGTCAGTCAAATGCCGCGAAAATCCTTTCGGGAAAGCTTTCGGAAAAGGTGAATAAAATACGTGATAAGGCGGTTTTGTTTGCGGCGAATATTTCTGCTGTGGCTGACTATCCTGATGAAATTGATGAAATACCAAGAGATGAGCTTATAGATAAAATTGATGGGATTGCCCAAGATATTGACGAAATGCTGGGCGGATTTTCTAAAGGAAAGATTATGCGTGACGGTGTTTTAACCGTTATTGCAGGAAGACCCAATGTGGGAAAATCATCCCTGCTTAATGCCCTTACAAAAACGGACAGAGCGATAGTGACAGACATTCCCGGTACAACGCGGGATACTGTTGAAGAATATGTCAATATAAATGGAATAGCTCTTCGATTGATTGATACTGCGGGGATACGCGAAAGTGAGAATTCGGTTGAGCGAATAGGCATCGAGAGGGCAAAGGAAAACATCAAATCAGCGGATCTTTGTCTGTTTGTGCTTGATGTGTCTGTAGGTATTACCCCAAAGGATTTGGAAATTTTTGAGTATACAAAAGGTAAGAATGTAATAGTTATATTAAATAAAATCGATATAGCGAAGGATGCGGATACATCGGCTGTCGCAGAGAGTCTTGGGGTGAATGAAGAGAATATCATTTTGACCTCGTTGCCCAAAGAGGATAAAGTTCTTGGAATAACCGAGCTTGAAGAACTTATAACACGGATGTTTATGTCGGGGAATATTTCAAAAGACGATGTCTTTATTTCAAACGACAGACAAAAAAATGCGCTTATTAAGGCGAAAAAAATTGCTATGGAGATGACAAAAAGTGTGGAGTGCGGGATGCCCGCGGATATGCTTTATGTTGACCTCGAAGAGTTGATTGCAGCACTTGGAGAGATTACCGGACAGACGGTTCAGGACGAAATTATTGACAAAGTATTCGAGAGATTTTGTGTGGGCAAGTAAAGATGATATTTAATAAGGAAGAAATCGGGAGTATTCCCGGAAGGAAACTAGAAGTATGAAAAAAGGTTTTGAGATTGAGTTTGCCTTTGTTGAAAAGTGGGGCAGAATTGCCAAAGGGGAATATCTTAAGATATATTTGTATGCGCTCAGTAATTACAAAAAAAACGGCACAGTTTTGTCGCCTCTTGATATTTCAAAAAAATTGCATATCAGCCTTGATGAAGTTTTGTTGGCTATTGATTATTGGATTGCGGCAGAGGTTTTGTTGGAAAAAGGCGATGGTTATGCCTTTCGTGACGATGAGGAACCTGAAAAACGAGAGGCAAAAGACTTAAAAGCACACCTCCGAAAAAGACCATCTTACACTGCTGCTGAAATTGATGCGGCGGCATCTGTCAACAAAAATGTTGATTATCTTTTGCGTCAGGCAGAGGAGATTTTGGGAAAGCTCTTAAGCCCCTCGGACTTTGAGCTTATTTATTCCTTTGTCGACTGGCTTGGGCTTCCGGTGGAGGTTGTGATTATGCTCCTTCGGTTTGCAAAGTCTCAGGGGAAGCTTGGAAAACGTTATCTCGAAACGGTGGCTATTGATTGGGCAGAAAAGGGAATTGATACCTATGAAAGTGCTGAGGAGTATATAAAAGAGATTGAAAAAAGGCTTTCAAATGAGGGTAAAATTCGCGGCATACTTGGAATTTATGATAGAGCCTTGAGCCAGACAGAGAAAAAATACATAAATCTCTGGACTGCTGAAAAGGAAATTCCTGTTGAGCTTATACGGGAAGCTTATGACAGAACTGTTGCGGCAACGGGTAAGCTTGCATGGGCATACATGAATAAAATTCTTGTAAGCTGGCAGGAAGAGGGCATCAATACCATCAGACAGCTTGAAAAATATGATGTTCAAAAACCACAAGGTGATTTTGCAAAGGGGAAATCGGGCGGGAAAAAGCGTGGAATAAATAATTATGAAGACACGAATAAGCCTGATTATACAAATTTTGCGGAAGAGATATTAAATGAAATGCTGGAGGGATAAATGATATGGAATCAGCTTATGTGCTTGCGAGCCGCGAGCTTGAAAACATCCGTATGGAAAACCAAACCGAGCAGGCAAGACGGCACAGCGAGATTTGTGCCAAAATTCCAAAGTTCGCTGAGGTCGAGGCAGAGCTTATGAAAAACGGAACACGGCTTCTTGGCTGTATTCTCAATAAAAATGAGCGCTTTGAAGAGGTAAAAAACAGCATAAAGGCACTTCAGCAAAAAAAAGCAGAGCTCTTGACGGCAAACGGTTTTCCGGAAGATTTTGCTGATGATATTTACAGCTGCGAAATATGTCGTGATACGGGATTTGTTGAGGGCAAGCGTTGTGTGTGCCTTAAAAATCTCATCAAAAAGCATATAGGGGCAAATTCAAATCTCACCGAGTTTATGCGGGGACAGACCTTTGAAAAGTTTGATATGTCACTGTTTGCAAATCAGGGTGAGGGCACTGATAAGGTGCTTAAAATTATGCAGATTGTCTGTGACACTGCATACAGCTTTGCTGAAAGCTTTGACAAAAACCATGAAAACCTTCTGATTATGGGAAATGCAGGTACTGGAAAGACCTTTGTTTCAAGTTGCATTGCAAATCATGCCCTTGATCGTGGCAAATCGGTTTATTACCAGACGGCGTTCAAACTCTTTCAGTTGTTTGAGGATGCCAAGTTCGGTAAAGGTGACGAGGATGAAGCAGCTGAGATTGTTAGATATGTTTATGATGTTGACCTTTTGATTATTGATGACCTTGGCACCGAATTTTTGACACAATATACGACGGCGGCGCTTTTTGACATAATAAATTCAAGAATAACATCAGGAAAGAGCACAGTTATTTCAACAAATCTTGCTTTTGAGGAGCTTTCAAACATGTATAGCCAGAGAATGACCTCAAGATTCAGGGGTGAATATAAGATAATCCAGACTCTTGGCAAAGACATTCGCGAAATTATACATCAAAGAGATAAAAAATAATAAATTAAAATAAGGGATAAAAGAATTTAAAGAAATGACAGGGGGAATTTTTGAGTGATATTTAAAGGAAAGACGGTAGTCGGCCCCGCAACTTTTAAAGGCGGGATACATCCCGGGGATATGAAGGCTGATACCTGCAAAAAACCGATTGTCGACCTTCCGGCATCAAAGGAAATGGTTTATCCGCTTCAGCAGAGCCTTGGTGTACCTGCTATTCCTTGTGTAGAGGTTGGAGACAGGGTTTTGATGGGACAGAAAATTGCCGAAGCCGGCGGGTTCGTTTCGGCACACATTCATTCCGCTGTTTCGGGAACAGTTACGGCGATAGAGCCGAGAATGACTGTTTCAGGAATAAAAATGAATTCGATTATTATTGAGAATGATGAACTTGATGAGCTTTGTGATGATATAAAGCCTCTGGACTGGAGAAAGCTTTCTCCCGAAGAGATTGTTGATGCTGTGCGTGAGGCGGGAGTTGTGGGACTTGGCGGTGCTACGTTCCCCACTCATATAAAACTCAGCCCTCCTGAGGGCAAGAAGATAGAATATGTTATAATAAACGGTGCAGAGTGTGAGCCTTATCTCACTTCTGACCACAGAGCTATGCTTGAGACACCTGAGGAAATTATTGAGGGAATGAAAATAATGCTCAAAGTTTTTGGACTCAAGGTTGCTTATATTGGAATTGAAACAAACAAGCCTGATGCAATCAAGAAAATTGCAGAATTTGCTGAAAAGGAAAGGGACATTACAATAAAGGTTGTAAAGCTCAAAACCAAGTATCCTCAAGGCTCTGAAAAGCATCTTATTAAGGCAGTTACCGGGAAAGAGGTTCCGTCAGGAAAGCTCCCGGTGGACGCTGGTGCGGTTGTTGATAATATTGATACCTGCGCGGCTATTGGAAGGGTGTTTATGTATGGTGCGCCGTTGCTTAAGAGGATTGTGACTGTAAGCGGCGATTGTATTCGAAATTCATCGAACTTCAGGGTGAGAATAGGCACAAACGTTCAGGATGTGATAGAAAAATGTGGCGGTTTTGTAAAGCCTGCGGCAAAAATAATAATCGGCGGACCTATGATGGGTGTGGCAATTTCGGATGTTGATATCCCCATTATAAAAGGCAGTGCCGGAATCCTTGGTTTCAGTGCTGATATGGTGGCAAAGAAAAAGGTCCAGAACTGTCTGAGATGCGGAAAATGCGTTGAGGGCTGTCCTATGAATCTTCTTCCCAATGTTCTTAAAGAGGCCGCTGTGAGGGATGATTTAGAAACACTCAACAAACTTGGTGCAATGGACTGTATTCAGTGTGGCTCTTGTACTTATGTATGTCCTGCTGAACAGACCCCTCTTCAGTATATAAGAACAGGAAAAGCAAAGCTTATTAAGGCAAGACAGGAGGCGAAGAAGTAATGGCTACACTAAATATAAATGAAATGCTTATCGTTACTGAGGCACCTCATACCCGTGGCAAAAACACTACATCAGGAATTATGCTTGATGTGATTATTGCACTTATTCCAACACTTATTGCAGGAATTGTGGTGTTTGGATTTAGATCACTTACCCTCGCTGCTGTTTGTATGGTATCGGCCATTGTGTTTGAATGGACTTGGTGCAAAATTCTAAAAAAACCCTCAACAGTAGGGGATTTCAGTGCGGCACTTACCGGACTTTTGCTGGCACTTAATTTGCCGGTTACAATGCCCTATTGGATGGCTGTTTGCGGTTCGCTTTTTGCCATAATTGTTGTTAAACAGTTTTTTGGCGGAATCGGTCACAACTTTATGAATCCGGCTCTTGCGGCTCGTGCGTTTTTGCTTACATCTTGGGTGCAGGCAATGACCACCTGGGTGGTGCCTTTTTCGAAAACATCAATCTTTTCAGGGGCTGACGCGGTGACATCGGCGACACCACTGGCACAGCTTGCTCAAACGGTGGATGCAACATCATCTGCTACTGCTGTTGCGGAAAGTGCGGCAAAGCTTCCGTCGTATATGGATTTGTTTCTGGGCAACATAGGTGGTTGCATTGGTGAGGTTTCAGCTGTTGCGATTTTAATTGGTGCGGCTTATCTTTTGGCAAGGCGTGTTATCAGTATAAGAATACCCGGTGCATATATTTTGACAGTGGCTGTACTTACATTTATATTTGGAGGCAAAGACGGTCTTTTCACCGGCGATGCACTTTATCACGTGTTGTCCGGCGGGCTTTTGCTTGGTGCATTCTTCATGGCAACAGATTATGTAACAACACCTTACACCAAAAAAGGACAGATTATTTTTGGCGTAGGCTGTGGCGTTCTCACTGCTGTTATCAGAATTTTTGGCGGATACCCCGAGGGTGTTTCTTATTCAATTCTTCTCATGAATGTGGTTTCGCCTCTTATTGAGCGTTATACCGTTCCCAAAAAGTACGGTGCGGTTAAACCGGAAAAGGGAGGTGCTAACTGATGTTTGGAAAGGAAACGATAGTTGTAGCAATCAAACTTTTTGTGATAACTGCCGTTGCGGCACTTTGCCTTGCTTTTGTGAACAAGGTTACGGCACCGATTATTGCGGAAAACTCTGAAAAGGCACAGACAGAGGCGCTTCAGGGCGTTTTGGGTGAGGCCAGCGAATTCAAAAAAAGTACGGCTACTTTTG
>JAZQUY010000029.1:0-1570 GCA_045631525.1 Clostridia bacterium
AGTAAGCCTTATATGGGTAAATGGCTCTATGATACGGAGGAGGACGATGTAGATGGCGAGAACGCCGTATCAAAGAACGGACGAAGCGGTGGCGAAGATAACCACGAAAGTGAGCCGACAGTTCAGGCATAATCGTCTTGCTCTGTTCGATGAAATGAATATCGTTGGTGTGAAAAAACACATCAATAAACTTTATAAAGATATATACAAAATCATTAAAAATGAGTTTGTGGCTATCCTGAATCCTATATATCAGGAAATCTATGATGAAGCTATTGCATTAGGCTTTGATGGTGATTTAAGGGATTTAGACGAGGCTTGGATAGAAGAATTTTTCGATGAATACAATCCTGTTACTAAATATGTGTTTAGTAACGAGATTGACCGAAAAAAATCATATTTATTTGAGGCCTTGGTGTCAGACCCAACTGTAAAACATCAAAGTTATGCAAAGGCTGAAAAGAACATCATAGGACAGATTAAGCAATATGCGATAGACCTTGAAGATGCTATTGCAAAGGTTGTTTATGAAGATACCGGGGTTAAAAAGGTCAAATGGGTAGCAGAAGATGATTACAAAACTTGTAGTGTTTGCAATGAATTGGATGGTGAAATCTTTGATTTAGATGATGCACCTGATAAGCAACATTACAACTGTAGATGCATTTTAGTTCCTGTTAAGGAATGAAAAATATTTGGTTAGTGAAAACCTAAAAACGCAAATGAGAGAAAACTCAAAAAACAGAAAATAGTGCAGAGTGAACTGCCTTGTAAAACGCAGGAGGTTATTATGGCAAAAATTGATGTTAGTAAAATTTCGGGTTATGCAGAAATGTCTGCGGAAGAAAAACTCAAAGCTCTTGAAGATTATGAGTACGATGACGGTGCGAGTGAAATTGAGCGTTACAAAAATGCAACGAGCAAGGCAAATTCAGAAGCAGCAGAGTGGAAAAAGAAACATAATGCTTTGTTAAGTGAAGATGAAAAGGCGAAGCAGGAAAATGCAGATTATATTGCAAAACTTGAAAAACAAAATGCGGAATTGCTTGAAGAAAGAGATGTAGCAAAGTACAAAACTGAATTACTTGCAACAGGCTATTCAGATGAACTTGCGACAGAAACGGCAAAAGCATTATTCAACGGTGATGTTTCAACTGTGCTTAAAAATCAGGCAAAATTCGTAACGGAACAGAAAAAGTCTGTAATAGCCGAGAGTGTTAAAAACACACCAATTCCACCAACAGACAATGGTAACGGAAATGTAATCACCAAAGAACAGTTTAAGAAAATGTCTTTGAGTGAGCAGATGAAGGTGTATAACGAAACACCTGAACTTTATAACGAATTAACGAAAAAATAGGAGTGTAAGAATTTATGGCAAATAAACTTTATCCCAACCACGTTCTTGAGAACAGATTTGAGGATCAGTACAACTCAAAGCTCGACCTTATGCAGTTCTGCACGGTTGATGATTCACTTGTTGGCGTTGCAGGCGATAAGAAGGTAATCAATACATACACCGCAACAAACGGCACAGAAACTCTTGCAATGGGTGCAGGTAACACAAGGG
>JAZQUY010000030.1:0-4973 GCA_045631525.1 Clostridia bacterium
GGCTACTTTTGAAAGCCGCGACAATACTGTGACCATTGACAGCGTGAATATTGGTTTTTCAAACTCTGAGGTTGTTGGTTATGCTGTAACTGTTACATCAAATGCCGGATATGGCGGAAATGTAAAGGTTATGGTAGGCATTGATAAGGACCTTGCAGTTACGGACATTGAAATTCTTGAATCATCAGAAACGGCGGGACTTGGCGCAAATGCTTCAAAGCCGAAGTTCAAGGACCAGTTCAAAGGCGCAAAGGGTGAACTTTCTGTTGTGAAAGGGGTGGCGAAAAATAGCGAAATTTCCGCTATTGCAAGTGCTACCATTACATCAAAGGCGGTTACATCCTGCGTTAATGCGGCACTTGTGGCGGCGGGCGAGGTTCAGAAATCTGATGCTGCCCAAAATGCTGTACAAACGGAAAAGAAGCTTGAAGAAATCAAGCTGGAAACCGAGAAACAGATTGGAAATATGACAGAAGGAGGGGACAAATAATGAAAAAGACATTTTTGAATGGTATTTTTAAGGAAAACCCCACTTTTGCACTTTTCCTTGGTATGTGTCCAACTCTTGCGGTTACAACTGCTGCATTTAATGGTGTAGGAATGGGACTCTCCACAATGGCGGTGCTTATTTGCTCAAATGTTTTTATTTCACTTCTTAGAAAGTTTATTCCTGAAAAGGTGAGAATTGCCGCGTATGTTGTGGTAATTGCCAGCTTTGTTACTGTGGTTGAAATGGCACTTAAGGCTTATGCTCCGGCGGTTTCTGAGTCGTTGGGACTTTATATTCCGTTGATTGTTGTAAACTGTATCATCCTTGGTCGTGCAGAGGCTTTTGCTTCAAAAAATGGAGCGCTTGCATCGGCTGTTGACGGACTTGGAATGGGACTTGGTTTTACATTGGCGCTTACCCTTATCGGAAGTGTCCGTGAAATATTGGGTGCCGGAACCTTCTTTGGCATTTCGTTGTTTGGCGAGAGCTTTCAGCCCGTTACTATCATGATTTTGCCCCCGGGAGCATTTTTGACTCTTGGAATTATTGTTATGGTTATAAACATCATTTCAGCAAAGAAGAAAGGGGCGGATAAAGTTGCTTAAAGAATTTATCATTATCAGTATAGGTGCAATTCTTATACAGAATTTTGTTCTTGTTCAGTTCCTTGGAATTTGTCCTTTCCTTGGCGTTTCAAAAAAGGTTGAAACAGCTCTTGGTATGGGCTTTGCAGTTGTGTTTGTTATGGCGTGCGCATCGGCTATCACCTGGGCGGTGCAACAGCTTCTGGTGCTTTTCCACATTGAATATTTGCAGACCATTGCATTCATTCTGGTTATTGCTGTTCTTGTTCAGTTTGTTGAGATGTTTTTGCAAAAATCAATACCGACGCTTTATAATTCATTGGGAATTTATTTGCCTCTTATTACCACAAACTGTGCAGTGCTTGGCGTTGCCATTGTGAATATAACAAAGTTTGGCGGTGCAGAGCTCAGCTTTTTGAAATCTCTGGTTTATGGTACAAGTGCAGGCCTTGGGTTTACCCTTGCTATTGTGCTTTTTGCCGGCGTGAGAGAACGTCTTGAAAGCTCGGATATTCCAGAGTTCCTTAAAGGTATGCCTATAACGTTGATTACCGCAGGACTTTTGTCCATTGCGTTTATGGGATTTTCGGGACTTAGCTTTTAGGATTAGGAGGACAAAGTGATGGATATTTTATTACCTATTGTAGCCATTGGCGGTATGGGACTTATATTTGGTGCCCTTCTGGCAGTGGCAGCAAAAATATTTGCTGTTGAAAAAGATGAACGTATTCCAAGAATTGTGGATGTTCTACCCGGCGCAAACTGCGGTGGTTGTGGTTGTGCAGGATGCTCGGCTTACGCAGAGGCGGTTTGCAAAGGCGAGGCAGACGTGAATTGTTGTCCTGTTGGTGGAAGCGATGTTGCAGCAAAGATTGCTGAAATTATGGGTGTTGAAGCGGGAAATACCGAAAAAATGGTGGCTTTCGTGAAATGCGCAGGAAAGACATCTGTGGCGACAAACCGTTATATCAACGAGGGAAACCTTGATTGTCACACCGCTCACCGTCTTGGCGGCGGAATGAAAGGCTGTGCTTTTGGCTGTCTTGGGTTTGGCTCTTGCGTAGAGAAGTGTCAGTTTGATGCAATCACTGTTGAAGACGGAGTTGCGATTGTAGACCCCGATAAGTGCACAAACTGTGGTGCTTGCATAAAAGAGTGTCCAAGGGGAATAATTGAGTCAATCCCATATGGTGCAAAGGGCAGGGTTGCCTGTGCATCAAAGGACAAGGGAAAGCCTGTTATGGCGGTGTGCAAGGTGGGTTGTATCGGTTGCGGTCTTTGTGCAAAGATATGCGAAAGCGGTGCCATAACCATTGAAAACAATCTTCCCAAGATTGATGCATCAAAGTGTATTGGATGCGGAAAATGTGCTGAAAAATGCCCAAGAGGAGCACTGCAAATTGATGTAGCAGATGAATTCAAGATAAAGGAAACTGCTCAGGCGTAAATAAAGAAATGAAATAAACCCCCATACAGATGTATGGGGGTTTTGCTTTGCAGAGATTTAGTTTTGCTTTCGGACAACGGCATATTCGTCGCCGTTTTGCCAGAATGAGCAGTCAAAGTCACTGCCGCTTAAAAACTTTTGCATATCGTCTTCGTCAAGGTTTATGGCGCAGACCCAGCATTCAAAGTATTCATCATATTCATAGTTCGCACAGGTTTCGCAATTTGTTGCCATAATTTCACCGCCTTTAGTTTGTTTTATTTTATAACAAAGTGGGGTATTTGTCAATGGAAGAAAACACAAAAGAGGCGGACGAAGTTTTTCTCATCCACCCTTTTTGTGTTTGTGTAGCAACAAAGAGTCCTGCATAAGTAAGTATATCATATACAACAGAAAAATACAATAGAAATTTCTAATATATTTTAAAAATATATTTTATTATATAATAGAAGAAAATTGATGAAAAGGGTGATGTAATGTGGAATTCAATCCGAAGCCTACGAAACAAAAAATAAAAGCTGGATATAAAACTATATATATTTCTGATGAGCTTGCTGAAAAAGTAAGCGATTTAGCCAAACAACATAATACAAGTTTTAATAATATAGTAATAAGCATTATTGAAAGCTTTTTTAAAAGCGATGAAGAATAGTAGTTGTATGTTGAAGAAGTTTAGAGGAGTATCGAACGATACTCCTTTTTAAATAACATTTTTTATTTCAAGGGGGACAGCCCCCTTGAACCCCCGTTCCGCTGCAAAAGCCTTGGATATCTGTAGTTGCTCAATTTGTCCAAAGGCACAACCATTCGGAAAAACAAACCTATTGTTTGAACTCATTAAATCGGCGTCACCAGCAAAGGTAAATGTGACGCCGATTTTTGTGCCTTTCTCCAACTTTCGCAAACAGCTATCACTCGCCTCTCGCCTAAAGCGGAATATAGACCGCAGTATTCCTTTAGGGTCTTAAATTCTCACAGAGACGGACCCCAAAAACCTGCTTTTGAAAAGTCGAGTTACAGATGTTTGTGAAGATTTTTTTGTTTTGGTGAAAAACGGCAGACATCAGTTCCCTTTTTCGTCTGCTGTTTTTAGCGAGTGCGTTCAATATATATTGAACTTCCGAGCGTCAGTGAAATGAAAAAAGATGAACAGCTACATCTGTTGAGACTTTGATAGCAGAAAGGGGTTTCAAAGGGGATTAGACCCCCTTTGAGATAATATTCATGCGAAAGGCACAATAAAAGACAGCTTTTAGATACAAAAAAGGGAGACAAAGTCGCCTCCCTTTTAGTTTAACCTAAATGGTTATTATTTCATGTCTTTTATTGCTGCCTGCCGGAGCGTAAAAAATGTGCCTGTGACACATTTTTAGCGTAGGATTGCAAAATGCGAGAGCATTTTGGGATTGGGACAAAACTCTTGGGTTTTAACCATCATGCGAAGAGCAGCAATAAAAGAAAATAGAGGAGTATCAAACGATACTCCTCTTTAATAACCTAAAGTTATTATTTCATGTCTTTTATTGCTGCCTGAGCCGCTGCGAGTCTTGCAATCGGAACACGGAAAGGTGAACATGAAACGTAGTCAAGTCCAATCTTGTGGCAGAATTCAACTGATACGGGGTCGCCACCGTGTTCACCGCAGATACCGCAGTGGATGTCAGGTCTAACCTTTGTGCCCTTTTCAACAGCCATTTCCATAAGCTGACCAACACCTGTCTGGTCAAGTTTTGCAAATGGGTCGTTTTCAAAGATTTTTGCATCATAGTATGCATCAAGGAACTTACCAGCGTCGTCACGTGAGAAGCCGTATGTCATCTGTGTGAGGTCGTTTGTACCAAAGCAGAAGAATTCAGCTTCTGTTGCGATTGCGTCAGCTGTCAAGCACGCTCTTGGAATTTCCATCATTGTACCAACTTCGTACTTAAGTTCAACGCCTGCTGCTGCGATTTCAGCATCTGCTGTTGCAACAACGTCTTTCTTAACGAAGTTAAATTCTTTGAGGTCGCCAGGGAGCGGAATCATAATTTCGGGAACTACGTTCCAATCAGGATGAGCTTTCTTAACATTGATAGCAGCACGGATTACAGCCTTTGTCTGCATCTTTGCAATTTCAGGATATGTTACTGCAAGACGGCAACCACGGTGACCCATCATTGGGTTGAATTCGTGGAGTGATGCGATGATTGCTTTGATGTCAGCAACTGTCTTGCCCTGAGCATCAGCGAGAGCCTTGATGTCAGCTTCCTCTGTGGGAACGAATTCGTGGAGAGGAGGATCAAGGAATCTGATTGTTACGGGGTTACCGTCTAGAGCTTCGTAAAGCTTTTCAAAGTCGCCCTGCTGATAAGGAAGAATTTTATCAAGCGCTGCTTCTCTTTCTTCAGCTGTGTCAGCACAGATCATTTCACGGAATGCAGCAATTCTTTCAGCTTCAAAGAACATATGTTCT
>JAZQUY010000031.1:0-1647 GCA_045631525.1 Clostridia bacterium
GCGCTCGGTTAAATTCTATTTCAGCAAAAACAAAAGGCATATCCCGATGGGATATGCCTTTTGTTTTTGCATAAGAACGACTAAAAGGTGCGTAAAGTGAGGTAAGAACGACCAAAAGTACACCACTATGACAAATCGTACGTTCTAAAATTCGTTTCGCAAATCAATTTTTGCAAGGAGTGAAACCGAGACGCCTTGCTTCCTTTCAAAAGGTGATAGCGAAGCAGATTCATGACATAGTGTTTTTTGAATACGACTTTTGTCTTTATGCCGCTTGTGTAGAAAAGAAAATACGCTTCGTCGGATTTTCTTTCTCCAATGCAATACTCAGAGGAACTCTTGTGTTCTGCCTTGTAATTCAATGCACAAGTGTGAAAATCAATTTCATGCAACAAGCCGGTGTTGTCTCGATAAATAATACTGCTGGATTCATTTTCTTTTTTTCCGCGATTTACCGCAAAAATATCTGTATCTTGAACGATAATAAAGTTCATAATGCCTCGCTCCTTTCAAAAATATTATATCACACTATCGCAAATAAATCAAGGCGCAAGCCTTGTATATCATCCGCAACTTGTTGCGGTATATCATCATTGCGAAAGCCATACAACCTACGGTGATGATATACACGCTAAAGCGTGATGATATGCCATTGCTTTCGCAATGGATAAACAAAAAGAGAACTTTTGGTAGACAAAAGTTCTCTTTTTGTTGAAGACTAACCCTAATTTTAATACAAATGCACCCCCTTTTGAAGTTAGAGGGTGCAAAGTTATTTTAGGGGGTGCATTTTCTTGTCAAGGGGGTGCAAATCGAGTTTAGGGGGTGCATTTACTGAAAATACAGATGATAGTCTCCATTTGCCTTATTGTCTATATCTTCCTTCGTGGTGAAGGAAATCATTGCTTTTCTATAGGTTAACGAATGCAAAATGCTTTGTTGCTCCTCGTCGGTTCCACCACAAAAAGTAATATTAGGAGCACCCATGTTTGTGATCTCAAACGCCTCTTGCGGATAACCCAAATCAATCAAATTGCGAATTGTCGCTTTCTCCAAATCATCACAATAGCCTGATGATTTTGCAGTTTCTAATTCAGCATCAGTCTGAAAGAGATACCAAACCACAAGATTTTGCGGAGCAATATCAAATGCACCGTAAAAGAAATTCTCATATATTCTCGGGGTTCTGTCGGCAAATTCCGCAACAACTTTTTTAACAGCCTTTTTTATAATACGATTTCGTTTTGAGAAGAACATAGAAATCACCGCCTTTCTTCATTATACCACAAAAAGAAAATAACCGCAACCTTGTATCAAGATTACGGTTATTCTTTGGCGGAGAGTGTGAGATTCGAACTCACGGTGCGTTGCCGCATCACTAGTTTTCAAGACTAGCTCCTTAAACCCCTCGGACAACTCTCCATTGCTCAAACAATATAGCATTTTCAAAAGGAAAAGTCAAGGGAGCAGGATTTATGCCTCCTGAGTGCGCCGTTCGTGCATAATGCAATGCCTTGCACGGTATTGCCCGAGCTTTGCCATTCTGCCACAAAATGCCGTTTTTACTGCTTGACAAAGAGATGTTCCTATGCTAAAATACTTTAGCTAACAGATTCGGAGTGATACCCAAGAGGCCGAAGGGGCTCC
>JAZQUY010000032.1:0-1637 GCA_045631525.1 Clostridia bacterium
AGTGAATTGGACGCTACAATAGCACAATCAGGATAACCTGCCTCGTCAAGCATCCTTCTGCATTTTTTTGAAAGATATGTTATATCGCCCGAATCTATTCTTACACCCTTTGGTCGTTTGCCGAGTGGCTTTAAGATTTTATCAAATGTTTGAGCCGCTGTTTTGTCTGTGCTTTCGAGGGCGTGGACGTAGATATTTGTTGTGGTGATGTCAGCGTGGCCGAGTCTTGCTGATACGGTTTTTATATCACAGCCATTCGCAAGCAACAAGGTAGCACTTGTGTGCCGCAGACCGTGAAATTTTAAATGACGAATGCCGTGCCGCTTCAGAAATTTGGTAAACTGCTTTGTCGGTGTATGAGGATTCATTACATACCCATCTTCCTCTGTGAAAATGTAATCGTTATTTTTCCAGGCATCACCGAGATAGGCAATATGCCTGTTTTGCTGAATACGGTATTCTGTCAGGGTTTTGCATAAACGCTCGGGAATTGAAATTGTGCGGATACTGCATTTTGATTTGGGTTCTTTTTCCTGTGCTTTTCCGTCGCTTAGTTTATAAATACTGCGCTTAACAGATAAACGCTGGTTTTCGAAATCAATATCTGCCCACTTCAGCCCAACTATCTCACCACGGCGGCAACCTGTAAATAAAGCAACTTCGATCATCGCGCGTATGTGCCATGGCTCACTTTCAAGTGCTTTTAAAATTTCCCCTACTTCTTCAAGTGTGAAAACCTCGACCTCTTTCGTTTCTTCTTTGGGAAACTCTATTCGGCGTGAACGGCCTATGTCGTCTTCAATATATTCAAGTTTGTATGCCATCGTAACGATGGAACGTAACACAGTAGTGTAACGTTTAATTGTGCTTGCAGCGATTCCGCCCTCGTGTCCGTCATTACGTTTTTTCTCAGTAGCAAGATATTGAATGAACTGCTGAATATGATATGTCCGCAAATCCTTCATTTTAATTGCTGCAAACATTGGCAACAGTTCTTCCTCAATTACTTTTGAATAAAAGTTGTAGGTGTTTGGTGAAAGTGTTGTTTTCTTTATTTCAAGGTATTGCGTACAAAAACTTGCAAATGTTATTTTGTCGGGACGTATGTTTCGGAAAGGACCTTCTTCTGCAATTTCTTGCTCAAATGCGGCAACGAATGCCTCAAGCTCACGAGTGAGTTTTGTGTAGGGAAGATTTGACTTTGAAGGCTTGAATGTTTTGGAACGGGCAATCTGCTTTCCGCTTGAATCGAGCCCGCAGGAAATGCGAATGAGATATGTTCCGTTAGATCTTGATATGATACTTGCCATAAATTTTTCCTCCTTGATGGCTAAAATTATGCACCTCTGAAATGGACGAAAGGTTCTTTTTTTCAGAGAGTAGAGCCGAAGACCTCTACCATTTGCAAACCTCGCATTTTAAAACCTATGTACTAAACTATGTACCGGCCTCTACCATCGGCAAAAGACAAGGCGGGAAGAAAACAAAAATCCGCACCCGAAAGTGCGGAAAAAGCAAGTGAATAAAAGAAAAATCGGGAATCTTACGACTCCCGATTTTTGGTCTGAGTGACAAGACTTGAACTTGCGGCCTCTACCACCCCAAGGTAGCGCGCTACCAACTGCGCCACACCCAGA
>JAZQUY010000033.1:0-1816 GCA_045631525.1 Clostridia bacterium
AAAGCGGCACTTGCCATTGGCCGTGGCGGCAAGAAGCCTCGCAAAGACATTGCTGTTTGGTCAGAAGTGAAGAGCTATATGGGCTATCTTTATGATGCGTTCTTTAGCTACACCGACGCACTCCCCGACACCTATAATAAAGCGGATGTGGCAAAAGCCTTGCGTGCATTTGCAGAGGTTTATGACACAAATGATGACAACAGCACTTGGTTTGATAAGGTGAAGGCTGTGGCAGAAAGTTTGGGCTACACCACCGACATGAAAGCCTACAAGGCCAACCCCGATGCCTTCCCCGGCAGTGTGGCTGATGTGAGCGCCTTTATTCGCTTTGCCATCACAGGCAAGCACAATTCCCCTGACCTTTGTGAGCTGATGAAGATTTTAGGCCATGACAGAGCTGTGGCCAGATTGCTACAGTTGGCAGACACCCTGTAAAAATGAATTGTCAATCTAAGTGCAACACATTTTAAGAGAAAACTCAAACAAATCCACAGGTTTTTTAAAACCTAAAACCTTTTTGGGCCTGGCGTTGATCAACGCCAGGTTCTTTTTTAGTGTAACTGGACTAACACGAGAAAGATTTCTGCCTTTTGGATAGAATTCTCGCAAAAGACCGTTTAAATTTTCGTTTGTACCTTTTTGCCAAGCGCAATAAGGATCAGCGAAGAAAACGTCACAATTTAGTTGTTGCTCAATAGTTTGCCAATTGGCAAACTCTGCTCCGCGATCACAAGTGATGCTTTTTACCGCTGCCTCTGGCAGCTCTTTGAGTGCAGATACAATGGCGCGCGCCATTGTATCTGCACTGCGGTTCGGCATCTTGATGGCTATATAATATCTAGTTTTGCGTTCGGCGAGAGTTGCAAAACAGGCTTTAGATTTTCCTCTGCCTGAAACAACTGTATCCGCTTCCCAATGCCCAAATTCAAGGCGTTTATATACACTTTTATCTCTTTTCCTAATGGATTTCCCAAGATTAAATTTACCTCTTGTTTCTTTTGCTCCGTGGCTTTTCCCTTTTCTTCTAAGCACTTTCAAATTAACATCGATATATTTTTCGTATATCCATCGATATATTGTCCTTGTTGAAGGCATCTTCAACTCACATGGCGTCATTGCTATTTGTTCGGGAGACCACGTTTCCTGCAGTTTCGTTTTTATGTATTCAAGCTTTTTAGGATCTTGAAACATACCTCGATGGCAATATGATCTTCTTAACAAATATTTCTTTTGCGCTGTATGGGGGTAGTATGCTGGTTTTGCATTCATAAAACTCTTGTTCCTCATAATTTCTCTTGATATGCTGCTAACATTTCTCCCCAATAATTCTGCAATTTTTCTATAACTATACCCCTTATTGTAATATTCCCGTAGACAACAGCGTTCTTCTATGGTAAAATGGTGGTAGCTCATATAATTCCTCCTTGGTTTTTTGTTTTGTGGTTATTACAATTATACCATGGATTTATATGGGCTTTCTTTTTTTATTCGCTGTTGCACTTGATAGTATAACTCACCGTAAAACAAAAAAGACAGACTCATGCGAGTCTGTCTTTTCTTTTGAAATTATTTGCATTGATAAAATGGAATGACACGTTCAAAGACAATGTCTTCTCCACGTTTGCTGATGGCTGTCATACTGTCGGGGGCTTTGCCTTCTTCTACCCACAGACGCAGAAGTTCAAGGTCACCGAGCTGACGGGTGCTTGTCTCTCCTGACATATGGCCTCGCCAACTCTGAACGCCACTACCTTCGCTGGAATGTCCCTTGCCAGGAAGCAAGAAATAGCGGAAGAAGGAGTTGGTTGTCTCTTGC
>JAZQUY010000034.1:0-9130 GCA_045631525.1 Clostridia bacterium
AGGAAAGGCACGGATAAATTCGTCAGCTTGCGCGAGCTCAGACGCCCTCACTATTTCTTCGTCGGTGGCATTTTCATCACCCCAGCGGAGATTTTCCTTTATAGTGCCGCTGAAAAGCTCGTTTTTTTGAAGAACCATTGAAACGCTGTCGCGAAGAGCTTTAATGTTGTAGTCACGGACGTCCTCGCCGCCCACTAAAACTCTTCCTGATGTCACGTCATAGAGACGAGGTATAAGCTGGACAAGTGAACTTTTTGCACTTCCCGTCGGCCCGATGATGCCGATGGTCTGCCCAGAGTTTATTTCTAAATTTATATTTTTGAGACAAAGAGCGTCGGCATTTTTGGAATAACCAAAGCTCACGTTTTCAAAGATGATTGAGCCGTCTTTTACTTCCATTAGATTTTTTTCGCCGCCTTGTATGTCCGAGGTTTCGGAAAGGACTTCTGTTATGCGCATCGCAGACGCCTTTGAAATGGTTATCATAACAAAAATCATAGAGAGATTCATAAGGCTCATAAGAATCTGCATTGTATAGGTTATTATGCTTACAAGCTCACCTCTTGACATATCCCCCATCAAGATGAGCTTTGCTCCAAACCATGCAATAAGGAGTGTGCAGGCATACATAGAGGTTTGCATAATGGGGGAGTTGAATGCTAAGATTTTTTCTGCACGGCTGAAATTGTCATAGATATCCTTTGAAACTGATTTGAACTTTTCCTCTTCAAATTTTTCGCGGACAAAGGTCTTTACCACACGGATGCCGTGGAGATTTTCCTGAACAACATTGTTTAAACGATCATAGATTTTGAAAACCTTTTCGAAAATAGGGTGCGCTTTTGTCATAATGAAAAACAGCCCCAATGCCAGAAATGGCGTTACACAAAGAAAAATGAGGGCGATTTTTGAATTCACCAGAAAAGCCATTGATAATGAAAAAATCAGCATAGCAGGGCTTCTCACGGCTATGCGAATAATCATCTGGTATGCGTGCTGGAGATTTGAAACGTCGGTGGTGAGCCTTGTAACAAGACCTGATGTTGAAAAACGGTCGATATTTGTGAAAGAAAAGCTTTGAACCGAATGAAACATTTTTTCTCTCAAGTTTTTGGCAAAGCCCGCTGAGGCACTTGCCGCATATTTTCCAGAAAGAGCGCCGCAGGAAAGGGAAAGGGCAACGAGGCACACCAAAATGATGCCGATTTTTGCCACAAGGGACATATTTCCCATTTCTATGCCTTGGTCAATAATGTATGCCATAAGAAATGGAATCAGCACTTCAAGAATAACCTCAAAGGTAACAAAGAGAGGGGCGAGAAAAGAGTCTTTTTTGTATTCCCCCACGCAAGCAAGAAGTTTTTTTATCAAAAGAAATGCCTCCCTTTTTGAGAAAATTTTATGGTAAAAGTATATTTAATATTATAGGTTTGGGAAAATTTTTTGTCAAGGCGAAAAAATGAGAATTTACATTATTTTAACAAATGAAAAAGCTGTTACAATGGGATTTTGTAACAGCTTTTTTGGGCTATTTATTTTTCATACATACGCCCGAATATGAGCAGATACTGCAGGCGTCAAAGTTTGATACGCATATTGGATTTATGTCAATTTTCCCGCTGAGGATATTTTCGGCGGTTTCGATTGCTTTTTGGTCAGCGCCGCTTAAAATTTCATCGAAATATTCCTGAGGAAGAATTGATTTTGAGTTAAGCCTTATATAGTGAATGGCGTCTTTGTCTGAAAAATAGTTATCAATTCCGTGGAGGACGGCGAGACTGTCAAGTGCCAGACCGTGAACGGAAATTTTGTCGCTTATTTCTTTTTCGCGCCTTGAAACCTCAGGCTCAGTGGCGCAAGAAATATAGGGGTCAGTCATTTCAAGATAGAGCATAGCGGCAACGCGGCTCTCCTCGTTGTTTTTGGTCAGGGCATTTGCATAAATAAGAGGCTGAAAACGCACCCCAAGCCTTGCAAGCTCGGTGTCAAGTTTTTTCTCGGAGGATTTGTAATCAGAGATAATCAAATATTCGTTTCCGTCTATTTTTGCACTGTCAACACGGTCAACAAAGCCTTTCAGGGAAACTGTACCAAAGGAGGTAGGGAGAATATAAGGAGGATACTCTTTGTTTTTGCCAAAGGCAATTTCAAATCCCGCAGGACGGAAATCGCTCTGGGCATAAAAACGAATAAGCTTCCACGCGGTGGAGGTTGCGATATTTTTCATCCTCAGAAGCATATATTTGTAATAATGTGAGCTTTGATAAAGAGCTTCGTTGAGGTTTTTCCCTGCAAAGTCCACAAGGCTTGAAATTTCGGCAAAGCACTCATCACGGCTGATTGAGCCATAATCGGTGCCTGGGCCCGATTTGGATTTGAAGTAATCACAAAGGACACTGTGGAGAAGTGTCCCTGTGTCGGCAACTTTTAAACCGCCCAGAAGACGCTCTTTTGCGAAAAGTCCATACTGCATAAAGAATGAAAATGCGCAGGAGTTGTATTTTTCAAGCTTCGAAACGCTCATAACCAAGTTTTCGCCGTAAAGCCTTTTTGCGGTTTCCTTGGTAATTATGTCGTTGGGGGTTTTGTGAGAATTCATTTCGCTGAGTCGAAGAAAATTCTCGTTATATTCGGAGAAGTTACAAAGGCAATTGTATGCTGCTTTCCAAAGGGGTGAGAGATTTTCCTTTTTCCAGTCGCTTTGGAAAAGCTTTTCTGCAAGATGACGGAGGGTTATTTCACGGCTTTGGAATTCTGACGGGTCAAAATGTGAGGACTGAGAAATTTCCTTTATCTTTGGGAAAATATCCTCCTTCAGCGAATAGATAATATCCGACGGCTTTAGAGATTTTCCGTCGCGGTCACCAAGGGGTGCAAAAATAAACAGTTCTTCACGGGGGGTTGAAACCACCGAATATACAAGAAATTGTTCATCCCGCTGTGCACTTAAATTGTCGGGTGCAAGAGTAAGACCTGTATCTTTGAGGAGAAGCCGTTCTGCATCCGAAATAAGTCCCTCGTTTGTATGGCTTTTGGGGAATACCCCATCAAGTGCACCAAGAAGAATGACGGCTTTTGCACCTGTACTGCGGAAAAGCTCCACAGGACTTATTGTTACAGTATCTTGAGAGGGCGGGATAATCCCAACGGAAAGCTCACCAGCGGCAGAAGAAAAAAGCTCATAAAAATCTGCAAAGGTTGAAAACGAAGAGCCCATAAAATCTGCAATCTGGTTCGCCACAGAGATAAAGCTGTTCCATACCATACGAAGCTGGTCAGCGTCCTCGGTGTTAAGTTGATTTTTAAGTTCTGCAATTTTTTTGTCAACAATATCAGGAAAGCCCATCTTTTCCATCCACAAAAAAAGGTTTTCGGTGATAGTTTTGGCGGTTTTTCTTCCTCTGAACATATCAAGGAGGTCAAGGATGGGGTGAACGAGCTCTGCTTTTATGCGGTTTATTTCGTCCATATTAAAGGCGCACGGGTCGGGGTTAAATGTCCAGCCGTCACGTTTTCCCCATGCAGAGTGGTTTATACTTGCGGCGAGGACATAATTTTCGAAAATGTCGCAATCGTTTTGATTTGTTGGAAAAAACCCTGACCGTGCCACTCGCATAATCCGTTCATAAGAAAAGCCGTATGCTAAGATTTCAAGGACAGAAAGAAGCATTTGCATAAAGGGGTTTTTTGTGAGAATGGTTTTTCTGTCCAGGAAGAAAGGAATTTCATATTCATCAAAAATACGAGGCAAAAGGTGTTCATAGTTTTCAATATTTCCCGAAAGGACAAGAATGTCGCTTAAGGAATAATTGTTTTCCCTCAAAAGCTTTTTGATAAGCTGAGCACACATAGAAACCTCGGAGCTTAAATTGTCGGGTCTTAAAATGTGGATGTGATGGGGGTTGCCCTCAAAGCGTTCGGGGCTTGGGGCGAACAGGTTTTCTTTAAGGTGAAGAATGTCAGCGGGAAGAGTTGTGCCGTTGCTGATAAAAGTTGGGGCACTTTTCTCAATGCCAAGCTTTTCTGCTGTCTGCATAAGATTTTTGAGAGTCGCTATCTGAGAAGAAAAGACCAAAGACGGTCCGTCTGTTTTGTCAGTACAAAGAGAAACGCAAACATCGGAAATTTGCATAATCTCGGATATGACTGCATATTCTGTGGTGGTAAAGCGCTGAAAAAAGTTTATGTAAAAAGAACCCCGCAAAAAGCAGGCATCTTTGATTTTGTGTATAATCATAGAAAGGTTATCCTCGGAATTTGAGTGGCTTTCAAGGATAAGGGTGTCAAGTGTTTTGTAAATAAGCGAAAGGTCACCAAGCTTCATTGAAAGGCGGGCGTCGGTGGTTTTTTCTTTTGCGGATAAAAGGTCTTTTGGGGTAACTCCGTAACGCTTGAATTCTGAAATAAGTGTCATAATAAGCTTTACAAAGCCTTTTTGATTTACATTTCGCCCAAAAAGAAGGAGGTCTTTTTCGCACAAAGAGAGGGCACGCTTTGTCATAATGAGCTTGCCTGCTTTGTCCATATAGTTTGTGCGAAGAGGTCCCATTTTTGAAAAAATGAGGCTCGCAAGCCGAGAAAATGTTAGAATCTGGATTTTGCTCTGGGCAGAAAATCCCAAAGCGGAAATAAGCTCTTCCTCGGCACTCATAGAATACTGCTCAGGAACTAAAATGTATACATTCTTTCCACACTTTGCGTCTTCTTTTGCACGGCGGTAAATTTCATCAAGTCTTTGGGCTTCGTCAGTTCCGTAAATAAAGCTAAGCACAGAGCATCCCCCTTCCGTTTTTTGAAAAATACTTTCTTTTTTTCATAGTTTATGATATTATAATGATAGTATATCACGCGCAGTTAAGCATTGCAATAAAATTTTTGACTTGATTTGAGGAAAGGAAATTTCAAAATATGCATATATATCATAATTCCCGAAATAAAAAATTCAGAGAACCCTTTGGTGCTTTGCCAAGTGAGAGCAGTGTAAAAATTTCTCTTTTGGTGGAGAAAGCGGATGAGGAAACCTGTGCATTTCTTAGACTTTGGGACGGGGAAGAACGGCTCATTCCTATGGAGAAAGGCGATGACGGGATGTTCTCTGCTCGCTTGGAAATGCCAGTGCCCCCTGGTCTTTTGTGGTATTATTTTATTGTTGAGGAAAACGGAAGAAGATATTTTTATTGCAAGACAAAAAATGGTGAGGGTGAAATTCTTGACCATTCAAATGACAGCTCGTGGCAGATAACGGTGTATGACAAGAATTTCAAGACGCCAGAGTGGTTTAAGCATTCGGTTATGTATCAGATTTTTCCGGACAGGTTTTTCAAATCTGAAAAGGCCTATGAAATATCGGGAAAGAAAACGGAATATACTTTGTATGAGGACTGGTATTCGCCCATTTTTATACAAAAGCATCCTTTTGAGGACGGCCCTGCTTATAATGATTTTTTCGGTGGAAACTTAAGGGGAATAATTGAAAAAATCCCGTATCTTAAGGAGTTGGGGATTGGCGTTATTTATTTAAATCCCATTTTTGAGGCTTTTTCAAACCACCGCTATGACACAGGGGATTATGGAAAGATTGACCCAATCTTGGGCACAGAGGAAGACTTCCGAGAACTTTGCGAAAAGTGTGAGGAGGCGGGGATAAGAATTATTCTCGACGGAGTTTTCAGCCATACGGGAAGCGACAGTGTTTATTTCAATAAATACGGAAGCTATGGCGAAGACACGGGGGCTTTTCGTGACCACAATTCGCCCTATCGCTCATGGTATCAGTGGTGCGGAGAAAACGGCGGGTACAACAGCTGGTGGGGATGCTCAAATCTTCCCAATGTCAATGAAATGGAGCCGACATATATTGACTATATTTTAGCAGGTGATGATGCTATAATAAAAAAGTGGATAAAAAAGGGTGCTTTTGGTTGGCGTCTTGATGTGGCGGATGAGCTTCCTGATGAATTTATAAAAATTCTTCGCAGAGAAGTTAAAAGGGAGAACCCCGAAGCGGTTGTTATCGGCGAAGTGTGGGAGGACGCGTCAAATAAGGAAAGCTATGGTGTGCGTCGGGAGTATCTTTTGGGTGATGAGCTTGACAGCGTTATGAATTATCCTTTTAAGGATGGCACTTTGGCGTTTTTGACAGGGTGCATTTCGGCAGAGGATTTTTCAGAGCGTATGGGTGAGCTTTTTGAGCATTATCCCTTTGAGGCCCTTTATTCTGCTATGAATATACTTGGCACTCATGATACAGTAAGGGCGAAAACCTGTCTTTCGGGACAGTATATAGACCCGAATTTGTCTATGGAGGAAAAGGGAAGGTTCAGGCTTGATGCTAAAAGTGAGACACGAGCAATCAAGAGGCTCAAGCTTGGGGCGTTTTTGCAGATGACGTTTGCAGGTGTCCCCTGCATATATTATGGTGATGAAATCGGTATGCAGGGGCTTTCGGATCCATACAACCGTATGCCTTGCAGTTGGCGATGCGTTGATACTGAGCTACTTGAGTTCTATAAAAAAATCACTGCACTCAGAAATTCCTGCGACGCACTGAGAACGGGAGTGTTTCAGCCTTTATATGCAAGAGACGGAGTTTTTGTGTATTTAAGAAAAATCGAAAACGGCAAGGATGTTTTTGGAAAACGGGCAGAGAATGGAAAATATCTCTGCATAGTGAACAGAAATGAAAATGATGAAAAAGTTGAGTTTGAGCTTCCTGATGCTATGCGTTTTGAGGCGATTCTTGGCGAAAATAGCGTAAGATGCAGAAACGGTATAGCAGAAATTGAAATAAATAGCTTAAGTTTTGGAATTTTTAGATGTTTTTCATAGTTTTGAGCTAAAGTTTTTCCTAAAACTTACTATGGACAAAATTGCTTTAAAGTGATAAAATTAAATAAAAGAAAGTCCGCTGAGGACAAAATTTTCCAAAAAGTGAGGGGAAATCACAAATGAATAGCGAAAAAACAAAAGAAATTTCAAAAGAATTGATATTCCTCTTTAATGAAGGAAAAAATTTCAAAAGCTACAACATTTTGGGTGCACACAAATGCTGTTTTGGGGGTGCCGAGGGGTATCGGTTTTCTGTGTGGGCACCAAATGCCAAATCAGTGTCTCTGGTTGGCGACAAAAACGGTTGGGACAGAAGCAAAAACCCTATGGAATTGCTAAACGGCGGTGTTTGGTGTGGATTTGTGGAAGGCGTATCGGCGGGGGAAAACTATAAGTATAGTATAGAAACAAACCTTGGCGAGATCATACTTAAGGCAGACCCTTTTGCATTCTCAAGTGAGCTGAGACCTGGAACTGCGTCAAAAATTGCGGATATGGACTATATTTGGGGGGATAAGAAATGGCTTGATATGAGAGATAGAACCGCGCCTTATGACAAGCCTATGAACATTTATGAACTTCATTTTGGGTCCTGGAAGAGAAAAGAAGACGGGGAGCTTTTGACCTATGAGGAAATGGCGGAAGAGCTTATTCCTTATGTAAAAGAAATGGGATATACCCACGTAGAACTTATGCCCATTGCGGAATATCCTTTTGACGGGTCATGGGGTTATCAGGTCACCGGATATTTTTCTGCAAACAGCAGATACGGGAGTCCAAAGGGGCTCAAAGCTTTTGTTGATAAGTGCCACCGCGCAGGGATAAGCGTTATTGTGGACTGGGTCCCTGCACACTTTCCAAGGGATGAGCATGGCCTCAGACTATTTGACGGAACGCCTCTTTTTGAGCATCCCGACAGTCGCCTTGGCGAGCATAAGGAATGGGGAACTTTGGTTTTCAACTGGGGAAAGACGGAGATTCATTCGTTCCTTATTTCAAATGCTATGTTCTGGTTTGAGGAATATCACGTTGACGGACTTCGTGTTGATGCGGTGTCCAGTATGCTTTATCTTGACTATAACAGGCGAGACGGAGAATGGTTGGCAAATTGTTATGGCGGAAACGAAAATCTTGAGGCTATTGAATTTTTGCAAAAGCTCAACAGCGTTGTATTTGAAAGTTTTCCCAATGCACTGATGATTGCTGAGGAATCTACTGCTTGGGGCGGTGTGACAAAGCCTGTTTATGAGGGCGGGCTTGGGTTTAACTTCAAATGGAATATGGGCTGGATGAATGATATTTTGCGGTATATGGCGCTCGACCCGTATTTCAGGGGTTCAAACCACGATATGCTGACATTTTCAATGATGTATGCATATTCAGAAAATTATATTTTGCCGCTTTCCCACGATGAGGTGGTGCACGGAAAACGTTCGCTTCTTGATAAAATGTATGGAAGCTATGAGCAGAAGTTTAAAAGTCTTAAGCTTCTTTATATGTTTATGTACGCTCATCCGGGAAAGAAACTGCTCTTTATGGGCGGTGAACTTGGACAGTTCTCGGAATGGCGTTTTGCTGACAGTCTGGATTGGAATTTGCTGGATTTTGACAGCCACAGAGGGATAAAAGAGTTTGTTAAGGACTTGAATGAATTTTATAAAAATAACCGTTCTATGTATGAAAACGACCAGAGCTGGGAGGGTTTTTCATGGATTGATGAATCGGACAGAGAACGGTCTGTGATAAGTTTCCTCCGAACAAGCAAAAGCCGCAGGGATACCACCATTGTTGCCCTCAATTTTGCGGCTCAGAATTATAAAGATTATGAAATAGGAGTTCCGTCAAGGGGCGATTATGAAATTGTTCTTTGCAGTGAAGGTGGTCGTTATGGCGGGACGTTAAAAAAACTACCAAGGATAACGGCTAAAAAGTGCAAGAACGGAAGATTGCCGTACTCAATAACGGTTGATATACCTGAGCTTTCGGGTATATATATAAAGAAAGTAAAAAACCCAAGAACGTAAAAATTGGGTGATATAGATTTAGGAGGAGGTTTTTTGTTATGAAATCAAAAGAATGTGTTGCAATGATTCTTGCAGGCGGTCAGGGTAGCCGGCTCGGAATTCTTACCAAGAACATTGCGAAGCCCGCAGTTCCTTTCGGAGGAAAGTATAAGATTATTGACTTTCCTTTAAGCAACTGTGCGCATTCGGGCATAACAGCGGTTGGTGTGCTTACACAGTACCAGCCTCTTGAACTCAATACTTATATCGGCAACGGACAGCCGTGGGATCTTGACAGA
>JAZQUY010000035.1:0-15376 GCA_045631525.1 Clostridia bacterium
TGGCTTTTTTGGATGCCCGTCTTTGCGGGTCTTTTTTTGAGTGCCCCCTCAAGAGAGAGCCTATCTAATATATCACACCAAGCAACCCTTTGTCAATACTTTTTTCAATCTTTTTTCAGATTTTTTCAAAGTTTTTTCGCCGCTCGGCACAACTCGTCTATTTTACCACATCCTTTCCCTATTGTCAATACCTTTTTTTAATTTTTTTCAAAAATTTTTATCGGTAATATTATTCCCATTTTTTTCATATCTATTCACTGTATATTATATGGAAACAAAAAACAGAAAGGTATGAAAATATGAATGCTTTTTTAAAACACTTATCCTGTATTATCATCTGCATTACTCTTTTTTGTGTTATCTTTCCCTCTGCAGAAATTGTAAGTCAGGTGAACGCTGACGTTTCGGCTCAGCTTGTAACCTCTCCATCGGCAATCCTTATGGAAGAATCCTCCGGCCAAGTGCTCTATGAACTAAACGCCGACGAAAAGCTGCCTATTGCAAGCGTAACCAAAACCATGACTATGCTCCTTATAATGGAAGCTCTCAACAGCGGCAAAATAAAGCTCACCGATACAGTAACCACCAGCGAGCACGCAGCATCTATGGGCGGTTCACAAGTTTTTCTTGAGGTTGGCGAAACCATGAGCGTTGAGGAAATGCTCAAAGCCATAGTCATCGCATCAGGCAACGATGCTGCTGTTGCTATGTCAGAATTTATCGCAGGCACAGAATCAGCTTTCGTTGAAATGATGAACAAACGCGCCAAAGAACTGGGTTGCAAAAACACGCATTTCATAAACTGCAACGGTCTTGACGAAACAAGCGAGCATTACAGTACAGCACGGGATGTTGCTACCATTTCCTGCGAGCTTCTTAAACACCCCAAAATAACCGAATACACAACCACCTGGATGGACACCTTGCGTGGTGGCGCATTTGGGCTTTCAAACACCAATAAGCTCATTCGTTTCTACAACGGCGCCAATGGCATAAAAACCGGCTCCACCTCCACTGCAAAATACTGCTTGTCGGCATCTGCCAAACGCGACGGGATGCAGCTCGTTGCAGTAATCCTTGCCGCCCCCTCAACTGCCGACCGTTTTTCCAGTGCTACGAGGCTCCTGGATTATGGCTTTGCAAACTATTCGGTGGTAAATGCCGCTGAGAAAATCGGTGACCTTGCGCCACTCTCAGTTGTGGGTGGAAAAGCCGATACCGTCTCCGTAGTTCCTGATAAAAAAATAAATTTTATAGTTAAAAAAGGCGCAGCAGATAAAGTCGAAACTTCCATTGCTTTCAAAGATTCCATCAAAGCACCAATTTTAAAAAACGAGCCGCTTGGAACTGCAATCCTCACAATAGGCGGGGAAAAGGTAGCTGTCTGTGACATTCTGGCTTCCGAAGATGTTGCCCGTATGAATTTTTCAACCATGCTTGGAAAAATGTTTGCCCGTTGGCTTTGTATGGGGCACTGATTGACAAAGCCGAGAAAATAATATAAAATAAAGAAAAAACTTGAGTTTGGGGGATACACAAATGATAGGAATAATTGGTGCTATGGATATTGAAGTCAACCAATTCAAAAACCTGATGGAAGACAAAAAAACCGAGACAATAAGCGGCATTGAATTTGTAAGCGGAACACTTTGGGGAAAACCAACGGTGGTGGCAGTAAGCGGCGTAGGAAAAGTAAATGCCGCAATATGCACAGAAATCATGTGCCTCAAATACACTCCGGACTTCATCATAAACAGCGGTGTTGCCGGAGGTCTTGAAAAAACTTTGAAAATATGTGATGTGGTGGTTGCAGATGCGGTAGTTCAGCACGATATGGACACCTCACCCCTTGGCGACCCGGTTGGCTTTATTTCAGGACTCAATCTTGTGAATATTCCTTGTGACGCCGTTCTTTCAAAGAAACTAGCAAAAGCCTCAGCAAATGCCGGAGTTCATACCCTTGTGGGAAAAATCGCATCAGGAGACCAGTTCATAAACAGCGGCGAAAAGAAAAAATACCTGATAGATACCTTTGATGCATTCGCCTGCGAAATGGAGGCTGCAGCCATTGGTCATGCCGCATATAAAAATGCTGTTCCCTTTTGCGTGCTTCGTTCCATTTCGGACAACGCAGACGGCAGTTCCCACATCTCATATACCGATTTTGTAGGTTTGGCATCAGAAAACCTCAAAAAAATAATGTTTGAATTTTTCAAAACTCTCTGACCCAAAAATTTAAGCCTTGCGGCAATTAAACCGCAAGGCTTTTTTTATTTTATTCTTTTCAATATTTCTTCTTTAAGTCTTCTTCCTTTGTGCTTTATAAAAAGCATGCGCCGTCTGTATTTAAGCCGTTTGACATATTTTCTGTAACTCTCACAATCAAGTTCCGCGGCTTCTCCATCACGCAAAATTCCGGTCATAGTGCCAATTATCCATTCTTCACGGACTCCTCGTTCCTTTTGCCATTGATTATCTCCACAAAGAATATAGCCGTCCTTGCGCTTTCCGACAACCCTGTGCAAAACAAACTGACCATTTGGTCTTCTGAAAAATATCACATCACCGATTTTTGCATTCCCGTCAAGTTTTTCAATAACTACACTGTCTCTTCCCTGTCTTATTAAGGGCAGCATACTTATGCCGTGGGGCTTAAATGTAACCTTTCCGCCATTGTTCAGCTTTTCCTCCATCAACGGGAAAATCGCCTCAAGCTTTACATTGTTTCCGTTACTCATCAATCAGCTTTGCCTCTCTCATTTTTTTGATAAAAGCCTGTACATCCGCTTCAGCGGTCTTTTCATCCACGTCATATTCTGAAAGGAGTGCTGCCACCATTTTAGACGCAGTAGTTTCCTCTTCCATAGCACGCCACAAAAAAGCCCCGCTTTCGTTGAGGTTAATAACACCGTTGAAATCCAAGGCGTTATCTCCTACAGGCACTACCATATAATATCCCGCTACACTTCTGAGCAAATAATCTGATTTGATTTTCATTTTTTCACAGCCTTTCTCATACCCTGATACACAAGAGAAGCCAAAGATTACTAATTAAAAATCTCCGGACCAAGGATTGTTCCCATAGAATAAAGACTTCCGTCACAAACATCTATGGCGCTGATATCGTTGGGACTTCCTGACACGGTGATATTGGGCATAACAATTCTTATATCATCAAACTTTCCGCTGACATCCACAGTTTTTCCGCCACGAACAACCAGGAGGTTTGAAATTTTAGTGTTTGAAATAACCATCTTTTCATCACCTACTGCATCGCCGATAACAACCATTTTGTCTGTTTCAAAGCCGTCAAGCTTGAGTCCGCCGACTCTTATCATAACGTTTCCGTCATCAGGAATTTCAGTTACATCAGCATCGTCAATATAATACTTGATTATACGGTCCATAACAACCGCAAATTCAGCACGGGTAATGTTTGCCAAGGGATTAAGCATACCATTTGCGCCGCCTACATAACCTTTTTCAATAATTGCAGCAACGCTTTCCTTTGCCCAATCAGCAACCTTGTTTGCGTCCTTGAACTGATTAAGAACTTCGGTTGAAACAGTGCCTGCATTGAGTCCAAAAACTCTTGAAAGAACAACGAAGGCTTCCTGTCTTGTGATGTTGTTATTTGGTCTGAGCTTTCCTTCAGAGCCGTTAAATGCGCCCATAGCCACAGCTTTTGACATTGATGCATAGAACCAGTCATCTGTCGAAACGTCGGTGTATGCCGAAATATCAGCATCCTTCACCGCACCACAAGCACGAACAATAATTGTTGCCATCTCTGCTCTTGTCATATTGTTTTCGGGGTAAATACGTCCGTCGCTTCCTGTAAGAAGTCCGTTGTTTACCGCATTGTTGAGGGCAGCAGTTGCCCAGTGGTCATCTGCAGGCATGTCCGAAAAAGTAGCTGCAAAAACAGATGTTGAAAGCAGCATCACGCATGCGAGAATCAAAGAAATTATCTTTTTCATTTGAAAAAACTCCTTTATGTTTAAATTTATCTCCGACTCAAAGTCGGTTTTTTATATTATACATTATTTATTGAAATCTTTCAACCGAAATTCGTCTCGAAAATATTATCAAAGCAAGTTTATACCATTTTCACGGCATTCGTCAATCATCTGCTGGGGCCATACTGATGCATGCACCTCGCCAACATGCGCCTTGTGGAGAATATACATACAAATTCTTGACTGTCCGATTCCGCCACCTATTGTATAAGGAAGTCTGCCTGCAAGCAAATCTCTGTGATATGCAAAATTCATACGTTCTTCACAGCCTGCAATTTCAAGCTGACGGCGGAGAGACTCCTCAGAAACGCGGATGCCCATACTTGACACCTCAAAGGGTATGTCCAAAATATCATCATAGAAGAGCAGATCCCCATTGAGTTCCCAGTCATCATAGTCAGGAGCACGTCCATCGTGTTTCTTGCCCGATTTCAAAACGTTTCCTATCTGCATAAGGAAAACAGCGCCTTTTTCTTTGGTAATGGCGTGCTCCCGTTCCTTTGAAGAAAGGTTTGGATACATATCCTCAAGCTCCTGAGATGTGAGGAAGAAAACCTCCTCAGGAAGTCTTGGCTCAATCTGAGGGAAAAGGGAGTTCACATATTTTTCTGTCATTTTGAAGACTTCAAAAATTTTCTTGACAGTATGCTTCAGCGTGCTGACCGTTCTGTCTTCCTTTGAAATAACCTTTTCCCAGTCCCACTGGTCAACATAAATAGAATGAATGTTGTCTGTTTCTTCGTCACGGCGGATAGCATTCATATCGGTATAAAGCCCCTCATCCTCCGAAAAACCATATTCTTTCAAAGCATTTCTCTTCCACTTTGCAAGGGAATGAACAATCTGGAGCACTCTGCCCGTTTCAAGCACGTCAAAAGAAACCGCACGTTCAAAGCCGTTGAGGTCATCATTGAGTCCTGTGTCAGGGTCAACAAAAAGCGGAGCAGACACACGAATCAGCTTAAGCTCTCTTGCGAGGTTTGTTTCAAAATAATCCTTTGTCGCTTTAATTGCAATCTGGGTATCCATAAGATTGAGAAGAGAACGGTACCCTTTTGGTTTTATAACTTTTGCCATTTCAAAAATCATAGCCTTTCTTTAATACGATATGATAAATTTTAACATTATATTTTAAAAAAAGCAATACAAAACATTAAAATTTTATATATTCAAAATAAATTTAAAACTTTGGGGCATAATAAAAACATACTCAAAGTCACATATAAAAGTTTGATTTGAGGCATCTCAAGCAAAAAACTTTATTTAAAAAATCGCTTTGAGCAACACATTAGGAGGTGAAAATTATGACAAACAGCGGTGTTCTCTGCAACGTAAACGAATGTATGTACCACGCGGAAGAAAACAAATGTAGTCTTGACAAAATTCAGGTAAGCCACGACAAAACAAGTGCTGATTCCATTGCAATTCCTCATTTCTGCAAAAGCTACGAAAAGAAATAACAATCCTTTCAGTCAAAAACAACAAAGCCTCTGAAAAAACGGCAGATATTTCCCACATCAAACCAAAACGGGAAATATCTGTTTTTTTGTTATCCTCCAAAGAATAGCCTTGAAATATCGTTCCATGTAACAAAAATCATAAGCCCCAAAAGGAACACAAGTCCGATAAAATGCACAATCCCCTCTTTGTCAGCAGGGATAGGCTTTCTGCGAATTGCCTCAACCACCACAAAAAACAGTCTGCCACCATCAAGGGCAGGAATTGGCAAAAGGTTCATTATGCCAATATTCACAGAAATAAATGACATCAGGTAAAGAAGATTAATGAGTCCCGCAATGCCCCCCTGACTTGCCGCTTCGTTCATAACTCCAACGACGCCCACAGGTCCTGACATATCAGAAAGCCCCGTTTCGCCGCTAATGAGCATCCCAAGTGATACAAAAACCAGCTTTCCTGACCATATGGTCTGGAAAAAAGATTCCCTTATTACATTAAAGACATTCGCCTTTTCGCTTCGGGTCATAACCCCCAGGAGATATGCTGGTGTTCCGTCGGTGTACTGAGACACATATGGCATAAAGTTGGTGGAAACAAGTTCGCCGTCACGCTTTACCGTTATTGTGCTTTCTTTTCCTGCACCACGCTGCATAGCAAAATCAATATCACGTTTTATATTTACTTGGCTTTCGTTTATCTTGACAATTTCATCCCCTGGCTGCAAAAACCCATTGAGGCTTGACTCCTCAATCACGCTGTCAACCGTGCGGGATGGAAGTCCGCTTGGAGCGAAAGCTATTGTTACATATATTATACACACCAAAAACCCCAGGACGATATTCATAGCGGCACCCGATGCCAGAATTATAAACCTCGCATACCTTGGCTTTTTCGAGAACGAGCCCTCGTCATCGCTTTCCTTGTCTTCGCCCTCCATACTGCAAAACCCGCCAAGAGGTATTGCCCTCAACGAATATTCGGTGTCGCCCTTTTTCTTTGAAAAAATTTTGGGGCCCATACCAAGAGCAAATTCGTGAACTCTTACACCAAAAAGCCTTGCCGTAAGAAAGTGCCCAAGTTCGTGAACAAATATTATAAGAGAGAAACAAATCACTGCAAAAATTATTGTAACAATCATATTTTATGCTCCATTCTGACAGACCTGTCAACCTCTATTATATCCTCAAGTGTAAAATTTAATTTGTTTTTATATTTACGAAGAACCTCTGCCACATATTCGCCGATTTCCAAAAATCCTATTTTATCGTGGAGAAAAGCAGAAACCGCCACCTCATTGGCAGCATTCAACACCGTGGGCATAATACCCCCCATTTTCCCAGCAGTCTTTGCCAAGGCAAGACAGCAAAACACCTCTTCATCAGGCTTTGCAAAGGTCAATTTCGAAAGCTCTGCAAAATCCACCGATTTGTCAGGTGAAAAAAGCCTCTCAGGATAAGTAAACGCATACTGAATGGGATGCTTCATTGAGGGAAGACCCATTTGTGCAATAACACTTCTGTCACAAAACTCAACCATAGAATGAATAATGCTTTCGCGGTGGACAACCACCTCGATATCGTCAAAATCCACATCAAAGAGCCACTTTGCCTCAATCACCTCAAGGCCTTTGTTCATAAGGGTTGCACTGTCAATGGTGATTTTTGCCCCCATTGTCCAGTTGGGGTGTTTAAGTGCCTGCTCTTTTTTTATGTTTTTAAGCTCATCACGATTTTTGCCAAAAAATGGGCCACCCGATGCGGTAAGAAGAATTTTCCGAAGCTCTGCCCTCTTTCCGCCGTGGAGTGACTGGAAAATTGCTGAATGTTCGCTATCAACAGGGAGTAGCCTTACTCCGTATTTTTTCACCGCATCCATAAAAAGACTGCCTGCTGTCACAAGAGTCTCCTTGTTGGCAAGGGCAATGTCCTTTCCTGCCTCAATAGCTTTCATTGTGGGAACAAGCCCCGCAAACCCTACGATTGACGAAAGCACCATATCGCACTCATCAATGGTCGCCGCACGATGTAGGCCCTCCTGGCCACAAAGAACTTCGGTTTCCGTGTCCGCAAGCCGCACCTTCAAATCACTATATTTATTTTCATCAGCCACCACCACAATCCGAGGCTTATACTTTCTCGCCTGCTCTTCAAGGAGCGCTGTATTTGAGTTTCCCGTGATTGCAAGAACAGAAATGTCCTTTATCCCTTTAAGGTCGTCTGCGACCTCAAGGGCCTGTGTTCCGATTGAACCCGTTGAACCAAGTATTGATATGTTCATATGTTTCCTCGCTTAAATACCAACCATATTAAGATAAATATAAACCAGCGGGGCAACGGCAATCACGCTGTCAAGTCTGTCCAAGATTCCGCCGTGCCCTGGGAACAGACTGCCATAGTCCTTGACCCCATATTTACGCTTGATGATTGACGCTGTTAAATCACCAATTTGTGAAACAGGGGAAATGATCAGCCCCAAAACCCCAAGCTTTATATAATTTATATCCATTTTAAAACCTTTTTCAAGCAAGAGTCCATAAAGGAGCAAAAGCACCACGCATCCAACGGTTCCGCCGATTGACCCCTCGATTGTCTTTTTGGGGCTTATCTCTGGGCAAAGCTTGTGCTTTCCAAAAAACACACCGCTGAAATATGCAAAGGTGTCTGTAGCGAATGCCCCGATAAACACAATCCACAAAAGTCTTGTGCCGTACTGAAGACCTTTCAGGTCAATCAATGTTGAGAGCAAAAATGGAATATAAATAACCGCAAAAATCAAAAGCCCTGCATCAATGACGCTCACAGTTTTGTGGCATTTCAGCATCACGCAAAAAATCGCCATAAGTCCCACATAAAAGAATGGCATATAAAGGTATGCGGGAATATAAGTCCTGAGGCAAACAAGAACAGCAGCCACATATCCCACAGCACACAAGCCTTTGTGTTTGCTAATCTCTGTTGCCTTGAAAAATTCAAAAAGTCCCATCACAGAAATGATAGCAACCGCCGCCGAAACAACATAAACATTCGAAAGCAGCACCAAAACCAGTATCGGTGCAAGACACAGCCCCGTTATAATTCTTGTTTTCATTTGTATCCCTCCAATTTGAAAAACAGGCGGATTAAAAATCCGCCCACGTTTCACTCATACCTTTTATTTTTTGTCACGCGGTTCAACGAAGTTAACGCTATACATCTTAGCTTCTTTGTACCGCCATCTAAACCTTTCCAAATCTGCGGTTTCTCATCTGATAGTCAAGTATAGCCTGCTCCATATCCTTTTCGGAAAAATCAGGCCAATTTATATTGCTGAACCAAAACTCCGCATAAGCCGCCTGCCACAACAAAAAGTTCGAAAGACGGTACTCACCGCTGGGACGAATAATCAAATCAACCTCAGGTGCGTTCGCAGTATACATAAGCTCAGAAAGACTCTGCTCAGAAACCCCGCGAAGTGTCCGTCTGCCTGCGGCAATTTCCTCCGCCAGTGATTTTGCAGCACGGGTAATCTCCGCTCTTCCGCCATAGTTGAGAGCCACATTGAGAACAAGCCCTGTATTTTTTGATGTATATTCCTCCGCGTGGTCAATGGCAGCGTTTATCTTGTCAGAAAGTGCACTGCGGTCACCGATAACCCGAAGGATGACATTTGTGCCCCTAAACTGCTCCTCAACCTGCCCGAGATATGTATAAAGGAGGTCCATAAGAGCATCAACCTCGCTCTTGGGTCGGTTCCAGTTCTCTGTTGAAAAAGCATATGCCGTGACGCATTTAACGCCGATTTTGTTGCAATAAATAACAATCTTTTTAAGAGTCTCAGCCCCCATACGGTGCCCTGCACTTCTGGGAAGTCCCCTCTTTTTTGCCCATCGGCCGTTTCCGTCCATAATAATCCCGATATGCTGGGGAATATTATTCATATCAAGCTTTCTGCGGTTTTTCTTCTTAAAAAACATAAAAGACTATACCTCAAGAATTTCTTTTTCTTTGTCAGCAATGATTGTGTCAATGTTTGCCACAAACTTGTCTGTAAGCTTCTGGATTTTTGTTTCAAGATTTTTGAGGTCATCCTCAGTAATCTCTCCGTCCTTCTTCTGCTTTTTAAAGCCTTCCAGAGAATCACGGCGCACGTTGCGGATAGCAACCTTGCATTCCTCACCACGTTTTGAAATGCCCTTTACCAGTTCTTTTCTTCTTTCTTCTGTAAGGGGCGGGAAGTTGAGACGAATCATCTTGCCGTCGTTTGAGGGTGTGATACCCACATCTGATTTTAAAATTGCCTTTTCGATTTCGCCAAGAATTGATGCATCCCAGGGCTGAATTGTAATTGTTCTTGGCTCAGGAACAGCCACAGTGCCCACCTGCTGTACAGGTGTGGGAACTCCGTAATATTCAACTGTTACCTTATCAAGAACAGCCGGGTTAGCACGGCCTGCACGGATTGCCGCAAGGTCTGCCTGAAGAACTGCTATCGCCTTATTCATTTTGTTTTCTGCATTTTGCATTATGGTCATCACCTTTCAAAAAATTTTCGTGTAGATTAACTATTTTACTATTGTTCCTATTTCCTCGCCCTCAATTGCCCTCTTTATGTTTTCGGGGTCATCAAGACCGAATACAAGAATCGGAATATTATTGTCCATACAAAGTGAGGTAGCCGTTGAGTCCATAACCCCAAGTCCGCGGTTGAGGACATCAATATAGCTGAGTGAGTCAAATTTCTTGGCATTTGGATTAACGTGTGGGTCACTGTCATAAACGCCGTCAACTTTCTTCGCCAGAAGAATGATTTCTGCATCAATTTCTGCCGCACGGAGAGCCGCTGTTGTGTCGGTTGAGAAGAACGGATTTCCTGTGCCGCAGGCAAAAATGACAACTCTGCCCTTTTCAAGATGGCGCATAGCCTTGAGTCTTATGTAAGGCTCCGCAATCTGTCTCATTTCAATAGCAGTCTGAACGATTGAGGGGATACCCTGCTGTTCAAGGGCATCAAGAAGAGCCAATGAATTGATGACCGTTGCAAGCATACCCATATGATCTGCACGGCTTCTGTCCATACCCTCGCCTGTTCTTCCGCGCCAGAAGTTTCCGCCGCCAACCACGATGGCGATTTCAGCGCCCATTTCGTGACATTCCTTTATTTTGCCCGCAATGGTTGTAACGGTGGCATTGTCAAGGCCAAAGCCCTTGTCCCCTGCCAGTGCTTCACCGCTGACTTTCAGCAAAACTCTTTTGTACTTAAGTGACATTTTTCTTACCTCCAAAATTTTGTATGTTAAAGCATCAAAAAACTATTCCGAAATATCAATTACCGTAATATCAAGCTCAACTTCGGGCTCAATTCCCTCATCAGGAGTGGTAACTGTCTCAGGAGAAAATTCCGGCTCGCTTTCAGCACCGCTATTTTCACTGGTGCTGTTGTTGGAATTTCCCGCACTGCTATTTCCTGTGCTTTGCTGAGAGGTCTGTCCTTGGCTACTCACAGGAACCTCCTGAACAATAACTTGGCTTGACGCCGAACTCTTATATTTTTCAACCGTTGCATTGAGCATTTCAACCTCATCCTCAAGGCTCTGTACCTGAGTTTTGAGGTCTTCGTTTTCCGCAGCGGTTTCCTCACCGCCAATGGTAACAAAGTTTATAGGATTTATGATAAGGCTGAATGCAAGAAAAAAAGACACAACAAAGGCAAGAACCGTACCAAAAACAATTCCGGTGCCAAGAAGTATCTTTTTTGTTTTCAAAGATATATGTGATTTGCTTTCCATAAGCAATTTCTCCCCTCTAAAGAATTATCTATTTAGAAAAGTATATCATATCTTCTCTAACTATTCAAGAGAAAATACAAATTTTCGTACAAAAATAAATGTCCCCACAAATCATCTGTCTTTTTTTGCCGTATATACCAAATTTATGTGGACAAAACTCCTTTCTCCGTGATATAATTTAAAAAACTTATAAGAAACAAAAAAGGCGGTTTTATTTATGAAAATTTTCATCGCATCCGACATACACGGCTCCCTTTATTTTTGCAAAAAAATGCTTGAATGCTTTAAAGCAGAAAAAGCTGACAAGCTTTTGCTTTTAGGGGATATTCTTTACCACGGGCCGAGAAACGCCCTGCCGAAAGACTATAATCCCGCCGAGGTTATCCCACTCCTCAATGCTATAAAAGACAAAATCCTTTGTGTAAGGGGAAACTGTGACGCCGAGGTTGACCAGATGGTGCTTGAATTTCCTATCCTTGCCGACTATCTTTCAATCACAGCAGGAAACACAACCATTTATGCTACCCACGGACATTTGCCAAGCGAAAAACTCCCTCCAATGCAATCCGGTGATATTTTGCTTTCTGGACACACCCACATCCCTCTGAATAAAACCGAGGACGGTATAACGTATTTAAACCCAGGCTCTGTATCAATCCCCAAAGAAAACAGCCACCATGGTTATATGCTTTTCGAAGACGGCACTTTTCTCTGGAAAGATTTTGACAAAAATATAGTAGAAATTTGATTTTAATTTCAGCTTTTTCCTAAAGAGCTGTCCCTTGACAAGCCTTACCTTTTATGTAATAATTAAACTTAAGTATACAACTACCATTCCCCTTGTCTGCGGGGACTTTTCAAAACAATTCTGCAGACAGAAAGGCAATGAAAAAAATGCAAAATGAACGCCTTGAAAAACGCAAAGAATTTATCATAAACACACTGTTTTTTGGAGTTTTGGCAGTGCTTGTTTTCCTGTGTTTCAAATATGCTTTCAAATGGCTTATGCCATTCATCGTGGGCTTCTTGATTGCCGCTTCGGTGAATGCGCCCGTGAAAAGAATCTGCAAAGCCACAAAGCTAAACCGAAAATTCTGTGCCATTGTTTTTTTGCTTATTGAATATGCTCTCATCGTGCTTGTTATCTGGGTGCTTGGTGCAAAGATTGTGGATTCCCTCAAGGACCTGTTCTCCAATCTTCCCACATATTATGATGAAAGCATCGCACCATTTTTGTCAAATTTCTATATCTGGATTTCGGATATGACCAAGCGGATTTCCCCCGACACCCTTGACCAGATATACCTTATGTTTGAAAGCACTATGGACAGCCTCCGAGGTTTTATTTTAAATCTCTCCGCTACAATGGGCAAAGGCCTTGCAAGCTTCACCACACGTCTTCCTCTCTATCTTATCTCCTTTGTCTTCACAATCCTCGCTTCAATCTTCACAAGCATTGACTATTCAAACATTATGACTTTCCTGAAAAACCAGCTCCCACCAAGATTTGCCATCTTCCTGGGCGACGCAAAAAGCCACTTGGGAAAAACCATTCTCAGCTACTTAAGAGCTTATCTCATTATTTGGATTATCACCTTTGCCGAGCTTTCAATCGGACTTTCAATCCTCAAGGTAAACAGTGCCATAGGTCTTGCCGCACTTATTGCCATAGCGGACATACTTCCCGTTATCGGAACAGGCGGTGCACTTATCCCATGGGCGATTTTCTCACTCTTCACCCAGAACTATTTCCTTGGCATAGGACTTATTATCCTTTATGTTGTTATCCTTGTTGTCAGAAACTTCGCCGAGCCCAAAATCGTAGGCGACCAATTGGGTCTTAACCCCCTTGTGACCTTGATTGCCATTTATCTTGGCTATCTGTGGATGGGCGTTGGGGGTATGATTTTGCTCCCTATAACCGCTACAATCCTCATAGGTCTTCACAAAACGGGCAAAATAAAGCTGTGGAAAGAATAACAATCTTGAATTGAGGTCATAAAAATGAAATTTGTATCATGGAACGTAAATGGTCTTCGTGCCTGCCTCGAAAAAGGCTTTGTTGACATCTTCAAAGATTTTGATGCCGACATTTTTGCCCTGCAGGAAACAAAGATGCAAGAGGGTCAGGCAGAAATTCCAACCGACGGCTACTTTCAGTATTTTTGCAGTGCCGAGAAAAAAGGCTATTCAGGCACAGCAGTGTTCACAAAAGAAAAACCCCTTTCGGTTTCATTTGGTATTGGCATCCCCGAACACGACCACGAGGGCAGGGTCATAACCCTCGAATTTGAAAATTTTTATTTCGTCACCTGCTACACCCCAAACTCCCAGAACGAGCTGAAACGCCTTTCATACCGTATGGAATGGGAAGACGCTTTCCGTGCTTTTCTCAAAGAACTTGATGAAAAAAAGCCCGTCATCCTTTGCGGAGATTTGAATGTGGCACACAATGAAATTGATTTGAAAAACCCAAAGACAAATCGCCGTAACGCAGGCTTCACCGACGAAGAACGTGCTAAAATGACCGAGCTTTTGTCTGCAGGTTTTTGCGACAGCTTCAGGCATCTTTATCCCGACAAAACCGACATTTATTCCTGGTGGAGCTACCGCTTCAGTGCCCGTGAAAAAAATGCGGGGTGGAGAATTGACTATTTCCTCACATCAAACCGCATAAAAGATAAAATAAAAGATGCCCAAATTCACACCAGTGTCTTTGGTTCTGACCACTGTCCTGTTTCTTTGGACATAGATTTATAGAATATTTTTATTTCGATTTGAAATACTAACAAAAAAGGAGAAATGAAAATGAGCGTTTTACATCTTACCCCTGAAAATTTCAAGGACACAGTTGAAAATTCATCCGTCCCGGTTCTTGTTGACTTTTTTGCCGACTGGTGTATGCCCTGCAAAATGTTTGCTCCCATACTCGAAAAAGTTGCTGAAAAATTGGGTGACAAAGTAGTTATTGCAAAAATCAACATTGACGATGCAGAACAAATCGCCGCAAGCCATGGCGTTATGTCAATTCCAACAATTATTCTTTTTAAAGACGGAAAGGAAACCGACCGAAATGTCGGCGCAATGTCTGCCGGCGACCTTTTGAGTTTCATTGGGCTTTAATTAAAACGAACATCCCTTGCCCTTTTGGACAAGGGGTATTTTTTGTGCCAAAATATTGACATTTTTCGATTTTTATGCTATAATATTAAAAACTGAATATTTGGGGAGCTTTCAAAAAGGCTGAGAGGGAATTGCGCATTCCGACCCAGGAACCTGATACGGATAATGCCGGCGTAGGAAAATGTTATAATTGCAATATTTCGGAGATTATCTTTTCAGAAGATAATCTCTTTTTTTCTTTAATCCAAAGTCACAAGTTCGATATTCAGTAAATTCACATTAAGGAGTGTTTTTATGACAAAAACAAAAAAAACTGACGCTTAGTGCCATTCTGACAGCCCTTGCCTTTGTACTGGTAATGGTCTCAAAAATATTACCGGCGCCCTGGCCGGGTGGCGGAAGCATAACCATCGCAAGTATGGTGCCAATCATTATGGTTTCCATAATCCTCGGAACAAAATGGGGCCTTTTTTCAGGGCTCGTGTTTTCCCTCATCCAGATGCTGACAGGATTTTATGTTCCTCCCGCTACAACCATCTGGAGCTTTATTGGCGTTGTTATTCTTGACTATGTGTTTGCCTTTTCTGTCCTGGGGCTTGCAGGCTTTTTCGTGAAACTTCTTGGCAACAAGACGTGGGCAATCCCCTTGAGCGGATGCATAGTCACCTCGATACGCTATGTTATGCACATCCTCTCAGGGCTTTTAATCTGGGGAGCATTTGCTGATACAGACTCTGTGCTTATCTATGCCCTTGTCTACAACGGCTCATATATGATACCCGAGATTATTATTACCACCGTGGTCCTTACACTTTTAGCACCAAAATTAAAGGAAAAATCTCTGTTATAATAAATCTGCAATTATAACCAAAAGGCACTCTCGCAAAAAGGTGGTAACGACAGCGAGTCGTCGCAAGGGCGTTTACAACCGAGCAGACGAGCCGAGTGCGCCTTTTTGCGAAAAAGGAGCAGCAACGGAGCATATGAAAAAAGACCGCCTAAAAAAGCGGTC
>JAZQUY010000036.1:0-2256 GCA_045631525.1 Clostridia bacterium
GATCCGACTTATATGGCTCGCCACCATAAGGACTTGAAAAAAGCTTCACAGACCAACAGAAAGAAACCTTTGAGAAATTCCACGATTGTTGGAGCGAGTATATGAGCTTAGCCGAAGCAGCCATATTTGAGTACGCTTTCAAGCTCGGTATGCAGATTGCCATCGAAACATTAACAGATAAATAACAGCAACTCGGGCATCGGTGAAATATCCGATGCCTAAATTTTTATCACAGTTCTCGGAAATACTGTAAAACGCCTTGATTTATTCATAAAAAAGTGATATAATAATAGTGCTAAACCAACTTAATATGTTAAAAACGAGCTTATTTGTTTCCAAGGGGGTACTATGCCCTTTTTTCGGCTTTCTACATAATGGATTTGATAAAAATGCAAATTCCACTTGTAGAAAGCAGATTAGCTCTGTCGTATTCAAGTTGGTTTAGCGACTCGGAGTTTGCGTTTTTTGTGCGTGGCTTCGGTCACGCACTTTTTAATTTGGAGGGAAAATGAAAGCTATTGTTTATACATCTAATACAGGACATACCGCTGAGTATGCGAAAATACTTGGTGAAAAAACGGGATTGCCCGTATATGCTTTGAGCGGAGCCCAAAAACAGTTGTCAAGCGGAACGGAGATTATATATCTTGGTTGGCTATTTGCCAACGGAATCAAGGGATACAAAAAGGCGGCGAAGAAATACAAGATTTCTGCCATTTGTGCCGTTGGTCTTTGCGATACCGGAACTGCCCTTGATGAAGTTCGTAAGGCAAACGCTCTTTCCGAAGAAATTCCGCTTTTCACTATGCAGGGCGGTATGGATAAGACCAAGCTCCGTGGAATCAATAAGTTTATGATAAATATGCTGACAAAAGGAATAGATTCCAAAAAAGATAGGACGGAAGAAGATGAGCGAATGCTTTATCTTTTGAAGAACGACAAAAACTATGTCAGCGAAGATAACACATCCGCTTTTATGGAGTGGTATTGCAAACAGTGAGGCGAAAAATGAAAAGGCTTATCGCAATAATTATATCAGCACTATTACTCGTGTGCTTTGTTGGTTGTGGTGATTCTACGAATACAAACGGCGTCCCCGATCCCGACAAAATCGTTCCAAAACGAGAAATTCTCATAGAAAATTTAGAAGATAAGGGCTATCAAATTAAAACGCAAACTACCGTTGAAGGCTCTGATTTGGTTGTTGACCGCGTTATAGCACAAAAAGAAAGCAAATTTATTGATATAGTATATGGACTATCTGCTGAAGATTCTGCGAAAATTTTTGAACTGTACTGTGAACTATATTCCGACGACTATTACATTCTTGCTCAAAACGGAAACTATGTTTATTGTGTTAGCGATAAAAAGACTTTCAAAAATGCAGGATTTACAACAACGGACAATGTTGGTGTTCAGTATATAAACAATTGACCTATATTTTCGGAGGTGATAGATTGAATCCATCAACATACATACCGATAATCTTCCTATGGATTATCATATTTATTCTGTTCCGCAATCGACGGAAAGCTGTAATTGTAAGAAAAATAATAGAAAAAAGAAAAACAGGAGGAAATATAGAAATGAAAGAGCTTGCAGCAAAATTTATTGAAAAAGAGTGCATTATCTCTTCTTTTGACGGAAGCCATCAGTATGAGGGCGTAATAAAAGAAGTTACTGATGGAGCAATTCTTGTGGAAAAGGACGGCAAGATTGAAGCTATCAACCTTGACTTTGTTATCCGTATCAGAGAGTATCCAAAAAATAAGAACGGAAAGAAAAAATCCGTAGTATTGGACTAATAAATTCCAAATTGACACGAAGGATGCAGAAAGTAAATTTTTAGAATGATTTCAAAGGAGAAAAACTTTATGTACATTTACAAAACAGAAATATTAACAGTAAGTACGAAATGGTTTTCCGACAAAGCAAATGAAGATGACATTGCGATGCTGGATAAGCTGATAAACGAAAGAGCTTCTGAGGGGTGGGAGCTTGCAACATATGATTATATGGCAACGTCATTTCAGATGAGAGGCGCATTTCTTGTAACCTTTAGAAAGGAAAAAGTATAATTGCAGAGGACAAAAAAATGATACTTCAACTAAAAAACATAGACAAATCCTTTGGTGATAAAGAAGTCCTCAAGGGCGTATCTTTTGTAGCGGAAGGCGGAAAAGCGTTTGGTCTGCTTGGAAGAAACGGCGCGGGTAAAACAACATCTATTCGTATTCTGATGAACGTATTTCCGGC
>JAZQUY010000037.1:0-2850 GCA_045631525.1 Clostridia bacterium
TTCACCGACAATTATTATAAAAAACGATGCTAAAGAGGTGATTTTTTGAATTTGAAAAACGAGACGGAAGAACAAAAAGTTTTTATTTCAGAAAAAATGAAATCCTTACAATCAAAGTTTTTTGATTTTTGTGAAAATATAGGTGAAAAGGTTTTAAACCTTTTAGAAAGAAAAAATGGCAAAAGACTCCCATCAGAAGAAATGATTGGATACAAAAAAAGCGTCAAGTCTTTGTGGAGAGAGTCTGGTCAAAGTATTTTAAGCACAGCGGCGACTGCACTTGTTATTATTGCAGTTTGCATAGCGGTAAACCTTTTGGGATGGAATCTTGGCTATGAAGTTATTGTTGACGGCGAAAATATCGGTATGGTTACCGATAAAGCCGCGGTTTATGATGCAATATGCGAAGCCCGTAACGAAATAAAGGAATATATTGGAGATGCTTCCTACAACAAAGAGCCTGTCTTTGTTCGCAGAATTGTGGAAGAAAAGTCTTTAAGTACAAAGGACGACTTAAAGCGTGCTCTCCTTTCCAATGTAGATATGATGGTTGAAGCATTTGGTGTATATATTGACGGGAAACTCGCCCTTGGCGTTTCAAGTGCTGATGCTGCGGAATGGGTTTTTGCAAGCTATAAAAAGAAATTTGCAGGCGAAGAAATAGCAGAGGATATGTCTGTTGATTTTTGCGAAAAAATTGACATCAAGAAAGAATTTCTTCACATAGCGCTTCTCAACACCCCAGAAGAAGCCCTTGAAAGCCTTTCGGGGAACACAAAAGAGCTTACGTCATATACGGTAGAGGACAATGACAGCTTGTGGAGTATAGCAAAAAAATATGACACGACTGTTGAACATATTCTTGCTATGAATGATGAGATAACCGAAAACATAAAAAAAGGGATGGTAATAAAGGTTGAGGAAGCAGTTCCGCTTCTTTCCGTACGTACTGTGCAGACAGTATCCCTTGTAGAGCCGGTTCCCTATACTGTGGAGAAAATAAAGGATGACAGCCTTTATGAAGGAAGAACAGAAGTGAAACGAAGCGGTGTTGACGGCAGTGCAAAGATTCTTGCCCGTGTTACCAAAATTAACGGCAAGGAAGTTCAAAAAGATGTGCTTGAAAGTGAGACTGTTTCAGAACCGGTTTCTCAGATTGAAAAAATAGGAACAAAAAAACGCCCTGCTACCACTGGCTCGGGGACGTTTATATCACCTACCTTTGGAACACTTTCGTCACGTTATGGCGGAAGATGGGGAAGACAGCATACCGGTATTGATATTGCAGGCAGTTATAATTCGGCTATAAAGGCGGCAGACGGAGGAAAAGTCACCTATGCAGGCTGGATGTCTGGATATGGAAATTATGTGGTTATTGACCACGAAAACGGTTATCAGACGGGCTATGGTCACTGTGCATCCTTAACGGTTAGCGAGGGCGACAGAGTGGCAAAAGGCGAGACAATAGCAAAAATGGGGAATACCGGACGAAGTACGGGAACACATCTTCATTTTGAAGTGAAAAAGAACGGGGAATTTGTGAACCCATTGAAATACGTAGGATATTGATTTTTTACCCAGGGAGGGCAAAAAAATGAGTAAAAAAATACTTATAGTTGACGATGAAAAACCAATTGTTGAAATACTGAAAATAAATCTTCAGAAGGAGGGTTATGAAACCCTTGAAGCATTTGACGGCGAAGCGGCGGTCAATATTGCTATGCAGGAGGAGCCTGACCTTATGCTCCTTGATGTTATGCTTCCAAAACTTGACGGCTTTTCAGTTCTTAAGAAAATTCGCGAGAAATCTTCTGTGCCGATTTTGATGCTTACCGCGCGTGAAGAAGAATTTGACAAGGTTTTGGGGCTTGAACTTGGTGCTGATGACTACATAACAAAGCCTTTCAGCATCAGAGAGCTTATGGCAAGAGTAAAGGCGCATATGAGAAGAACAGAGACGGCTTTTGCGGATAAGCAGGAAAAGTCTGCCGACAAGCTTGAAATTGGTTCTTTTGTGTTTGATTACAACAGATATGAGCTTTACAAAAACGGAGAGCATATCGAAATCACTATCAGGGAATTTGAACTGATAAAGTTCCTGGCAAGCCAGCCAAACAAGGTTTTTTCACGGCAGAGCCTTTTGGAAAGTGTCTGGGGCTATGAATATTATGGCGACGACCGAACTGTTGATGTTACAGTAAGACGTCTTCGAGAAAAAGTGGAGGATGACCCGTCAGAGCCACGTTACATAATGACAAAACGTGGTGTGGGTTATTATTTCCAGCCCTGATGCTTGGTGTTACAATACTTGCTGTGGGGAAAATGAAAGAAAAGTTTCTCACCGATGCGGTGGAGGAATACGCGAAAAGGCTTTCGGCTTATTGTCGATTTGAAGTGGTGGAGGTCAGGGACGAAAAAACTCCTGAAAACCCAACCGAGACGGAAAAGAATATGATACTTGACCGTGAGGCAGAACAGATTTTGCAAAAAATCCCTAAAGGTGCGAAGGTCGTTTCATTGTGTGTTGAGGGGAAACAGATGTCATCGCACAAGTTTGCCGAGATGATTTCTGATTTTACTGTGAAAGGTTATAGCAAAATTGTTTTTGTAATAGGCGGCTCAATGGGACTTTCGGAAAAGGTGAAAAAAATTTCGGATATGAGGCTCAGTTTTTCGGAAATGACATTTCCGCATATGCTGATGAGAGTTATCCTTGCAGAGCAGCTTTATCGCGGGTTTACCATTTTAAGCGGAAAGACCTATCATAAATAAAAAATTCGCCACAGACCTGGTGCGGATTTTTGTAAAAACAGACCACCAAGGAAAATTGGTGGTCAAAATAAGTTTTTT
>JAZQUY010000038.1:0-60243 GCA_045631525.1 Clostridia bacterium
TAACAGATGCAGTATATTTTCGATGAAATATTACGTCTTATCAAACCATTCACTCGATACCCATCTAAACATATTTTAATTTTCTTTTTGAGAACCTGTGGGACTAACTATACTGTATCCAACATTGACAAGATGGTCAGCAACTCTCTCAAGACCAACTATAACAGATGAATAATAAGGACTCACATCTACACTGCAATTACCCTCGGCAAGTCTTGCAAAATGGTCGGCAATGAGCTCTTTTTTCATGCTATCAACACTATTCTCCAATTCTGTCAGCTCTGACAGTTTTTCTTTATGTAGTGTCTCAAATGTATTTACTGCTATTGTAAACATCTGCATAACAGTGTCACGCATTTTTGTGATTCCGCCAAGCGCATGTTCTGAGAATGATATATTTTTATTTATCATTTCAATACCAATTTCGTTGAAATTCTCAGCATGGTCACCAATACGTTCAAGGTCATTTAAAACATGAAAATATGACCCAATAATTTTTTCATTGCTTCCTTCAACTGCGGCAGATAGCTTAATTAAAAATCCGGTTAAAGCACTATTTGTAAAGTCAATAATTTTTTCATTTTTACAAATTACGTCATTATACTTCGCAGATCCTGTTTCCATTGCCGTAAAGCTTAGACGGGTGTTTTCTTCTGCCAAAGAAATCATATAGTCAATTTCTTTTTTAACCTGCATAAGAGCAATTGGAGGTGTAGAAACAAGTCTTTCATCCACATATTTAAGAGATAACTCCTCTTTTGCTTCTTTCTTTTCTTTAATTATTGCACATGAATAATCTACAAGCTGTTTTACAAACGGGAGCAACAAGCAAGTGGTAGTTACATTAAATATAACATGGAAAAGAGAAACTCTCATCTGGAGCGACATCGGGTCAGCTCCCGGGAAAACAGATATCAAGAAAGTTACAACCGGTTCTCTAAACAACCAAATGATTGCGGTAAACAATATTGTTCCTACCACGTTAAATGTAAAGTGAATGAGAGCAACCCTTTTAGAGTTAGCATTTGCGCCGACAGAGGCAAGAAGTGCCGTTACACATGTACCAATGTTTGCACCGAGAACAATGAATAACGCAAGGTCAAGGGGAAGAACTCCTGCACCAACCATTGTAATAACAACACCGGTAGAAGCGGAAGAGCTTTGTATAAGCGCAGTAAAGATAACACCAACCAAAATCAAAAGAAGGGGAAAATCTATCATTTTGAATATTTCGGTGAACATATTTTCAACGAGAGGATTTCCAAACGCCTGTTCACTGCTCATAATATTGAGACCTACAAAGATTAATCCCAGTCCCGAGCAAAGGCTTCCGGCAATCTTGATTTTTTCCTTTTGAGCAAACCCCATCATTACGCCCGCAAAAGCAAGAATGTACATTGCCATATTGAAATAGTCGTTTTTAAGAGCAACCAAAACACCTGTAATAGTTGTTCCAATATTTGCACCCATAATAATCGGTGTTGCCTGCATAAGAGTCATAACTCCTGCATTAACAAGACCTATAACCATTACCGAAGTTGCTGAGGAACTCTGAATAATCGCTGTAACACCTGCACCGATACCAACACCTGAAAATCTGTTATTGCTTATTCTTTCAAGCAAACGTTTCATTCCTATGCCGGCACTTCTTTCAAGAGCATCTCCCATAAAATTCATTCCGACAATAAAAACACCTACGCCTGCCAACAACCAAATCAAGCTCTGTATCAATTGCATAATTTCTTGTGATGATAACATATTTATACTCCTTTTCTCCGTATTCTCCCAGTCTTTTACCCCTTATATAATTTGGGACCATGGTTATTTTACATGTTTATTAAATACAAATCAGATTATGTATGCTAGCAGTATTATATCATCAAATTTAATAAAAATCAACAAATTGCCTGAAAATCACTAAATAATACAGAAAAATCATTTCTTGAGAAAAAATTTTTTGTTTTAGCTTTTGCGCACAAAGCAAATACAGGTAATTTATATCGATGAAAAAAGACTTGGTTGGACAAGTCTTTTTTTCTGGAAGAGCCGAATGATTTAGATGCATATAAAAATAGCTTTGCATAAGCAAAACAACCATTTCTCTTCTCTATTCTCTTTTATCTCTTATCTGGAAACGACAATTTTTTAGTGAAAAGTGAAGAGAGAATAGTGAAAAGATAATAGTACAAAAGAAACGACAACTTTCTTGTCGAAAATTGTCGTTTCTTTTTGGAAGAGCCGAATGGTTTAGATGCCACTATTTATTTGAGTATCCTAATTAAAACCTACTTGTTAAATTTCTTCAATAAAACCATCATTTCCTCGTAAGATATTGCGTCTTTAATGTATTTGTTAGCCGTTAAATAGCCGACTACTTTTCCGTTCTTGTCTAAAATTTTAGGTGGATTGGTAGCATATTCATTAAACACACTATATCTACTATATTGACTACCATAATCACCGTACTGATTGAATATGCTTTTTGTTTTATATTGACTACCATAATCACCATATTGATTAGCAATGCTATCTCTGTCATACTGATTTGAACTTATTTCTCCTAAGAATGTCCCTGTTCCATCATCAGCATACAAATATAACGGAAAAGATGAAAGATTTATCTTTGTATTAGTTGAATAGCCTCCGCCGCCCTGATAACTATTGTTCGGTGTATTATTTTGTGGAGTACTTGGTGTCGGGATATCGGTAGTTGTTTGATTATTCAATTCTACATTTGATAAATCATACTCTAAATTAAAATCTTTTAGTGATAGTCCAACATAATTTGTTTTTAAAAAACTATCAAACAATTTCAATGTTATATTAACATTGTTTTTATACTTGTCCAGCAATACATTTTTATCCCCATCATAAGTTCCTGTATACCAATCACAGTTTAAGTCAAGATGATTTGAAAGATTTGCCTTGATGATATCGCCTTCTGCACTATTATATGTTTTAGCAACACTATATGTATAGTTACCACCAAATCTTGCATTTGGTAACAACCATACACTAGTCCCTACACGTTCTTCATTATTACTTGTGTGAAAATTCATAGTCAAAATTTTTGATTTTGCACTAGGTATAATTTGTATTTCATAATTCCCTATTTCATATACATATGCCTTATCGCCAGATGGAAGAGTATAGTTGTAATTTTCACTAACCCAATTTATTAGTTTGCTAATTGATTCTTGCACAACGGATAAACTACCATATGTAGAAATATTTACTGCTTGTGTAGTACCGTCCCATTGAACATCACAATCAAAAGCTTCTGAAACTGCCCTTAATGGCACAAGGGTTCTACCACCATTTAACTGTGCAGGTACATCTAATATAATAGGTTCTCCATTTTTATATAATGTTGTATCATCAATAGAAATACTCACATTGACATTGCCTTTTTGTGCTATTGCAGTCCTTGTATTATCATCCCAATAAACAACGGCACCCAATTTTTCAAAAATTGCCCTCATTGGAACCAAAGTACGCCCATTGACTAATAGTGGGGCAACATCAAATTGGACTTTTTCATTATCAAGATAAACGCCAATTTCCCCATTTGCTAAAACAGGAACAACCATAGTAGTTGAGATTATCGCAAGTGACAATACAACAAAAATTAGTTTCGCATACTTTCTCATTCAAAATTATCCTCCAAAACATATATTTTCGCATTACAAATTTTTAATTAGAAACATTCTACCAATTAAAAAAGTGCATAGTCCCTATTCCAGAACTATGCACCGAAAAACGCACAAGTCTGGTATAAGGTTGCTACACTCTTATATCACTTACATCTTACTTAGAGAAGTTTTACCAGATAGTACGCTTTTACCATTAGCGTACTTCTCTAATGTACTTTTATGTAAGGAAATATAAGAAAATAGACTAACTCCATTTTAATTTAGAGTGTAGCATAGATATTGTATCATAGTTTTGTCAATGTTTCAAGACTTTTAAATACATATTTTCGCATATAAAAAACCGAATGATTAGATATGTCATCTAAATCATTCGGTTTCTATGGAAGAGGCGAATGGTTTAGATGCCATATCTATTCACTACTTTTGATAGTATTTATAGTCCTTGTTTACTAATGTATATTCGCTTAGATTTAGTGATGTTAGGTTCCCACTGTTTTTAAAAAAAGTTGCAAAGTTCATAATAGAATGATACTCTATCATTCTCAAAAAATCATGATACTCTGGAGAAACAATTTCGTACCTAAATTTATTCCACCCTGGTATCTCATGTCTGTTTGGTTTGACTCTGTCACCTAATCTGGTCGCGCTACCTATATAAATTTCTTTTTTATTATCATTTACCAAGTAATAAATAACATGGTTTACTTCTTCATGCTCATGTAAATCTTTTATGTCATACCATTTTGTAGTTTTAGTAATCAACTGATCCTTATATTTTCTGTTGGACAACCATCCAAAAACATTTTGCTCTACTAACTTTTTAAAAACGTTATCATAGTTTGTTTGTATCTTTATAAATGTATTTAGTTCAATTGTGTTTACATTAATAATTTTAAAAATAACAACTTCTTGACTACCACCCAAAAGGTTTGTTATATGATATTCATGTTTTTGTTTAGCTTCAAAGTTTTGACTTTCAATAGCAAAATAACTTTGTATAAATTCTTGCTTTAATTCAGATATTAATTTTTTATCACTATCCCATCTTATTTGATGTACAGTACCTTGCTTTCGATTGACATGATAAAGATGTGCTAAATATGTATTGTTCTTCCATTTAATACTTATTTCTCGATTTTCGCCTGGTAAGAGAGGTTTATTACACAAAAAATCTTCTACTCTCTCTTTTGGAATGGTTATTCCATATTTAAAAAAGGACTTGTCTATTTTCTTATAATACTCTTTCATAGTGTTTTCCTTAAAATTAAATTTATTTATTCTTTTGTTTTCTATATGGCACTCTAGCTGATGGCACTAATTTTGAGGCAGGCTCGGTATGTACAGCTTGATCATCGAAGAATATATTTGCTCCAAAAGCTTTTAAAACTTCACTTTTCTCAATTCCACCAAGGAAAAACACCTCGTCTATTCTTACATTCCACGCCCTTAATGTTCTAACAACTCTTTCATGAGCAGGAGCATTTCTTGCAGTAACTAGTGCTGTTCGAATTGGCATTTTATCCTCTGGAAATTTCTGTTGTATTAAAGATATTGTTTTAAGCAATTTAGCAAATGGACCTTCTGGCAATGGATTTTGTGCGTTTTTATGCTCGTGTTCCGCAAAGGCTTGTAAACCCTCTGCTTGATATATTTTTTCAGATTCATCAGAAAAAATTACAGCATCTCCATCAAAAGCAATTCTAATTTGATTTATGTCGTCTTCGGGGTTTATCGGCAAGTTAGAGTGATCACAAATTATTCCTGATGCAATATTTGCATTGATCGCCTCTTGCACATCAGATTCATTTGCAGATAAGAATAGATCCGTTTTAAACGCTGGCAAATATGGTGATATTGATGCTCCTCCGACTAAAGCAGCTCTACTTATATTTAGGCCATAATGCTCAATAGAATTAAATATTCTTAAGCTTGTATCGGCACTGTTTTTTGACATGATAATTATTTCAGTGAGATATCTTTCATCAGCATTTAGATTTTGAAGAGCCTTTATAAGCGGAAATGCTGTCCCTGGTTTTAATATTTCTTTTTCGTTGTTTAACTGATATTCGGAATATGCCTGTAAACCTTCTTTTTCAAATATTTCATTTTCTGATTCTAAATCAAACAAAGCTCGCGATGATACTCCAATTACCAATTTACTTTCAAGATCTAGTGGCATATTATTCCCCCCTCTTCCTACACTTAAACATTAAAAATCTAGGATATTCAAACTTGTATTCAATCGGTGTTCCTTTTATAGGCATAGGTTCTTCTATCCCTTCAATATTAAAACCCGCTAATTTTATATTCTCAAAATAATTAGAAAGAGGCCTGTGGATGTGTGTTGTAGTTCCTATTGTTTCAGAGAACGACGTGTGGAATTCGTTTTCTATATATATTTCTTTACTGTAATTAAACCAACTTTCGTTTGCATACTCCCAATACAACGGCCAAAAACACGGATGTGTAATCATAACAAAAAGACTTCCACCAATGTTTAAATGCTCGTATATGTTTTTTAGCGAATTTATCCATTCTGGGTCTGTCATAAAGACCATGTTAGCTACGCATGAATCAAAGTGATCTTGTGATTTAAACTCTGAAATAGTGCTATTTTGAAAAGTAATATGATCATTTTCATATTTTTCTTTTGCTATTTTGATGCTCTTTGCACTTGCGTCAATCCCACAACAATAATCACATATTTTGGATATTTCATTTGTTAAAAATCCTGTTCCGCACCCAACATCTAAAACTGATTTTGGGTTTTCTTCGCTAAGATTTTTGATTATGGCTGGCACAGTAACATACTTCAAACTAATATCTTTTCCCTGGTTTATCGTTTCCTCTCTTTTTTCACATACTCTATTCCATTCTTCAGCAATCTCACAAACATTCTTACTCTCTACTTTTTTATTCATATCATTTTCCTTTACATGATGCTTTACATAATAATATCATATCATTAGCCAGCGAATTTATCCATTCATCTTCTCTTCTGCCCTTCTCAGTTTGATATATTATATGTTTAACTTTTCCCTTTTTTCTTATTGAATTTTGAATATTAGCTATAGCAACTTGTGAATTATTTGTATTATACCTTACCATGGTAAAACGTGTCTTTGGCTCAAATCCTAACCCACCATAATACAAAATTTCGACTCCTTTTGCCTGTAATCTTTCAGTTAAATCTGTTGTTTTTTCAGCAAAAATTAAAACGCTATTTGCTTTTGCACAAATGCTTGTTTCAATATCAGAATCAACCCAACTCAAGTCTCTGCTCATAATACAAATCTTACCTTGCATTTTAATTATCTTTTTCATTTGATCTTTAATTTCATAATCACTGGTACACACCACCTCATTAGTTTGATTTTCTTTAAAATAGTCACATATTAAAAAAAACAAACTAATACAACCTATAATTCCTATCAAATAAGATATCCAGCTTGGAATATTTTCAACTAACGCCAAGCTAATTATCGATGCAAAAGATCCAAATATCTCAATTACCTTTTTCATACTAAATACCTCAATAATGTTTTTTCTAATTATACCATATTTCGGCAAATATTGCAATTGGCAAAAGGGAAAAATATCAGTCCTATATTTTAGTATTCTGCTACATGGTGTTTAAATGGATCTAGTCATTTCAATTCCACCTACATATTTTATTTTAATTCTGGCTTCGTTAATAATTATTACACATTCAATTACCGTTCTAACTATTTGATTAAAATACTCATTCATATTTAAGTCCGTACTATCAATAATTTCTTCTATATGTTTCATTATGGCATCATCAGGTGAAACGGCATATTTGAGTTTTTCATTTAATTCTGCTATTTGAGATTCTACAGTATGCATTTTACTTACATAAAATTCTCTGTCTTCGGTTTCCTTTAGAATATTTCTCAGCATATTTAATTCTTTTTCATGCTTTCGTATATTGGCTTTAATAACCTGCGTATTATACTCATCATCTTTAAAGATAATAGCCTCAATTTCTCTTTTTACATTTTCTTTAACATCTTCTGAGTTTTTCAAAATATCCATTATGCTATTCAATATAGCATTGTGCAGTGTTTCTTCCAAAAGGGTTGGTGACTGTTTACAGTTACGGGTCCCGTTGTTTAATCTCTCAATGCATCTCCATACTATTTTCTTCTTACCTCTCTTTGATTTCGTTACACGTCTATACTTGCTACCACATTCTCCGCAAATTACCTTACCTGTTAAAGCATATTCAGAACTATATCTACCTGTACTTATGCTACTATATAAACTTGCTCGTCGTTGCATCTCTTCTTGAACCATATCAAATATTTCTCGTGACACAATTCCCTCATGATTATTTTCAATATAATATTGTGTTACCTCACCCTTGTTTTTTGCCGTTGTTTTTGTTAGATAATCAACCGTATAACTTTTCTGCAGAAGCACATCCCCTTTATACTTCTCATTTTTTAATATTCCAGACACAGTAGATTCCTTCCATTCACCTGTCCCCCTTGCTGTTTCTATGTTGTTATCGTTAAGCCACTTCTTAATTCCCACTATGGAATTTCCCTCCAAGTACATATGAAAGATTTTGCGAACAATTGCTGCCTGCTCCGGAATTATAACAGGTGTTTTCCCATCACCTCTATTATATCCATATAAGAATGGAGGAAAACTAAACTTTCCTTCCTTATATCCCATTCTTTTGCCTCTGGTTATATTTTGACTTAGGGACTCGCTTTCAGCCTGAGCAAAAGCACTAAACCATGTTAGAAATGTTTCACTAACTGCATCAAGTGTGTTTATACCTTCCTTTTCAAAAATGACTCCAATATTGTTCGCTTTTAGTTTTCTCACATGTGTTAGACAATCAACAGTATTTCTTGCAAATCGTGAAATTGACTTCGTTATAATCAAATCTATTTTTCCTTTATTACACATCTCAATCATTCTCTGAAATTCAATTCTGTTTTTATCATTCATTCCACTTATACCGAAATCAGCGAATATATCAACCAAAGTCCAATTAGGAGTGTTCTCAATTTTGTTTTTATAATATATAATTTGATTTTCCAGACTATTTTCTTGTTCTTCTTTATCTGTACTAACCCTACAGTATGCTGCCACTCTATATTGCTTATGTATGTCTGTTGACTGTTTGAAAATTGTAGCCGGAATTTCAGTTATCTTTCTCATCATTCATTACCTCCAAGTATTTTTCTATAACATTTAACATCATATCTGCAGATAACCAGCACATAAAATGCATTGCTATTTCCTTATGTGCATATGTCCCACCATTCTTCCCCTGTCTTGAAGCAATTCCAATAGAATTGGTTGCTTTAATCCATATTTTTGGTGTTAAAGTATTCAATTCCACCGAAATGGGCAGAAACTTTTCATTATGCTTATTCTCCCACAAAGTTAGAAAATCAACAGTACCACTATCTCTTAACCACATTTGAATAATGTAACCAGTTGATTTTTTGGGCTTGCTTCTTGCTAATTCTGTTAAAGAAATATATCCTGGATTCTGCTCTAATAAATCGTTTCTTGCCTCTCTTTTCTTCTTTCTAAATTCAATACTTGGATTTTGAATTCTGCTATATCTCCAGACCTCAAATTCGTCATACAGATTTTCTAATACTTCGTTATACACCTCCTCCGTTATAATTTCATTTTCAAGTAGTGGCTTCATATACTGCTCTTTGGCAATAATATATCGAAGCTGATTTTGAATTGCTGATTTGTCCATAGCCAATTCTCCTTTCCCTTTAATAATAGAATTATATAACAAACCAGCAATTTTGTCCTTAATCTAACTTCTAACGTATCTGCAACGAGATTCTTTTTCAATAGATGCATCAACGAAATTTTCTAATGAAATAATATAAGTTAAATATTTTTCATTGTTTATAGTCTTATCTATTACATCTCTTGTCCATTTATCCTTACCTGACGGAGATTTAATTCCTTGATTAAATAATTCCGCCTGGATCTTTTGAAGACTATTTCCATTTATGGCCATATCGTAAATCATTCTAACCACATCAGCTTCATCTTCTTTAATGTAAACAAAACCATCTTCATCTCTACCAAAGCCATAGCATATTCTGCCAAAAAATTTAGATTCATATATATTTAGTTTCTTCAATTTTGTACTCTCCTCTTCATTATAATTTTTAATTTTTGAATTAATTATCATTTTATCGACTCCTTTGTTAAGATTTTTATTACCTTTTTTCAATTATCATCAATCCTTTATAGAAACAAAAAAACACATATTGATTTCACTCAAAATGTGCTTGTAATTTATAGTATTAAATTTAAAAACATCACCATTATGATGTTTTGTTTGTTAAATTCTCTCCTTAAACTCGACTCCCTCTCAGCAACTCCTACAATCTAAAACTTCCTATTCTGTTAATTTTTCATAGAAAAAGAGACAAACATCATTATAACTATGTTATAAAAAGTGTTTGTCTCTCTTGGTGGATCTTCAGGGACTCGAACCCCGGACCGACCGGTTATGAGCCGGTTGCTCTAACCAACTGAGCTAAAGATCCTTATTCAGTTTTGCAACAAGAGTTATTATACCGCAAAACTGCCTGTTTGTCAAGACAAAATTTGTATTTTCTTATTTAACCAGGCAGCTTTGCCCCAAAACGTATTACCACTCAACAAGATTCATTTCGGGTCTATAAAAGAAATCAAAAAGAATAACCAAATCATCCGTTTCTATGTTTTCATATATGGGATTTTTAAACTCCCTCGCCTTTGCCCCGTTAAATTTCCGATAGACATCGTATGTTTTATGAGCTGCAGCAACATAATCAAAACTACTGTCTTTGAGATATTCTTTCATGCTGTCAACCACCATTGTGCCGACTTTGATTACATCTTTATTCTGATACATTGGAATAATTGTATTTTCCATACATTCAACAATCGCATGAAGACGCTTTGTGAGTTCTTCCTGAGCCATACTTTCAAGGTCAATGGGTTCAAAAACCGCTTCAAAATCCACATCAACTATACATTTTTCAAGAGCCACGCAAACCTCGCCACGAGTAATAGGCTCTGTTCCACGGAATTTTCCTCCATCTTCAAGAACAAACAAATAATTCGCAACAAGCTTTTCCACACTTTCCTTCGCCCAAGCCGAAACCGCATCAGTTATGATGGGCTTATAATAGGTTTCCGAGGGCTTCAAAATTGCGTCAAGCATCACACACACCTGTTCACGGCTCACCGTCTCGTTGGGAGCAAACCTGCCGTCTCCCATTCCTTTGATGTAACCCGCATTCACCGCTGCCAGAACCTCGTCAAAGAACCAGTCGGATTCCGATACATCATTAAATATATTCTCTACCGCAACAGAATATCCATACATTTTGTTGACGATGGTAACAAATTCAGCACGGGTAAGAGTTGCTCTGGGTCTAAAAGTTCCGTCCTCAAAACCCTGAATATAACCACTCTGCCTCATTTTGGAAATAGCCTTTCCTTCATCGGTTGTGCTGTCAACATCAGAAAATGCCATAACAGAAGCCGACGCCATAAAAACCAACAGCAAAAGGCTGCCCAAGATACGCATATATCGTTTTTTCACTGGTTACTCCCCCTTTTGACTATTCCTCCAAAAGCTTTATATAGTAGGCTTTTTTGAGATTTTTCTCATTTTTATAGGCTTCGCGGATTGTCTTGATGATTGACGTGTCGCCGTTCAGCTTTTCAATATCCGCTTTCAGTTCTGAAAGAATATTCTCCACCTTTGCATCACACTGATTAAGAAGTCCCACCGCCGTGCTCATATACTTTGTCACAAGCTCTTTCTTCCCGATGAGATTTCTCTTTTCTTTCGGCAGGCTGAGGTAATCGCTTTTCACCTTGGCTTCAAGTTGACCAAGCTGACCAAGATAATACGCCTTGAGGCTATACAATTCAATGGCACGCTCGCCCACCAGCTTGTCAATTTCTGCCTGAGACACTTTTGACACGGTATTCTTTGGCGTTTTCTCATACTTTTGGGTCAGTATCGACACCGCTTCTTCAACAGATAATTCGCCCTTGATAAGCTTCTTTTCTTCTTCTGCAGTGAGGTCGCTTATTACAGAGGGATATTGCTTTTGAACCTCTTCTTCAAAGGCTTTTTTGCTGTTGTTTATCTCCTGGGCAATGCTTTCACTGGTGGTGTTGGAGGTTTTCAAAAGGACCATTATGTTTTCACGTTGCCATATCCCTAAAACCACTATTGCCACAAGCAGGATTATAATAATTGAAAGTACAATTTTTTTTAATATCTTCATTTTTCAGCACCAAGCCATCTTTCTAAATTGTTGTCATTTTATCCATAAGCTTTTCGCCCCAATAGGCAAAAGCATCAATTCCTGTGTCACCTAATTTCTTATAAATCTCATCAAATCCCACTCTCAGCTGAGGCGGTCTCGACTCAATATTATGTGCATCGGTACCCAAAAAATTTATTAGACCTTTTTTTACCAGGTTAAGAGCTTTTCTCCGCGTCTTTCCTGAAATCAAAAAGCTTGTGTTCATTTGTATCAGGGCATGGACTTCTTTAAGCCTTTTAACAATTTCAATATCCGAGATTTTTTGAAAGTCCAGATATCTTTCCACATGGGCGATTATGGGTGTAATTCCCTTTGCTGTATAAAGCTTTTCAAGAGTTAAATATGTATATTTGGTCCATTCACCAAATGGCATTTCAACAAGCATATATCTCGTGCCACTTATACACAAGTCTTCTGCACGGTCCATAGAATAAAGTTCAGAGAAAAACTGCACTTCAGCACCCAAAGCAATTCCAGGTCGCTCTTCATCCCCAAGAGCCGATATAAGTTTTTCTTTACAGTTCTCTCTTTTTTTCAGGAAATCCTCCACACTGGTTTCGCCAATATAAAAGTGGGGTGTTGCAACAACAGCTTCAACGCCCTGCTCCCAAAAACTATCAAGCATTTTTTTGCTTTCCTCAACGCTTTTGCTGCCATCGTCCATTTCAGGAAGAATATGGCTGTGTATATCTATCATTTTCTTACCCCTTTCTCTTTCAAAATGGCAAAAAGGCTGTGCGCTCAATAAAGCCACAGCCTTTGTTTTTATTCATAACTGTCGTTGCGTCGGCTGTTATAGTTGCCATAACCACCGTATCCGCCATAACTATATGAGCCATATGTTCCACCAAGACTGCGTCTTGATTTTTTGCGGCCGTTAGCTGCATAGGTGCTCTGATATTTCCTCTTACTGTGATTTTTATATTCACCGTTAGACCCGAATACAACACCATTAAGCACGAATCCCAGAACTTTCGCCCCTGCAAACTTAATCTGGTTAAGAGCATAGCGAATAGCTTCTTTGTCCGTAGAATTCTGGAGAGCAATCATAACAATACCATGCACATACTTGGACACCACAATTGTGTCAATAACAAGGTTTATCGGCGGGGTATCAAAGAAAATATAATCAAATTCTTTTTCAAGCTTTTCGATGAGCCTGCCCATATTGTCAGAGCTTAGAAGCTCTACGGGATTGGGCGGGATATTTCCTGCCGTGATATAACTGAGATTGTTATATGACGATTTGTGAACGATTTCTTCGCTGGAATTGAGACCAACCAGATAGTTACTGAGTCCCGGTGCATTTTGTACATCGAGAAGTCTGGCAAGGTTTGGACGACGAAGGTCGCAGTCAATAATCAAAACCTTTGCATCCATTTCAGCAAAAGTGATTGCCAGATTCAGGGAGTTCGTACTTTTACCTTCTGATGCAAGAGCACTGGTGATGATAATTTTTTTACAATCAGCAGAGGGCAAAGAGAAAATAAGGTTCGTTCGAAGAGCCTTGTAAGCCTCACGCACATGGAAAGTAGACTTGTTATTCAAAATCTTTTCTCTTATATCCTCATAGTCCTGAGCCATACGTTTGGTCTGTTTTTTTCTAAGACGGATGCTTGGAAGCTGTCTGAACTTCTGAAACCAGTTCATCTGGGGTTGCGTCTGAACAATTTCTTGTTTTTTATTTTCCTCCATTTTCCTTACCCGCCTTTCTGCTGTATTCGTACGATTTGGTATATCGCCTGTATGAATAATATCCCGACCGTTTGATCTGCTGAGAATTTGTTATATCGGGAACAACTCCCAAAATAGGAAGCTTGAACCACTGTTCCAAGGTTTCTTCATCTTTAATTCTCATATCAAAAACTTCCCTAAGCACTACAAACAAACAGCTAAGGAAGAGTCCTATAAGCAATCCCAAAATCATATTTTTCTGAATATTTGGAGAAACTCTTTCACCAATTACCGCATAATCAACAACCTTAACCGAGCTGGCTTCAACAAAGTCTTTAATAACTTCAGGAGCCACCTCAGCGATTATATTTGCAATTATAAAAGTATGCTCCGGGTCTGTATCCCTGACACTCACCTTAAAAATTTCGGTATTGTCAACCGAGCTTGCAACGATTTTTCCCCTGAGTGCCTCTGCAGAATAGTCTGTTACTCCTTCTTCAACCAGTCTTGCACAAACACGATTGAGTACTGTATCGGTTTTTACTATTACTACGTATGTATTAACAAGCATCTGTGACGCAGTGATATCACTGCTTAATATTTTGTCATTATTGTCTGTTTTTTCATTATTAACATAAATAGACACCGATGATTCATAAGTAGGTACAACCATTGTTTCACTGTATACGAACGCAAGGATACCTGCAATCAAAGTCACCGCAATAATCGTGCCGATATGTTTAAATAAGGTTTCGGCCAACCGTTTTAAACTTAATTCTTCAAATTGTTCCATAACTGCTCCTTACCTGATAGTTAATTTTATAACAATTATATCAAAATATTATTTTTTTGTCAACAAAAGCGTGGTGGTTCGTGAAGGAAAAGTCTGTAAAAGCTATGCTTTCTTGTCACAAACGTCGCCCTTATTTTTTCCAATTATTTTCAAAAGGTATCCCACACCCGCAAGCACCAGCACACCTACAAGCATACCGATGAGGGTATCCTTGAATCCTCCGTCTATATCAGGGAATATAATCAAAATGAAAATTATTGTATAAAAGAATACCGTAGCTGCTTTACCATACCAATTGGAATGAACAACAATTTTTTTTATGTAAAGAATACTTCCTGTAATGATCATGGTAAGTTCCTTGAGAAGAACGAACACTATGAGCCACCATGGTACCACACCGATAACAGCAAGGCACACCACCGCCGTAATTTGCATAAGCTTGTCAACAAGAGGGTCATATACGCTTCCCACATCGGTAATCATATTATATTTTCGTGCAATCCATCCATCCACAACATCCGTCGCTCCGGAAAGCAGGAAAAGTGATACAGAAAGAACTATGCTTTTTTCGTATAATATCGAATATGCAAAAAAAGGAATAATTATAAGTCGGAATGTGGTTAAAATATTTGGTATCATCCGTTGTCCCCCAGAAAATCAAATTTTAATTTTATTTTCCTGTCATTACTCAAATCCATACAAAATCTATTATACGTTAATTTCAGAAATAAATCAAGTTAAATATAAAATTTTTAGGGAAATAACAAGTTCCAAAGAAAAACGCAGAGCGTTTTACACCACGGGAGTGCGTACGGGCAAATATAAAAAAACAGACGACCCTCGCAAAAAGGGGATTATTCATTTTAATAAATGCAAATTGTGACAAAGGCACATCTCGCAAAAAGGTGTTAGCACCGGCAAATCGTCGCGAGGGCGTTTACAACCGAGCAGATGCGCCAAGCGTGCCTTTTTGCGAAAAAGGAGCAGCAATGGAGCATATGAAAAACGACCACTGTGCAAGTGGTCGTTTTGATTGCAGCGCAGTTTGCTGCGACGTGGTATGCCCGATGCGATTCGAACGCACGACCTTCAGAGTCGGAGTCTGACACTCTATCCAACTGAGCTACGGGCACATATTGAATTTGCGGGACAGATAATCTGCCCCGCAGTTGTTGTTTTAAAAATTTTCCAAAGCATCCTCAAGCCAGAAAAATCCAATATCAAAAGCTTTATAAAGTCCGTCGCGTTCTGCCTGTTTGATAAGCATAGAATTTTCTTCCTTATTGGTACGAAGCTCAATAACTACTTTTTTTGAAATATCAAGGTCGCCAAGCTTTTCAGACTCTGCTACACGAAAAACCACCATATATTTTTCGCCGGGATTTCCATAATATATTTCATTTCCGCGTCTCAGAAGCATTTTTCCTTTATAGGTCAAAACCTCTTCTTTCTTTTTTGAAGGCATCAAAAGCCCTCCTTTCAATTACTTATATATATTTTCTTCTCTGTCAGGACCAACACCGATAGAAGAAATCTTTACATCGCAGAGTTCCTCTATGCGTTTTATATAATTCTGACAAGCAATTGGCAATTTTTCAAATTCACGGATGTTCGAAATATCTTCATCCCATCCGTCCATTTCCTCATAAATTGGCTCACATTTTGCCAATTCCTCGAGGGTAGGCGGAAAATCATATGTGATTTCTCCATCCTTTTTGTATGCTGTACAGATTTTAAGCTTTCCAAGACCACCAAGCGGGTCAATTTTGTTAAGAACAAGTGAGGTAAGACCATTCACACGAACTGCATAACGAACAATCACCGCATCAAACCATCCGCAACGTCTTGAACGACCCGTAACAGTTCCAAACTCGTGACCCTTTTCGCGAATTGTTTCACCTATCTCGTCCTCAAGCTCTGTTGGGAAAGGACCATTTCCCACACGGGTGGTATAGCCCTTGGCAATTCCTATACACTCATCAATCATAGTGGGTCCAATGCCGCTGCCCACACAAACACCGCCTGAAATGGGATGTGATGATGTAACGTATGGGTATGTTCCCAAATCTATATCAAGGAGTGTTCCCTGTGCGCCCTCAAACAATACATTCTTTCCGTCCTTTATTGCTTTGTAAAGAATAGGAGTGGTGTCAACCACATACTTTCTGAGTCTGTCAGCATAACCGCTGTATTCAGCAATTATCTCTTCAGCATCAAGAGGTTCTCCGCCATAAACGAGGGTCATTATCTTGTTTTTGATTTCAAGATTTTCGCGAACCTTGCTTTGGAACTTTTCTTTGTCAATCATATCACAGATACGGATGCCGCTACGTTCTGCCTTGTCCATATAGCAAGGACCAATTCCGTTTTTGGTAGTGCCGATTCCTGCCTTGCCGCGTGCCGCCTCTGAAAGACCGTCAAGCTCGCGGTGATAAGGCATAATGATATGTGCCCTTGCATCAATTTTGAGATTGTCAGTGCTGATACCACGGCTGTTAAGGTCATCAATTTCGCCAAGCAAAACCTTGGGGTCAACAACAACACCGTTTGCTATTATACAAAGAGTATCAGGGTTCAAAATTCCTGAAGGCATAAGTCTGAGTTTATAAACCTGACCATTTGCCTCAATGGTGTGTCCTGCGTTGTTACCACCCTGAGTTCTGACAACAACGTTCGCCTCGCTTGCAAGGATGTCAATGGTCTTGCCCTTTCCTTCATCTCCCCATTGTGTGCCTACTACTATCTTTGTTGACATTTTTAAAAACCTCCTAAAAGCACAAAACTGCTTATATCAAATACCGATATTTTGATTTTCCAAACCAAAATCGTCATATTGTCAGCCAAACAAAAAGCCATAATCCACGACTTTAAAACTAACATACATATCATATCAAATTTTCCCTGAAAAATCAATAGACAATTAGCAATTTAATAAAAAAACAAAAGAAAAAGCAGAGCCAAAGCTCTGCTTTTCGTTTTTTAATTGATAAATTGAATTACCAGTTGTATGCTCCATATGTAGCAGTACGATCAATCTGAGCACCACTATAAGTTCCAGCATTAATAGCATTAATCAATGCTTGAACATCCTCTGTGTCATTAATTGTGTCAACAGTACCGCTTGCTGTGATAACGTCTTCAACATCAAACACGGTTAATTCAACTATCGGGCTTTCATAAAACTTTTTCATTTTAAAATCCACCTTTCTGTTTAATTCAACCGCTTATTCAACGTAGCCGTAAGCCTTGACTGTTCTTCCAGCAGCGTCGATTTGATCATAAGGTACACCAAGAATCAATACGCCAAAGCTGAACGCACCGTCAACCGCAATGTCAACAGCTTTTTCAAAAGTCTGTTCAGTTCCGTATGGAGTGTCGCCATTATAGCTGTTGAACTTCATACCGATCTTAGTAAGAGCTTTTGAAGCAGTACCTGTATACACTGCATAAGCTACGTTCTCATATGTTTTTTCTTCGCCATTAACTGTGAGAGTGAGTTCTCTCTGTACATTAAGAGCAGTAAGAGCTACTTCACCTTTGTTATCGATGAATGCATAGTCTGTTTTTCCCTCTGAACCACCGAAAGCAACTGTGATGTAATCATAATCATCAGCTACAACAGAAATTGTTGTAGGATCCTCAGTAGCCTGAACAACAGCAATAATTTTGTCATCGCCATCAAAAACTGTATCATTCGCAGTATTTGTAGCAAAAGCCAAAACTGTAACTACATCCTGACCAGCTGCATTGCCTGCATTCACATCAGTGATATTGCCGTCAGCATAGTTAGCACTGCCTGCTGCGAAAGAAACTGTTCCGAGCATTGCAATAGCCATAACAACTGCTACAATGCGCGCCATAAGTTTGTTCATGTTTTTTTACTCCTTTCATCTGCATAATTGCATATGGTTTGTTGTTCTTAAGTCCCAAATACCATCATCAGCATTCACATCCCCACACAAACACCGATATGTATTCAGTTAACCTTTAAACTCCTTTTCATTATATACTTTTAAAGAACTTTTGTCAACATAAAAATTTCATTTTATCTCCATCCGTTATGCACAAAAAACCTACCTGAATTTTGTGCATTTAGTCAATTTCCCGAACTCCCGCAGTATCAACGTTTTCAGGGTCTCCTTTATATGTCATTTTATTATTTTATTCAATATTTTCATATTCGAATTGACACAAAAAAAGAGCCGCTATATGCGACTCTTTTCTTAAATTGCAGTTACAATTATTTGAGTTCAACAGTTGCGCCAACTTCTTCGAGCTGAGCCTTGAACTTTTCAGCGTCTTCCTTAGAAACAGCTTCCTTAAGTGTTGTGGGGGCACCATCAACAGCAGCTTTTGCTTCAGCAAGACCAAGACCTGTGATTTCACGAACAGCCTTGATAACCTTAATCTTTTCAGCACCAGCAGCTGCGAGAACTACGTCGAATTCTGACTTCTCAGCGCCTGCAGCAGCACCGTCAGCAGCAGCACCGCCAGCAACCATAACAGGAGCAGCAGCGCTAACGCCGAACTCTTCTTCAAGAGCCTTTACCAAATCGTTAATTTCTACAAGTGTAAGTGTTTTGATATCTTCAATCATTTTTGCTATATCAGCCATTTTTTTATCCTCCATAAATTATATTTGGGAATTGACTTTCCCGATTTTAAATATTGCTAAAATAATTACTCTGCTGATTCCATCTGTTTTGCGATAGCATCCAGAGTTCTTACGAGGCTTCCAATAGGTGCCTGCAAGCTTCCCATCATCTTTGAAATGAGAACTTCCTTGCTTGGAATACTTGCATAAACCTTAACCTCGTCTGCGTCGATAACCTTGCCGTCAACAAAACCCGCTTTGATTTCGAGCTGTTCGTTTGTCTTTGCAAACTCAACCAAAACCTTTGCAGGAGCAACAACATCAGTGCTGCTTGTAGCAAGAGCAGTAGGACCGTGAAGAACAGGGTCAAGTGCATCAAGACCAACTTCGTTTGCTGCAAAACGTGTAAGAGTGTTCTTTACAATTGTGTATTCAACACCTGCTTCTCTGAGTTTTGCACGAAGCTCTGTATCCTGAGCAACAGTGAGACCACGATAGTCAGCGATAACACCTGCCTGAGCATCTTTCAGTCTTTCAATCAATGCCGCAACAACGGCTTTTTTGCTCTCTAAAACTTTTTCACTTGGCATTTTGTTTCCTCCTTTCGAAATGTAACTGCTTGAAAGAAATACATCGGGGAATTCCCCAACACACCTCTTTGATTTTGAAACAAAACAATAACCCTCACAGACAGTGAGGGTTATGCAAACAACAAACCAAAATTTGTAATTTGATAAAAACCTCGGCAGGACTTACGGCACGATGCCACCTGCTGTCTGCGGAATTCATTTCATTAACAAAGCTATCTTATCACAAAAAATACCCTTTGTCAACAACTTTTTAAAAATTAAGCATCAATTTTGCTGGAATTGATTTTGATACCGGGGCCCATTGTTGATGCAACGGTAACAGACTTAAGGTACTGACCTTTTGCTGCTGCCGGTTTAGCCTTAACGATAGCACCCATAAGAGCGTTGAAGTTTTCAACGAGCTTATCTTTTCCGAAAGATGCTTTGCCCAAGGGGCAGTGAATGATGTTTGTTTTGTCAAGTCTGTATTCAATCTTACCTGACTTGATATCAGCAACAGCACGTGTTACATCAGGTGTAACTGTACCTGCTTTGGGGCTTGGCATAAGTCCCTTAGGACCGAGAACCTTACCGATTCTGCCGACAACACCCATCATATCAGGGGTTGCAACAACAACATCAAAATCGAACCAGTTTTCAGACTGGATTTTCTGAACAAGGTCCTCAGCACCAACAAAATCTGCGCCTGCAGCCTTTGCTTCGTCAGCTTTGCCTTCACGGGCAAAAACAAGAACCTTAACTTCTTTACCTGTACCATTGGGAAGAACAACCGCACCTCTAACCTGCTGGTCAGCGTGACGAGAGTCAACACCAAGTTTTACGTGTATCTCAACAGTTTCGTCAAACTTAGCTTTTGCTGTCTGGCAAACAAGTTCCAAAGCTTCAGCAGTGTCATAGAGCTTGCCTTTTTCAATAAGCTTAACGCTGTCTTGATATTTCTTACCTTTCTTCATTTTAAAATTTCCTCCTATTGTGGTTCCGCAGAATATGTCCTTGCATATTCCTCCCACGTGATTTCGATTGACTAATCCCGAAAGAACTAGTCTTCTACAGTAACACCCATAGAACGTGCTGTACCTGCAATCATTGACATAGCAGCTTCAACTGATGCTGCGTTAAGGTCAGGCATTTTCTGCTCTGCAATAGCCTGAAGATCTGCCTTTGAAAGCTGAGCAACCTTTGTCTTGTTGGGTACACCTGAGCCGCTCTGAATTTTGCAAGCCTTTTTGATAAGAACTGCAGCAGGCGGAGTTTTGGTAATGAACGAGAATGATCTGTCCTGATAAACAGTGATAACAACAGGGATAACAAGACCTGCATCCTTTGCTGTTTTTTCGTTGAACTGTTTACAGAAGTCCATGATGTTCACACCGTGCTGACCAAGTGCGGGACCAACCGGAGGAGCCGGTGTAGCCTTTCCAGCCTCAATCTGTAATTTGATGTAACCTGTAATTTTTTGCGCCATTTCTATGACACCTCCCTTTCACAAACGTGGTAATATCGGGTGCGGAAACTTTTTTCCGTCCCTCCCACTATCCGAAGATTTTTCGGATATATAAATACGGCATAAGCCGTGTGGGTAACTAACTTAATGCTTCTACCTGATTGAACTCAAGCTCAACATCGGTATCTCTGCCAAACATTGAAATTGTGGCTTTTATTTTCTGTTTATCCATAACGATTGCGGTAATAACACCAACAAAGCCTTCCAAGGGACCGTATTTCACGCGGATATTGTCACCGACATTGAATCCGATAGTAACAGTCTTCTTTTCAAGCCCGATGTTTGCAATTTCCTCATCGGTAAGGGGAACAGGTTTTGAGCCGGGGCCGACAAAACCAGTAACACCGCGGCAGTTTCTGACAATATACCAGCTTTCGTCAGTCATAATCATCTTCACAATGACATAACCGGGGAAAATTTTGCGCATAACGGTTTTCTTTCTGTCGTCCTTGATTTCAACAACCTCTTCCATCGGAACGCAGACTTCCTGAATTATATCCTGCATATTTCGATTTTCGATGGTTTTTTCAATATCGGCCTTTACCTTGTTTTCATAACCTGAGTAGGTGTGAGCAACATACCATTTTGCCTCATTAGACATAACTGAGCGACGCTCCCTTCTCTTTGGTTATCTGTTGATTAACAAAGCCATTCCCAAGCCGAACAGCCAGTCCAAAAGCCAGATAACAATGCCAACAGCCAAAACAAAAAGGATAACTGTCAGTGTGTTCTTTTTAACTTTTGAAAATGACGGCCATACAACTCTTTTGAATTCAGCCTTCATATCAATAAACCAATCTTTTATTCTTGCGAATAAATTAGGCTTCTTATCCATTTCAATTTACCTCTTACTTTCGAAAATTTACTTTGTTTCCTTATGAAGTGTGTGCTTCTTGCAGAATCTGCAGTACTTGTTCATTTCAAGTCTGTCAGGATCGTTCTTCTTGTTCTTCATAGTGTCATAGTTTCTCTGTTTGCACTCTGTGCAAGCCAATGTGATTTTTACTCTCATTTTTTTCACCCTTTCTGTATTATACAAAACCTCGAAGCCAAAAACAGCTTTTCGAATTTAATTTCGTGCTGTTTTGACTTACGTTTTTTCACAACACAAATAAAGCCCCTTTTCAGAGGTAGGAATATAATATCACAAAAGCGCCACCTTGTCAATGATTTTTTTCACATTTTTTTCAAAAGTAATTTTTTCTTTTGACATCCACTATATATAGTAGAAAACATAATTTATCACCACAAACGGAGGTTTTATGAAAAAGATTTTTGCGATTTCATTCGTTTTTATCGGTCTGGTAATTGGGGCAGGCTTTGCCTCGGGCAGAGAAATTTTTGAATATTTCTGCATTCCTTCCCAAACAGACCTTACAGGTATAGTCATCGCAACCATAAGCTTTGGTGCAATGGCGTATATTATTCTTAATTTTTCCGCAAGAAAATCCATTCCTGATTTCAAAGGATTTGTTGCCCGCGTCTCAGGACGTTTTTCCCCTCTAATAAATTTCTTTATGCTTGCCTTTATGTTCTGCGGTTTTTTTGTTATGATGTCCGCCTGCGGAGCTTTGGCAAAGGAAACCCTCTCTCTTCCTCCTTTATATGGATACCTATTTCTTGCCCTTTGCTGTTTCGTGGTTTTCTGCTTTGACATCAAAGGGCTTGTAGCTTTCAATTCGGTGCTTGTTCCAATTATGCTTGTCGGGATGCTTTGTGTAGCGCTTTCATCACTGCTTTTTGATGTCACTCCAACATTCTCAGGCTTTTCCAAGCTCTACCGAAACCCCCTCGTGTCATCGCTGTGTTACGTAAGCTACAATACCATCACCGCAGGGGCGGTGCTTGTTCCCCTTGCCAAAGGCGCAAAAAAATCACAACTAAAAGCCGCATCGGTTATAAGCGCCTCGGCTTTGGGAATAGTCATATTCATTGCGTGGCTTTCAATGAACTTGTTTTTTGACGAGCTGTTGCTCTCGGAAATGCCACTGCTTCACCTTGCCGCAAGAAACAGCGAAACCTTGAAACGACTTTATTCCCTTGTTCTTCTTATGGCTCTTTGCACCACCGCCGTTTCCCACGGCTTTGGAATCCTTTCAAACTTCCATTTCAAAAAGAACTCACATCGCATAATCTTTGCCGCACTCCTGTGCCTTTGTGCCATTCCATTTGCGGGACTTGGCTTTTCAACTCTTGTTTCAAAGCTTTATAGCGCCTTTGGCTACCTTGGTCTCATCTGGACAGCAATGTTAATTCTTTCCTATATAAAAGATAAAGGTTAAAAACAATTTTGTTATGTACCCTCAAGGACGGACCCCAAAAACGCGCTTTAGCCAAAGGTTTTTTGCGGAATGTCCGCAAGTGTCATCAAGCGAGGTGGAAAAGGGCGTGTAATCCATTTCCGCTGCTGGCACGCCCTTTTAGTGAGTATTGTCACGGGGAAATATATTACTGAAAAAATCCTGTGGATTTTATTTTATTACCGATGCTCACGCATCTCAATCCCACCTAAAAACATGCCACCGGCATCTTTTTCACGGTGTGACCCTTGGACCCCTTTTCTGCTATCAAAGTCTCGGCAGATGTACCTGTTTTTCTCCTCAAGGGGACTTTGCCCCCTTAGACCCCCTGAGCCGCGTTTTCAGCTCGGACATCTCTACTTGCTCAGCCCAAACCAAAGTCACAACCGCTCAGAAAAATAAACACATTATTTGCTTCACTAAATCGGCGGCACCAGCAAAGGTGAATGTGCCGCCGATTTTTGCATCTTTGTTTGGACTTTGCAAACAGCTGTCACTCGCCGAAAACTTAAAGCGGCTTTTTCCTTCAGGTCCGTCTCTGTTGGCTTTTAAGACCACAGTGGAATACCCGAATAAATATTCCGCTTTAAGCAAGGGGTGATTGCGGAGTGTTTGCGAGGCACATCGAAGGCAGTGAAAAATGGCGTGCAATCCGTTTCCTTTGCGGGCACGCCATTTTAGTGAGTGCGAACAATAAGTTTGTTCTTCCGAGCGGCACAGTCTGAAGATGTGCCAAGCTCTACACACCGCTGAACCCTGATGCAGCGGAATGGGGGTGCAAGGGGCACTCCCCTTGATAAACAGTAAGGTCACCTTAGCATTAAAAAAGTATTGTATTTCACTTTACTTTGTGATATACTAATACTTGCGATAAAACATCTTAATAAAAACTACCAAATCGGGTGACCCTATTGTAAAAAGCGGTCCTCTGATTTTATCATGCTCGATTTGGTGAAAATGGTGTTTTATCGCAATTAAACCCATCAGAGTGATACGTTTTTTGGATGTGTCGCTTTGGCGGCACATCTTTTTTATTTGCGAAGGAGAAAAATTATGCCCGACTATAAGAAACTTTACCACTTTCTGTTTAACGAGATTTCTGACACCATAGAATTTCTTCAACAAGCACAGCAGGACGCAGAAGAAATGTATCTTGATATGTGCGAAGAGGAATTTCCAAACGAAGAAGATCTTGAGTTTTTCGATGAGGACATCAGAGAAGAATTTGAAAAAGATTAATTTTCAACACAAGTGCGTTCATTATACAAAAAACGGTTGCTCTCGCAACCGTTTTTTCTTTTTATCTTTCATCAATTTTTGTATATTCTCGTCTTCTCGCAAGACTCTTGTATGCGGGGCGGATAATTTTCCCGCCGGTGAGCACTTCCTCCATTCGATGAGCACACCAGCCAACAATTCTTGCCATTGCAAAAATCGGAGTGTAAAGCTCTTCAGGTATGCCAAGCATCTGATAAATAAACCCTGAATAAAGGTCAACGTTTGCCGGCATAGGCGCAGTAATGCCCTTCAAATCAGCAAAAACCTTGGGTGCAAGCCTTTCAATAGCCGCATAAAGCTGGAATTCTTTTTCGGCATCAGGTCCGATTTCCTCTGAAAGTTCTTTTGCACACTGCTTCAAAATCACTGCACGGGGGTCAGAAAGTGTATAAATGGCATGACCTATACCATAGATAAGACCGCTGCCGTCCCCTGCTTCCTTGCGGACAATCTTGCAAAGGTAATCATATACAGCCTCGTCCGACCAATCCTTGAGGTTTTCTTTCATTTCCGCCATTTGGGCAAGGGTCTTCTGGTTTGCACCACCGTGCTTTGGACCTTTCAGCGAGCCAATTGCCGCCGCAACAGCGGAATAAGTATCAGTATTACTTGAAGACAAAACTCTGATTGAAAAAGCCGAGTTATTACCGCCGCCGTGCTCTGCATGGAGCATAAGAGCAAGGTCCAGCACCTTTGCTTCGGTTTCGGTAAATTTGTGATTTGGCCTTATCATATAAAGGAAGTTTTCCGCAATAGAAAGCTCAGGCTTGGGGTTATGTAGCACAAGGCTTTTCCCATCAAAATAATGCCTCTTTGTTGCATAAGCATAAGCAATAAGCGTCGGAAATCTTGAAATAAGTTCAAGGCTCTGTCTGAAAAGCGCTTCTGTTGAAATGTTGTCAGGGTCCTCATCATAGGAATAAAGCGCCAGCACCGACCTTGCTAATTTATTCATAATATTTTTGCTGGGGGCTTTGAGAATCATATCCTCGGCAAAGTTGGGTGGCAATGTGCGACGCTTTGCAAGGCTTGCAGAGAAGATTTCAAGCTCTTCTTTCTTCGGAAGATGGCCAAAAAGCAAAAGAAAAACCACTTCCTCATAGCCAAACCGTCCTTCCTTCTGGCAATTTTCAACAATATCGCCGATTGAAATACCACGATAACGGAGCGTTCCCTCAATGGGGGCCTTGTTACCTTCATCGAGCACATATCCGTGAACCTCGCCGATAGCGGTAAGTCCCGCAAGAACACCTGTTCCGTCAGGATTCCTAAGGCCTCGCTTCACGCCATATTCAGTATAATAATGGCTTGGGATGCCGTTGAAGCTTTTATGCTGTTCAAGAACATCCTCTATATATCTGTCAAAATCTTTTTTCATTTATGTCTCACGTCCTTCCAATTTTTGAGCCTTAAACATCAATCAGCCCGGAGGCCACCCGAGATTTCTTCCTGCAAGCAAATGGAAATGTAGGTGCGAAACCGTCTGCCCGCCGTCTTCACCGCAGTTATTCACCACGCGAAAGCCTTTGTCACTGAAGCCCAAATCTTTGGCAATCTTCGCCGCGACTTCAAAAATCTTCCCAATAACCGCAGAATTTTCTGCTGTTATTTCGTTTGCTGATTTGATATGTTCTTTTGGAATTATAACAATATGCTGTGGCGCCTGGGGGTCAATATCCCGAAACGCCAGAACAAATTCATCTTCATATACTTTGGTGGACGGAATTTGTCCGTCTATTATTTTACAAAAAAGACAATCTGTCATTTTGTTTTCCTCCTTAAATCCAGGTTTTTACCACTGCAAGTGCTTCTTCAATCTTTGACGCATCCTTGCCGCCTGCCTGAGCACTGTCTGGCTTTCCGCCGCCACCGCCTCCGCAAATCTTTGCTACCTCGCGGATTATGTTTCCTGCGTGTGCGCCCAACTTCACAGCATCGGGTGTAGCCATAGCCACAATGTTCACCTTGCCGTCAGCCGCAGACGCCAGAACAATCACAGCACATCCTGCCTTTTCCTTGAGATTATCGCCTGCCGTGCGGAGAGCATTCATATCAAGTCCGTCGCCAAGACGTTTGGTGATAACCTTTATGCCTTTAATCTCTTCGGCACCGCCAAGAAGGTCATCAAGACCGCTGTTTGCCATTTTTGCCTTTATACTTTCAAGCTCACGCTTTAAGCTCTTGTTTTCGTCAATTACAGCCTGAGCCTTTGCCAAAACATCGTGGACTCCGCCCTTAATAATATCTGCAACCTTTACAATTGTTTCTTTCGCATCAATCAGCTGTTCATAAACACCAATGCCAGTCACCGCTTCGATTCTTCTTACGCCCGCAGCAACACCGCTTTCAGAAATGATTTTGAAAAGGCCTGCCTCGGCAGTATTCCTAAGATGTGTTCCGCCACAGAACTCAATTGAATAGTCGCCCATGGAAACAACCCTTACAGTATCGCCGTATTTTTCGCCGAACTGTGCTGTTGCACCAAGCTTTTTCGCTTCATCAATAGCAAGCTCCTCAACTGTTATTGGCATTGCCTCAAGAATTGCTTCATTAACCTTTTCTTCAACGGCTTTGATTTCGTCCATTGTCATTGCTTCAAAGTGTGAAAAGTCAAAGCGGAGACGCTTTGCCGTCACCTCAGAGCCAGCTTGAGCCACGTGTGTTCCGAGGACCTCTTTCAGTGCCTTATGGAGAAGATGCGTGGTTGAATGGTTTCGACAAATTGCAGCGCGGTTCTTTTTGCAAACCGAAAGGGTTGCCACATCACCCTTTGATATTGAGCCTTCCTCAACCTTTACAATGTGGAAATAAACCCCGTCACCATTTTTCTTTGTATCAACAACCTTTGCTCTTCCGTTTGCTGTTTCGATGTATCCAATATCGCCTGCCTGTCCGCCCATTTCAGCGTAGAAAGGCGATTTCTTCACAACAATAATACCCTCATCACCTGCACCGATGGCGTCAACCTCCACACCGCCTGAAACAATGCCAAGAACTTTGCTTGCTGCAGTTAAAAACTCATATCCCACAAAGTTTGTAGCCTCTGCCTTTATGTTTACCGCACTGTCATCATCCCAGCTGGAGCCGTCCTTGCGGTTCTTTCTTGCAGTCTCTTTCTGTGTTTTGAGAGCCGCATCAAAGCCCTCGCGGTCAACGGTTATTCCCTGCTCCTCACAGATTTCAACCGTCAAATCAATGGGGAAACCATAGGTGTCGTTGAGTTTGAATGCATCTTCGCCAGCAAGAACTGTCTTGCCGTTTTTCTTTGTTTCTTCAATATATGTGTTAAGAATTGAAAGTCCATCCTCAATGGTTTTTGAGAACTTTTCTTCTTCAATCTTTACAACTTTTTTGATATAATCACGCTTTTCGTCAAGCTCGGGGTATGCACTCTTTGACTCATCAATAACAGTGTCTGCAACAGTGTAAAGGAATTCACCCTTGATTCCAAGGAGTCTTCCATGACGAGCAGCACGGCGGAGAAGACGTCTTAAAACATAACCGCGTCCCTCGTTTGACGGAATAACACCATCAGAAACCATCATAACTGTGCTTCTTATGTGGTCGGTGATAACACGGAGTGAAACGTCCGTCTTTTCATCATCCTTATACTCTACACCCGCAATGCGGCAGATGTGTTTCATTGTGCTTTGAACGGTGTCGACCTCAAAGAGATTTCCAACACCCTGCATAATGCAAGCCAGACGCTCGAGACCCATAACTGTGTCAATGTTGGGATTTGCCAAACGGTTATAATTTCCGTCCTCGTCCTTGTCAAACTGTGTGAACACCAAATTCCACACTTCCATAAAGCGGTCACAGTCACAACCAAGCTTGCAGTCAGGCTTTCCGCAGCCCCAGTCAGCACCGCGGTCAACGTGAATTTCAGAACAGGGACCGCAAGGACCTGTGCCGTGTTCCCAGAAGTTGTCTTCCTTGCCCATTTTCACAACTCTTTCAGGTGAAACACCGATTTCGTTCACCCAGATATCCCTTGCCTCGTCATCCTCTTCATAAACAGTAATCCAAAGAATATCCTCGGGGATTTCCATAACCTTTGTAAGAAACTCCCACGCCCAGCTAATTGCTTCACGCTTAAAATAGTCCCCAAACGAGAAGTTCCCAAGCATTTCAAAGAAAGTGCCGTGTCTTGCGGTTTTTCCCACGCATTCAATATCAGGAGTTCTGATACACTTCTGGCAAGTGGTAACCCTCTTTTTCGGAGGAATTTCCGCACCTGTAAACCACTTTTTCATAGGCGCCATACCCGAGTTGATAAGCAGTAAGCTTGCATCGTTTTTCGGCACAAGCGAAAAGCTGTCAAGTCTGAGACAGCCCTTTGACTCAAAAAACGAAAGATATTTTTCTCTTATTTCATTTAATCCCATTTTTTTCATAAGTTTCAGATGCCTTTCTGTTTATAATTTTTCGATGTGCGAAGAAAACATCGCATAATTCATTCATTACATCATAGTATTGTACCATTTTTCCCATTATAAGTCAAGGGCTATTGTCAAGACACCTTTTGCATTCCCGACGAACTGCCTCTTTTTTCAAAAAAATCCGCAATGAACATAAAAATCGCCAGCAAAAGCATACAAAGAAGCATCAGAATTATTGATACAAAGAACGTCCCCAAAGGTGAAACCTGGGGGTAATAAGGCACAAAATCAGGTAAAAACGCACTCTCATCCACGGGAAATAACCCAAGCAATATGCGGATAATAACTGCCGCAAGACCTCCCTGAAGCATCTTCCCCAAAAGATACGGCATGATTGAAATACCTTTTGGCGCAATTATTGACGAAACCTGAAACACCACCGAAAGCCCTGAAAACGCAAGGAAAAACGAAACCAAAGAAAGCTTTGCATAGAAATCCATATCGGTGTCACAAAGCAGATTCAGCCCGCCTGTTATTTCAACCAGCGGATAAAGAAACGGCAGATGCCGCCCCTTTGGCAAAGCGCTTGCCACCACCGCAAAAAATATCACAAATCCACATATTTTGAGAACAGAGAAAACCGAGCTGTCTATTATGCTTCCCAGAGAAAATACTACTTTTTCTTTTTCCAATGTGCAGTGAGAAGGGAGTATTTTTTTTCTTTCTTCCTTTCCTCTGTAAAGCCTGAACAAAACCCCCACAATGAGAGCTGCAAGAATATGAGCTATGTAAAGATACCATCCCAAAGCTTCACTTTTGAGGTATCCGCCGCCGATAACCCCCAAAACAAAAATAGGGCCTGAATTATTGCAAAAAGCCGTCATTCTTTCTGCCTCACTTTTTGTGCACTGCCCTCTCTCATAAAGGTCCGCCGCAACAACAGCCCCCATAGGATAACCGCTGACAAGGCCGAGGAAAAAGGCAAGCGCAGAGGCCCCCGGAAGATGAAACAGCGGTCGCATAACTGGGGACAAAAAAACGCTGCAAAGGTGAGAAAACCCCAAAGCTGAAAGAAGTCCGCTGCATACAAAAAACGGCAAAAACGATGGAATAATGGTGCTTTGGCACAAAGAAAAAGCCTCCTTTGCCGCCCCAAGGCACCTTTCAGGCTCAATAACAAGAAAGACCGTGAGATAAAGCGTTACTATGGCAAACAAGTATTTGAGAGGTTTGTGAAGAATTTTTTGCATGAGGACTATGCTCCTTTCTTCTAATATATTATTCATCAATATGTCTCTTTAGGCATAAACTTTAAAAACGGAAATTTGGCTTTTGAGGTGACAATATTGAAAAAAAGAAAACAGCGGGAAGAAACAAAACCTACCTTCAAAGAAAGGGTGGCCGACGGCTTTGACGCATCAAAGGAAATCATTCTGGATGTCCCGAAAATTGTATTCATAGGAAACCGTGAGGCAGTCATTGAAAACTATAAAAGCATAACCGATTATACTGAGGCCCTTATCATCCTTGACGCCGAGCCTTTTCCCCTGAAGTTTTCGGGGAAGAGTCTTGAAATAAAAAGCATCAGCCGTGAAATGCTTTTTGTTTCGGGTGAAATCGAAAAAATGGAGTTTTTGAGGGAGGGCTGATTTCTTTATGTCCATTGAAAAAATAATCGGTTTTTTGCGTGGCTATGTGGAAATTTATGCAGACGGGCTTTTCACCGAAAGATTTTTGAACGTCTGTATGCGGCGGGAAATTTATCTGTGGGACATAAAGCGTCGCGGAAAACACAGAATTTCAGCCTGCATAAGCATACGGGGATTCAAACTTCTTCGTCCCATCGCAAAAAAGACACGGACCTCGGTGAAAATCACCAAACGCCATGGTCTTCCTTTCATATTCCACCGCTACCGCCACCGCAAAACCGCGGCAATTGGACTTTTTCTGTTTTTGGCTGTACTGTGGTATTTGTCGTCACATATTATGGGTATCAGCATTTCAGGAAACACCCGAATTCCCACAGAAGAAATTGAAAAAAATCTTAAGAGCTTTGGAATACATTACGGCGCATCGGTTAAAAAAATTGACAGTGAGATGGTGAAAAATCAAATGATGATAAGCCTTGATGACCTTTCGTGGATTGGGGTCAGCATAAAAGGCTCACGGGCTTATATCGAAGTGAAAGAACGGCTTGACACAAAACGGCTTGATGATACCGACATTCCCTGTGATATAGTGGCAGACAAGGACGGAACGATTGTTCTTCTTGAAGTAAAAAACGGTCAGACAATGGTGAAAGTCAATCAATTCGTGACGAAAGGTGACCTTTTGGTAAGCGGGCTTATGGACAGCGAAAAGGTGGGGATGCGTTATGTCCATTCTTTTGGCGAAATTTTTGCACAGACTTCTTACAAAAAAAGTGGAGAATATTCCCTTGACTTTATAGAAAAAATATATTCAGGAAAAACAAAAAACCGCTATACTCTTTCACTCCTTGGGAAAAGATTTTCCCTTTTTAATAAAAAAAAGAGCCCTTTCCCTCACTATGATAAGGAAGAAACTTTGACCGAATACACATCTCCCCTCACCTTTTTGCCCTCAGCATTTGTGAAGACCGAAACCTTTGCCCAGTACACCCCAAAAAAACGGGAGCGGACACAGGATGAAACCATCGCCTTTGCAGAAAAAGAGCTTTTTTCTCTCCTTGATGCCGAAGTCCCCAAAGATACCGAGGTTTTGGACAAAAAAATCACTTGGCAGGAGGCGGGTGAAAGACGCATTTCTGTAACCGCAGAATACCTTTGCCGTGAGGATATTGCAAGGCAAAGAAAGATTGACAAAATCGAGATTTTGGATTATGATAAAGAGTAAGAAATTATGGCGTTTTAAAAAAGAAAAAGTCTAATCTTTAAGGCAAACATCACAAAAGGAAGGATTCCAGAAAATATGGAGCGTTATATCGAAGTTGAAAGGATGGACCTTTTAATAAACTTATTCGGAAATTTTGACGAAAACATCCGTCTTATTGAAAAAACCTATGACGTAGCGGTGATAAACCGCGGTTCAAATATAAAAATAGGCGGCGAGCCATCAGCAGTTGATGCCGCAAGCCGCACAATCAACAGTCTTCTTGCTATGGCACACGACGGAACACCCATTGGCGAGCAGGAGGTCCGTTATGTTATGTCCCAGATTGATGAAGGCAACGAAAAAGAGCTTGAAACTTTGGGTCAGGACTGTGTTTGCATAACATCACGGGGAACTCCAATCCGTGCCAAAACTTTGGGGCAGAAAAGCTATATAAATGCTATTGAAAAAAATTCCATTGTCTTTGGCATCGGTCCTGCTGGTACAGGAAAGACCTACCTTGCGGTAGCTATGGCAGTGAAAGCTTTCAAGAACAAAGAGGTAAACAAAATAATCCTCACCCGCCCCGCTGTTGAAGCAGGGGAGTCCCTTGGCTTTCTCCCCGGTGATATGCAGGAAAAGGTTGACCCATACCTCCGTCCCCTTTATGACGCACTTGGAGATATGCTTGGCGGAGAAACCTTTCACAAAAATGTGGAGCGCGGACTCATTGAGGTTGCTCCCCTTGCCTATATGCGAGGAAGAACTTTGGATGATGCCTTTATCATTCTCGACGAAGCGCAAAACACCACCCCCGAACAGATGAAAATGTTCCTTACACGTATGGGCTTTTCATCAAAGATTGTGGTCACCGGTGACGTCACCCAGATAGACCTGCCCCGTGACAAAAAGTCAGGTCTTCGGGATGCAGAAATGGTGCTTAAAGGCGTTGAGGGAATTGAATTTATGTACCTCAGCGAAATGGACGTTGTAAGACATCCACTTGTTCAGAAGATTGTAAAAGCATACGAAAGAAAAACCATTGAGCGTGAAAAAGCTCAAAGAAATAACGGAAGAGGCAGAAAAAACTATGAAAGTAGCCATCAGAAACAACCAAAAGAAATTTAAAGTAGAAAAACCCCTCCGTGACCTTGTGAGAAGTGCGGCAAAAGCGACACTTCTTTATATGGATTTTAGCACAAAGGTCGAAATCAGCGTTATGTTCACCGATAACGATGAAATAAAAGAGCTAAACCGTCTTCACAGAAACATTGACCGTGCCACAGACGTGCTTTCTTTCCCCTTGATTGAATATGACGAAGAGGGAAACGTTCTTTCGGAATTTATGGACTTTAACCAAAACGGCGAAATGGTTCTTGGGGACATTGTTATTTCTCTTGAACGTGCTGCCGAACAGGCAGAAGAATATGGTCACAGCTTCAGCCGTGAGGTTGGCTTTTTGACGGTACACTCCATGCTTCACCTTTTGGGATATGACCATATGACCCCTGAGGACGAAGAAGAAATGTTCGGCTATCAGGAAGATATCTTAAAAGAAATGAACTTAAGCAGAGATTAAAAAGGGGGAAAAGCCATGAAATCAGGATTTGTTGCCATATGCGGCAGACCAAACGCAGGAAAATCCACACTTATGAACAAAATAATCGGCGAAAAGGTGGCTATTGTTTCAAACAAGCCCCAGACCACCCGTACAAAAATTATGGGTGTCCGCACAGAGGACGATTGCCAGATTGTTCTGATTGATACCCCCGGCATCCACAAGCCCCACAACAAGCTGGGCGAAAAAATGGAAAAATATATTTATACCGCCACCAAAGACATCGATGTTCTTCTTTACGTGGTGGATGCCACACTTTATGACAACGAATATCCAAAAGAAAAGGCGGCACTTGAGGGGCTTAAGGCATCAGATGTTCCCGTTATTTTGGTTGTCAACAAGGTGGACAAGGTTGAGAAAAACAGTCTTCTTCCCACCATTCAGAAATTAAGCGAGCTTTATGATTTTTCGGGCATTGTTCCCCTTTCCGCAAAAATGGGCGACAATGTTGACGCACTTCTTGCGGAAATCAAAAACCTTTTGGGTGAGGGGCCGCAATTCTTCCCCGGTGACATAATCACCGACCAGCCGGAAAGACAGATTGTAGCAGAATTTATTCGTGAAAAGGCCCTGAGGCTTTTAAATCAGGAAATCCCCCACGGCATTGCTGTGGAAATTGAAAAAATGCACAAACGCGAAAACGGAACATACGAAATCCTTGCAGCTATTTATTGCGAACGCCAGAGCCACAAGGCAATCATAATCGGCAAAAAAGGCGAAAAGCTCAAAGAAATCGGAAGCCGCGCAAGACAGGACATTGAACGGTTTTTGTCCTCAAAGGTTTATCTTGAACTTTGGGTAAAGGTCAAGGAAGACTGGCGCAACAAGGAAGCTTTTATGAACACAATCGGCTTTGAATAAACACCACTTTTTGGAAACCCTGCCACAAATATTTCAGTATTTTGCTCTTCTCCGCTCCACAAAATAACTTTGGATAAGGAGTGGTAGATTTTATGGGTAAAATACAGGATTTGGCCTGGCAGGCTTTTGAAAAGACCGGTGGAATAAAAGAATACTTAAAATATAAAGCACACGGCGAAAATAATTTTTCTTTGGAGGTTGGTGAGGAAATTGGGGCTTTTGAAGACCACGGGAATAGTTACAAAGACAACAAAATTCAGTGAAAACAGCCTTATTGTCACCATTATCACCAAAGACTTTGGCAAAATCTCTGCCATTGCTCAAAATGCAAGAACTTCAAAATCCCGTCTTATTATGGGTCTTCAGCTTTTCTCCTACAGCGAGATTGTAGTGTATGAGAGCCGTACAAAGACGGGACTTTTTAAGCTCAATGAAATGAACGTTATAGAAAGCTTTGGCAATCTCCGAAATGGCCTCACATCACTTGCCTATGCCTCATATTTTGCTGAAGTGGTGAACTCGGTAGCGGTTGAGGGGGAAGCCGACGAAGACACTTTGAGCCTTTTTCTCAACTGCCTCTTTGCCCTTGACAAAAACCTCTGTTCCCCTGAAAAAATCAAGGCGGTTTTCCAGTGGCGAATTGCGGCAGTTTCGGGCTATGAGCCTATGGTTGACGTATGCGCCAGCTGCGGAAAGGAAGGTGGCGAGCTCTCATTTGACATTTTTGAGGGCGAATGTTTTTGCTCAGAATGTGCTGTCGAGCGTACAGGGCTTGCAACCCTTTCGGATAGTATGCGAAAAACAATTCAATACATAAGTGAGGCAGAAAGCAAGAAAATTTTTTCCTTTGATTCGGGGGAAAAAGCAATAAACTACCTGAGTTCTTTAGGCGAAAAATATATCGAGGCACAGTTTGACAAGAACTTTGGCACCCTTGATTACCTAAAAAAAGTTATAGGACTTGATAAATAATGAAAGAAAAGATTAAAAATTTTTTAACAGAAAACGGCGTGGGCGATGTGGGTTTCTGCACCCTTAACCCTGCAGAAAACCCCTTTGGTCTTGGGTTTGCGATTTCCTTTGTTGTCCCCCTTTCAAAGTCGGTGATTGACGGAATTGACAAAGCCCCAACCCATACATATTTTCACCACTACCGCACGGTGAACACCTTTATTGACAACACCTCGCTAAAGGTGGGACTTATGCTGGCAAAAGAAGGCTTTGATTATGCTGCAATCCCTGCATCCCAATCGGTAAACGGACTGCAAGGGATTTTTTCCCACAAATATGCCGCTACCCTTTCGGGGCTTGGCACAATCGGAAAAAGCGGACTTTTCCTCTCCGAGAAATTTGGACCCGCTGTGCGTCTTGGAACAATTCTTACAGACTGTCCCTTTGACACAGAAAACGCCCAACCAAAATCAATTTGCGGTGACTGCCGAATTTGTGTTGACAGCTGTCCCGCCATGGCAATCCGTGGCGAAGAATGGAAAATTGGCGACCCACGTGATAAAATTGTTGACGCAAAAGCCTGCAGCGACTATATGAAGAAAGAATTTCAACACATTGGTCGCGGTGTAGTTTGCGGAATTTGTATGAAGGTCTGCCCAAAGCGGCAAAAATAAAAAAGCTACCCGTGGTAGCTTTTTTTATTCCTCAATTTCAATTTCTCTCTCATCCTCCATTGAGAGAAGCATCTCCTCCACATCAATTTGGGCTTTTTTCAGCTTTTCAATGCTATCAGAGATTTCGTTCATAAGTTTCAAATAAGGTTTTTTATAGTCTTTCATAATAATTCCTCCTTGGTTTAAATAAAAAATGCGTGACCGAAGCCACGCATGAAAAACGCATGACTCCGATAGTTGTGACACATTTTACTCCACAATTTAGATATGCGAAAACAGAGTATGCATTTTTACCATGAGGTAACCCTACATACCTAAATTATGGATAATAAAAATTTTTATTATGTGTCACAGTGTCATTATATCACCATTTTTCTACAATTACAAGAGGCTTTTTTTGTAATATTTTGTAAAATGAAGTTGTAATCCCTAAGAAATAAAAAACTGCCTATACAGTTAAGCATAGGCGGTTTTCTCTTATTTGCTAAATCCTCTTCCTATCGTCCAGCCAAAATCAAACTTTGGCACCACGAATGCCACCTCTACTTCATCGTCAGCAAGAGAGACCTCTGATGTACAACGAAGCACAGGCTCAACGTCAGGACGGTTGTTGTATCTGCAAACCTCTTTCACAAGATTGGACAAATCGTCAAGGGTCCATTTCATCGGCATATTTATGTGCATAAAATAATCCTGCCAATTGTCAATTTTGAGGACAGAAAGATGCTTCACCATATCACAGGATTTTCCTCGATAAACGATTCTGTACCACTCTTTGCCCTTTCCTGAAAGCCTTGACATAATCTCATCATAGGTGGCAGCAACGATTGTATTCCTTGATTTTCGCATATCGTCTGCAGCAAAATATTCAGAAAGTTCTCTTTCGCTTTCAAAAATTTCAAGAAGCAGCATAAAAAACACTCCTTTTATTCAAAAAGACGCACCCTTTATTCAAAAAGACGCACCCTTTGGCACGTCTTTTTTGTTGGTTATCTGTTCAAAATAAGTTTTGTAAGTTCAACTGGCTCAACAATCTTGCCATCCTTGTAAACACGCATATTCCCTGACGCGATTTCATCAATAAGAATAACTTCGTCATTGTTGTAACCAAACTCAAACTTGATATCCCACAAATCAAGACCGATTGTTTTCAAATCGTCTGCCACAATCTTTGTGATTTTCAGGGTCTGTTCCTTCATACTTTCAAACATTTCAGGTGACATAACACCAAGAGCTGCAAGACCTTCACCTGTAACAAGTGGGTCGCCAAGCTCGTCGTTTTTGAAGGTACATTCAACATATCCGCCCTCCAAAACTGTGCCGTCCTTGATATATTCGCCATATCTGCGAACAAAGCTTCCTGTTGCAACAAGACGGCAAATAACCTCAAGACCATGACCAAAAACCTTTCCGGGAAGAACCTCCATTGTCGCATCATCAGTGTTTGCGCTTACATAATGTGTTTTGATGCCGGCTTTTTTAAGCATTTCAAAATAATAAACTGAGGTTTCAAGATTTGCTTTTCCTATTCCCTCTATAGTAAGACCAACAGAATTTTCACCCGGGTCAAATACCCCGTCCTTGCCGGTACAGTCATCTTTGAATTTAAGGAGAACATTCCCGTTTTCAAGGCTGTATACGTCTTTTGTTTTTCCCTGATAAATTTTATTCATTGTCAAAACTCCTTCTCTTTTGCTTTTTACTTAATCCATTTTAACATATATCCTAAAAAGTTTACAATACTTTTTCAAAAAAAATATATAAATTTTTCAAATTTCCAAACCCTCTACAAATCAATTATACCCAAGACCCGTTTAATTTGTTGAATTTCACAACGTCTTGCGGGTTCCTCTTTCCTTTATTCCCCCTCAGTTTTAAACAACGCACTCTGGGCATTATTCACAGCTCCCAAAAATCCGCCAGAAATGGCATTCTGAAAATTCTTGTCCGCAACAACTCTCCAGCCGCTTTCAGTCTTTTTCACCAGAATAACAACCTCTGTGGTCGCAGTTTCAAGGTCTTTGCCGCTTATGGCTTCCTTGAAAATTTCCTCTGTTCTTCTGTCGATGTCATCTTCACCAATTTCGCCCATAGCAAATTCCTGAAGAACTTTCATCGTGCTTTGTCCAAGCACGGCTGTCAAATTAAGGGTTGTTATTTTCGCATTTACCGCAGCTTCATTTGACCCCTTTTTTTCACTTGAAATTATTTCACAATCCAAAGCTTTAAAAACCGAATCAAGCACCTGGTCTCCGCCGTCAAGACTGTCGATCCCCGAAAAGGTAAGATCCCCTGAATCAATAAACTTTCCGGCCTCTTCCATATCCCCCGATTTAAGCGCAGCTATAAGATTCAAAACCGTTTCTTCAATTTCTTTTTTCTGTCCGCCGCAAGCAGAAATGCAAACCACAAGTATCAACACAAGAATAAGTGCTGTTATTTTTCTAAAGTTTTTTTTCATTTTTTCCTCCTTATAATGCCTATAAATTATCTCAAATCAAAGCAGTTCAACAGAAATCTCTTTCCTAACAAATGATGCCGCGCGTGCCTTCAGTCCCACACTTCCCGGTGTGCTTAAAATACTTTCAAACAAATTGACCGCATCTCCCGATGTTATTCCGTTTCCGTCAAGCAAGAGTCCGCCTATGCCGAGAGCCACAAGTCGAGCCAGCTCTTTCACAGAAATTTCAGTACGAACACCACCAAAATCCTTAATGGTTTCAATAATCTTCTCAAAGAAAGGCTCTGCCGCTTTTGTAAGCCGCCTTTGCATCGCCAGCTTCACCGACCAATGCATAACGTTGCGGCTCTCTTTTTCAAGTCTTTGTTGAGCTGTCCTGATTGACTCAAAAAGTTTTTCGGCCGCCCCGAACGGCTCAACATCTACATTTTCTACCGCCTTTTCAAAACCTTTTCTCCAGCCCTCTTCAAACCGGTCAAACATAACCTCAAAGATTTCATCCTTGGATTTAAAGTAGTAATAGAAAAGACCTACCTCACAGCCAACTTCTCGCTGTACAGCTCTTATGGTGACACCATCAAAGCCTTTTTCAAAAAACATTTTTTGTGCAGCATCAATTATTTGCTCTCTCTTTCCTGTTCCCTCTTTTGTATTATTCATAAATTTCCCCCCGATAAAATTTTTCTTTTGTTTTCAAGCGTTGTTCAGTTTTAAGAATGCATACTCTTAAAAACATCTGCAACCTCGCTTATAGTCATAAATGCATATGGGTCAATTTCATGCACCATCTGCCGCATTTTTGCAATTTGAAAACGGTTAACCACAAAATAAACAATGGCTTTGTCCGTATCCGAATATCCGCCTTTTGCAGGAATATTGGTGGTTCCGCTCTCAAAAGCCGCACTCAGTGCCGAGCTTATTTCTCTTGGCTTTTCAGTAATAATCATCACAGCTTTTGAACGGTCAATGCCCTCAACAATAAAGTCAATGGTTTTGAGCCCTGCGCCATAGGTAACAATGGAGTAAAGTGGCAAAACCCAGCTTTCAAGAATTATCCCCGCCACCACATACAAAATAACATTGTATGTCATAACAAAGGTTCCAACAGTGACACCGAGCCGTTTTGAAAATACAACTGCCATAACCTCCACGCCGTCAATAGCTCCGCCACTACGGATGGTGAGACCGCTGCCTATGCCCGAAATCAATCCGCCAAACACAGCACAAAGTAACAAATCCTGACCCGCCAGAGGTGATGCCATGCTCACATCAATGGGCAGCACATCTGTTATCAGCCACGCGCTCAATGAATATATGACAACGGTATACAACGAATAAATTGTAAATGTAATACCCTGCCTTTTAAGTCCAAATAAAAACAACGGGAAATTAAGCAAAACAAGAAACAGCGACAAATTCATATATTCCGGCGTTACTTGTGAAAAAAGCATTGATGTTCCTGAAATTCCGCTGTCATAAAGATTTACGGGATAAAGAAATATTGTCACCCCAAAAGCATTGATAATGCCCGAAAGCGTAAGTATCACGAAATTCCGTTTTTTTAAATTTCTTATGTCATCACTCATCCAACAGCCCCCTTTTTTATTTAATCATTGTTCAGTTTTATATTAACATATATTTCCGCCGATTTCAATAGTTATTTAAACTTTAATAATAAAAAATACAGAGACCTTTCGCCTCTGTATTTTTATACTTTAGAATTCTTTATCTCTAAAACAGCAATTCGCCACGGAGCACAACGTGTTTGAGTTCTAAGTCTTTATCAAGAATAACAATATCCGCCATTTTTCCTTCCTCAAGGCTTCCCGTTTTGTCATAGATTCCAACCGTCTGTGCCGGGTTTTTTGACACCATTGTGCAGATATCTTCCATAGGAATTCCTGCAGAATAAAGATTTCTCACACAATCAAGAAGAACACTTGTTCCTCCTGCAATAGTGCCGTCTTCTGTGTAGGTCTTTTTATCAGTTACAGTAATTTTTCTTCCGTTAACCATATACTCTCCGTCAGGCATACCTGTTCCGATTTCTGAGTCGGTTATTATATTGATTTTGTCCTTGCCTTTAAGGTCATAAACCATTTTTACCACATCTCCATGAACGTGGAAGAAGTCACCGATTATCTCAACTCTTGCGTCGCTGCAAAGAAGACCGCCCACTGTGCCGGGTGCTCTGTGGGTAAGAGCACTCATGGCATTGAAAAGGTGTGTTCCCTGACTTGCACCGATATCCACTGCATGTCTTACCTGCTCATATGTAGCATTTGTGTGTCCCAGAGATACACAAATATTGTTTTCAACCGCAAGCTTGATTACCTCATCAGCATTGGGAAGCTCGGGTGCGAGTGTAATAATTTTGAACGCCTCGCCACCGGCTTTTACATATTCCATAAACTCCTGGGGGTCTGTGTCTCTGATATTTTCAGGCAGGTGTGCTCCCTTATATTTTTCCGAGAAAAACGGACCTTCAAGATGGAAACCATAAACCTTTGCCAATCCCTTGTCATCTCTTTTTGACGCCTCTACCATATATTCAATACGGTCAAGAAGCTTTTTCTTTGGCGCTGCAGAAAGTGCAGGAACCAATGCTGTAGTTCCATTTTCAGCCTGAAACTTTGCAACCACTCCATATGTTTCATCATCATAGTCAACAAAATTTTTCCCCAAGGATGAATGCATATGAGTGTCAATAAATCCGGGAATAACATACATTCCGCTGGCATCAATGTCACAGCCATCAATACTTCCTATCTTCGATATTTTCTGCCCCTCGGTCAAGATGTCCGCATCAATAAATTCAAATTTTCCGTCTAATACCTTTCCACCTTTAATAATCATAAAATATACCCCTTTCTTTTAAAAAAAGGGGGCTATACAAAATAGCCCCCCATGCTTTTCGTTGCAATTAGTGAATGATTGCTCTTTCTGTATCTTTGTCAAACAAATGAATTTTGTTGATATCAAATACAGCCTTTATAGCGTCACCGCTCTTTGCCGTTGTACGACGGTTCACACGAGCAGTAATTGGTGTTGAACCAAGCTTGAGATAAAGGTATGTTTCAGAACCCATCATTTCTGTGATGTCAACTTCAACATTTACAACGCCGTCAGGAATTGAAGCGATATGAGCTTCATCTTCATAAATGTTTTCAGGTCTGATACCCATAATAACCTCTTTGCCGAAATATTCAGCAAGTTCTTCACGGTTACCCTTGCCCTCAGGCAGCTTAACGTCGAGGCTGTCATTAACAAGATGAACACCGTCTTCTTTCTTTTCAACAGTAACGTTGATAAAGTTCATCTGGGGGCTTCCGATAAAGCCTGCAACAAACACATTAACCGGTTCGTCATAAAGTTCAATGGGAGTAGCACACTGCTGGAGATAACCATCCTTCATAACGGCAATTCTTGTACCCATTGTCATAGCTTCTGTCTGGTCATGTGTAACGTAAACAACTGTTGTGCCAAGCTTCTGGTGGAGCTTTGTGATTTCAGCTCTCATCTGAACTCTCAGCTTTGCATCAAGGTTTGAAAGCGGTTCGTCCATAAGGAACACCTTTGGTTCACGAACGATAGCACGGCCAAGAGCAACACGCTGTCTCTGACCGCCTGACAAAGCCTTTGGCTTTCTGTCAAGGAGATGTTCGATATCAAGAATTTTTGCTGCTTCATGAACTTTTTCCTTGATAACATCCTTTGGAACTTTTCTGAGCTTCAAACCGAAAGCCATGTTATCAAAAACTGTCATATGCGGATAGAGCGCATAGTTCTGGAAAACCATTGCAATATCTCTGTCTTTTGGAGCAACGTCATTAACCAGCTTGTCGCCGATGTAAAGCTCACCCTCTGAAATTTCTTCAAGACCTGCAATCATACGGAGAGTTGTAGATTTACCACAACCTGAAGGACCAACAAGAATTATGAATTCCTTGTCTTCGATTTCAAGGTTAACGTCTTTTGCACCAATAACGCCACCCTGATAAATTTTTCCAATCTGTCTTAAACTTAAACTTGCCATTTATTATAACCTCCTACGTTATAGTCATTTAACATCGTATATTTTAACATACTTTAACAAAAATTGTTAGAGGTTAATTGCACAAATTTATATTTTTCTTTCGTGAATGTTGCACAATAGCAAAACACAACCGTCCGCAAACCCAATAAAATCAAGGGTTTGCGGACTTTCATTTTCTTTCAAAGCACATTGTAACGAATGCCCAAATTTGTCCTTTTAAGAACTTCGTTTTTTCATCAAAATGCACATATCAACATTTTATTGAGTTTTCCACAGCCTCAAAACTCTTGGCACAGTTGATTTTTTCACATTATCCACAAGATTATCAACAGCCTGCTGTGAATTACTCAGCATCAGATGCTGTTTCTTCTGTAGCATCCGTAGGTGCTGTTTCATCTGCTTCTTCATCATCCTCGTGTGCCACCGTCGCTGCCGACACAATTTTCACGCCGTCGCCCAAACGCATAAGCCTTACGCCCTTTGTGACACGCTTTAAGGTGCTTATGTCCGCAGTATTTATACGGATGATTATGCCCTCTGATGTGATAATAATAACATCATCCTCCTCGCTGACAAGACCAAAGCCTGAAACGTTTCCTGTTTCTTCTGAAATCTTATACGATGTAGTTCCCTGACCACCACGAGCCTGAATCTTATATTCAGAAAGCTCGGTCTTTTTGCCATAACCATTTTCGCTGATAACCAAAAGCTTTGCATCGTCACGCATAACATCCATGCCAACCGCATAGTCACCGGCTTTCAGCATAATTCCGCGAACACCACGAGAAACTCTGCCCAGCGTTCTTATGTCACTTTCGGCAAATCTTATCATCTTGCCAAGGTGAGTACCAATGAATATATCGGATGTTCCGTCAGTCTTTTTAACATTGATAAGCTCGTCGCCCTCGTCAAGATTGATAGCGATTTTGCCGCCCTTGGGAGCATTTTCATATTCCATAATATCGGTCTTTTTGATGACGCCACCACGAGTTGCCATAACAAGATATTCGCCCTCTTTGTATTCACGAACAGGAATCATCGCTGAAATCTTTTCGCCTGCCTCAAGCTGAAGAAGATTCACAATGGCTGTTCCCTTTGCCTGACGTCCAGCCTCAGGAATCTGATATGCTTTTATGCGGTACATTCTTCCTGTATTGGTGAAGAACAAGATATATGCATGGGTGGAAGCAACAAACATTGTGTTGACAAAATCCTCTTCCTTGGTCTGCATACCGATTATACCCTTGCCGCCACGCTTCTGGCTTCTGTAGGTATCAACCGGAAGTCTCTTGATGTAACCCTGCTTGGTCATGGTGATTACGTTGTCCTCTTCTTCAATAAGGTCTTCATAATCAATGTCGTCAATGGCAGGCTCAATAGATGTGCGTCTTTCGTCACCGAACTTGTCACGGATTTCGGAAATTTCGGTCTTAATAACCTCAAGGACTCTCTGCTCGCTGCCAAGGATTTCTTCCATTTCCTTTATGAACTGCATAAGCTCTTCATACTCTGCATCAATCTTTTCACGTTCCAACCCTTGGAGACGTGCAAGGCGCATATCAAGGATAGCCTGTGCCTGAACATCGGTGAAATCAAAACGCTCCATGAGGTTCGGTTTTGCATCGTTATAGCTGTTTCTTATGATGCTGATTATCTCATCAATGTTGTCAAGAGCAACTCTTAAGCCCTCTAAGATGTGGGCTCTTGCCTCCGCCTTTTTCTTGTCAAAGCGGGTTCTTCTCACAATGACGTCTTTCTGGAAATTGATGTATTCGTCCAAAATTTCCCTGAGGTTCAAAACCTTTGGCTCTACACGGTTCACAAGAGCAAGCATAATCACGCTGAAGGTGTCTTCAAGCTGTGTGAATTTGTAAAGCTGATTGAGAACAATCGTGGCATTTGCATCACGTTTTATTTCAACCACAATGCGCATACCGTCACGGTCAGACTCGTCACGAAGATCAGAAATTCCCTCTAAGCGCTTGTCACGAACAAGGTTTGCAATGTTTTCAATGAGCCTTGCCTTGTTGACCATATAAGGAATTTCAGTAAACACAATTCTCTGTCTGCCTTCGCCGTATTCCTCAATATCAGCCTTTGCACGAAGACGAAGCTTGCCTCTGCCCGTCTGATAAGCAGAACGTATGCCGCTTGTGCCCATAATCTGTGCACCTGTCGGGAAGTCAGGGCCTTTGATATATTCCATAAGCTCGTCAATGGTGATTTCGGGGTTATCAATAACCGCAATAATTCCGTCAATAACCTCACTCAAATTATGAGGCGGAATTTTTGTAGCCATACCAACAGCAATACCGTCAGAACCGTTCACCAAAAGGTGCGGAAAACGTGACGGAAGCACGATTGGTTCCTTTCGGCTTTCATCAAAGTTCGGCATATAGTCAACAGTCTCTTTTTCAATATCGGTAAGCATCTTCATAGAAAGCTTTGACATTCTTGCCTCAGTATATCTGTAAGCAGCCGCAGGGTCACCGTCCACAGAACCAAAGTTTCCGTGGCCGTCGACGGTTGGGTATCTCATAGAGAAGTCCTGAGCCATACGCACAAGAGCATCATAAACAGACGCATCACCGTGTGGATGGTATCTACCAAGCACGTTACCTACGGTTGTTGCACATTTCTTATATTCGCGTTCAGGAGTGAAGCCATCCTCATACATCGCATAAAGTATGCGGCGGTGAACAGGCTTGAGACCGTCACGAACATCAGGGAGTGCACGTCCCACAATAACCGACATCGCATATTCGATGTAGGACTTTCGCATTTCCTTTTCAATTTCTACCGGGATAATATTGAGCTTTGACGCATCAAACAATCCTTCGTGGTTTTCATTAGCCATAGCATTATACCTCATTTTTTATAGGTTTTTGCCCTTTCAGAGAAAAGGTCTTCCTTTTTTATTTCGACAAAATTTAGAAAATTCCTTTTATTTGGCAAAAAAATACCCCAAATTTTCGAATTTGGGGTAAAAAGGATTAAATTTTTGTGCAAACCACCGCTGACCATTCTCCCATGGTGCGAATATCTTGTACTTTGAGGTCAGCTTTTTTCAGGGCGTCAACAACTTCGTTGGTCCTTTCGGCAATTATTCCCGAGCATATAAATGTGCCGTCATCTTTCATAAAATCCTTGACGAATCCCGAAAGAGCAATTATCACATCCGCCACAATGTTCGCAAGGACAATGTCGCTTTTAGCTCCCGCAAGCTTTTCACAAAGAGCTTTGTCGGTTGTTATATCCCCAGCAAAGCCATGATAAATTTCCTTGGGCAACTTGTTAAGTTCAAGATTCTGATATGCCGTTTCCACCGCCATAGGATCGATGTCAACCGCCGTTGCCTCTTTTGCCCCAAGAAGCAGGGCAATCACCGAGAGTATCCCAGAGCCACAACCAAGGTCAAGAACTGTGTTTCCAGCCTTTATATGTTTTTCAATTTCCTCAATACACATTTTTGTGCTTTCATGAGAGCCTGTGCCAAAGCTCATTCCGGGATTGATTATAAATTTCACCCTATCACTTTCGGGAGCCTTCTCCCACTCGGGCACAATCAGAACTTTTTCGCCAATCTCAAGGGGCTTGAAATATTGCTTCCAGTTTTCTGACCAGTCCTCGTCCCTGACCGCCGTTTCACAAAACGCAGTTTTGCTAATTCCAAATTTTAAAACAGCTTTCTTTGCAGCATCAAGAAGCTTCAGTCCCTCGTCATCATCACCAAAATAAACGGTGATGCAGCTGTCTGCCTCTTTCAGCTTTTCAAGCTCTTCATCCACATAGTCCCAATACTTTCGATTATTCTCCAGAAACTCTTTGAAATCATCCTTGTCACTTATCTGGACACCGGTAATTCCCAAATCATAAAGAGCATCGCAAATTGGCTCAATTCCCTCAGCCGTGGTTGTTATCTTCAGTTCAATCCAGTTCATTTTTATCTTCCTTTCACGTAAAACAAGGGTCGATGCTGACACCGACCCACGCCTTTATTTCAAAAACTCTTTCATTTTGTCAAGAAAACTCTTGCGCTCATTGTATTTTGTAGGCTCCACCGTGTCACCAAACTGTCTCAAAATTTCCTTTTGCTTTTCAGTGAGATTTTTTGGGGTTTCAACCTTTATGGTCACATACTGGTCACCCCGGCTTCCGCCACCGTGAAGTTTCGGGACACCTTTGCCACGAAGACGGAAAACAGTGCCCGTCTGAGTTCCCTCAGGAATGTTATAAGTAACCTTACCGTCAATGGTCGGCACCTGCACCTCTGCGCCCAATGCCGCTTCCACAAAGGTAATTGGGAAGTCACACATAATGTCATAGCCCTGACGCACAAAAATCTTGTGGCGTTTTACCCTTGCAACAACCAAAAGGTCGCCGTTTGGTCCGCCGTTCTTTCCTGCATCACCCTGACCTGAAACCGAAATAATCTGGTCACTGTCAATACCTGCAGGGATTTTCACCTTTATCTTGCGGCTCTTGCGAACAGCTCCGTCGCCACGACAAGCCTTACACGGATTTGACACAACCTTGCCCGTTCCGCCGCAAGTGGTACACGGTCTTGAGCTCTGGAAGTTTCCAAACGCCGTACGCTGAACTGTTGTCACCTGACCGGTACCGTGACAAACGCTACAAGTAGATGCCGATGTCCCCGGCTCTGCGCCGCTGCCCTTGCAGGTTTCACATTTTTCCATTCTGGTCACATTGAGCTCAATTTCACAGCCAAAGCAAGCCTGGTCAAAGGTTAAATCAACCGCATATTTAAGGTCTCTGCCTTTTTGGGGTGCGTTTGGATTTCGTCTTGACTGACCTCCAAAGCCACCTCCGAAGAACGAGCCGAAAATATCTTCAAACCCTCCGAAGCCACCACCAAAACCGCCAAAATCTCCGTATCCGCCATAGCCTCCCGCAGCATTTGGGTCAACCCCTGCGTGTCCAAACTGGTCATAGCGTTGCTTTTTGTCGGCATCACTCAACACCTCATAAGCCTCGGATGCTTCCTTAAACTTTTCTTCAGCAGCCTTTGCCTTGTCCCCGGGGTTAAGGTCGGGGTGATATTTTTTTGCGAGTTTTCGGTATGCTTTTTTTATTTCATCTGCTGATGCATTCTTTTCAACGCCCAGCACCTCATAATAATCTCTTTTTTCTGCCAATCCTGTCACCAACTGTCTGTTTATAAATTTTTACAAGCAAATTCTTCGGCACACTCCTGGTGCACCGAAGAACCCTTTTTATTTTATCTGTGGACTAATCTTCATCCACCACTTTATAATCCGCGTCAACCACATTATCGTCAGCAGCGCCTGTGCTTTCCGCACCTGCTGCACCCTCTGCCCCGCCTTGAGCCTGAGCCGCATCAGCATAGAGCTTTGATGATACGTCATAGAACTTTTTGGAAACCGCTTCGGTCTGTGCTTTAACTGCCTCAACATCGATTTCTTCTGCTTTCAGCATTTCCTTGAGTTTGTCAACCTCTGCCTGAATTCCGTTCTTTTCGTCTTCCGAAATCTTGTCACCAAGGTCAGCAAGGGTCTTTTCTGTCTGGTAAACAATGTTGTCAGCCATATTTCTTGTGTCAACAGCTTCCTTTTTCTTCTTGTCTTCAGCCGCAAACTGTTCTGCTTCCTTTACAGCCTTTTCGATGTCTTCATCAGAAAGGTTTGTGCTTGATGTGATGGTGATATCCTGGCTGTTGCCTGTGCCCATATCCTTTGCCGTTACGTGAACGATGCCGTTTGCGTCAATGTCAAAGGAAACCTCAATCTGAGGAACACCACGTGGTGCGGGAGGAATGTTTGTAAGGCTGAAGCGTCCTAAAGTCTTGTTGTAAGCCGCCATTTCACGCTCACCCTGAAGAACGTGAACTTCAACACTTGTCTGGCTGTCTGCCGCTGTTGAGAAAATCTGGCTCTTCTTTGTGGGGATAGTGGTATTTCTTTCAATAATCTTTGTGAACACACCGCCCATTGTTTCAATACCAAGTGAAAGGGGAGTAACGTCAAGGAGTACCAAATCTTCAACATCGCCCGAAAGAACACCTGCCTGAATTGCGGCACCGATAGCAACACATTCGTCAGGATTGATGCCCTTGTGTGGCTCTTTGCCGATAAATCTCTGAACAGCTTCCTGAACAGCAGGAATTCTTGAAGAACCGCCTACCAAGAGAACCTTGTCAATCTCTGCAGGGTTGATTCCTGCATCGCTTATTGCGTTTCTTGTAGGAACCATTGTCTTTTCAACCAAGTCAGCTGTAAGCTCGTTGAATTTCTGTCTTGTAAGTGTGATGTCAAGATGCTTTGGACCTGATGCATCAGCTGTGATAAATGGGAGGTTGATGTTTGAAGACATAACACCCGAAAGCTCAATCTTCGCCTTTTCAGCAGCCTCTTTAAGTCTCTGGAGCGCCATTTTGTCGCTCTTTAGATCAATGCCGTTTTCCTTTTGGAATTCAGCAGCCAAATAATCAATAATTTTTTGGTCAAAGTCGTCACCGCCAAGCTTGTTGTTACCGCTTGTAGCAAGAACTTCAAACACGCCGTCGCCGATTTCAAGGATTGATACGTCGAATGTACCACCGCCAAGGTCATAAACCATAATTTTCTGGTCAGTGTCCTTGTCAAGACCATAAGCAAGTGCCGCAGCTGTGGGCTCGTTGATAATTCTGAGAACCTCAAGGCCTGCGATTTTGCCCGCATCCTTTGTTGCCTGACGCTGTGCATCGCTAAAATATGCAGGAACAGTAATAACCGCCTGGCTGATTGTTTCGCCAAGGTAACTTTCTGCATCTGATTTCAGCTTCTGGAGTACCATTGCTGAAATTTCCTGTGGTGTATACTTTTTACCCTCAACGTCTACTTTGTAATCTGTACCCATTTCACGCTTGATTGATGAAATTGTGTTGGGGTTTGTGATAGCCTGCCTTTTTGCAACCTGACCAACAAGTCTTTCGCCTGTCTTTGTGAAAGCCACAACAGACGGGGTAGTTCTTGCGCCCTCAGGGTTTGTGATAACAGTGGGCTCGCCACCCTCCATAACCGCTACACAAGAGTTTGTTGTACCAAGGTCAATACCAATAATTTTTGCCATAATAAATCACCTTTCTTTTAATTCTAATCTAATAAATTTTTATTTTATATGATGCAAGTGAGTTAAAGATTATGTGCTCCACTTATGGAGTCACTGAGTTTTAAACCAACAAATTTTTCGTCAGACAAGGCGAAAGCGGAGTGAATACTTTGTGTATTCACGAGCATTTTAACGCAGTATGTTGGAGAATTTGCCGTTTAAAACCACATAAGGTTTAACGAGCTTGCATCACACTTTAATTAGCGACCTTAACCATCGCGAAGCGAACAACCTTTCCTTTGCAAAGGTAACCACTCATAAGTTCTTCTGATACGGTGTTTTCACCAAATTCCTCATTTTCTTCGTGCATCACTGCATTGTGGAATTCGGGGTTAAATTCTTCACCCACGGTTTTTATTTTCTCAACACCCAAATCAATCAAAGCGTCCTCAAGCTGTTTAAGTATCATTTTTACGCCATCCTTAAAACCGCCCTCGCTGTCGTCAGCCATTATTGCACGTTCAAGGTTGTCTTTCACAGGAAGAATTTTTTCAACTGTGTCGCACACCGCCATAGAGAAAATGTCTTCCCTTTCCTTTGCTGTACGTTTTTTGAAGTTGTCAAATTCTGCCGCGTGACGAAGCATTTTATCTTTTAAAGAGTCAACCTCTTCCTGAAGAAGTTCTTCAGTTGTTTTTTTCTTTTCAGGCGCTTTTTCCGTTTCGGTTTCTTCAGCCGCTTCAACTGTTTCCTTCTTTATCTCCTTTGTTTCTTCTGCTGCCATTATGTCTCATCTCCTTTTCCCATTTCAAGCAGTATTTGTCTTGTTCCAAAATCCTTGGTAAGCACACCGCTTAATTGTGCGGTAAAAAATTCTAGCCCTGAAATAACTCTTGAATAATCCATTCGTTTTGGGCCGATAACACCAAGGAGCCCAATCAGTCTCTCGGACGCACGATAGGGCGCAATCACAAGGCTGTTGTTTTTCAGTTCATCGAGGGGCATCTCGTCACCGATAAGCACCTTTGTGCAGTTTGTGGGATTTGCCTCAAGAATCAGCTTTGAAAGGTTTTCTTTATTTTCAAGAACATCAAAAAGCTCTTTCACCTTGTCAACGCTGCTGTATTCAGGAAACCTCAAGATGTTTGAAAGCCCGTCAACAAAAATCTGTTTGCTGTCAATCTCGGAAACTGCTTCGTGAACAAGTTCAATCACTGAGGTAAGAATTTCAAAGTTATGACCGATTGCTGAGCGGATTTCCATCATATTTGAAATGTTTATTTCAGAAATGGTAAGCCCCGCAAGGTTTTGATTTAAGATTTTGCTGAGCTCGTCAGCAAAGCTTTCAGAAATATCCTGATTGAGCTTGAGCAAGCGGTTTTTGATTATTCCCGATTTGTCAGAAACAATCAGCATGGCGGTGTAGTCATCAACCTTTACCACCTTGATATTTTTTACAACCCCTGCTTCAGCCGCCGGAAGCATCCCGATAACAGGAAGTCCGGTAATCCCCGAAAACGCCGCCGCAACATCACGTACAATCTTTTCAAGCTCCTGCTTTTTCATAGAGGTTGCCTGACGCATTTTTTCAATTTCCGCCGCAGTCATCTCGTATTTTTCCATGAGGGAATCCACATACATACGATACCCGCCGGTGGTAGGAACTCTGCCCGCCGAGGTATGAGGTTGAACCAGAAGTCCCATTTCCTCAAGGTCGCCCATTTCGTTGCGGATTGTGGCGGCACTGAGATTCAGCTCAGGTTTTTTTGAAATACTTCGTGAGCCAACAGGCTCTGCACTGTTAATATAATCTTCAACTATCGCCTGAAGTATCAGCCTTTTTCTGTCGTCCAAAGCCATTTGTCTCACCTCTTTAAAGTGGTTTTTGTTTGTTAGCACTCAAGAGGAAAGAGTGCTAATTTTCTTTATAATACCATCAAAACCCTTTATTGTCAATAGTTTTCACAAAAAAACTTTCACCGAAAAAGCGACAAAAAAGCAGAAAACGCAAAGCGTTTTCTGCTCATAATCACTAATTTTACCAAACCTTTGGTGCAAACTGAATTTGCCCGTTTTTATATTTAAGCTCAGGCTCACCCGAGACAAGAGGTTTTGCATATTTTATAAATTCTTCTGTCAAGCCAAATCCGTCGGCTGTAATCATGCTTGCCGGGATTTTCTTTTCAAAGTTTGCAATTTCCGTCACATCATAAGGAACGATTTCCATTTTATATGGCTCATCGGAAAGCCTTTTAAAACCGGGAACCACTCCGCCAAGACCCTGGCAGGCATATTCCACCGCCATTCTTCCTGCAGCATGAGCTTCTGTCACATCGCAAAGGGATGCACCGCTTGACCAGCATCTTTGAAGAGTGCTGAGCTCAATTGACCGAGCTTTGAGTCCAAGATTTTCTGCCACCATATCGCGAAGAGTCTGTCCTACACCTCCAAGAGCCGCGTGACCGAACTTGTCATTCTTTCTTTTGAGAATACCCTCATTTTCCATTATGTATTTGCCGTCTTTATCACGAATACCCTCTGAAACACAAATCATAACCGAACCTTGTTCATTTGCTGTGATTTCCACCTTTTTGAGAAAGGCATCCACATCAAATGCCACCTCAGGAAGACACACCACGTCACAAGCTTTTGTTTCTCTGTCGTTCGCAAGCGCCGCAGACGCCGCAAGCCACCCAGCATTTCTGCCCATTGCTTCCAAGATAACAACCGACGGCACCTGATAAACCTCAGTATCTTTTTTCAGCTGACGCATTGAATTGGAAATAAATTTCGCTGCCGAGCCAAATCCTGGGGTGTGGTCCGTAAGATTCAAATCATTATCAATGGTTTTTGGCACACCAACAACCACTACGTCAGAACCCACCTCTTTTGCATAACGGCTCATTTTGTCCACGGTGTCCATGGAGTCATTTCCGCCTATACAAAAGAAATAACCAATATCATATTTCTTCAAAATCCCAAAGATGTTCTCGAAAAAGGCTTTGTCTTCCTGTGGATCAGGAAGCTTTTTTCGGCACGAGCCAAGATATGATGACGGCGTTTGCTTCAAAAGGTCCAAAAGCCCATCCTCTTTAAATTTTTCGAGGGGAACAATTTTTTCCTGTTCAACGCCCTCAATACCAAAAAGTCCGCCAAAGACTTTTCCTATTTTATCCAAGCGTTCAAATCCGCCCTTTATAACCCCCGCCAGTGACGAATTTATCACCGCAGTAGGGCCTCCGGATTGAACAACCAACAAGTTTTTCATTCTATGCACTCTCCTTTTGTAACTTCGTTTCTATTATATTACATCTGGCGTTTTTTTGCAAGATAATAATTTGACAGCCCACGTCTTTGTGTGTTATACTTTTTTAAAGATTTAAAGAGGTGACTTTCATGAAAGCATTGATAACAGGTGCCAGCACAGGTATTGGTCGTGATATGGCAAGAGTTCTTCACAATATGGGGGCAGAGCTTGTTCTGGTCGCCAGAAACACCGCACTCCTTGAGGAACTAAAAACCGAACTTGGCGGAAACCCTCGCATCATATCCCTTGATTTGTCGGTTCCCGAAAACTGTTATACTCTTTTTGATATGACAGAGGACGAAGGCATTGACATTCTCATAAACAATGCAGGTTTTGGTACATATGGCGAATCAAGCAGCGTTCCTCTTGAGACCGAGCTGAATATGGTTGACCTCAACATAAAAGCAGTACATATTCTGACAAAGCTTTTCTTAAAAAGTTTTGAAGAAAAAAATCATGGGTATATTATGAATGTAGCATCAATCGCCGGTTTTCTTTCAGGGCCGCTGATGTCCACATACTATGCCACAAAGGGTTATGTGGTAAAATTCAGCACGGCCCTTTATGAAGAGCTGCGCCGAAAGAAAAGTAATGTTCATATCAGTGTTTTATGCCCTGGTCCGGTTGATACAGAATTCAATAACCGCGCAGGAGTCTCTTTCATTATAAACGGACACAAAAGTCCCTTTATTGCAGAATACGCAATAAAAAAGATGTTTAGAAATAGGCTTATTATTGCACCAGGTCTTTTTATCAAACTGGGCATTATTCTACAGCGGTTTGTTCCCACAAAGCTGCTTCTCAAAATTTCGTATATGCTGCAAAGTTGTAAAAAATAAAAAATTCCCACAAACCCGTGGGCTTTAAATAAAAAGTGAGTTCGAAACCATCCTCACTCAAATCAAAACTAAGGAGGCTTTTTTATGAAAAGCAAAACAAAATTTATTATTCACTCTTCCGTAATCGCCGCGCTGTATACGGCACTTACACTTTTATCAAGTGTACTGGGTCTTTCCAGCGGGGTAATTCAGGTGAGATTTTCAGAAGCTCTCACCATTCTTCCCATTTTCACGCCCGCTGCAGTTCCGGGACTTTTTGTGGGTTGTATCCTTGCCAATCTCATCAGCGGCAGCGTCATCCTTGACGTGATTTTCGGAAGCCTCGCAACCCTTTTGGGTGCGATTTTCACACGGATTTTACGGAAATACCGCGTACTCGCAATCCTCCCCCCTGTTATCTCTAATGCCGTCATCATACCTTTTGTGCTGGTGTATGCATATGGAATCACAGGGTCGCTGTGGTATTTTTCTTTAACCGTAGCCTTGGGCGAAATTATTTCCTGCTGCGCGCTTGGCGGACTTTTGATGACAGCTCTTGGGCGTTTCCAGAAAAACATTTTCAAATAGTGACAAAATTCAACGGGGCTTTTTAAAAGCCCCGTTTTTCTTTTCCCTAAAGGTTTTTGGGAAGTCCCATCCTGCTACAATGCTCAGCAAAAGAATCAACCGTTTCTTGTTTTGCATTTGCCATTATCAACACGTTTTTTATTTCTCTTTTCCGGTTGAATAATATATCAAAAATTCTTATTACCGCATATATCGGATACAAAACACCGCATCTATTAACTGCCGGATAAAGAAGCTTCATAGTCCCTACCGTTGGGAAAATCCTTTTTAATATACTTTTGAATTTTGCCCCGCCGCTAACCTTTCCGGCATCTCTTTTCAATATGCCTGATGCGGTACGGTTTTCTGCATTCCCAAACTCTCCGCTTCCCAGTATAAAGTGCGCCATTGCTAAAGTTTCATCTGCATAGCTGTCTTTTTTTTGCGTCGAGAACCACATATCCGCAACATTCTTAAGCGTGGAATGAAATTTTTCGAGTCCAAGCTTTGAAAGTTCTGCGTTTATATAGTCTCTGTCCATTTTTTCTTTGGACATAACAAATATATCCGCAACGTGTTTGATTCCAATTCCCCCGCCTGCATAATGCTTGGCAATGTGATTAACCGCAAAAACATAGGTGTCCTCAGGTGACATTTCATGCACAAAACCTTTGCCTATGCAAAGTACCGCTCTGTCCCATCCATCCTTATAATATTCATAAAGCTTTCCCAGATTGCTGGGTATCAGCTCTTTATGAAGTTCTATAACAAGCTGACTGCTTTTGAAAATAACCTCATGGAGAGTATCGTGGTCATATTTCATCCCTAAAGACTCCAGTATGGGTATTATCTTTTCAAGATTTTCTGCGTCCACCAGAATATCCGTATCTGTCATTTCACGAAGAGCTGGAATTGGGTATTTCTTTTTTATGTAAAAGCCTTTCAGCGGAAGACACCGAAGCCCATTTTCCTCCATTTTTTGAAGAAATGCAGATACAACACGCTCCTGTGCGGTCTCTTTGGCAACGCTTATGTTGAACTCATACCGAAACTTCGCCTGAAGCTCTTTTGGCATCTTTGCCATTACTTCAGGACAGCACGCAACAAACCCCGAAAGCCCGTGGGCTTTTGAGAATGAATAAAGCTTTTCAAAAGCTATCCCTTCCGGCAGGACAGCGCTGCTTGCTCTATTTAATACAGATTTAATTATGTTTAAAAGGTATAATATTTCTGTCATTTAAATCACCGTTTCAGTTTCTGTTTGATAAACGTAACAGCTTGTTTTTTCTCATTAAGGCTTGTACATAAAGTAATGTTTATAATTAAAGCTATGGTGCCAAGAATTATTCCAAAGAATATTAACTCAAACCAGCCACCAAAGCTGAAAAATCTTTTGATGAAATAACCTATAATCACCGTTAAAGCCAAAGATACAACATTCATGGCAACAGGCTTATAAAACACAGAAGTTTTTTCGTTTATGCATCGTGCTGCATACGGCACATAAAAAGCCAGATTGAATATCGCATTAAGAACTGAGCTCGTCCCCGCAATAGCATACAAACCCAACCCTGTAAATTTTAACAAAATAGGCATAAGAATAATATTTAAAATTCCAACACCTACCTTAACAATAGCAGGAATTTTTATTTTGTTTGTCACGGTTGCAATGTTATACATACAATATATTCCTGCGCATACAAAAATGCTCGAAATAGTAAGGACGCTGAGAGCGAATAAAAGGTCTGCGTTCTCATCCGGAACCCAGAGTCTATAAAACTCCTTGCTCATAACACACAACAGGCCCATACATACATTTGACAAAACGCTTGCAACAATAACTGTTTTTCTCAAACTTTTTAAAAACCTTTGTTTGTCTTGTTTGGCAAAAGCTATCGTATACTCAGGAATAAACATCGCGGAAACTTGCCAGATAAGCATTTCCACCATGCCAGGAAGAAGTTTTGCCACCGATAAGACACCCATTGCTGTTCCACTCAAAAACAAATTTGCAATCAGGACGTCAAAGCCCGTAAACAGTGTAGTTGCAAGATGCTCAATAGAGTTCCACATTCCCGAGCTAAGTAATGTCCTGATACTTTCTCTGCCATAATTGCCTTTTTTCACCTCAAGCATAGGCGTTAACGTTTTTGTATATTTAATGTTTGTCGCAAAAACATAGCCGCTCATAAGCATTGTGGATATCCCTACATAATAAATATGTGGGGACAACAACGAAAAACATCCTAACAAAACAAAAACTTTAATCAAATAAGACTCCATCTGTCTTTTTGCTTCAAGATCCTTTCGGTTTGATGCAAAAGTAGAACAAGAAAAAGCCGTACCCATTATGTTGAAAAAGAACGATACGAAGATACACGCAAATAAAATCTTTACATCTCCTACCAACGGGGAAGAAATATTTATAAACTTTTCAACAAAGCATATGCAAAGTATTGCCGGCAAAAGCAACACCAAAGTCATAATCAAATTTGCCACAAGCACCGAGTTGAAATATCTATTTGCCTGCTCAATATTCTTTTTGTGAATTTCAATGGTGATAAATCGGCCGGCCATTGAATTGAGTGCAAGCATAAGCGTGTTTGCATAATTGGTAAAGCTACCTGCCAAAGACACAAACCCATAAGCCTCTGCCCCCACACGATTAACAATATAGGGGGTCATAAAGAAACCTATAAGGCTGTTTGTTATAAACACTGCTATATTGGCAATTAGCGTTATCGTAAGCTTTTTATTATTCATTCCTGCTTTTAACCTTCTTCTTTAGCCTTTTAAGTTTAGTCCTCATAACATTCATCATTCCCCATACATCTCCATTCTTAAGATAGTACAAGGGAATCGAAACTATTTTTGCCATCTGGCGCCCCATATATTTGTGATATTTATGAATAAATGTCGAACGCCAACGCCATTCTTCACTTGTCCAAGACCCATCATAATGGTGTATTGTATGAGTATTTTTTGTAATATCAAGTTCACCGGTTTTATAATCCTTCGGGCAAAAAAAATCGGATGGATATAAGGCATAAGCACCGTCTATCTCTTGAAATTTGTTGTTTAATTCCAAGGAATATTTAGTTAGTGTCATATTTGTTATACTCGTAATGTTTGTTGTTAAATCAAGTTCTCCGTTTTCAAGCACAAACTGCCTGTCGTCGTAATATGACAGCAAAAGTTTCATCCAATCACCGTTTTTCTTTGATGCCATAATTCCAGTTGGAATATGTTTTTCATCCTCAAATCCTGAAAATGCATCGTGATTTAAAAACGAATCCAACTTTTTTGTCACCTCAACATCGGTGTCCATATAAATACCGCCATATTCATATAAAACCTTGAGCCTTGCATAATCACTTACAAACGCCCATTTTTTTGTCTCATACGCCTCGCGACAATAATCATTTTGATTTATATCAAAATTCGTTTCATCCCATCTTACAATCTCATAATCAGGACAAAATTTCTTCCAGCTTTCAATGCATTTCTGTGCAAGTTCAGGAAGCGGGTTGCCCCCAAACCAGCAGTAATGTATAACCTTTGGTATCATTATACGACTCCCTTCAAAATCTTATTAAGCAGTATGACTCTGCTTCTATTTTAAAATCTTGCCCATGAGGGTAAAATCCATATATATGGTATAAGGTCACCCTGGTCGAGTATATACGCAGTCAGGGTGAATCGCATTAGGGCATAAAATATAACCAAAAGTCTTGCTGTCCATATGGAATGATGGTCCTTGTAGCACTTGGGAATATCTGCAAGAAGCCAGGAGGATCCCACCGCAAAATACTTTGCTATTCGCTTTGCATAAGGGCTTACAAAGCCGGACAAAGCAAGTGCTGTAGCAATAAGATATAAAAATATAAAAAAGCTGTTCCGCTTATCCACTTCAACCAACTTTTGATAGTGCACAAGAAGAATAATTGCAATCAGCAAAGTCAAATAGAAGTCTCTGTTTTTCGCTTCAACTTCATTTGACGTATAACCAACATATCTCTGCAATGATTCAGATTCAAATTCCCTGCCTGCAAATGACCCTAAGAATCCCTCCAGACCGATTGCAACCGCAGCAAATGCAACAAAGATTATAAAAAGTAAAACTCCGGGAATGAGCTTTCCTTCCTTTGTCCATAGAAAATATACAAAAGTTACAAGAAGTGCCGAGGTGTGGAACGTACCTGCAATCAATACAAAAAGCATAAACCGCAGAAAGTCTTTTTTGAAAACATATTGAAAGCTGAAGACAACAAGTACAACAGCTACAGATTGTCGCATAATATTAAACGAGCCGGTAAATGTCCCAAAATAAAACAGAAGCATCGAAAGAGCAATGCCATCTTTTTTGTATTCCTTTGATGCAAGATAAAAAATGCATACCGTGATTGCTGCATATGCACCAAAGAAAACCCTTACACTTTTGAAGTAGCCTAAAACTTTGGTCAAAAACGTGTAGCCACTCTCCGACAGCCCGGAAACCCCCTCAAAGAGTTCTTTGAAGGGCACTCGCCTGGTATACAAATAATCGCGCATGTATGTAAAAGAATCTGTTCCGCAGCTTCTGTATGCAGCCATAAGAACAGGGATAGCAAGTGCGATAAAGGTAATAATAAAATAAAGGGAGGTTCTTTTCTTTTGTGTTTGAGAAATAAAGCCCAGCAGGTATGCCGAACCGCTCAGTGCTCCCAAATAAAACAGCCAGCTGTTAAAATCATTAAACACGGATTGACCTTCCTTTCAATTTAAACTATTTTTTCTTATGATATATTTCTATCAACCACCGTGGAACAAGGGCGCCAATTATGGGACGATAGATGATATAATCCCATTTGTGGGGCAATTTCATAATGCGAAGATACTTTCGATGAACACGAGCAATCCCTATGGCGGCTTTCAGTGTTCTCTTTTTATAGTCGGATGCTCTTTCGCAATATCTGAGAAGGGGTTCCTGAATGGTGTATCCGTTAAGCCCCGCAATACGAAATCTGTACCACAAATCAAGGTCTTCTGCCCTTAGTGTTTCAGGACTTACGGTATAACCTTCTAAAAGATCGTATGCGGACTTTCTCATCATAATTGTGGGATGAGCAAATGGCGTTGAGCGATTGACAATCTTTCGTATGGGATATTCGATACCAAGTCCGCGAACACCCATATCTCCATTTTCGTCAAAAACAATTACTGCTGAACCGACAACTGCCATTTCGGGATGTTCGTCAAGATATTTTACCTGTTTTTCAAATCTTTCCGGAAGGCTAATATCATCATCATCCATGCGAGCAATATATTCGCCTTTGGCAACAGAAAGACAGTGATTGAGCGAATATGCAAGGCGCATATTCTTTTCGTTTTGTATAACTTTAATACGATTGTCCTTTTCCGCATATTCTGATGCAATCTTATATGTATCATCTGTCGAGCAGTCATCGCAGATTATTAATTCCCAGTCGATATATGTTTGGGCAATAATTGAATCTATTGCCCTTTCCATTGTTTTTTCGCCATTATATATCCCCATAATCACAGAAACTTTTGGATTGCTCATAATTTGTATACCTCTATATTTCGTATATTTTTTTCATTATTTCTATAGAATTTTCCAGGCTAAAGTTTTTCACAAACTCCTGATTTCTTTCGCCAATTTTGCTGCGAAGATTGATGTCGTCTGCAAGCAACTTAATTTTATCTGCAAAAGCATTAACATCCAAGGGGCTGCATTTAAAACCCGTTTCTCCGTCGATAAGGTAATCAGGTATTCCGTGGATATTTGAGCCGACTACCGGAAGCCCACATGTCATTGCTTCAAGGGCTGCCATTCCTAAACCTTCACGTTTTGAGGGGAACGCAAATATATCGCAGCACTTATAGATTTCTGCCACATCTGTGCGGAAGCCT